>NZ_CP194644.1:3660136-4270159 GCF_050990935.1 Streptomyces sp. L7 | reverse complement strand
GATCGCTATGCCGATCTGCTGGGTCAAAACAGCCGATTCCTCGAGCCACTTCCCAATAATCCTTGGCCAAGGCTCGGTGCCTCGAGTAACTTCGGCCACGTTGTTGACCATGCGCTCCCACGCTGGTCTATTCGCTGGAGCTACAGAATCCGTGAAATTAACCGCCCATCGATCTCCCGCGCCGTGCACGATGTCGAGGAGACGCTCACGAGTCCACACGACACGGTCGGCAAATACTCCAAACCCGGCCGTTGACGCTACGTCCCAGTTCGCCTGCGAATCTAAATGAGCGGGCGAACTTGCGACAACGTCGTCCGATTCGACATTTTCAGTGATGCGAGCCTCGACGAATTGCTCATGCATGAAGTCGTCCGGTTCATACTCGTCAAACTCCTCCCCCGGGAAAATCATCTCAACGTGTTGCTTCATCGCCTTTGAAAAGGTGGCGAGCACGAGGAACAAAGCCCAACGATAGATCACCTCTCCAGAGTCCCCGGAATAGTCCAGCGCAAGTAAGACAAAGTCTTGAACGTCCAACTCGTCGAGGGCCGACTGTACTTCGCCCAGCGCAATATCTCGTTTCCCTGCGTCTTCGAACAGCATTCCGAGGTACTCGGGACACAGCTCAACTCCCTTGGAGAGCTCAACTGGCATGAACGGATTGCACGCTCTGATGGAGCCGTCCCCATTGAGCACGAGCTCCAGTCCGACCAGGTAGAAGTCGGCGTGCGCCAAATACCTTGTAAAGGGGACGGCGAGCTCATGCCAAGTGGTCGAAACTAGAACGCATCGCAGCTGGTCAACCCGAATTCCAGGTGGCGTCCCTTGGGGTGGTGTAGTTCTTGGGCTTGAGTGTCACGTCGTTGACGTGGCGAGCCATCGTGCGATGGTCAGTGAGAACTGTCTAGGAATCTCACGAAAGGACACAAACGCACGATGGCTCTTGACCAGTCTGCCCTCCTCGAGCTGCTCGGGGAACTCAAACTCACCGATGTGACCGATCGGATCCGGGTCGCGACCGAGACGCTCTATCAGGAGTTGATCGACGCGGAAGCGGCCGCGTTCATCGGCGCAGCCCCGTTCGAACGCAACCCGGATCGGGTGGCCCAGCGCAACGGGACCCGACCGCGGGCGTTGACCACGACCGCCGGCGAGCTGGAGTTGAAGATCCCCAAGCTGCGGCAGGGCAGCTTCTTCCCGTCGCTGCTGGAGCGGCGCCGCCGGGTCGACCAAGCGTTGTTCGCGGTGGTGATGGAGGCCTATGTTCACGGTGTCTCAACCCGGAAGGTCGATGATCTGGTGAAGGCGCTCGGCGCCGGCACCGGGATCTCCAAGTCCGAGGTGTCCCGGATCTGCGCCAACCTGGACGAGGACGTCGCCGCGTTCCGGGACCGGCCGCTGGCGGAGACGACCTACCCGTATGTGTTCCTGGACGCCACCTACTGCAAGGCCCGCGTCGGCCGACGAGTGGTCTCCCAAGCCGTCGTGGTCGCGGTCGGTGTCGCCGCCGACGGCCGCCGTGAAGTCCTCGGCTTCGAGGTCGGCGAGACCGAGTCGCAACCGTTCTGGACCACGTTCCTGCGCTCATTGAAAGCGCGCGGACTCGACGGGGTGAAGCTGGTGATCTCCGACGCTCACACCGGTTTGATCGCCGCCATCGCCACCGTGTTCGCCGGCGCAGCCTGGCAACGCTGCCGCGTCCACTTCATGCGCAACGTCCTCGCCAACGTCCCGAAGACCGCCGGGCCGATGGTTGCCTCGATCATCCGCACGATCTTCGCCCAACCCGACACTGAACACGTCACCGCGCAGTTCGGCGAGGTCACCCAGATGCTGGCCCGGTCCCATCCGAAGGTCGCGGACATGCTCGAGGACGCCCGTGATGACCTGCTCGCCTTCACCGGGTTCCCGACCGCGCATTGGCGGCAGATCTGGTCCACGAACCCGTTGGAGCGGGTCAACAAGGAGATCAAACGCCGCACCGACGTCGTCGGCACCTTCCCCAACCCGGCCGCCCTGCTGCGTCTGGCCGGGCACGTCCTGATCGAGCAGCACGACGAGTGGGACGGCGCCGACCGCCGCTACTTCAGCGAGCACTCCATGAAGCTGCTGGACGTTCAACCCGAGGAGGTGGCAATCCCCGAACTCACTGCGGCATAATCACCAACAGCTGATCCCGCACGGTGTCGAGAAACTCCACCACTCAACGGGACGCCACCCGAATTCCACGACTTGCCGCTAGAAGAGCGACGTACTTTTCAAGCTCGTGAAGTGCCTGTCGCGCGGTTTGATCAGACCGCTTTAGCTCAATGACGACCAAATCTCCCCGAACATCTCGCGCAAGAATGTCGATTGAGCCGCGCGCCCCTTCGGCGTTCGGCAGCGGATATTCGACTTGAATCAAGGTCAGATCGTCAGCGATCAAGTCGAGGCGCTGTGCCAAATCATCGCGGAGGATGTGCTCGAGCGGGATCGCCCCTTGCCGGGAAGCCGATTTGGTGTGGTCGCTCACGAACTCTCCAAATGCTAAGCCAGACTATTGATCGCGGACTGAGGCTTGCATCCCCGCACTCTCGACGGCGTGCACCAATTTCGACACCTCTTTTGAGTCCGCAACGATTGTGAGCGTCCCCTGGATCCAGGACACGTCGCCCGCGTCGATCGCCTCGTACAAACGGAGGAACAACCGAGCTATCGCATCGCTTTCCGCGGTCGACCCCGTAGGGACCGCAAGCGAGAACGACAATGCCTGCTCGTGCATTCGCGGGTCGTCTTGGACGGGCGGAGTGGCCGGCGCACTTGGATTTGCGGGCTCAGAGTCGAAGCCTGCATCATCTGAACCCGGGGGGCCTCAGAGATCTCCGGTTTCATGAGCCGAAGCCCGGATTGATTCAGATTGATTTCCGACGCGACTGCGACAGTGACGTCTGCGCCGGCGCTGTCGACTAGGCGAATTGACCTGTCTTTCAACGCCCCAAAAATACCTCGGCGCAGATCCTCCTCTCCCTCCGGCAATAGCGGAAGCCTCGGCGCACTCCAGAACGCATCTCGTACTTCGTTCAGAGGCCGACCGTAGTCTTCTGCGCGAAGGTTGAGAACTAGTGTCGATCCACCGAACTCATGGGTGCCAAATGCACGATCTTTTGCGACCAACAAATTCCAAACAGCCGTGCCATCCAAAGCGGACTGAGCATCGCTCTCGAACGTTTCAACGACCATAGTTCTGGGCAAATGGGCATCGGGCTGTGAAAGATATATAATATGCTGATATGAGCTTCGGACCTTGTCTTTGAGAGCGCGTAGGGCTTCATCGCGCGCGCGCGACGCAGCCGCGCGCATTTCCGGATTCTGCTCCATCTCGGGAGCGGCCAAAGCAGAGTCATGCGCAAGATAGTTGACAGCTAGAGCCCGAGCCTGCTGGCGTCTTTGAGTGTTTACCACCGCAAAGATCGCAGAAGCCGCCCACTCGACGGGGAGCCTTTGTCCACCCAGCCCGAGAGCTGATTCAACAGCCTCGAGCGTCGCCTTCTCCATCCCATTTCGAAGCGAGAATTGAGCAGGATCCAGAACAACCAGACGCGTTGTACGCGCGTCATCGATACCGGCGGCGCTAAGCGTCTCAAGGGGGTGAGTCCATCCTGAGCAGGAACAAAGATCCGCTTACGGAAGGGGCCTGTGTTGCTGAGATCTTCCGCGAGTCGAGCAATTGCTTCATCGCGCTCTCGGTCGGAAATGATGTTGCGAGCAGCACGCACCAGGATTGCGAGCGTCTGAGTCGTCGACAAGAAGTAACGCGGTGGCTGGCCGCCTCGTCCAGCGATTACCTCGACTGTGCCCATCCCCGACTCGCCGTCGACCAGCTCTTTGAGAACGGTATCAGCGTCGGCCAACACATAGTCAGAATCTGGGACGAGCGTAGCCGCCTTGACCTCAGGTTCAGAGGCTCCTCTACGGCCTGACCCGCGGCTACCTACCACAGAGGCCAAGAAGATGAACGACGCTGCTCGTTCCGCAGCGCGTGGGTTTACCGAGCTCGTGTCGTCATCCGACCGCTTTCGGTCGAGATTCCGAGCAGCGCCGCCCGCGTCGTCTAGACCGACAATGTCGTTCTGTGCGATCGAACGATAGTTTGCTTGCGTCTTGGCATCGCTAATCAAACCGCTCCCGAGAATGCTCTCTCGGACGTTTGCGTCGGACAACGGCAAATCGCCAGGCCCAATCAATTCCGGCACCCATCCACCCGACATCGCGCGTTCGTAATGCGCGTACACGGTTGCAGCGAAGACGCGAATCGTGGAACGGACCTTCTGAAAGCCAGCCATGTTGGCCCACTCGTTTTCAGCAAGTTGCATGAGCTGCGGGTGGAATGGATACGTGCGCTCTACCTCATCGGCGAATGCACCTGCCCATCCTGCCGACAGCGCATCAAACACCTTTGCCTTCCAGGCGGGATTTCGCATTACATCGAGGTATCGACCGGTTGTCCGTCGGATCGCTTCCGGACTGGCGGACCGCACAAAAAGGCGGCGACGCAGGATCGCGGCGAAGTCAGCATTCTCATTGACTGTAGCGGGCTGGCCGTTCCTCTCGAGCAAACTGCTAAGTTCGTCGCGCCGCCGCTCCCCCGCAGCAGAAAGCGCTATCGAATCTTTCTCAGAGGCGATCATCACGACGAGCATCGCCACGTTCGGAACGTCGTTGACCGTATCGAGCAGCGCGCGCAGGAAGGCCATGTCCTGTGCAATGAGTTCTGGACGGGCCGCGCCATCCAGTCCATTCCCTACATAATCGAGGACTTCATCAACAATGATCAGGACAGGTCGATCCAGCGAACGCAAGGCTTCACCGATCTTCGACTTGTCATTGAAGTAGGGCTGATAGCTCTCATACTTGGCATAGTCGTGAGAGAAAAGTCTCCAGAGAAAACGCTCATAGAGATTCTCCGCCGGCCCGTCCAACGCCTTGTCTGCCGCCCCCGGGGTCATGTTGTCGCATGGGAGTACGACCACATGCGGCCGATTCAAATCGCGAGCGATTGGGCGCCCAGCGATTTGCTCCGCAAGCGCAAAAACCTCGCGCCCGATCTCTGTCTCTGCGAATTCTTGGGGATGGGCCGCCAAGTGCCAACACCCGACACAAGCGTGGGACTTTCCACCACCCATGCCCTGGTCAAGCCGCCTGAGTGCGGGCGCGGCGGTATATCCGTCGCTGCCCAATCGGACTGCCACTTTCGCCAACAAGTCAACGAGCTGATTGGTGGGATATGTTATTTCACCAAACTGCATGGCGTCTGCGTAGAAGGGCTTGGCGCCGGCGGTGGCGTGCACTGCCTGAAAGAGTGACATCTGGACGTCGTCGATCGCGCCTGACGCATCGACGATCTCGGGACGGAGCACAAGCTCGCTCCACCAGCCCGACCGATTGGCACTCATTTGCTCTCCGTCTCAATCTCAAACAAAACTGGCGCGCGCATATCAATATCGCCTTGATCTCGATCGGCGATCCGTTGCGCCCAGACGCTCCTCGTAGTGGATGCGAGGCCACCTTTGGCTCGCAGAATTCCACTCCAAGCGATCGCGTCCGGGTCGGCGTCGGGTAGACGGTCTGACAAGAAGCGAATCGCGGCCCAAAGGAAAGAATCCTGATCGTCACGTTCTGACGCCAGCAAGACACCGGCTACAGCGTCAAGGCCATCGCGCCAGGCGGAAGCCATCCCCAAAGCTACGTCGATGACATCACTGGACGACGAAACGCGGTGGCGAACATCCTTCGCAGAGACGAATCGGCAACCTTTGTCAACATCCGGAACCAGGTCACGAACCTGAGCAAGCTCCATGTCGGACGCCAGCGCTTGCCAACGAAGTTCAGGCTTGGGCGCGATCCCCTTCCCAAACAGTCGAATCCACCACAGGGCGAATCGGGTTCGCGCGTCGAACGTATCGAGCGGGAGGTGATCAATCTCAATCGCCTCTGCATCCTGAACAGCTTTGCGCGCAACCACAAGGAACGTCTCCGGCGGCACCGTGATCCCCTTGTTATTGATCACGCTTGAATACCGCCCGACTACCTCCATAGCCGGTCCGGCAGACGCCATGAGCATGTCGGTTGGAGCGAGACCTGATCGACCCCATTGATCAATCCGCAAAGCGACTTCGGCCTTTACTTCGGCTTCGACAGCGGCCGCGCGCCCGATCGGACGTCCTGGTGGTGCCGGTCGGCAAGCCATCGTTAGCGTGGACACGATATTCGCCTTGCCCTGTTGCCCACCCGATTCGGTGCGTGCTGGCCAAGAGCCGGTCAGTACGAGTTCGGCCTGCGTGATTGACCCAAGCAGTCTTCGCCACACTTCGGGCTCACCATGCCCAAAAACAATAGTGACCACCCCATCGTCGCTGACTACACGCCGCATTTCGGAGAACGCCTGGGACATGAGCGTGTCGTAATGCTCGCGTGTTCTGTGCTCCGTGTAGTCAGATCTCTTCGCCAGCCCTCTCGCGCGCTTGACGATGATCTCTTCGGCCTTCTCCTGAGCGCGAAATGGATCGGTGGTTATAGCCATTGACGGGTCAGCGACAAACATCGCACGCTTGACCCACGCGTAGAAGAGATCGCTTGAGTCTGCGTACGCAATCATCTCGTCGTATGGCGGGTCGGTAACGACCGCCGAGAACGATTTTGAGGCCTGCGGTAACCGCACAGCGCTCCCTCGCTCCACGCGAGTAGGCTGCCCAGGCCGTTCCGGAATAAGGGACTCGAGCGTGCGGATCGTTTGCTGCGCCGACGACCGCCAGGAGCCTCCGCCACCGTTGATCCCAACCTCAAACGAGTCGTACGAATAGGTCAGCGATCCTTCATTAACGAAAATCCCTGCGACGCTGATGCTTCCGCGGTCTTGAGACCTGAGCCACGCTCCGCGCGTGCTGTATCGAAGTTGGCGCACCAGGGTCGACGATGCGTACCCCGCGAGAGCCATCCTGTACCTCGGCGAGACTCCTACCTCGCTCATCTCTCGACTTAGCTCATTGACGATCCGGGCGACTCGAATGAATGACAGAGTTTGCCGAGGGACGCAGAGATCTCCGTAATTGCGCGCCCCGTAAATGGATGGACCGACAATATTGTTGTTTCCCGGCGCAATCCCTTCATCCGGTATCGCTGGCAAGAGCGGACTGAAGGCCGGTTCGTTATCCAGGGCTTGCTTCGCGTTCTGGGCTGCCTCTATCTCTTCGAGCTCAGGGAGACGGAAAGTCTTCCCCAAGTCCTTGTCAAAATCTGCGACAAGAAGCAGTCGGTCCTCGCCCAACCCTTCATTCGTAAGACGGCGGTGTACCTCCACGGGGTGAACGTGGTCGCAGAAGACGCAAATGGCCGACTTACCTGGGATCCGCCTGCCATCTGAATCCAGTGCCACGGCGAGGGTCGGAGGGCGCCGCTCACCGCCCGCGTGAACGACGACATCGAACCTCTCACCATCAGACGAGGGGCGCACGTAAAAGGCTTGACCCTCGTCGTTGATCGCAGCACGTGCCTTGGTTGCTCGGCGAACGGATGGGGTTCTCAGCGCAGAATTTGTAAAGAGCGGAAAACGTCTACCGCATTCCTGGCATGGAAGCGTGACTGCCCACAAGTACCCCCACGGCCCCTTCCCATCCGGCGCGGGATAGAACTCGCCCATTGCTTTTGCATGACGTTGGCTAATCTCGTCTAGCACAGCTTCGACATCCCGAACAAGTCGTGACCCTGTAATCCGTTCAGACCGCCCAAAAGGAAGGTCAGGCTCGGAGCTCCAATCCACGAATGGAAAATCCGTCAGCAGTTTCGAGGCGAGGACCGCAACCGGCGCATACTCCACTGCTTCTGACCGTGTGCCTAGTCGAGCAGCCTCTAGCGGGATCATTCCGCGTCCAGAAAACGGGTCGAGTACTGACGGGCCGTCCGGCCAGGCCATCTCAACCTCTCGACGCAGGGAATCCCACGCCTCGTAGCGGCCCTCCATCGCTCGGCGGACAAGAGCCTGAAGACGGCGTTGTTCAGCCTCCGAATCAGGCCACGGCAAAAGGCTTGTGATTACTGCTGCCTTGGCCTGCGCGGTTGGCCTCGCAGCGAACCACGTAAACAGGCCACGTTCCGTATTGCCGCTTCCCCATCCTGCTCCTGTGGCCTCGCTAACCTCCGCGCAGGGGAACCAACGTTCGATCATCCTGGTCATGCGTACTCCGTGTGGTGTTTTGCCGTTACCAAAGCGCTGCCTGGAACCCGAAACACCGAGTCGCGGGCGATGTCAGTTCCGAGAAGGCGGATTGGATCCGAGATGGCAAGGAATACTTCTCCGCGGCCGTCGGCGCAGCCATCGACCACATATAGCCAGTAGCCGTCGCCTTGCTGCAGAGCTATTAGTACTTCATTGGCCGTCATGCGTACGCCCTGGCTTGATGCAGCCCCCCACACGCCCTTGACCTCGACGCAGCGCTGCTGACCGCCCCTCGTCGCCAAGAGGTCGTAGCCTCGACCCTCCGTCGACACGTCGTTGACTGCCCAACCTTCACTTCTTAGTCGGTCCCTGACGCAAATCATCGCGATGAGTTCAGAATCCTTTTCCTCTGGCGTTGGTGGCGCACCAATCGCTTTCACGTCAACCTGACCGACGAGCCGAACGTCGTCAACGATCGCGTCTGTCATTCCCTCAAGCAGCGATAGGCGCTTCTCAACCTGTGCAGATAGCGACGCACGCATAGCCAGACGCTCTTCGCGGTCGGCAATTGCCTTGGTGATGTTGACCGGCAACGCCGCGAGCTCCTTTCGGGCGCCTGCGAACCACTCTGCCTTGGCCTTCCGCAGCTTGTCGCTCATGTGCGCCGCCGCCTCATTCGCTGCAACGCTGGCTTCATGCATGCGCGCGGGATGGGTTCCGTGGCTACTGGCGTCGGACGGCGCTATGTTGGCGAGGGCCTCCCACCTTACTGGTCGAGCACTCCCGGTCTCGTCGATGCGGATCAGGGTTAACCACGGCGCTTCTTCGCCCTGTTGTCCATCCCGAAGGACACCTTCGAAAGCGAAAAGAGTGTAATCGCTCGCGCTTGTTGCATCCACGGCTGCTCCGCCGCGATACAAATCTGGCGAAAGTACGATATCGGCCTTTGCAACCAATTCTTGGAACGCAGGTTCACCTGGTCCGAGAGCTGTAATTTGGCTCGTGTCCATATCGAGCGAGGCAAGCTGCAGTGCCGCGCCGGATGTAGCGATGAGCTTGCCGGTCGGCGCGAAGAGAACTGGACCGTGGGAGGGATTGGATAGACGAAAGATTCCCTCCCCCGTCGCGGTCGATTCCACGCGAAGGACACTCGCCGCATCGAGCCGGCGGAGATATGCCTCAACGATCGCCGGGTTGACCCGATCAAGCATGTCGCTCTGAAGTAGCTTGATTGCTGCAAGCGTGTCCACCTTGCTAGACAAGGCGACCTCCTGGCTTTGTGCCGCGTTAGCGGCTCGTTTAAGATCCTCAGCTTTCAGCCGGTCAGCCGCTGCGGTAGCTTCTATTTGCCTTGACGGCTCGTCGGCGAAGAAGGCGGTTAGCCACTCGGTGTAATGCACCCCAGTGAGCTCGGCAACGAGCGAGAGACTGTCGAACATTTGGCCGTTCAACTCATTGGCGGCCGTCACGAATCGCTCAAGAAGCTTGTGAAGAGTCTCTCCTTCGCGAGTACCGATCGCGATCAAGTTGTAGAGTTCTACGTCTCTCTCTTGACCGATCCGGTGAATTCGTCCCATTCGCTGTTCGAGGCGTACGAGCGACCAGGGAATGTCATAGTTCACCAGTACGTGAGCCGACTGAAGGTCAATTCCTTCGTTGCCGGCGTCGGTGGACACTATCACCTGAAATTCCTTGCGCATGAAAGCCGCTCGGACTTCGTCGCGTTGAGCGTTCAGTTGACGCCCGGAGTACATGCGCGCGGAATATCCCAGCCGATTGAGCTCCTGCGTAAGCCATTCGGCCGAATCGGCGTATTCGGTAAAGACCACAGCTTGTTCCGTACCGCCCGGGACAATTGAGTTCGGTCGTAAGCACTCGGCGACTAGCTTTTCGCGCTTTGATGCCGCATATCCGGCCGCTACAAACGCGTCAATTTGCGCGAGGAGCTCGTCAATTGCCGCGCGCTCTTGACGTGCTGAGGTGCTGTCGGCGTAGACAACAGCGGCTTCTTCCCGCGCGGACTCATCTTCTCCCTGCGGATCTGCAAACAGCTCCGCCTCTACCTGCGACTTTTCACCCATTAGTGCTCTGCGTCGTTGAAGTGTCTGGCTTAGCGCGAAGAGGGTGGATGCGGCGCGCTTTCCGTAGACCATTCGCGCGAGCGGCCTCGCCGAGATGGGAAAATAGTCGTCCACAAGTTCCAGCGCGCGCCTGTAGACCGAATCCTCCGCAGACGACAGTTGCACTCGGACGTTGGTGGCGTGGCGCCCGCGGAAAAGCGGCGTGACGTTATCCCTATCGAAAAGGTCCTCCTTCATCCGGCGCAGGAAATGTACCGACCCTGGTTTGAGGGGTGAGAGCTCTGTGTTCGGATCGTCTCCAGGATCCGGGTAGATCTCGGCATCCACGAGATGGAGAAGATGACGAAATAGCCACTCAGACCCGCGATGCGGAGTGGCGGTCATGAAAACAGCCCGCGGTGTGTTTCCCGCGAGAAGGCGTCCGACCGAATGAAAAGTCGCGGCAGTCGGGGTTAGCCGATGGGCTTCATCAAAGATGACCAAATCCCAACCAGCGCGATCGGGGCGAATTGCGTGTTGAACGCTTGCGTTCGACGCGGCCAACTCAAGCGAAACGATCCATGTGTCATGGTCAACGTCAAGGGCGTGCTGATGAATTGTCTCGCTCGTTACCCTTCGAAGCTCGCCCCCGAAAAACCGCTCGAAGTCGTACTGCCATTTAGTAACGAGGTTGGCCGGGGCAACCACAAGGGCCCTTCTCACGAGCCCCAGCTTCTGCGCCTCGCGCAGGTACAGTCCAGCCATGATCGTTTTGCCGGTGCCAGGCTCGTCGGCGAGTAGAAACCTCAGCTGCGGTTGCGGGAGCATCGCGCCGTATACAGCGTTAGCTTGATGGGCGAACGGCTCGAGGGGCGTCGAAGCTAACAAGGTGGACGAACCGCTAGAAGTGGACGCCATCATCCATCTGGTCCACAGGCCGGCGATCACGCTAGCCGACGCGCCCGAGCCATCGCGGGAAATTCGTTCGACGGAGTCAATTTGCTCCGGGCCTAAATCGACCGGACGAGCGAGCAGGTCGCCTCCATCTCGGGCAAGAAAGAGCCTGATACCGGTCCCGTTTGGGATGACCGAAACAATCGTGACCCAATCCGAAACCCCAGCAGTCGGAATGCGAACCCGCTGTCCCTCTGCCAATTGCATGCTTTTACTCTAGGGGCCAGCCGAGGGGTCAAATCGTTGCACACACCGGCACGACGTCGACGGCATGACACACAATCGGGGGTGCATTCGATCGATACGCTCGATCCGCATGCCGATGCATATCCGCGCCTGTCCAACCCGGGTTGATGCCGTCGAAGCGCCCCTCCAATTCAGCAGTAAACGCAGTGGCAGGTTGGGTGGAGAAAGTCCGGGGAAGAAGACAAGCGACTGAGAGAAGGAAGGAAGGGACAGACGAAGAGAAAGAGGGCAGAGAAAGGACGAAGGAAGACTGAAGGGAAACAAGCCAAGGAAGGGAAAGGAACAAGCGAGGAGAATCGAGAGAAGCTGATGCACGTAGGCACTTAAGTGGAGCGGCCTGCGCCAGTCCCGGTTTCAAAGGGCTTCCGCGTCAACCTCGTTGCCTCGATCTCACCGACTATCAGGGTCGGCCGATCCGTGTCCTGCCCCTGATCCATGTGGACGACGGCGTCTACATGCCCCTGCTCAACGAGCCGATCAAGGTGTGTCAGCACTGGCCCCCGCGTCGTTGCCCGTGCGGTGACGGGGCCACATCCATGTCTTCACGTGCGGCTAGTCGAGGTCGCCGCACGCGGCGCTGCACTGTTGGGGTTTGAGGGCCTTTCCGTCGCCCGATCGTAGCTCGCTCCCGGTGCTCCGTGCCGGGCTTTCGCGGCGTAGCCTCCTCCGCTGCGCTCCCCCGATACTCCACGACCCGGCACTGCACACCGTCCGCTCGCTCTCGATCACTCGCCGGAACGGCGCTCAAAAACGATCGACCTGGGGAGTGAGTGGGATGCGGGTATTCATCATCGACACCAGCAACATGGCATCGGAGCTGGAGGGCGGACTCCTCGGCGTGGAGGGGTCCCCGAACCCGACCGCGGCGGAAAAGCAGGAGTGCGTTGAGATAGTCAGCACTTACGTGATGGATGGGTGGGCGATCGCCGCCGACCCGCACACTCCGATCGGTTGGCTCGCCGCCCTCGCCGCGGAGACGGCATGCGTGCCCTTCGTCAACCTCACCCGTCTCGCTCCAGGTGAACCCGCGCTGCAGCCTGCAGCACACCCTTGATCCACCGACTGGCGACTCAGCCACGCGGCGGGGCTGTCTTCTGTTGCGAAGCTCGAATGCCCGGCCACGCGATGCGGTCGGGCAGTGAACGGTTTCCTGTGAGTTTCTGATTTGCGCGTCAAAACCTCCTGGCAAACACAACGTGTAGGTATGAGGGCATCGCTTTCGGGAACGGCACCGCGGCGCAGTTCGCCGTTGGCTGCGCCGGGAGTCTTGCCGGATTCACAGCAGAAGCGGCCTGCACGTCCCCCGTACACCTCCGCTACCGCACGATCGAACACGCTGAGCTGCGGTCGTCTCAGGCTCGCGTCGGTGGTTGGGCGGACGATGATCGGGCGGTCTCCTGACACGGTTCACGACGGGGAGAAGTGGCCCGATAGTGATGCCGTTCCAGCGGGTTTCGGACATTTGAGCCATTTGCGCGCCAAAACCACCTTGGAACCGGAAGTTCTAACTAGAAGGACCTTTTTGAAAGGACAAGGCTGTCCAGTTTCGGGAATCCCGAAGACAAGGCAAGCGGGAGGTGAGTTCAGGTGCGAGGTGGAGTAGCCAGATGGAAGCGGGGACAGCGGTCCCACGGGGTCAGGCAAGCGGTGGACTACGCCTTCAGCGGCGTCTGTGACGCCACCCTCACCGCCAAAACCGCCGAGGGTGTGATCGCTGCCGCCGGCTACGCCGACGCGATGATGACCCGGTACATCGTCGAACACGGCGCCATCCGCGACGACCTTCTCACCCGCGACCAGCTCAAGGACTGGGTCGACGGACTCGACCCACTCGCCGGGGAACGCCGTGGCCGGGATCTCGAGTCGCCGGTGGCAGACCTGATTCTTGATGCGACGATCAATGCGCCGAAGTCGTTCTCGATCGCTGCGATGCTCGACCCCGACCTGGCCGCCGCGTACGAAGACCTCCAAGACCGACTCCGCGACCGAATCATCAAGCTCTGGCAGTCCGAGCTCAACGCCCGCCGCGGCAAAGGCGGCGCCATCCGAGAAGATCTCGCAAGGATCGAAGTCGTCGAACTCCGCCACGAACGCTCCCGCTCCCTCGACCCGCACAAACACCGCCACCTCTGGCTCAACGTCAAAGTCCAAGGCCGAGACGGCAAATGGTCCAACATCGACACCCGCGTCGCATTGCGGTTCCAGAACGTCATCAACGCCGAAGGCGACCTCGCCTCCCGCACCGACCCCACCTGGATCAACGCACTCGCCGCCAAGGGCTTCACCCTTAATGAGGACGGGGAGATCACCCAACTCCAGCACCTGGTACGCCCACTGTCGAAGCGGTCCGCGCAGATCGAAGCCAACAAGGCCATCCGCACCGCCTGGTGGAAGGAGCAGCACCCCGGGCAGGAGCCCTCCCACGATGTGCTCAGCCAGATCGACCACTGGGCGTGGGCGGTCGGCCGACCAAACAAACCCGGCAAGCTGGAGGAAGACGGCTGGGCCGAGCTCGTCCGTGAAGAGCTCGCTGCTACCGACCCCACCATCGGCATGCAACGTTCTCCCGTACCGCTACCTAGCGTCGCCGTCGAAGATCTCGACCTCGAATTGCTGGCAGCCAAGGCTGTCGTCGACGCGGACGCCCGCTCGACCGGCAGCGGCGGCCGATTCAGCGAGTGGGACATTCGGGCCGGCGCGCTCCGCGCAATCGCTGCAACAGGTGTTGTCGCCGACCGTGACCAACTAGCGAAGCTCGCGGAGGAGGTCGTGGCGCACTCGCACACGGTGACGCTGATCTCTGAACCGGACGCCCCGAAGCACGTCAAGCACCTCATGGCGGTCTCCACCGCTACGCTCAAGGCCACCCTCGCCCAAAAGGTCGACACTATCTCCGCACCTGGACACATCCTCGGCGCAGCCGAAGTCGCCGCGATCGGTTACGCGATCGAGCCCAATCGGACGCTCGATGACGGCCAGCTCTCCGGCGCGGCCGCGATCGGCGGCACATCCCGGAATGTTGTTGTCTCCGGCCCGGCGGGCACCGGTAAGACAACGATGCTCAAAGTCGCGGGCGCAGCTCTGCGGCGACGCGGCCACCAGATGATCATCGTCGCGCCAACCAAGAAGGCTTCCACTGTGGCGGGACGCGAGACGATGAGCGCGTCGTCGTCACTCCATCAGCTTCTCCACGACTACGGATGGCGCTGGGCGACTACCACCTCTGGCGCAACCGAGTGGCGGCGGCTTTCCATCGGCGAACCCGACTCGGCGTCAGGCTGCGTCTATCGAGGGCCCCGGCTTAGAATCAACGCGGGTGATCGCATCGTTGTCGATGAGGCCGGCATGCTGGACCTCGAGGCCGCGAATGCACTTCTCGATGTCCTACATGACACTGGCGCAGGTGTCGCCTTGGTCGGCGACCAACGTCAAGCCTTGCCGGTCGGGCATTCCGGCGCCATGGCAGTGTTCTGGCGCCGCTCAACCGATAGCGTCGAGCTTCGAACAACCCACCGCTTCAAGGATCCGGCGTGGGCAGAGCTCACTCTCCGGCTCCGCGACCCCCAGGGCGAAGACGACATGCACAAGGTTGCCACAGACCTCGTCGCGAGGGGCCATGTCGTGATGACCGATAGCGATGCGGCCGCGCGCGAAGCGATGGTCGCCGGATGGTTCGACGCCACGCAGTGTCGGGAGACGATCGCGCTAGTCACCGCGACGCACGCTGAAGCCCAGGAGATCAGCGAAGCGATCCAACACCGACGGATTCAGTCCGGGGCGATCCACGCTGGACGCGCACTTTCGGGACAATCCGGTCAGGCGATATTCGTCGGAGACATTGTCCAGACGCGACTCAATGACAGGGCTGCCGACGTCCAGAACCGCCAGAACTGGATCGTTAAGACCATCGGCAACGACCACGCGATCCTGGCTGCGAGCACCGACACGACCGATCTAAGGAAAGTCAGCCTCGACTACGCCGCATCGCACATCCACCTCGCCTACGCCACAACGGTGTACGGCGTTCAGGGCGAGACCACCGACCGCGCCCTCGTTGGACCAGGCGTTGACGCCGCCGGCCTCTACGTCGGTCTCACTCGTGGGAAACAGCACAACGCCGCCGTGCTGGTCGCGCCAACGACCAATTCCGCCAAGTCCCAACTTGTCGACATGATGCAACGCCAGACTCTCGAGGAGACAATGGCGAAGTCGCGAGGCGCGGCACATACCGAACTCCGGAGGGCCGCGCAATCGTCCACCGGGCCGATCGCCGCTGCGCCCGATCGCCAACTAGCGCCGGTCGGCCTCCGGTGACCGCGCCGCTAGATCTGTTGGGTTGGAGCGTTCGCGAGCAACTCGCGGCCACGCGGATTGACGCCATCCAACGTGCCGCCGTGAGCATCGAACCGAAAAATCGCGATCCCCAATTCGTCGGCTCTCACTCGAGCGAATGGACTCACACCGTGACCCGCGAAGACCAGCCCCCGGCGACCATCAGCCGCGACGACAGCCGCCGCACGCTCAACGAGCTCGACTTCCACGTTCCCTCGGTTGTTATCAACCCAACCCAGATAGTCGGAGGAATACAAGTCGCAGGCCTGACGCGGGTCACCCGTCGCAAAAACGGTTGCGTCAGAGGCTCCGAGATAGCGCATCCACTCCTTGCAGAGCTCCACGGCTTCATCGTCCGAGGCTCCCCATGGTCTTGGTTCAGGCGTCTCTCTCACATGTCCAGAGTGCACCCATCCTCGGATAGCCAGCTAACGCGATTGCACTCCTCATCGCGGCGCTGCCTCGTCGGTGGCCAGAGTTAGGTTCTGCGAGTGGGAAGCATCGACGCTTACGAGTCGGCCAAAGGCCGACGCTATCGCGTGCGCTGGCGCGACCCCGAACACCAGCAACGCGAGAAGCGCGGGTTCCGCACCAAACGCGAAGCCGAGCTCTACAACGCGACGGTCGAAGTAGCGATGATGAAGGGGACCTACTTCGAGGCGTCTCAATCCAAGATCACAGTCGGCGAGCTCGCTGAGGAGTGGCTCGCCAACAAGGAGCAAGCCCTCAAACCCTCGAGCTTCTCCCCCATCCGCATCGCCTGGCGGGTCTATGTCGAGCCGCGCTGGGCGACGACACCGATCGGCGCCATTCGCCCCTCCGCGGTCGAGAAGTGGATCCGAGAACTGAGCCAGGGCAAAGCTGTCACGGTTCGGGTCCGCGTGGGCAACGCCGGTAAGCCACGATCGGCCGGCGTCGTCCTGCGCGCGGTGGGGATCCTCGCCGGGATCCTCGATGTTGCAGTACGTGATGGCAGGATTCCGGCGAACCCGGCTCGGGGTGCGAGCAACCTTCCACGTAAGGGAACCAAGAAGCGTCGCCGGTATCTCACTAATGAGGAGGTTTTCCGCTTCGCACGAGCGGTGCCCGATGACAAGCGCAGCGTCCTCGTGTTGACACTGGCCTACACCGGCATCCGCTGGGGCGAAGCCGTCGCCCTCACCGTGAACGACATCGACCTCGACCGTTGCCGTCTGGCCATCCACCAGACCGCGACAGAAGTAGACGGGCTCATCCACGTCGGGCCGCCGAAGAGCTGGGAAGCTCGTTCGGTACCGTTCCCCGCATTCCTCGCCCCACGCTTCGAGCAGCTCATCGCAGCAAAGAAGCGTGACGACCTCGTCTTCCCCGCACGAGCGGGCGGCTATCTCGCGCGACCCGACACCGCCTGGAACCGGCAGTCCTGGTGGCTAACAGCGCTGCACGATGCCGGACTCGAGCACATGACCCCGCACGACCTCAAACACACCGCCGCCAGCCTCGCGGTGAGTGCCGGTGCCAACGTCAAGGCCCTCCAGCGCATGCTTGGGCACAAGTCAGCTGCGATGACGCTGGACACGTATGCTGACCTCTTCGAGGACGATCTCGGGTCGGTCGCCGATCGGCTGAACGAACGGGTCCTGTCGGAGAGCGGAGGAAGCTTATGGAGCAACTGACGCACCCACTATCTGAGCGGGAAAGAGTTATACTCAATTGAGTATAACCGCGAGGAGGTGAGTGGGATGGCATTCGCGGATCTGATTCGGGCCGCACGCAAGGCCTCAGGATTCAGCCAGGCAGAAATCGCAGACCGCTCGGACACGTACCAACCGATCGTCTCTAGCGTGGAACGCGGCAAGCGAGACACCAGTGTCGCGTCCGCAGGGCACCTCGCGCGCGCCGCACGGCATCGTCTCCTCCTCATTCCGACTACCCATCCGAGCGCCGTCGAAACGGCAGCGCGCATCGCCGCCGCCGTCCACGAGGGCAGCCGGGACGGCGCGTTCCGCGCGCTCCTCGACCTTTCTGATGGGCTGGCGAAGGAAGACCCACTGGTCGTTGCGGCGCTCGTCGTCGCCCAGCCAGAAGGCACCGGCAGCCGAGATTGGGACGCGGCATTGTCCGGCACCGTCGCGTACCGGCTGCGCCAGGCGGGTCTGCCCGCGGCGCTCTGGACGAATCAAGCGATTACCGAAGACTCTGAGCTGCGGGCCCCGCACCTACACCCGCTCGACGACGCACCGGATGCGTCCAAGGTGCCGCCCGAGTTCCTCGAACGGGGCATCCTGATCGAAGAGGGAACGCTCGCCAGTGTCTGATCAACGACCTGGTCTCGACCGCGACTCACTCATCGATGGACTGAACGATCTCATCGAACGAGTCCAAGCCGAAGGGATCGGCCCTGTCCGGATCAGCATAGTGGGAGGTGCCGCTCTGGCGCTCTCCCACATCGACCGCCGGCGAACGGTCGATGTCGACGCACGCTTGGACCCACACGATGCTCTCATTCGCGTCGCCGAGCGGATCGCTGTCGAGCGCGATTGGCCGTCCGACTGGCTGAACTCCAACGCCTCTCAGTTCTTCCCCGACTGGGGCAAGTCCGTCGACTGGAGACCCCTTTACGACCACGACGGTGTCCGCATCGAAGTGGCGCCGGCGGATGCGCTTCTCGCCATGAAGCTCCGCGCCGCGATGGGCCGACCCGGACGTGACACCGCCGACATCGTCAGCCTCGTCGCCGAGCTCGACATCGAAAGCGCCGACGACGCCGAATCGATCTTCTCCGCTTACTACCCAGGCGACGCACTGAACGACCGGGTCTACGCGCTTGTGGAACGCGCTGTGGCGCACCGCGCCGAGTTCCGCACCACGGCGCTCCCTGACGTCGAGCTGAAGCCAAAGGCGCACTGACGGTACTGAACCCAAGATCGTGCCCGCTCGTTCACTGCCAACGGGGCCACGGCTCTGCGACAATGGCGAGCGTGAACAGGGACCGACTCCAACGCTAGTTCGCGTTGTACCGAAGTGGAGACACCTCATGTCCAAGGTCCCTGCCGGCTACAAGCTCGCCGCAACAACCGATCGCCACATTCTCGAATCCGACGAGTACATGCACTGGACGGTCGCCGATCTCATGGAGATGCTCGCGGAGTTTCCGCCCGAAGCTCGCCTCTGGGTGATGGACCACGAAGAGACCGTGCATCCCGTGGAGGGCTTCGGCGGCGACAAGTCTGACCTCTTCATTCACTGAGCCCAGTGAAGTCTTGGGGGCCGATCGGCCCCCAAGACTTCCTCGTAGGGTGCACCATCCGTCGGTTTGAACGGACACTGCGGACGGTCGGCCAACCCTTCGTCGCCACTCGTACTCGAACGATCGAATGCGAGTCATTGAGATCACCGGAGATCTCTTAGAGTTTCTTAGAGTTTTTCGGCGTCCCTGTGGGCAAATTGTGGGCAAAAACGAAAATCAGCGATTTCCGCGCCTTCGGAAATCGACTCTGACCGGCTATTTCAACGCACCCTTAAGGTGCCCCTGGAGGGACTCGAACCCCCAACCTTCTCCTTAGGACGGAGCAGCTCTTCCATTGAGCTACAGAGGCCAGCCCTTCCAGACTACCGGAGGGCGCTGGGCCGTCAGGCCGCCACCCCCAGGTAGTCCTGCCAGTCCGCCTGGCCGCCTTCCACCCCGCGGACCACCCAGGAGCTGTCGTGCGGTGCTCGCGGGGTCAGCTTCAGGGTCCAGCCCATTTCGGCCGGGGTGCGGTCGCCTTTGACGTTGTTGCAGCGGAGGCAGCACGCGACCAGGTTCTCCCAGCTGTCGGCGCCGCCGCGGGAGCGAGGGAGAACGTGGTCGATCGTGGTCGCCGTCTTGCCGCAGTAGCCGCAGCGGTGGCTGTCGCGCCGCAGCACCCCGCGGCGGGAGACCGGCACCGCGCGGCCGTGCGGGATACGGACGTAGCGGGTGAGGAGGATCACCGACGGGCGGTCGTAGCGGCCCGAGATGCTCCAGACCGGGTGGTCGGTGTCGCTCGCGAGGACCGTGGCCTTCTGATTCATCACCAGGATGATGGCGCGTTTGAAGGAGACGACCGCGAGAGGCTCGTAGCCGGCGTTGAGGACCAGTGTCTTCATCTGCGTCCTTTCGGGTCCGCTGGGCGAATGAGAACCGGGGAAACAGAAAGGGCACTGTCCGAACGGACAGCGCCCTGGAAGACGGCGGCATGGTGGCGGCACACCACATGGTGGCGGTGGCAGGCCTCGACATGGTGGCGGCAGGCGAGGAAGTCGCGGTGACGCGGCAGCAGCTCGCGCTCGGCTCCGAGGCCGCGACCCGCCCCGGTGGTCACCCTCGGTGACCGCGCGGTGGTCGACTCGGCCATCGGATGCTCCGATCTGCACGGCTGCCTGGCGTTGCGCCAGGGCAACAGAGTAACGCAGAAATGGCGCGCCACCTATTCGTGGCGCGCCATTTCTGGTGCGTGACCCGCAGTGTTAACCGCGGGTTCGGCTGTCAGATACCGAGCCGGACGACGTAGTAGTCGCTGGTCCAGATCGGACGGATCGAGATGGAGCGACCGGTGTCGGGGGCGTCCATGATGTTGCCGTTGCCCGCGTAGAAGCCGTCGTGGCCCGGCATGATGATCAGGTCGCCCGGCTGGGCGTCGTTGATCGAGATCCTGGTGCCGCGCGCGGCCTCCCCCGACACCGAGTGCGGGAGGGAGATGCCGAACTGCGCGTACACGTACATGACATAGCCGGAGCAGTCGAAGCCGGCCGGGGTGGCGCCGCCGTACACGTACGGGGTGCCGATGTACTGCTTCGCGACCGAGAACACCTGCGCGAGGCTGAAGCTCGGGTACGGCGGATTGGCCAGGAAGTCGGACACCGACGGGCCGGAGTAGCTGCTGGCGTAGTTGGCGAGGGACACCGCGGCGCGCTGGCGGGCGGCCTCGGCGGCAGCGGTGGCGGCGGCCGCGGCCTTCGCCGCGTCGAGCTGCTGCTGGCTGGTCGCGGTGGCGGCGTCGCGGCTGACGGCGGAGGCGGTGACGCCCTGGCCGACGGCGACGGACTGGGCCTGCGCCTTCTTCATGCTGTCGGAGGCGCTCGGACCGAAGGCCGCGGACTCCGCGCCGTTCGGGTTGAACGCGAACGCGGGGAGCGACATCGTCGCGATGATGCCGGTCGCCACGGTGATGACGCCGACGTTGAGGATCCAGCCGCCCTTGCGCTTCGCGGCGGGCTTGCCGGACTCCTTCGTGGCGGGGGCGGGCGTCTTCGCCGCGGCCCGCTGGGCCGCGGCGGCGACAGGCGCCTTCGCGGTGCGGAGCGACCTCCGGGAGACGACCTGCGACCCGGACACGGGCGTCGTCGACGTCGTCGAAGCGGTGTTTTCCGGGTCCCGAGGGGTCCGCTCCTGGGCAGGATCGGACGTACCAGAGTGTGCCAAAGTGCAACCTCCTGCGCTCCGGCAGCACTAGGGAGCTGCCCCCGTCCGATGCGATCGGCATTCGGCTTCACCGACCAGGAGACGGGTCTCAGGGGGGTTGGAGCGTCCCGGTCGGGGTCCTGATGGGCCGGCTTCTGGCCCGTTCGGACTCGTTAGAGACTACGGGACCACCCGCGATTTGTCACATTGTTTAATGCCTTTTTTAACGAATCGGTAACAGAGTTCAGGCGTCCACGAAGATGTGCGCCGCGAGCTCGTTCGGGAGTTCGAGGCCGGTCTCGAAGCCCTCGACCTGCACGGTGACGTACGAGCCGGCCGCAGCAAAAGTGCCGGTCGAGCCGGGAAACACCCCGGCCTGCTTGAGCTGGAGGAGCAGCTCGGGATCGACCTGCGCGGGCTCGCCGAGGCGACGGATCCTGGCAGTCACCTCCGAATCAGCGCCCCGAACGACGTCGACGAGGTTGACCAGGTTCTGGGTGGAGGCCGCGTCCGGCGCGCCCAGTTCACCGAGCCCCGGGATGGGGTTGCCGTAGGGCGACTCGGTCGGGTGGCCCAGCATGGTGATCAGCTTGCGCTCCACCTGCTCGCTCATGACGTGCTCCCAGCGGCACGCCTCCTCGTGCACGTACTCCCACTCCAGCTCGATCACGTCGCTGAGCAGGCGCTCGGCGAGGCGGTGCTTGCGCATGACGTGCACCGCCTTGCGGCGGCCGTCGTCGGTGAGCTCCAGGTGGCGGTCGCCGGAGACGACGACGAGCCCGTCGCGCTCCATCCGGCCGACGGTCTGCGAGACCGTCGGGCCCGAGTGGCCGAGACGCTCGGAGATGCGCGCACGCAGCGGGACGATGTTGTCCTCCTCCAGCTCCAGGATGGTGCGGAGGTACATCTCTGTCGTGTCGATCAGGTCGGTCATGGGCCCCTCCCGTGCGGGCGCGAATATGCGGATACGAGCCTACTTGCTGCAGGTGACGGCGAAGTGACGGCACCCCGGCGTCGCGCCGCGTCATCGGACCCGCCGCACCCTTCAACAGCCAATACACTTCAGTTATGCCGGACGTGACGATCCCCACCGACCTCCTGCCCGCCGACGGACGATTCGGCTGCGGCCCGTCCAAGGTGCGCCCGGAGCAGGTCGCCTACCTGGCCGGCCCCGGTGCGGAGCTGCTCGGCACCTCCCACCGTCAGGCGCCGGTGAAGGACCTGGTCGGCCGCGTCCGCTCCGGCCTCGGAGAGCTGTTCCGCCTCCCGGAGGGCTACGAGGTCGTCATCGGCAACGGCGGCTCCAGCGCGTTCTGGGACGCCGCGGCGTTCTCGCTCATCCAGGAGCGCAGCCAGAACCTGGTCTTCGGCGAGTTCGGCGGCAAGTTCGCCAAGGCGGCGAAGACCCCGTGGCTGCAGGCTCCGCACGTCATCGAGGCACCGGCGGGCTCCCGTGCGGAGGCCGAAGCGGTGGAGGGCGTGGACGTCTACGCCTGGACGCACAACGAGACGTCGACGGGTGTGATGGCGCCGCTGAAACGTGTGCACGGCGACGCCGGCGCGCTGACGGTGATCGACGCGACCAGCGCAGCGGGCGGCGCCGACTTCGACGTCACCGAGACGGACGTCTACTACTTCGCGCCGCAGAAGAACTTCGCCTCCGACGGCGGCCTCTGGCTCGCGCTGTTCTCCCCCGCCGCGATCGAACGGGTCGAGCGGATCGCCGCGGGCGACCGCTACATCCCGGAGTTCCTCAGCATCAAGAACGCGATCGACAACTCTCGCCTCAACCAGACCCTGAACACTCCGGCGGTCGCGACGCTCGTGCTGCTGGAGAACCAGATCGAGTGGATGAACGGCAACGGCGGCCTCGCCTGGGCCGACGCGCGCACGAAGGAGTCCTCCAGCGCGCTCTACACGTGGGCGGAAGACGTCGACTACGCCACGCCGTTCGTCGCCGACCCGGCGCACCGCTCGCAGGTGGTCGTCACGATCGACTTCGACGACCGGATCGACGCGGCAGCGGTCGCCAAAGCCCTGCGCGCGAACGGCGTCGTCGACACCGAGCCCTACCGCAAGCTGGGCCGCAACCAGCTCCGCGTCGCGACGTTCACGGCCATCGAGCCGGACGACGTGCGCGCGCTGATCGGCTGCGTCGAGTACGTGGTCGAGCGGCTGGGCTGAGCCGGGCGCAACACCGGAAGAAGAAGGGACGGGCCGATCGTGCGACTGTGGCTGCGCGACGACGAGCGCCGCCCCGACCCGGTGCCCGTGCCGACGGACGACCGCCGGGCGGTGCTCGTCGGCTTCGGGCTCTGGGTGCTCACGCTGATCCCGACGCTCATCTTCGCCGGACCCATCGCCGCCGCGGGCGGAGGCTGGTGGATCTCGACGGTGGTCGTCGGGATCGCGCTAGGACTGCTCGGGTTCGTCTACCTCAGCGTCACCCGCGCCCGCAGGCGCCGCTGAGTCGCTGACCGGCCCCAGCTCGTCGGCCTCCGCGTCGTCGGCGTCGGCGTCTTCAGCGTCGTAGTCCTCGGCGTCGTCGGGCTCGGCGTCGTCGGGCTCGGCGTCGTCGGGCTCGGCGCTGTCGTCCGCGAGCGCGGCGGCCTCCTCGGTCGCGAGGTCGAGCTCAGTGTCGACATCGGTGTCCTCGTCGAACGCCACGTCGACCGAGTCGATGTCGACGCCGTCGAGGTCGTCGTCGGCGTGCAGGTCGTGAACGTCGCGGTCGTCGTCCGAGTCGTCGTCGTCCGAGTCGTCGTCGGCCTCGGACTCCTCGTCGTCGTATTCGTCCTCGTCCTCGTAGTCGTCGGCGTCGTCCTCCGCGCGCGAGTCGTCGCCCTCGGCTCCGGCCGCCTCGGCGGCGAGCGCCTCCTGGGCGGCCTGATACTCGGCCAGTCGCTCCGACCAGGGCACCCAGTCGGGCGCGAGGAGGGCGTCTTCG
Source organism: Streptomyces sp. L7 (assembly GCF_050990935.1). Lineage (GTDB taxonomy): Bacteria > Actinomycetota > Actinomycetes > Actinomycetales > Microbacteriaceae > Leifsonia. Next base: position 4,246,025 of record NZ_CP194644.1, on the reverse strand, counting down.
CCGGGCATCAGCTCGGCCTCCAGCACTGTCGGGTCGGTGTCGCCGTCGGCGCGTCCGACCGTGACGGTCCAGTGCCAGCCCGGGTAGCCCGCGAGCTCAGCGGCGAACTGCAGCGAGACCACGCCGCCAGGCTCCACGACGTGACCGAGGGGCTCTCCGATCGTGCTCTCCGGAGTGATCTCGGCGAGCGCCGCCCGCGCGAGCGGGAGCGCGGCCAGGAGGTCGGCGACCTCGGTCTCGCTCAGCCCGACGACGGCCGGCTCGGCGTCGGTCGGCTGCACGTCGACTTCCTCCTCGACCTCGACGGCCGGCTCGCCCGTCGTCGGCTCCTGCGTCGTCGGCTCCTGCGTGCTCGGGTCCTCAGGCATCCAGGTCGTCCGCAACCCGGCGCAGCACCGCCGCGATCTTGGCGCCGTGCGCCTTGTCCGGGTACTTGCCCCGGCGCAGGTTGGCGCCGATTCCGTCGAGCAGCTTCACGAGGTCCTCGACGATGATCGCCATGTCGTCGGCCGACTTGCGCTTCATCTTCACCAGGCTCGGAGGCGCCTCCAGCACGCGCACCGACAGGGCCTGCGCGCCGCGCTTGCCGTCGGCGATGCCGAACTCGAGCCGAGACCCGGCTTTCACGACGGCGCCCGCGGGCAGCGCCGAGGCGTGCAGGAAGACCTCCTGGCCGTCATCGGTGGCGATGAAGCCGAAGCCCTTCTCCTCGTCGTAGAACTTGACCTTGCCGGTCGGCATGGGAACCTCGCTTCACATGGGGGATCGAATGACCAACCTCAATTATCCTTGATTTCGTGACTTCTCAGACCCCGCCGCCCGCATCCCGCCTCCAGCGCGTCCTCTCGTACATCGTTGCGGCGCTGGTCGTCGTCTCGCTGGTGTGCATCGCGGCCATCCTCGTGGGGTCCGCGCTCGGCGGGATGCCTCAGCAGGGATCGGGTCAGGGGCTGTGGCCGGCGGTCTTCCTCTTGCCGCTGATCGCACTGCCGATCGCGTTCGTCCTGCTGATCACGCTCATCATCGTGACCGGCCGGCAGCGCAGCCGCGCCGCGAAGGCGGCTGCCGGGCCGAAGAACCGACCCTGACCTCCCGTCCCGGACCGGCCCGATGACGACGACGCTCGCTCTGGCGGCGCGGCTCCGCGCCCTGCCGGACGACGAACTCGCGGCCGTGCTGCGTGCCCGCCCGGTGCGCCGCGCCGGCGTCTCCGACTTCTTCGACCTGGCCGAGGCGCTGCTCGACCCGGAGTCCGTGCAGCGGGCGCTCGCGCCGCTCGACCGGCTGCGGCTCGCCACCCTGGCAGTGCTCGGCGACGCGGGCGGCGCCCAGACCATCGAGGGGATCACCGCCCGGCTCGTCCGGCATCCCGCGACCGCCGGCACGACGGCGGACGCGGTCCACGAAGCCGTCGACGCGCTCGCCACCGTCGCCCTCCTGCACCCCGCGGCCGACGGCGCCGCCGCCTACGACGCCGTCACCGCCGCGCTCGACTCCTGGCCGGCGCTCGGCCTCCCCGGCCGGCGGCGCTGCTCGACACCGCCCCTCCGGCCATCCCGGAGACGCTCACGCCCGACGAGTCGGCCGCATCCGACCGGCTCGCCGCCGAGCGCGCCTTCGAGGCCGTCTCCAGCGCCTCCGAACTGCTGACCGAACTCGGCAGGGAGGGCGCCCGCGAACTGCAGAAGGGCGGCCTCGCCCTCCCGGCCGCCAAGCGCCTCGCCGACGCGCTGGCGGTGGACGCCGCCGTCGTCCCCGTCGCGCTCTCCGTCGCCGCCCGCGCCGGGCTGACCGCGGTCGCGGACGGGCTCTGGCTGCCCACCGCGCAGGCCGCGGCCTGGCAGCACGCCACGACGGCGGACCGCTGGCGCGCGCTGGCCGGGGCCTGGCTCGACGGCCTGCCCGACGACGTCCGTGCGCTGTTGACCGAGCGCAGCCGGTCCCCGTGGGGAGCGTCCCTGCGCGCCCACCTCGCCTGGCTGTACCCGGCGGCAGTCGCCGAGACCGAGCAGCGCGTCGACCAGTACATCCGGGAGGCCGAGTGGCTCGGCGTCACCGCCGGCCGGTCCCCGGGCAGCGCGGGCGCCCTGCTCCTGGAGGCGGGCCCCGCCGAGGCGACCGCCGCGATGGTCGCGCACTTCCCCGCGGAGGTGTCGCAGGTCTACCTGCAGCACGACCTGACGGTCATCTCCCCCGGACCGCTCGCGCCCGACGTGGAGGCCCGGCTGCGGACGATGGCCGACCTTGAGAGCCGGGCGCTGGCCTCCACCTTCCGGTTCTCGGCGGCCTCCATCGACCGCGCGGTGACCGCGGGCGAGACCGCTGCGAGCATCCACGACTTCCTCGCCGCCGTCTCCCTCACCGGCGTGCCCCAGCCGCTCGACTACCTCATCGCAGACGCCGTCGAGCGCCACGGCCGGGTGCGGGTGCGCGACGCCGAGCAGGGCGGCGAAGGCAAGGCGGTGGTGCGCTCCGACGACGCCACGCTGCTCGGCACGATCGCGGTCGACCAGTCGCTGTCCGCGCTACGGCTGCTGCGGGCCGACGCGCGGACGCTGGTCAGCCGGTTCCCGCGTGACGTCGTCTACTGGGCGCTCAGCGACGCCCGCTATCCGGTGGTCGCCGAGGACGCCTCCGGCGCGCTCGTGACCCCGCAGCGTCGCCGCGTCGCGGAGCGGACCGCGCCCGCCGCGACGCGCGATCCGGCAGCCGAGCTGGTCGCCCGACTGCGTGAGGCGGACGGCTCCGAGGCCGACACCGGCGAGCAGTGGCTCGCCCGCCAGCTCGACCAGGCCGTGCGCGCACGGCAGACCGTGATGGTGCAGGTCGCGATGCCGGACGGCCGGCTGGTCGACTACCTCCTGGAGCCGACCGGCATCGGCGGAGGACGGCTGCGCGGTCGCGACCGGGCGGCCGACATCGAGCGGACCCTGCCGCTCTCCAGCGTCAAGGGGCTGCGCAGCGTAGACTGAGCGGTCATGTCCGATGGCCCCCTGATCGTCCAGAGCGACCGCACCGTCCTCCTCGAAGTCGCGCATCCCGCGGCTGAGGACGCCCGTCACGACCTCGCGGTCTTCGCCGAGCTGGAGCGCGCGCCCGAGCACATCCACACCTACCGCATCACGCGGCTGGGCCTGTGGAACGCCCGCGCGGCGGGCCACACCGCCGACGACATGCTCGGAACGCTCGAGAAGTACTCCAAGTTCCCGATCCCGCAGACGGTGACGGTGGACGTGTCGGAGACCGTCGCCCGCTACGGCCGCCTGGTCATCGAGCGCGACGAGGAGGGCACGCTGCTGCTGCGCTCCCCCGACCGGGCCGTGCTGCTGGAGGTCGCGACCGCCAAGCGCATCGCCCCGCTGCTGGTCGAGCGGCGCGATGAGACGACCTTCACCGTGGAGGCCTGGGCGCGCGGCCAGCTCAAGCAGGAGCTGGTCAAGCTCGGCTGGCCCGCGGAGGACCTCGCCGGGTACACCCCCGGAACGCCACACCCGATCGAGCTGGACGAGAGCGACTGGGCGCTGCGCGACTACCAGCGCAAGGCCGTGAGCAACTTCTTCGACGGCGGCTCGGGCGTGGTCGTGCTCCCCTGCGGTGCGGGCAAGACCCTCGTCGGCGCCGGAGCGATGGCGACGGCCAAGACGACGACGCTGATCCTGGTGACCAACACCGTGTCGGCGCGGCAGTGGCGGGACGAGCTGCTCAAGCGCACCTCCCTCACCGCGGAGGAGATCGGCGAGTACTCGGGCCAGGTCAAGGAGGTCAAGCCGGTCACGATCGCGACGTACCAGATCCTCACGGCCAAACGGAAGGGCGAGTACGCGCACCTTGCGCTGCTCGACGCGCTGGATTGGGGATTGGTCGTCTACGACGAGGTGCACCTGCTGCCCGCGCCGGTCTTCAAGCTGACCGCCGAACTGCAGGCGCGCCGCCGGCTCGGCCTGACCGCGACGCTGGTGCGCGAGGACGGCCGAGAGGGCGACGTGTTCAGCCTGATCGGCCCGAAGCGCTTCGACGCGCCGTGGAAGGAGATCGAGTCGCAGGGCTTCATCTCGCCGGCAGCCTGCTTCGAGGTGCGGATCGACCTGCCGGCCTCCGACCGGCTGAGCTACGCCGCCGCGGCCGACGACGAGCGCTATCGCCTCGCCGCCACGGCTCCGGCGAAGCTGGACGTGGTCCGGCAGCTTGTGGACCGGCACGCCGGCGAGCGCATCCTGGTCATCGGGCAGTACCTCGACCAGATCGACGAGCTCGCCGAGGCCCTCCACGCGCCACAGCTCACGGGCGCGACGCCCGTGGACGAGCGGGAACGGCTGTATCAGGAGTTTCGGGACGGCACGACGCCGGTGCTGGTGGTCAGCAAGGTCGCGAACTTCTCGGTGGACCTCCCGGAGGCCACGGTCGCCATCCAGGTGTCCGGATCGTACGGCTCGCGGCAGGAGGAGGCGCAGCGCCTCGGCCGGCTGCTGCGCCCCAAGCAGTCGGGGCTGTCGGCGAACTTCTACACACTGGTCTCGCGCGACACGGTCGACCAGGACTTCGCGCAGAACCGGCAGCGCTTCCTCGCCGAGCAAGGGTATGCGTACACGATCCTCGACGCGCACGCGCTCGCCGCGGCCTAGCCGTCGCGAGCTCCCCGCGACATTCGGCACGAATCGCGTCAGCGCCCCCACTCCACATTCCGCACGAATGTCGTGAATGGGGACGCGCTTCACGACATTCGGCACGAATCGTTGGTTAGGGACTCGGCGACATTCGGCACGAATCGCGTGAATGAGGGCGCGTTTGGCGACATTCGGGGCGAATCGCGGCAGCGGCCCGCGCGGCGAGTCAGACGCCGGGGTCGGCGGCGAGGCGCGCGAGGGTGCGGCGGGAGGGTGCGTCGTCTGGGCGGTCTCGCACGGTGATGAGCGCCTTCCAGAGCGCCCAGGCACGTGCTCGCTGAGCGGTCGCGTCGTCCAGGCCGACCGCCTCGAGGAAGGCGCGGCGCGCCTCGCCGTCGAACATCGTCCACGCCGGGACGAGGTCGCACGCCGGGTCGCCCACTCCGGACGTGCCGAAGTCGATCACCGCGGAGAGCCGGCCGTTCTGGATGAGGAGATTGCCGGGGGCCGCGTCGCCGTGCAGCCAGACGCCCGGTCGCTCCCACGCTGACGCCTCCGCGGCGTCCCAGATCCGTCGCGCCAGTCGCGGATCGATGTCCGGAGCACCCGCGGACATCGCCGCCAGCGCCTCCTCGCGGTAGACCCCGGGCGGCGCGCCCCGGTGGAAGTTGTGGCTCCCGGCCTCCGGAGCGTTCGTCGTGTCCGCGTCCCGCAGCGCCGTCAGGAAGCCGCCGAGGTCTGCCGCCAGCGCGACCGCATCCACGTCGTCGACGAGCCCGAGCGGCGTGCCGGGCAGCCAGCGGTAGACCGACCACGCGAACGGATAGCCGTCGCCCGGCTCCCCGAGCGCGACCGGCTGCGGGATGGGCAGCGGCACCTGGGGTGCGAGGCGCGGCAGCCACTCGTGCTCCTTCGCGACCTGATCGACGTAGCCGCGGGTGCTCGGCAGACGCACGCTGAGCTCCTCGCCGAGCCGGAAGGTCCGGTTGTCCCAGCCGCTCAGCTCCACGTCCCGCACCGGCAGCGCGCGGTACGCGGGGAACTGCGCGTCGACCAGCCGGCGGACGAGCGCCGTGTCGACCTCCACCCGATCCGTCACGGGCGCCGCACGTAGCGCAGCAGCAGCGTGTCGCCCGACTGCAGCACGTGGGCGAGCCGCATCCCCACCGGGAGGATCGGCGCTGCCCCGGCAGAGATACGGGAGGCGACCCCGGCCTCCAGTGTCGAGGCGACCGTCAGGCACAGCTCGTCCACGACGCCCGCCGCGATCAGGTCGCCGAACAGGTGCGGGCCGCCCTCGCAGTGGATGCGGCTCAGGCCGCGCTCGACGAGGCCTGCCACGAGCAGGCCGGGCTCCACGCGCTCCTCGCCGCAGACCACGACATCCGCGACCTCGGCGAGCGCCGCCCTCGTGTCCTGCCGGGACAGCTCTGTCGTGACGACGATCGGCCGCTCCGGCGCCCCCGGAAGATCGGGCTCGCCGGGTCGAGGTCCAGGCTGGCCGAGACGATCGCGAAGACCGGGTGCGCAGTCATCCCGGCGTCGCGGCGTGCCCGCTGGGAGGCCTCGTCGACGCGCATCGGGCCGTAGCCTTCCGCGCGCACGGTGCCCGCGCCGACGAGCACGACGTCGCAGAGCCGGCGCAGGATGTCGAACACGCGGTGGTCTGCGTCGTCGGAGAGCCCGCCGGACAGCCCCTGCCGGGTGGCGGCGCCGTCGATGCTGGAGACGAAGTTGACGCGCAGCCACGGGTTGCCTGCGCCGTCCGAGTACAGCTCGGCGATCCGCGTGTCCCCGATGCCCTCCTCGGGCGGGAGCGGGAAGATCCGGTCGATAGTGGCCTCACTCATTCACGTCGCCCATGTTGTGCTTCAGATACGCCGGCTCGCGCAGCCCCAGGATGGCCTCCGTCATCCGCGCCGCGGCGACCGAACCAGCCACATCGTGCATGCGGATGATGCGCGCGCCGTTGACGATGGCGACGACGGCGGCTGCGATCGACCCGTCCCGGCGGTCCGCGCGCGGTGCGTCCAAGGTCTCGCCGATGAAGTCCTTGTTGGACACGGCAGCGAGGACGGGATAGCCCAGGTCCGCGATCTCGGAGAGCCGGCGGGTGAGCTCCAGCGACTGCAGGGTGTTCTTGTTGAGGTCGTGGCCCGGGTCGAGGATGATGCGCTCCTCCGGCACCCCTGCCGCGACCGCCCGGTCGACCCGCTCCAGGAGGAAGTCGGCGATCTCCCGTGCGATGTCGCCGTACGCCGGCCGCGGGTAGAACGTCCGCGGCGCGGCCAGGCTGTGGGTGAGCACGAGGGTGGCGTCACTGTCCGCGACGACGCGGGCCAGCTCGGGGTCGCTGAGCCCGGTGGTGTCGTTGATCACCGTCGCGCCGGCGGCGATCGCCCGGGAGGCCACCGAAGCGTGGAAGGTGTCCACCGAGATCACGACGTCGGACCCGGCGCGCAGGTCGGCCACGACGGGCACGACCCGGTCGCCCTCCTCGTCGGGCGGGACGGGCGCGCCGGGCGCGAACGGGGCTCCGCCGATGTCCACCCAGTCGGCACCGGCCGCGACCGCGTCGAAGCACGCGGCGACCGCGGCGTCGAGCGCGAACGTGCGGCCCTGGTCGAAGAAGGAGTCCGGCGTGCGGTTCACCACCGCCATCACGGCGACGCGGCGGGAGAAGTCGAAGGTGCGCGCGCCGATGGTGCGCACGGGGACGCGGAGCGGGGGCAGGTACATCGCGACGCCGGTCTCAGAGCTCTGCAAGGTCCACGCTCTCGTCGGTGAGCCGGTCTGGGTCGACGGCCTCCCGGCCGCGGATCAAGCGCTGGATGTGGTCCTGCACGTCCCAGACGTTCACGTTCATGCCGGCCACCACCCGGTCGTCGCGCAGCCAGAAGGCGATGAACTCGCGCGCCGAGACGTCGCCGCGGAAGACGACCCGCGCGCCGGACGCGAGTGGTGCATAGCCGGAGTACTCCATGCCCAGATCGTATTGGTCGGAGTAGAAGTACGGGATGTCGTCGTAGCTGGCGTCCTCCCCCGCGATCGCGCGCGCGGCGACCGTACCGCCCGCGATCGCGTTGGCCCAGTGCTCGTTGCGCAGGCGCTGCCCGATCGCCGGAAGCACCGGGTTCGCCACATCGCCGACGGCGTAGACGTCCTCGATCGCGGTGCGCATCGCCTCGTCGGTGGGCACGCCGTTCTCCAGCGCCAGCCCCGACTGCTCGGCGATGTGCGTGTTCGGCGCGGCGCCGACCCCCGCGACTACCACGTCCGCCGGGAGGCGCTCGCCCGTCGCGAGGACGACGGCCTGCTCGTCCCCGCCCTCCACCGCGACCACGTGCGCCGCGTTGCGGAAGGTCGCGCCGTGGTCGCGGTGCAGCGTCTCGAACACCGCACCGAGCTCCGGACCGATCGCGGGAAGCGGCACGTGCGACCGCCCGACGACCGTCACCTCGTTGCCGTAGCCGCGCGCGGCGGCGGCGACCTCCATGCCGATCCACCCCGATCCGACGACGACGACGCGCCGGGAGCCGACCTCCAGGGCGGCGCGCAGCCACTGCGAGTCCTCGATGGTTCTCAGAGAGAAGACCGCCCCGTGACCGCTGCCGGGGACACCGAGCGGGCGTGCGTGCGAGCCCGTCGCCAGCACGAGGCTGTCGTAGGTGATCCGGGCGCCGCCCGCTACGAAGAGCTCGTGCGCCGCGGGGTCGAAGGAGCCGCCGTCCGAGCCGGGGAGGAACTCCACCTCGTTGTCCGTGTACCAGTCCGCGGGCTGGACGAACGCGTCGTCCAGCGGGGACTCGCCTTTCAGGTACTCCTTGGACAGCGGCGGGCGGATGTAGGGATGGTGCTCCTCCGCGCCGAGCAGCATGATGCGGCCCTCGAACCCGCGCGACCGCAACTCGACGGCGGTCGTCGCTCCGGCGAGGCCTGCTCCGACGATGACCACGGTGGGTTTCGACATAGTGCTCCGTTCGCTGGTCTCCTCAGCATCCACTGTTCGCACGGCCCGCGCCAGCCCCTCACACGGCGCGCATAGGCCGCACGCACCGCCGGCACCGGCCCCCGCACTCACGGCGCACCGTCCACTCACAGGCATAACTCAGCGGACGCGCAGATACTGTTTCGCATGAACGCAGGACCCCGCATTCTCATCGTCGACGACGAGCCGAACATCCGCGATCTCCTCACCACCAGCCTCCGCTTCGCCGGGTTCGCCGTGCGCGCGGTCGGCAACGGGGCCCAGGCGATCTCCGCGGTCCTCGAAGAGGAGCCAGACCTCATCATCCTCGACGTCATGCTCCCGGACATGAACGGGTTCGGCGTCACCAAGCGGCTGCGCGGCGCGGGCTACACCGCCCCGATCCTGTTCCTCACCGCCAAGGACGACACCGAGGACAAGATCACCGGCCTCACGGTCGGCGGCGACGACTACGTGACCAAGCCGTTCAGCCTGGACGAGATCGTCGCCCGCATCAAGGCCATCCTGCGCCGCACGATGCAGGCCGACGAGGATGCGGTCATCCGCGCCGGCGAGCTCACGATGGACCAGGACACCCACGAGGTCTACGTGGGCGACACCCCCATCGAGCTCAGCCCGACCGAGTTCAAGCTGCTGCGCTACCTGATGCTCAACCCCAACCGCGTGCTGTCGAAGGCGCAGATCCTCGACCACGTCTGGGAGTACGACTTCAACGGCGACGCGGGCATCGTGGAGTCCTACATCTCCTACCTGCGCCGCAAGGTGGACGCGCACTCCAGCGAGCCGCTCATCCAGACCAAGCGCGGCTTCGGCTACATGCTCAAGGCCGCGAAGGCGTGACCGCCGCTCACATCCTCGGCTCAGCACTGTCTGCTTAGACTGGCGGCCTGATGCACTCACGCCTGCTCGACCGCTGGAACGCGATCTCCCTCCGGACCAAGATCACCGGGGTGACCGTGCTCATGCTGACGCTCGGGCTGCTCGTGACCGGCATCGGGACGATGTCGATGCTGAAGCCGGTGCTGATCGACCAGCTCGACGCGCAGCTGTCGGCCGCCTCGGGCGGGACCTACGTCGAAACGTATCTGTACGGCACCCCGACCGAGAAGGACACGATCGCCACCGACTCCAGTCCGTCCGACTACTTCGCGGCGCTGTACGACGCCAGCGGCAACCTGGTCAAGACGAACTGGAGCAACATCCCGTTCGCCCACCGTCCGGCCATCCCGCAGAACCTGACCATCACGCAGGGCAAGGCCCTCGGGCCCGGCGGCATCACGATCTTGAGCAATGACGGGCACACGGTCTACCGCGCGCTCGTCACGACGCAGACGTTCGCGTCGACTGGCGAGCTCGCCACCGCGATCGTCGCCACGACGACCAGCCAGATCGACACGGTGATGGCGAGCTTCCTGGCGATCTTCCTCGGCTTCGGCGTCATCGTGATCATCGTCGGCGCCGGGCTGACCCGGATGCTGGTGACCACGACCTTCTCTCCGCTGCGGGAGGTCGAGCAGACTGCCGCGGCCATCGCCGACGGCGACTTCAGCCAGCGCCTCGGCGGCGCGACCCCGAACACCGAGGTCGGCCGGCTCAACCGCTCGCTCAACACGATGCTGAACCGCATCGACCGGGCCTTCAACGACCGAGCGCGCACGATCGACCAGATGCGACGATTCGTCGGGGACGCCTCCCACGAGCTGCGCACACCGCTGGTCTCGGTGCGCGGCTACGCGGAGCTGTACCGGATGGGCGCCCTCCAGACGCCGGAGGACGTCGCCCAGGCGATGGACCGCATCGAGAAGGAGGCCATCCGGATGGGGCTCCTCGTCGAGGACCTCCTGGAGCTCGCGCGTCTGGACGAGACGAAGCCGCTCGATTTCCACCCCGTGGACCTGGTGCGCATCGCGCAGGACGCGGCGATGGACGCGATGGCCGGTGCGCCGGGCCGCCGGGTGACCGTGCTGACACCCGCTCCGGTGCCGCCCGCAGTGCGGACCGACCCGGCCGAGCCCGGGCTCGACACCGTGCCGATGACCCTCCCGGAGGACCTGTCACGGCCGCCGGGCGCCACCGGCCCGATCGCCTTCGCCGGCTCGGCGCTGGCCCGGCTGCGCCGAAGCAACCGCGCGCGTCGTGCCACCACAGGCCCGATCGCGGTCACGACCGCCGAGAAGGTCGTCCTCGCGGCGCCGCCGGCCGAGCCCGCGATCGTGATGGCGGAGGAGAACAAGCTCCGCCAGGTCGTCACCAACCTGATGGGCAACGCCCTCCGCTACACCCCGGAGGACACTCCGATCGAGATCGCGGTGCAGGTCGACCACCGCGCCGAGCGCGCGGTCCTCGAGGTGCGCGACCACGGCGAGGGCATCCCGCCGCAGATCCGCGACAAGATCTTCCAGCGCTTCTGGCGCGCCGACACCTCCCGCGCCCGCGAGACCGGGGGCAGCGGCCTGGGCCTGGCGATCGTCTCCTCCATCGTGACGGCGCACCACGGCACCGTGGAGGTCGTGGAGACCGACGGCGGCGGCGCGACTTTCCGGGTGTCGCTGCCGCTCGCAGGGCACGGCCGGCAGGTTCAGCCGGGCGCCTGATCGGCCGGGCCGCTGCCGAGCCGCCGGAGGGCCCTCAGCCCAGCCGGCCGCTGGCGATCACCTGCCCGGTGGCGGTGACCACGGCCTCCTCAGAGCCGGCCGGCCACCCACCCCACGACGGACGCCGCCTCGTCGTCGGAGCCGGTCACCGTGGCGAACTGGATCCAGGCGTCGCCGAACAGCGCGTCGACCACCGTCTCGGCGGGCGCGGACCCGGCCGCGTCGGTGTGGCGGACCAGCGTGGCCAGCTTGGTGCTGCCGACCTGGATGGTGCCGCCGCTGGCGTCCGGGTCGCGGTCCACGACGAGGCCGTGGTAGGTGGCGAACGCGGCGGACGCGCCGCGGAGGACGGAGATGGTGCCGATGAGCGACGAATCTCCTGTGCCCGACCGGTAGGCGCAGACCGTCACCCGCGGATCCGCGACGAGCGCGTTCTGGACGCCGAAGGTTCCGGCCGGGGCGAGGACGGCGACGGAGGTCGCGCCGTAGACGCCGCCGACGGCCTTCAGCCAGGCCGCGTCGCCGCAGGACAGCGGCTTCACCGGGGTGGGCGTCACGGTCCGCGCGTCGATCGTGGCGACCGTGGGGACGAACGATTGGACGAGCGCGTGGAACGCCTTCTCGTCGATCGTGGAGGTGCTGCTGACCGCCTCCACCGCCAGCCACGAGCCGCCGACCAGGACGTTCGTGTGGCAGGTGCTCCCCGCGCCGGTCGTCGCCCGGCCGCAGTCGCCGCCCCGGGATTCGCCGCCGTCGTAGTGCGCGCCCGTCGCGGCGGATTGCGGGTACTGCTGGGCCTGCCACTGCCAGGTCGCGGTCGCGCGGGGCAGGAGTTGCACGGAGAGCAGATGCACCGCCGCCGGCGCGGACGCGGGAGGCGCGGCTGCCGGGTCGTCGCCCCAACGGCACCAGCCGCCACCCGCGGCCTGGGCGCCGAACGGCCCGCGCCCGGCCGGCGCCGTGAGCGCGTCCGCGGGCGTGGTCGCCGGCGGCGCGGTTCCACCCAGCAGGGCCTCGACCGCAGGCGTCGCGGTGAAGGCGGCGCAGTCGAGGGGCGGCACGACGTCCACGGCGGGTGCGGAGGTCGCGTGCGGGCTCGTCGGCCCGGCGCCGGGCAGCCCGAGCGCCTGACATCCCGAAAGGCAGAGCAGCGCCGCCGCCAGCCCGGCGGCCGCCGCTCCGGACAACCGTGTCGCCGTCATGCTCTGCCTCCGCCTCGATCGTGACGACGATAACAGCGAAGAGGGCGCCTCCCGCGAACGGGAGACGCCCTCTACAGCGTGTCTGACGGACTCAGAAGTCCATGCCCGCGCCCGGGTCGCCGGCCGGCGCCGAGTTCTTCTCGGGCTTGTCGGCGACGACGGCCTCGGTGGTGAGGAACAGGCCCGCGATCGACGCGGCGTTCTGCAGCGCCGAACGGGTGACCTTCACCGGGTCGTTGATGCCGGAGGCCAGCATGTCGACGTACTCGCCGGTCGCGGCGTTGAGGCCGTGGCCCACGGGGAGCTCGCGCACCTTGGCGACCACGACACCGGCCTCGAGGCCCGCGTTGATGGCGATCTGCTTCAGCGGCGCCTCGATGGCGACGCGGACGATGTTCGCACCGGTCGCCTCGTCGCCCGTCAGCTCGAGCTTCTCGAACGCGGTCTTGCCGGCCTGGATGAGCGCCACGCCACCACCGGCGACGATGCCCTCCTCGACGGCGGCCTTCGCGTTGCGGACGGCGTCCTCGATGCGGTGCTTGCGCTCCTTGAGCTCGACCTCGGTGGCCGCGCCCGCCTTGATGACGGCGACGCCGCCCGCGAGCTTGGCGAGACGCTCCTGGAGCTTCTCGCGGTCGTAGTCCGAGTCGGTGTTCTCGATCTCGCCGCGGATCTGAGCGACACGACCGGCGATGGCGTCGGGGTCGCCCGCGCCCTCGACGATGGTGGTCTCGTCCTTGGTGATGACGACCTTGCGGGCCTGGCCGAGCAGGTCGAGGGTGACGTTCTCGAGCTTGAGGCCGACCTCCTCGGAGATGACCTGGCCGCCGGTGAGGATCGCGATGTCCTGCAGCATCGCCTTGCGACGGTCGCCGAAGCCCGGGGCCTTGACGGCGACGGACTTGAAGATGCCGCGGATCTTGTTGACGATCAGGGTGGCCAGGGCCTCCCCGTCGACGTCCTCGGCGATGATCAGGAGCTGCTTGTTGGCCTGGATCACCTTGTCGACGATCGGCAGCAGGTCCTTGATCGAGGAGATCTTCTGGTTGGCGATGAGGATGTAGGTGTCCTCGAACACCGCCTCCTGGCGGTCCTGGTCGGTGACGAAGTACTGCGACAGGAAGCCCTTGTCGAAGCGCATGCCCTCGGTCAGCTCGAGCTCGGTGCCGAAGGTGTTCGACTCCTCGACGGTGACGACGCCCTCCTTGCCGACCTTGTCGATCGCCTCGGCGATGATCTCGCCGATGGTGGTGTCGCCGGCGGAGATGGACGCGGTGGCGGCGATCTCTGCCTTGGTCTCGACCTCCTTGGCGCTGGCGATGAGCTCCTCGGTGACGGCCGCGACGGCCTTCTCGATGCCGCGCTTCAGCGTGATGGGGTCGGCGCCGGCGGCCACGTTGCGGAGGCCCTCCTTGACGAGCGCCTGAGCGAGCACGGTCGCGGTGGTGGTGCCGTCGCCCGCGACGTCGTCGGTCTTCTTGGCGACCTCCTTGACGAGCTCCGCGCCGATCTTCTCGTACGGGTCGTCGAGCTCGATCTCCTTCGCGATGGAGACGCCGTCGTTCGTGATGGTGGGGGCGCCCCACTTCTTCTCGAGGACGACGTTGCGACCGCGCGGGCCCAGCGTCACCTTGACGGTGTCGGCCAGGATGTTGAGGCCGCGCTCGAGGCCGCGACGGGCTTCCTCGTCGAAAGCAATGATCTTTGCCATGTGTTTCTCGTCCCTCCCGGACGTCTGCGAAAGATTCCGTGTGATTAGCACTCGATCAGATGGAGTGCTAAAGCGATTCTGGCACTCGCGCCCGGGGAGTGCAAGCGCGCGGTGGAGCCGCGCAAAGAGAAGGAGCGCCGCCCCGAAGGGCGACGCTCCTCATTGGTCTTGCCGATCGCTGCGTACTACAGCGGACGCACCGACTCGGCCTGCGGGCCTTTGTTGCCCGTGCCGACCTCGAACTGCACCTGCTGGCCCTCTTCGAGAACCTTGTAGCCGTTCATGTCGATTGCGGAGTAATGAACGAAAACGTCCTGTCCCCCATCATCGACGGTGATGAATCCGTAGCCCTTTTCAGCGTTGAACCACTTCACGGTCCCGTTCGCCATGCATTACTCCCATTGCTGTGTCGCTCGCCCGGTCCAGCGCCGCGCGTTGACTCCCGATCCTAATGCTTGCAATAGCCGGTGACGCCAGTGTTTTCGCCAATCCGTTACGAAATCGGTCCGAAGTTAAACACGCGTGAAACAAAGGGATGAGCGCGCGTCCACGCGCGGAATGACGCGAGGTCAGCCCGTGTAGTCGCTGCCGACGACCACGGTCAGGTCGGCGCCGCTCGCCGCGAAGTCCTGCGTGAGCGCGATGGTGGCACCGGGGAGCGACTGCGCGACCCCGAGCGCCGCCGCCTGGTTCTTGGGGTCGGAGTAGTAGACGATCGTCTGGGTGAGGTCCTGCTTGTCGGCGTTCGCGACGGCGCCGACCTTCCAGCCGGCCTTGGTCAGGGTGTCGCCGACCTTGCCGCCGAGTCCCGAGGTCGCAGTGCCGTTCAGCACGTTCACCGTGAGCGACGGGTCGACCGTCGGCACGATGGTCGGGGTCGGGGTGGGTGTCGGGGTGTGGGTGCCGCTGGCGTGGGGCGAATTCGGCGAACCGTGGAAAGAGATGGAGCCGCTCACCAGCGAGAGCCCGAAGATTCCGGCAGCCACGAGGACGACGACGGCGAGCGCGGCCCAGCCGACGGCGATCCAGCCGCGACCCTTCGGGCGGGGAGCCCGGTGCGCACCGACGCGCTGCAGACCGTCGGGGATGTCGTCGAACCGGTCTCTCGGGTACTTCTCTGCCATCTACAGGTGTTTCCTCGCGGTGTCAGTCTCCGGACGGGAGTGTCCGGGATCGCCGTGCTGCCAGGCGCGTCTCGCGCAGCCGGAGCAGGCGCTTGACGAGCATGGGGTCGTGCTTGAGCGCCTCCGGTCGGTCGATCAGCGCTCCGAGGAGTTGATAGTACCGGGCGGCGGAGAGACCGAACTCCTCGCGGATGGCCTGCTCCTTGGCGCCGGCATGCCGCCACCATTGACGCTCGAACGCGAGGATGGCGGCCTCACGATCGGTCAGGCCGGCCGCGTCCGGCGCGGGGATCCGGTGGTCCGCAGCCTCTGCCACGTGCACCGCCTCCCCTCACCGTCTTCGAGTCAGCCCTTCCCCGCGCTCGCGCCTCATCCTAGGGGCGCTGTCCTGTGCGTTCCCCGTTTGCGTCCGGCACGTCGCGTGCCGAAAGAGGGAACAGTCGCACAGTCGCCGCCGTTTAGGCTGGGGACGGACGACGAAAGGAACGCACGATGAGCGCATCGCACGACGAGGCCGCGCAGGGCACCTACGGGGTCGAGAAGACCGACGAGGAATGGCGCCGCGAGCTCAGCCCGGAGCAGTACTCGGTGCTGCGCGAGGCGGGCACGGAGCGGCCGTGGACCGGCGAGCTGCTCGACGAGGGCCGCGCGGGCGTCTACACCTGCGCCGCGTGCGGGGCGGAGCTGTTCAAGTCGGGCACCAAGTTCGACAGCGGGTGCGGCTGGCCGAGCTTCTACGAGTCCGTCCGTCCGGAGGCCGTGCAGCTCCTCGAGGACGACAGCCTGGGCATGGTGCGCACCGAGGTGCGCTGCGCGAACTGCGGCTCGCACCTGGGCCACGTCTTCCCCGACGGCTTCGGCACGCCCACCGGCGACCGCTACTGCATGAATTCGATCTCGCTGAACTTCTCGCCAGAGGCCTGATGTCCGGGCTCGTCGAGCGCGTCGCCGCACGCCGGTCCTACTCGCGGGTGACCTCCGCGGCGCCGACGCACGAGGAGCTGCTGCCGCTCGTGGCGGCCGCCGGGCGCGTCGCCGACCACTCGGCGCTGCACCCGTGGCGCGTCATCGAGCTGCGCGGCGACGCGCGTGTCCGGCTGGGCCGCGCGTTCGTGAAGGACGCCTCGGCGACCGGCGAGGAGGCCGAGAAGCTGGCGGCCAAGCCACTGCGCTCGTCGCTGCTGCTCGCGATCGTCGCGGTGCGCGCGGCGAGCGAGAAGGTCCCGGGCTGGGAGCAGGACGCGGTCGCCGCGGGCGTCGCGCACGTCCTGAGCCTGCTGCTCCACGACGCCGGCTGGGGCGCCATGTGGCGAACCGGCCACCACACCCGGTCGAAGGCCGTGCACCGGATGCACGGCCTCGCCGAGAACGAGCGGCTCCTGGGCTGGCTCTACGTCGGCGGCGTCCCGGAGGACGGCAGGGAGGCGCACCGCACCTCCCTGGACCCGGAGCGCTTCCTCAGCGTTCTCGACTGAACCGCTCCGCGGAAGGCTCAACACAGCGGGGTCGCAAAACGCCGTTATCCGTCGCGCGAGACGGCGTGTTGCGACCCCTCTTCGCCGTGGGTGGGACGACGGCGGCCCCAGCGGATGCTGGCGACCGCGACCGCGACGAGGGCGAGCAGCGTCCCGGCGACGGTGGAGAACGCGACCGGCTCGGGCGAGCTCGGCGCGAGCAGGTCGAGCAGGAGCGCTGTCACGAGCTGGCCGGCGACGGTCGCGAGGCCGAGCAGCAGCACGCCCGTGATGCGGACGAGCAGCGCGGCGGCCGCGATGAAGACGCACCCGATCGCGCCGCCGAGATAGAGCCACGGCTCGCTCGGCAGCGGCTTCGGGAGGCCTCGCAGGCTCCAGTCGACGGCCATGATCACCAGGAGCACGGACGTCCCGACCACGAAGTTGACGAAGGTCGCGGTCAGGGCGCTCTCGGCGACCACACGCACCTGGCCGTTGACGGCCTGCTGCCAGCCGAGGCCGAGGCCCGAGATCAGCGGCAGCAGCATCAGCCAGATCGGCACGGGACCGCCGAGCTGCGCGGACACCGCCCAGGTCACGGCGCCGAGGGCGATCAGGGCGCCCGCGAGCCGCGCGGGCGTGATCGGCCGGCGGCCACCCGGGCCGAGGCCGATCCGGTCGAGCACCAGGCCGCTGACGGTCTGGCCGGCCACGACGGCGACCGTGAACAGCGCGACGCCGAGCACCGCGGCGGCGACTCCCTGCGACAGCACCAGGAACGCGCCCGCGGCTCCGCCGGCGACATACCACCAGGGCACGCCCCGCGAGCGGAGTGCGGCCACGACCCGGCCGAACCCGCGCCGGCCGACGGGGGCGACGGCCATCGCGACGATCAGGATCACGAGCCCGGAACCGAACGAGATGACGGCGGCGGTGACGCCGTCGCCCAGCCGCTGCCCCAGCTCGCCGTTGATGCGGGACTGGAGCGCCACCCCCGCCCCGCAGACGATGGCGCAGACGAGCGCGAGCCAGAGGGGGAAGGAGCGGGGTGTCACTCGCCCAAGCCTAGGCCGATCGGGCCCCGAGGGCTGGGCGGACGCTCAGGGAGCCGGCGCCTCGCCGTCGGCCGGCGACGGGTGCGGAAGCCAGGGGATGTTCTCCTCGGGCGCGACGTCCTTCTCGAAGTCGAGGTCGTAGTCGTCGCCCTGCTCCACCACGTCGGGCTTGTCGGCGTCGTCGGGCTTGTCGGCGTCGTCGGGCTTCTCTGCGTCGCGTGGTTCCTCGGTCATGCCCTCACCGTACCCGGCGCCTCCCCGGCGAGGAAGGCGATCGGCGACTCGATCGCGTCGGCGATCTCGCGGAGGAACCGCGCCGCCACTCCGCCGTCGGTGACGCGGTGGTCGAAGACCAGGCTGAGCTGCACGATCCGGCGCGGGACGACGGCGCCGTCGACCACCCACGGACGCTCGATGACACGGCCGATGCCGAGGATGGCGACCTCGGGGTGGTTGATGATCGCGGCGCTGCCGTCGACGCCGAGGCTGCCGTAGTTGTTCACGGTGAAGGTGGAGCCTGTGAGGTCCGCAGGCGGCAGGACCCCGTCTCGGGCGGCGGCCGACAACCGGCCGAGCTCGGCGTCGAGCTCGCGCACGCTCGACCGGTCGGCGCGGCGGATCACCGGGACCAGGAGGCCGCGCGGGGTGTCGGCGGCGAAGCCGAGGTTCACCCCGGCGAAGACCTCGATCCCGTCGCCGTCGGCGGTGACCCGCCCGGCGAGTTCGGGATGCCGCGCGAGCGCGCTGAGGGCGAACCGCGAGATGAAGGCGAGCAGCGACGGCGGCTTGCCCGACTTGCCGAGCGCCTGCCTGGCATCCCACAGCTCGGTGGCGTCGACATCGACCCAGACGGTCGCCTCCGGGATCTCGGAGCGGCTGCGCGTCATGGTCTCGGCGACCGTGCGGCGGAGGCGGGAGAACGGGGTGACAGAGGCGATGGCGAGGCCGGTGCGGGGGTCGGTGCCGGACCCGGCTTCGGCGGGCGCCGGGCGGGCGGCGGGCACTGCGCGCGCGCCACGGGCTGCGGGCACGACCGGCGCGGTGGCCTTCGCTGCGGCGAGCGCGGCCTCCACATCGCGTCGTGTGACGACGCCGCCCGCTCCGCTCGGGGTGAGCGAGGCGAGGTCGATGCCGTGGGTGTGCGCGAGCGCGCGGACGACCGGCGACACGACCGGGACGATGCGGCTCGGCGCTCCGGCGGCCACGCCCGTGCCGCGCTGGGCGGTGCGGCCGCGGCGGCGGGCGGTGGCGTGGTCGGTGGTGCCGTAGCCGACGAGGACCGCGCCGGAGCCGGCGGCGACGGGTTCGGGTTCGGATTCGGGTTCGGGTGTCTCGGCCGCCTCCGCGACAGGCTCGGCGGCCCGCGCCGGAGCGGCGACGTGCACCTCGGCGTCCTCCCGTACCTCCAGCAGCGGCGAGCCGACCATGATCGTCTCGCCCTCCTCGCCGTGGCAGACGGCGACGACGCCCGCGTACGGGGACGGCACCTCCACGACCGACTTGGCGGTCTCCACCTCGGCGATCGGCTGGTCGATCGTCACCGTGTCGCCGACCGCCACCAGCCAGCGGACCAGTTCGGCGTCCGCGAGTCCCTCGCCCAGGTCGGGCAGCGCGAAGACCTTCATGCGTCCTCCCACTGGAGGCTGTCGACGGCGTCGAGGACGCGGTCCACTCCGGGAAGGTAGAAACGCTCCAGCTTCGGCGGCGCGAACGGGGTGTCGAAGCCGGTCACGCGGCGCACCGGCGCCTCCAGATAGTGGAAGCAGCGCTCCGAGACGCGGGCGGCGATCTCGGAGGCGACGCTGGCGAAGCCCGGCGCCTCGGCCACCACCACGGCGCGGCCGGTCGCGCGCACCGCGGCGCAGACGGTCTCGTCGTCGAACGGAGTCAGGGTCCGCACGTCGACCACCGCCAGACTGCGGCCCTCCTCAGCGGCGGCCTCCGCGGCGGCCAGCGCCACCGGGACGGTCGGGCCGTAGGCGATCAGGGTCGCGTCGGTGCCCTCCCGGGCGACGCGCGCGCGGCCCAGCTCGGGCAGCGGCGCGGTCGTGTCGACCTCGCCGGTCGACCAGTACAGCTTCTTCGGCTCCATGAAGACCACCGGGTCCGGAGAGGCGATCGCGGCGCGGAGCAGGCCGTAGGCGTCCTGCGGCGTCGCCGGCGACACCACGGTCAGGCCGGGCGTGTGCACGTAGTAGGCCTCGGAGGAGTCGGAGTGATGCTCGACGCCGCCGATCCCACCCGCGAACGGGATGCGGATGACCATCGGCAGCCGGACCTTCCCGCGGGTGCGGTTGCCCATCTTGGCGACATGGTCCACGATCTGCTCGAACGCCGGGTAGGCGAACGCGTCGAACTGCATCTCGACCACCGGGCGCATCCCGTTCATCGCCATCCCGACCGCGGTGCCGACGATGCCGGACTCGGCCAGCGGGGTGTCGAAGCAGCGCTGTTCGCCGAAGCGCTTGGTCAGGCCGTCGGTGATGCGGAAGACGCCGCCGAGCGTGCCGACGTCCTCGCCGAAGACGAGGACCGCCGGGTCCTCCGCGAGAGAGTCGGCGAGGGCGCGGTTGAGGGCCTGCGCCATCGTCATGCTGGCGACCGCGGGCGCGGGCGAGCCTTCCGGCTCCGGCTGCCGGTCGTCGGGCCGCCGGTCGTCGGGCTGCCGGTCGTCGGGCTGCCGGTCTGCTGGGGCGTCGTGCATGAGCGTCATCGGGCGACCTCCTCGGCGCGGGATTCTTCGGCGCGGGACTGTGCGGCGCGGGACTCTGCGGCGAGCTCGGCCGCGAGCAGTTCGGCCTGCTCCCTGAGCTGCGGAGTCGGCTCGGCGTAGACGTACTCGAACAGGTCGAGCGGCTGCGGTTCGGCGTCCGCCATGATCCGGGTGCGGAGGTCGACGGCGATGCGCTCGGCGCGGGCGCGGAACTCGGCGTCGTCGTCGTCGGTCAGCGCGCCCTCGGCCGTCAGCCAGGTGCGCAGGCGCAGCAGCGGGTCGCGGGCGATCCACGGCTCCACCTCCGCGGAGGTGCGGTAACGCGTGGCGTCGTCGGCATTGGTGTGCGACTTCATCCGGTAGGTGAGCGCCTCCACGAGGGTGGGGCCGCCGCCCTCCCGGGCCTCGGTGACGGCCTCCCCCAGCACCGCGAGCAGCGCGGCGAGGTCGTTGCCGTCGACCAGGCGTCCGCGCATCCCGTAACCGATGCCCTTGTGCGCCAGGCTCGGGGCGGCGGTCTGCCGGCTGAGCGGAACCGAGATCGCGTACCCGTTGTTCTGGACGAGGAACACGACCGGGAGGTGGAAGACGGCGGCGAAGTTGAGCGCCTCATGGAAGTCGCCCTCGCTGGTGGCGCCGTCGCCGCACAGCGCCACGACGACGGTGTCCTCGCCGCGCATCCGGGCGGCATGGGCGAAGCCGACCGCGTGCAGGAGCTGGGTGGCGAGCGGGGTCGCCTGCGGGGCCACCCGGTACTCGTTCGGGTCGTAGCCGGAGTGCCAGTCGCCGCGCAGCAGCAGGAACGCCTCGAACGGGTCCACGCCCCGGGACACCACCGCGACCGAGTCGCGATAGGTGGGGAACAGCCAGTCGCGCTCGCCGAGCACCATCGCCGAGGCGACCTCGCAGGCCTCCTGGCCGTGCGAGGACGGGTACACCGCCAGCTTGCCCTGGCGCACCAGCGCGTCGGCCTGGTCGTTGAGCCGCCGGCCGAGCACGAGGCGGCCGTAGCCGTCGCGCAACCGGTCGGTGGACGGGAACGCGTAGTGCTCGTGCGGGTGTGCCGAGCCCTGCTCGTCGATGAGCCGCAACGGGGTGTCGCCCGGCATCAGATCGTCGGCGTGCATCTGTTCTCCTTCGAAAGACGTCGCTGATCATCAGAATGACTTCGCTAGACCCGCTTTGCCACATGTGCGGAACTTTCGAGACGAACGGGTGCACAGCGGCACCATCGATGCCAAACTGTCTCCCATCATGGATGACATCGACACCCGCATCGTGGACGCGCTGCGCGCCGACGGCCGCGCCTCCATCACCGCCGTCGCGGAGGCGGCGCACGTCTCGCGGGCCAACGCCTACGCCCGTGTCTCCCGGCTGGTCGAGGAGGGCGTGATCACGGGCTTCACGGCGAAGGTGGACCCGCGCCGCTCCGGCCGTGCGTCATCGGCGTACGTGACCATGCGCGTGGAGCAGGCGGCCTGGCACGATCTCCGCGCGCGGCTGAGCGCCATCCCGGAGGTGGAGCACTTCGCACTTGTCGGCGGCGACTTCGACGTCATCCTGCTGGTGCGGGCGCGCGACAACGAGGACCTGCGGCGGGTGGTGCTGGAGGAACTGACGAGCATCCCCTCGGTGCACGACACGAAGACCTCCCTCGTCTTCGAGGACCACGACCTCCGGTAACGCGGCGCATTCGTGCCGAATGTCGTGAATGGCGGCGCGATTCGCGACATTCGTGCCGAATGCGTTCGGGGCGATGAGCGCATTCGTGCCGAATCGTGCGGGTGGCGCTACGCTCGCCCCATGGCGAACCCTGCGGCGGGCGCGCTCACGTCGGAGCTCACGGTCGGGGACCTGCTGGCCCTCGCCCGCCTGGGCGATCGTGCCGCCGTCGACGGCCTGACCGTCGCCCTCACCTGGCGGTACGAGCACACCATGACGCTCGCCAAAGCACTCGCGGCGGCCGGGTCCGGGGTCATCCTCTCGCTCGTGGTGCCGGTGCTGCAGTCGAATCCCGGCGTGAACCCGGTGCCGGTGGCCGCGTGGCTCTGGGTGCTCATCGCCGGGACGGTCACCATGCTCAGCGGCGGCGTCTTCTACATGCTCGCCCGCCGCGCCCAGCGCACGTTCGTGCTGGCGCAGGGGTTGCTCGCCGAGCTGCTCGCGCTGCGGCAGCCGCCGGCGCCACCCGCACCGGGAGCGCAGCCGTGAGCACCACCATCGTCGTCGTCCTGGCCTCCTTCGTCGTCGTGCTGGCGGTCGCCCTCACGGTCGCCGCGCTGATCGTGCGGGCCTCCCGGCTGCGGTCTGATCGGGACCGGGCCGCTGCGCTCGCCGGTCCGGCCGCGTGGAGTGCGCTCGACGGCATCTCGCTGTCCGGGTACGCCGACGACGAGCGGGTGCGGGCAGCCGTCGATCATTTCCTCACCGCAGGCCGGCGCGGATGAGCGGCGTGTCCCTCCCTCGCCGGCCCGTCGCCGGCGACCGGGATCCGTCGCGTGCGCACTGGATGGAGCTGTTCTTCGATCTGGTGTTCGTCGCGCTGGTCGGACAGCTCGCGCACGGGCTCCACACCGAGCCCTCGTTCGGAACGCTCGCGGTGTTCGTGGCCCTGTTCGCGTCGGTGTGGTGGTCCTGGGTCAACCTGACCTTCGTCGTGGACGTCTCGCCGCAGCTCAGCGCGCGGCGACTGTCGATCGTGATGCTGATCGCGATGTTCGCCGTCGGAGCGCTCGCGGTCGCGGCGCCGGAGGCGATCGGCGACCGGGCCTGGCTGTTCGCGGCCGGCAACGCACTGCTGCGGGTGCTGCTGCTGGTGGTCTGGATCCGCTTCTCCTGGTCGAACGGGACGGCGTCGCGCGTCCGCATCCTCGCCTACAACGGGTTGACCGCCGTGATCTGGCTGGTGTCGATCGCCCTCCCCTCGCCGGCGGACTATGTGCTCTGGGCGGTCGCCATCGTGTTGGAGGTGGTGCTCCTGACGGCGACCTCCGGTAGCTGGGCGGCGATCGCCCTCGACCGGCTGAACGTCGAGCACCTGTCCGAGCGGTTCGGGCTGCTCGTCATCATCGTGCTGGGCGAGTCGGTGCTGAGCGTCGTGGACGCGGTGTCCAGCGCCTGGACGCTCGCCGCCGGGCTGGTCGGGCTGCTCGGGCTCCTGCTGACCTCCGGGCTGGCGTGGTCGTTCTTCCTCTACGGCGTGGACGCGATGACCAGCGGGCTGGAGCGGCTGCTGGAGGCCGGCGACGCGCGGACGATCCGCGACACGGTCGCCTTCCTGCCGTTCCTGCTGCTGGCCGGAGTCACCGCGCTGTCCGGCGCGCTCGCCGAGGGGATCGCGCACCCGGGCGAGCCGCTGCCGGCGGCGCTGGCGGTGTCCCTGGGCGGCGGGATCGCCCTGTTCTACCTGACGAACGCGGTCATCGCCCGCCGCTACGGCGACCCGTGGCGGGTCGTGCTGCGCTGGGCGGTCCCGGCGGTCGGGCTGTCCGTCGCGCTCGCGGTGGCGGCGCTGTGGCTCCCCGCCGCGGCCGCGATCGGCTGCGCGGTGGGGATCCTCGGGGTGGTCGTGGCGTCGGCGGAGCTCGCCTCGCGGTCGCGGCGGTTGCTCGCGGGTCGGGGTTCTGCGACTATTTACTAGCTGAACGTTCGTTCGGTAATTCGCATTCGAAGGAGCTGCGATGGCGGAGGCCTACCTCGTCGGCGGTGTACGCACGGCTGTCGGCCGCTACGGCGGAGCGCTGGCCGGCATCCGACCCGACGACCTCGCCGCCATCGTGGTGGGCGAGGCGGTGCGACGCGCGGGAGTGGACGGCGCGGCGCTCGACGACGTCATGCTCGGAGCGGCCAATCAGGCGGGCGAGGACAACCGGAACGTGGCCCGCATGGCCGCCCTGCTGGCCGGCCTCCCGGACAGCGTGCCCGGTGTCACCGTCAATCGGCTCTGCGCGTCCGGCCTCAGCGCCGTGACGCTCGCCGGCCAGGCGATCCGCGCGGGCGACGCCGACCTGATCGTCGCGGGCGGCGTGGAATCGATGACACGGGCGCCCTGGGTGCAGGCCAAGCCGCCGCGACCGTGGGCGAGGCCGGGGCCGCAGTTCGACACCTCCATCGGCTGGCGCTTCACCAACCCGCGATTCCTGGAGCGCGACAAGGCCACCTACTCGATGCCGGAGACCGCGGAGGAGGTCGCGCGCCTCGACGGAATCGGCCGGGAGGAGGCCGACGAGTTCGCGCTCGAGAGCCACCGGCGAGCCGCGGCGGCGACCGACGCGGGCCGCTTCGCCGACGAGATCGTCCCGGTCGCGACCTCCGCCGGCGAGGTCACGGCCGACGAGAGCATCCGCCGCGACACCGACGCCGCCGCCCTCGCGGCGCTGCGCCCGGTGGTCACGGGCGGCAGCGTCGTCACCGCGGGGAACTCCTCGCCGCTGAACGACGGCGCATCCGCGATCGTCGTCGCGAGCGGCGACGCCGTGCAGCGCTTCGGCCTGCGTCCGCGCGCCCGGATCGTCGCCTCGGCGAGCGCCGGCGTGGCGCCGGAGGTGATGGGCCTAGGCCCCGTCCCCGCGACCAATCGCGCTCTCGAGCGTTCCGGTCTGGCGCTCAGCGAAATCGGCAGCATCGAGCTCAACGAGGCGTTCGCCGCGCAGGCGATCGCGTGCCTGCGCCGGCTGGGGCTGGACGACGAGAGCGGCCGGACGCGGGTGAACGCCGACGGCGGCGCGATCGCGCTGGGGCACGCGCTCGGGTCGAGCGGCGCACGCATCCTGGTGACGCTGCTCGGCCGGATGGAGCGCGAGGGATCCCGGTATGGGCTCGCCACGATGTGCGTCGGCGTCGGGCAGGGCGCCGCTCTGATCGTGGAGGCCCTGTGATGGCGGCGCCGACGACGCTGGTGGTCACCGAGAGCGCCGACCGCGTGGTCGCGACGCTCAACCGTCCAGAGGTCCGCAACGCGATCGACCAGCGGATGGTGGACGAGCTGCACGCGCTGTGCGACGACCTGGAGCGGGACCCGCGCATCCTCATCCTCACCGGCTCGGAGGGCGTCTTCGCGTCCGGCGCCGACATCGCCGAGCTGCGCGAGCGCACGGCGGCCGACGCACGCCGTGCGATCAACGCGACGATCTTCCTCCGGATCGCCGAACTGCCGATGCCGGTGATCGCGGCGCTCGACGGGTACGCGCTGGGCGGCGGCGCCGAGCTCGCGTACGCGGCGGACTTCCGGCTCGGCACGACGCGGCTGCGGATCGGCAACCCGGAGACCTCGCTCGGGATCATCGCCGCGGCCGGCGCACTCTGGCGGCTTCCGCAGCTCGTCGGCGAGCCGCTCGCGGCCGAGATCACGATGGCCGGACGCGTGCTGAACGGCGAGGAGGCGCTGGCCGCCGGGCTCGTGAGCGACCTGTTCGAGCCGGGCGAGCTGCTCGCCGGCGCGCACGCGCTCGCCGACCGGATCGCGAAGAACGACCCGCTCGCGACCCAGTACACCAAGCAGGTCCTGCGCGCGCCGCTGAGCGACCATCCCCGGGCCGAGCAGGAGGCGCAGGCCGTGCTGTTCGAGTCGCCGGAGAAGCACAGGCGGATGACGGAGTTCCTGGAGCGGAGGACGCGATGAGCGACCAGCAGGCGGGCGTTCCGGAGCATGTCGGCGTCCCGGAGCACGTCGGCATCCCGGAGCACGTGGGAGTGATCGGCGGCGGCCGGATGGGCGCGGGCATCGCCCATGCGTTCCTGATGGCGGGCGCGCGCGTCGCGGTCGTCGAGCGCGACGCCGCCTCCGCCGATGCCGCCCGCGCGCGCGTGGAGGCGGCGATCGACGGCAGCGTGCGCCGCGGCGCGACGGCCCCGGCCCCCGACCGGCTGATCGCCACGACCACCTGGGACGCCCTGCGCGGCGCCGCCCTCGTCGTGGAGGCGGTGCCCGAGCTCCCCGATCTCAAGCACGACGCGCTCCGCCGCGCCGCGGAGCTCCTGGAGCCCGACGCCGTGCTCGCGAGCAATACCTCCTCGCTCTCCATCGACGGGCTCGCCGAGGTGCTGCAGCGGCCCGGCGGCTTCCTCGGCATGCACTTCTTCAACCCCGTCCCGGCGTCCGCTCTGGTGGAGGTCGTGGCCGGCAAGGCGACCGCACCGAGCGCCGTCGACCTCGCCACCGGCTGGGTGACGGCCCTCGGCAAGACGCCGATCGTGGTGCGCGACTCCCCCGGCTTCGCGTCGTCCCGGCTCGGTGTGCTGCTCGGGCTGGAGGCCGTCCGGATGGTCGAGGAGGGCGTCGCGTCCCCCGAGGCCATCGACACGGCGATGACGCTCGGCTACAAGCACCCGGTCGGGCCGCTGCGGCTCACCGACATCGTCGGGCTGGACGTGCGGCTCGACATCGCGGAGTACCTCGCGAGCGAGCTGGGGCCGCGGTTCGAGCCTCCCCTCTGCTGCGCCGCATGGTCGCGGACGGCCTGCTCGGCCGCAAGTCAGGGCGTGGGTTCTACGCGTGGGACAGCGACGCTGCGGGCGGAGCGCCGCTCACGCGCGCTCCGGAGCCTCCACGATGAGGTTCGTGATGCGCACCGTGCAGAGCCGGTTGCCGTCCTCGTCGGTGAGGACGACCTCGTGCGAGGTGACCTTCCTGCCGAGCCGGATCGCGGTCGCGACCCCGGTCACGAGGCCGCTGCGCGCCGACCGGTGGTGCGTCGCGTTGATGTCGAGCCCGACCGCGCTGCGTCCGGGGCCGGCGTGGATCACGGCCGCCCAGGAGCCGAGCGCCTCCGCGAACGCCACCGAGGCGCCGCCGTGCAGCAGCCCGAACGATTGGCGGTTGCCCGCCACCGGCATCGTCGCGACGACGCGCTCCGCGGATTGCTCCAGGATGCGCACGCCCATCTTCTCGTCGAGCTCGCCGAGCTCGATCGTCCAGTCTCCGTCGGCCACGGCACCAGCCTATGTCCGATCCCCGCACGTCCGATCCCCGCACGTCCGATCCGCCGGAGCGTCGTCGCTCCAGACCCTCCCGGGAGGTACCGAATCATGAGTCTGCCCAGCTACCTGCTCGATCAGTGGTGGAGCCCGGCGTCCGATGAGGGCGCCGCGGAGGTGCGCGACGCCTCCACCGGCGAGCTCGTCGCCCGCGTCAGCGCCGAGGGCGCCGACCTGGCCGGAGCGCTCGAATACGCGCGAACGGTCGGTCAGGCCTCGCTCGGTGCGCTGACGTTCCACCAGCGCGCTGTCCTGCTCAAGCGGATGGCGCAGGTGCTCACCGAGCGCAAGCAGGAGCTCTACGACCTCTCGGCCCGCGCCGGTGCGACGCGGACCGACGCGTGGATCGATGTGGACGGCGGCATCGGCGCGCTGTTCACCTACTCCTCGAAGGGCCGCCGCGAGCTCCCCAACGCGCAGGTCGTCGTCGACGGCCCGGCGGAGTCGCTGGCGAAGGACGGCTCGTTCCTCGGCCAGCACATCTTCACCCGCCTGCCGGGTGTCGCCGTGCAGATCAACGCGTTCAACTTCCCGGTCTGGGGCCTGCTGGAGAAGTTCGCACCGTCGTTCCTCGCCGGGATGCCGACGCTCGCCAAGCCCGCGACGCCGACCGCGTACGTGGCGGAGGCGATGGTGCGCATCCTGGTGGAGTCCGGGCTGCTGCCCGCCGGGTCGCTCCAGCTCGTGAGCGGCAGCGTTCCCGGGCTGTTCGACCACCTGCGGCTGGGCGACCTGGTGGCGTTCACCGGGTCGGCCTCCACCGCCGAGCGGCTGCGCGCGCACGACTCCGTGCAGACCGGCGGGGTGCGGTTCACGAGCGAGACGGACTCCATCAACGCGTCGGTGCTCGGTCCGGACGCGCTGCCCGGCACGCCCGAGTTCGACGCGTACGTGAAGCAGCTAGTGGTCGAGCTGACCGCCAAGGCGGGCCAGAAGTGCACGGCGATCCGCCGCGCGATCGTCCCGGCCGAGGCGGTGGACCCCCTGTTGGCGGCCGTGCGGTCGCGCATCGAGGAGCGCGTCGTGATCGGCGACCCGCGGGCCGAGGGCGTCACGATGGGTCCGCTCGCGTCGCGCGAGCAGCGGGCGGAGGTGCTGCGCCAGGTGACGCGGCTGGTGGAGGCCGGCGGGGAGCTCGCGATCGGCGGGCTCGACCAGCCGAGCGTCCGCCGCGGCGACGGCAGCCTCGGCGTCGAGCTGGAGGGCGCGTTCGTCGCCCCGATCGTGCTGCGCTTCGCGGACGCCCGCACCCCGGAGGCGCACACCGTCGAGGCCTTCGGACCGGTCGCGGCGGTGCTGCCGTACGACTCGGCCACCGAGGCGGCGGAGCTCGTGGCGCTCGGCGGCGGCTCGCTGGTGACCAGCGCCGCAACGCACGACCCGGACTTCGCCCGCGAGCTGGTGCTGGCGACGGCGGCGTACAACGGCCGCATCCTCCTGCTCGACCGCGACGACGCCCGCACCTCCACCGGACACGGCTCGCCGATGCCGCACCTCGTCCACGGCGGTCCCGGCCGCGCGGGCGGCGGCGAGGAGCTGGGCGGCATCCGCGCCGTACTGAACCACATGCAGCGGACGGCCATCCAAGGCTCCCCCGACCTCCTCACGGCCGTCACCGGCGTCTGGCACGAAGGCGCCGCGGCCGAGACCGGAGGCCCGCACCCGTTCCGCAAGTCGCTCGCGACGCTGCGTATCGGCGACCAGGTGCAGTCCGAGTCCCGCCGGGTCACGCTGGACGACATCGAGACCTTCGCGACCTTCACCGGCGACACCTTCTACGCCCACATGGACGAGGAGGCCGCGGCCGCGAACCCGTTCTTCCCCGGCCGCGTCGCGCACGGTTATCTGCTCGTCTCGTGGGCGGCCGGGCTGTTCGTCGACCCGGCGCCGGGCCCCGTGCTCGCCAACTACGGGCTGGAGAACCTGCGGTTCCTGACGCCGGTCTCCCCCGGCGACAGCATCCGTGTGGCGCTGACGGCCAAGCAGATCACGCCGCGCGAGACGGACGAGTACGGCGAGGTGCGCTGGGACGCGCGCATCCTCAACCAGAAGGACGAGCTCGTCGCCTCCTACGACGTCCTCACCCTCGTCTCGAAGGAGTGACCCCCCTCGAAGGGCACGTCAACGCCCCTGGAACGCGGTTTCAGAGGCGTTGACGTGCCCCTCGACGTCAGGAGCGGAGGGCCAGGGCGAGGATGGTGTCGGCGAGTGCGTCCGGGGAGACAGGGCCGGCGGGGTCGTACCACTCGGTCAGCGAGTTGATCATGCCGAACAGCAGGCGGGCGACGACCGCCGGGTCGGCGTCCACCCGCAGCGAGCCCTCGTCGCGCGCCTCGGCCACCAGCGCCGCGACGGCGTGGTCGAAAGCGCGCCGGCGCTGCAGCGCGGCCCGCTCCACCTCGGTGTTGCCCCGCACGCGCAGCAGCAGCGTGACGTACGGGAGGCGATCCACCAGCACGAGAACTGCCCCGCGGAGCACCTGCGCGAGCCGCTCGGCGGCGGTCCCGTGCGTCTCCACGGCTGAGCGCAGCGCGCCCTCCAGACCGTCGAGCGCTTCATCCAGCGCGAGCGCGAGCAGCTCGTCCTTGGAGGCGACGTGGTGGTAGATCGCCGACTTGGACAGCCCGAGGCGCTCGGCCAGCATCCCGATGGAGGTCGCATCGTAGCCGTGCTCGTTGAAGGCGGCGACGGCGACCTCGAGGATGCCGCGCTGGTCGTAGCCGGGCCGGCCCCGGCGCAGGGGCTCGGCCGTCCGGGTGTCGGTCACCCAGCAAGTGTGGCACGAACCCATCCGGCCCGCATATACTGAACGAACGATCAGTCAGTATTGATGGGAGCTGGTTCAATGGCGAACACGACGGAGACCACCGTCCCCACGGATGACGACGCCGCCGGCGAGGCGCTCTTCGAGCAGCTCATCGCCGAGGACTCCCGCATCGAGCCGCGCGACTGGATGCCCGACGCCTACCGCCGCACGCTCATCCGGCAGATGTCGCAGCACGCCCACTCCGAGATCATCGGCATGCAGCCCGAGGCCAACTGGATCAGCCGCGCCCCGAGCCTCAAGCGCAAGGCCATCCTGATGGCCAAGGTGCAGGATGAGGCCGGCCACGGGCTCTACCTCTACTCCGCGACGCAGACGCTCGGCATCACGCGCGACGAGATGACCGAGCAGCTCATCAGCGGGGCGGCCAAGTACTCCTCGATCTTCAACTACCCGACCCTGAGCTGGGCCGACATCGGCGCGATCGGCTGGCTGGTCGACGGCGCGGCGATCTGCAACCAGGTGCCGCTCTGCCGCTGCTCGTACGCTCCGTACGGCCGCGCCATGGTCCGCATCTGCAAGGAGGAGTCGTTCCACCAGCGCCAGGGCTTCGAGATCCTGCTGACGCTCATGCGCGGCACCCCGGAGCAGCAGCGGATGGCGCAGGACGCCGTGAACCGCTGGTACTGGCCGTCGCTGATGATGTTCGGGCCGCCGGACGCCGACTCCCCGAACTCCGCGCGCTCGATGGCGTGGAAGATCAAGCGGTTCTCCAACGACGAGCTGCGGCAGCGGTTCGTCGGGATGCTCGTCCCGCAGGCGGAAGCGCTCGGCGTGACGTTCCCCGACCCGGACCTGAAGTGGAACGAGGGGCGCCAGGCGTACGACCTCGGCGAGATCGACTGGAGCGAGCTGCAGCGCGTCATCGCGGGCGAAGGCCCGTGCAACGCGCAGCGGCTGCAGCGCCGCCGCGACGCGCACGAGCACGGCGCATGGGTGCGCGAGGCGGCTGCGGCGTACGCCGCCAAGAGGGCGCAGCGCGCCCAGGAGGTCGCGGCATGACCGACAAGCAGCCACCCGCCCACGAGGTCTGGCCGCTGTGGGAGGTCTTCGTGCGCGCCTCCCGCGGCCTCAGCCACGTGCACGTCGGCTCACTGCACGCGCCCGACGAGGAGCTCGCGGTGCGCAACGCCCGCGACCTCTACACGCGGCGCGGCGAGGGCGTGTCGATCTGGGTGGTCCGCTCCGACGCGATCACCACGAGCGACCCGTCCGCCAAGGACGCGTTCTTCACCTCGCCGGAGGGCAAGAACTACCGGCACGCCACGTACTACACGGAGAGCGAAGGGGTGAAGCACCTGTGACCGACGCGCACACGCACGACGACCTCCACGGCGACGACCTCCACGCTCACGACGAGCACGGTCATGTCGAGCTCAGCACCGTGACCCTGTCGGCCGAGTTCGTCGCCGACGAGGCCACGGCCTCCCCTGACACCGCCGAGTACGCGCTCTGGCTCGGCGACGACTCGCTCGTACTCGCCCAGCGGCTCGGCTGGTGGATCTCCCGCGCGCCCGAGCTGGAGGAGGACGTCGCGCTGGCGAACATCGCCCTCGACCTGCTCGGCCACGCACGCTCGCTGCTGCGCTACGCCGGCAGCGCCACCGAGCGGTCGGAGGACGACCTGGCCTACTGGCGCGACGAGCAGGACTTCCGCTCGGCGCACCTCTTCGAGCAGCCGAACGGCGACTTCGCGCACACGATCGTGCGGCAGTTCGCGGCCGCCCACTACCTCTTCGAGCTCTACGACCGGCTGCGCGCCTCGGAGGACCCGGTGCTCGCGGCGATCGCGGGCAAGGCCGTCAAGGAGGTCGCGTACCACTGCGACCACGCCGACCAGTGGGTGCTCCGGCTGGCTCTCGGCACCGACGAGTCCCGACGGCGCACGCTCACCGCGTTCGACGACCTGTGGCCGTACGTGGCGGAGCTCTTCCGCGACGAGCCGCTGATGGACCGGCTGGAGGGCGTGGCCCCGCGGCCGTCGACGCTGCGCGAGGCGTTCGACGCTGCCATCGCCCCGATCCTCGCCGAGTCCGAGGTCAAGCTCCCGAGCACGTTCACCGCCGCCGGCGGCGGACGCCGGGGCCGGCACTCCGAGCACCTCGCCCCGCTGCTGGCCGAGATGCAGGTGCTCACCCGCTCGCACCCCGGAGCGACCTGGTGACCGGGCACGCGGCCGAGGCCGGCCGGGCCTGGGCGGCCGCCGCGGCGGTCCTCGACCCCGAAGTCCCCGTGCTGAACATCGACGACCTGGGCGTGCTGCGCGCGGTGACCGTGACCGACACCGGGGTGGAGGTCGTGCTCACGCCGACCTACTCCGGCTGCCCGGCGATGGACGCCATCCGCGAGGACGTCGTACGCGCTCTGGCCGCCGAGGGCTTCGGCGACGTGCGGGTCAGCCTCGCCCTTGCCCCGGCCTGGACGACCGACTGGATCAGCGAGCACGGCCGCGCCGCGCTCCGCGACTACGGCATCGCGCCGCCCTCCGGCGCCGGTCCCGTGCGACTCACGCTCGCGATCAAGTGCCCGCACTGCGGCTCGCTGAAGACCCATGAGGTCTCCCACTTCGGCTCCACCGCGTGCAAGGCGCTGTTCGTCTGCGACGAGTGCGGCGAGCCGTTCGACCACTTCAAGGCTCTGTGAGGTCCCCCTGATGGCACGGGCGCGATTCCACACGCTCGCGGTCGCCGAGGTGCGCCCGCTGACCGCAGCAAGCGTCGAGGTGACTTTCACGGTCCCCGACGACCTGCACGGCGAGTACGACTATCTGCCCGGCCAGCACGTCGCCCTCCGTGCGACGGTCGACGGCACGGAGTTGCGGCGCAGCTACTCGATCTGCCGCCCGCCGACACCGGGCCGGATCAGCGTCGCGATCAAGCGCGACCTGGGCGGCGCGTTCTCCACCTGGGCGACCAGCGAGCTGCGCGCGGGCGACCGGATCGACGTGATGAGCCCGCAGGGGACGTTCACGATCGACCTCGGCGCGCTCGACGGGGTGCACGTCGCCGGGATCGCGGCAGGGTCGGGGATCACCCCGCTGATGGCGCTGGCCTCCAGTGTGCTGGCGGCCTCCGACACCAGCACGTTCACGCTCGTGTACACGAACCGCACGGCGATCGACGTGATGTTCCTGGAGGAGCTGGCCGACCTCAAGGACCGCTACCCGTCGCGCCTCGCCCTGCACCACGTGCTCTCGCGGGAGCAGCGCTTCGCGCCGCTGCTGTCCGGACGGATCGACGAGGAGCGGCTGCGCACCATCCTCGACGCGCTGCTGCCCCCGGACACCGTCGACCAGTGGTTCCTGTGCGGGCCGTTCGAGCTGGTGCAGCTCTGCCGCGACGTGCTGGAGACGTACGACGTGCCGCGGAGCAGCGTCCACTTCGAGCTGTTCACGACCGGCGAACCGGGTGAGGTCCGCGGAGACATCGGCCACCCGGTCGTCGTGCACGAGGGCGAGAAGACGGCGGAGATCGAGTTCACACTCGACGGGCAGACCTCCACGGTGACGACGCCTGTGGACGCGAACGAGTCGGTGCTCAACGCGGCGCTGCGGGTGCGGCCGGACGTGCCGTTCGCCTGCACCGGCGGCGTCTGCGGCACCTGCCGCGCCCGGCTGCTCTTCGGCGACGTGCGCATGACGGAGAACTACGCGCTGGAACCGGAGGAGCTGGAGGCCGGCTACGTGCTCACCTGCCAGTCGCACCCGCTCACCGAGAAGGTCGCGGTGGACTATGACGTCTGAGGAGGCGCCGTGATCGAGCTCACCATCCAGGACGACATCGCGCACGTCACGCTGAACGCGCCGGAGCGGCTCAACGCGCTCGGGCCCGACGACCTCCGCGCGCTCGACGCCGCCTACGCCGAGGCGGAGGCCGCCGGAGTGCGTGCGCTCGTCCTCCGCGGCGAGGGCCGATCGTTCTGCGCCGGCCGCGACATCGCGGGCGTCGATCCGGCGACGGACGATGTGTCCGGGTATCTCGACGGGCTGGTGACGCCGCTGCTGCGCCGGATGAGCGCTTTCCCGGCGCCGACCTTCGCGGCGGCGCGCGGCGCGGCCCTCGGGGTCGGCCTCGGTCTCCTGGTCGCCACGGACGTCGTCTACGTCGCCGAGGACGCGAAGGTCGGCTCGCCGTTCGCCGCTCTCGGCGCCGCGCTCGACTCGGGAGGCCACTGGCTGCTGGTCTCCAGGCTCGGCCCGCACCGCGCCCTCGACCTCATCTACTCCGGGAAGCTGATCTCCGGAGCGGAGGCCGTGTCCGGCGGCCTGTTCAGCCGCGCGCTGCGCGCCGACGCCGTCGAGGCCGCGGTCGAGGACGCCGCGACCGCCGCCGCCCGCGGCGCGACCCAGGCCTTCCTCGCCAGCAAACGCATCGTCGCCGGCCTCCGCGACGGCGACCTCGACCTCTGGTCATCGGTTGACGCCGAGACCCGCGCCCAGACGACCCTCCGCAACACCGCCGACTACCACGAAGGCTTCGCCGCCTTCCAACAGAAGCGCCCCCCGACCTTCCACGGCCACTGAGCTATCGTTTCCTCACTTTCTCCCCCGACACGCCGAATGGAGGCGGGAGAAAGTGAGGAAGCGATGGCTGGGTTACGGAATGTGGCGGAGGACGTGCGTAGCTGCGGGAACGCATGCATTCTGGAGCGCATGACCCGGCAGATCCGTTTCAACGCTTTCGACATGAACTGCGTCGCCCATCAGTCCTCCGGGATGTGGCGTCACCCTGACGACCAGGCCTGGCGGTACAAGGACCTCACCTACTGGACCGAGCTCGCGAAGCTGCTCGAGCGCGGCACCTTCGACGGGATCTTCATCGCCGACGTGCTCGGCACCTACGACGTCTACGGCGGCAGCAACGAGGCCGCGATCCGCCACGGCGCCCAGGTGCCGGTCAACGACCCGCTCCTCCTGGTCTCCGCGATGGCGCTGGTGACCGAGAACCTGGGCTTCGGCGTCACCGCCGGCACCGCCTACGAGCACCCGTACCCGTTCGCCCGCCGCATGTCGACACTCGACCACCTGACCAACGGCCGGGTCGGCTGGAACGTCGTCACCGGCTACCTGCCGTCCGCCGCGCGCAACATGGGCCACGACGACCAGCTCCAGCACGACGACCGCTACGACCACGCCGACGAGTACCTGGAGGTGCTCTACAAGCTGTGGGAGGGCTCCTGGGAGGACGACGCCGTCATCCGCGACCGCGAGTCCGGCGTCTTCACCGACCCGGCGAAGGTGCACGAGATCGGCCACAAGGGCAAGCACTTCACCGTCCCGGGCATCCACCTCTCCGAGCCGAGCCCGCAGCGCACGCCCGTGATCTACCAGGCCGGCGCATCCAAGCGCGGCATCTCGTTCGCGGCGGAGAACGCCGAGGCGATCTTCGTCGCGGCCTCCACCAAGGAGGGCCTGAAGGAGACCGTCGGCAAGCTCCGCGACGCGCTGGAGGCCGCCGGCCGCGACCGCTACTCCGCCCGCATCTACACGCTGCTCACGATCATCACCGACGAGACGGACGAGAAGGCGCAGGCGAAGTTCGAGGACTTCCTCCAGTACACGAACGACGAGGGCGCCCTGGTCTTCATGTCGGGCTGGATGGGCGTCGACCTGTCGCAGTACGACCTGGACGAGCCGATCGGCAACGTCAAGAGCAACGCCATCCAGTCGGCGGTGGCCAACTTCCAGCGGCCGAACGCGGAGGGCGGCGAGTGGACGGTGCGCGACATCGGCCGCAACGGCGTCATCGGCGGCCTCGGCCCGTTCATCGTGGGCGGCGCGGTCAGCATCGCCGACCAGCTCCAGGAGTGGGTCGAGGAGACCGACGTGGACGGGTTCAACCTTGCCTACGCGATCACGCCCGGCACGTTCGAGGACATCGTGGAGTTCGTCATCCCCGAGCTGCGCAAGCGCGGCGCCTACCCGGAGGCCTACGCCGAGGGAACGCTGCGCAACAAGCTGCACGGCGCGGGCGACCGCCTCCCGGAGAACCACCGCGGGGCGAAGTACCGCATCGGCGCACAGGTCCCGCAGGCCTGATCCGCGACGCGGCTGCCGCGGTAGACAGCGTGGTCTGTCTGCCCGCGGCGCCGCGCGCACCCCACAATTCGCGCAGGGCGGGCATGGGCTTCGAAGATGTCCGCCTACACGGCGCCCGGCGTGCGGGTAACACGTCGGGCGCCGTGGTGGTCCGGGGGCCGAACCGCATCGGGCCGGATCACGTCGGCCCGGATCGCGTCGCGTCGCGTCGCGTCTGGCGCGCGCCTCAGTGCGCGATGCCCGCGGCGTCGCTCAGCAGCCGGTCGACCGCTGCGCGCGGGATCGGGATCCAGCTCGGCCGGTGCCGCGCCTCGTAGGTGATCTCGTACACCGCCTTGTCGAGCTCGAACGCCGCGAGCAGCTCGGCGTGCTCGTCCAGGACGTCGCCGGCAACGCTCGCGTAGCCCTCCAGGTACGCCTTCCGCGCATCGGCGGCCCACTGAGCCGCGTCGACGGGAGGCTCGCGCCGGGCGAGCGAGCCGGCGACGTAGTCGAAGGAGCGCAGCATCCCGGCCACGTCGCGCATCGTCGCGTCCGGGAGGGCCCGCTCGGCGAGCGGACGCAGCGGCTCGCCCTCGAAGTCGATGAACTGCCAGCCGCGTTCCGGCGAGAACAGCACCTGGCCGAGGTGGAGGTCGCCGTGGATGCGCTGCAGCACCGGCAGCGGCGCGGAGGCCGCGGCCTCGTAGACCGACGCGATCTCGGCGCGCAGCGACTCGACCTCCGGCACCTCCGTCGTCGTGATGGTGAGCCGCTGGAACATCCCGTCGAGCGCGGCGCGCACGTCGTCGGTCTCCGCACGCTTCGTCGGCAGCACGCCCGCGAGCAGGCGGTGCAGTTCCGCGGTGCCCGCGCCCAGGGCGAAGGCGTGATCGGTGAAGTCCTCGCCCGCCTCGGCCGCACCGACTGCGAGCTCCCAGCCGTCCTCCGCGCCGGGGACGAAGTCCTGCATCAGCGCCAGCTCCCCGGCGGCCGTCGAGCCGTCCGGCGCCGGCCAGGATCCGGTCAGCCAGCCGAGCAGCGCGGGCGTGCGCTCCGAGCCGCCCGCGGTCAGCGCGGCAAGCGTGGAGATGTCCGGGTTCTCGCCCGCCTGCACCACTCGGAAGACCTTCACCAGCGCCAGCCGGTCGCCCAGCTCGGCGACGATGGAGGTGTTGGACTGCTCCGCCGAGAGCCGCCGCGACGACAGCACGGGGATGCGTTCGCCGAGCGTGCGGCCGCGCGCGTGCGCGTGCTCGCCGTCGGCCGATCCCGCTCCGGTCATCAGCGCCGCGAGCGCGGAGACGTACGACTCCTCGACCGCACCGTCGTAGAGGTACCGGCCGCCCGCCTCCCCCACGAACCCGGCGGGATCGCCGTCCCGCCGCACGCGCGCGACCAGCGGCACCTGGTACACGCGGGGCGTGCGGGGCGCGTCGTCGCAGAAGAAGTGCGTCACGATCCGGGATCCGGCGTCCGCGCTCTCGGGTGCGCGTTCCAGTTCGAGGGAGCCCAGGAGCCGCAGCCTCGGTTCGAACGCCTTGGTCGAGTACCAGCGCTGGCGGCGCATCCACGAGCCCACCAGCTCCGTCAGTTCCGTCATGCCTGAACCGTACGCCCCTCAGCTGGTTCCGACGATGACCCCCGTGCCGCGAGGAAGGGGTACGGATCTATTTGCACGCCGTTCACCCGGACTTCGAGGTGGAGGTGGCAGCCGGTGGAAAGCCCCGTCGAGCCGACCTGCGCGATCGGCTGCCCGGCCGCGACGTGTTCGCCGACGGTCACGCCGATCCCGCCGTCGCGGATGTGGCCGTAGGCCGTCTCGACGCCGCCGCCGTGGTCGATCAGCACGAAGTTCCCGTAGCCGCCGTTCGGGCCGGCCGCCAGGACGGTGCCCGCCGCCGCGGCGACGATCGTCGTGCCGCAGGCGGCGCCGATGTCGTCGCCCGGGTGGAAGGGCACGGTGCCGGCCGGGCGCGACGGCCGCGGGCCGAACGGGTCGGTCATCGGGCCGTGCACCGGGAGCGTCCATCCGGCCGCGATGGCGGACGGGTCGACGGTCAGCGCCTGCCAGCCTGTCCCGGCGGTCAGCACGGTGGGCAGCTGGGCGACGGCGGCGGAGTCGGAGTCGACCTGCGCCTGCGCGTCCGCGACCGCCTGCCGGCTGGCGCCGACGTCGATGCCGGCGAGCGCGTCGGCCGCGTGCTTCGCCTGACCGCTGAGGCTGGTCGCGGCCTTGCCGTCGGCCGCCGCGTCGCGCAGCGCGGCGACCCGGTCGTCGGAGAGGGAGCGGAGCCGGTCGACGGCTGCGAGCTTGGTGAGGAGGTCGCCGTTCGTCCCGAGCACCGCTGCGAGCGGGTCGGAGCCGAGGCCCTTCCAGCCGGAGGCGCGGATCAACGCCGTCGCGAAGGCGGCGGAGGCGGCGGCCTTCTTCTTCGCGGCCTTCGCCTGCGCGGCGAGCGCGTCGGACGCGGCCTGGGCCTGGGCCTGCTCGCGCTGCACGCCGAGGTCGGCGTTGGTGGCGTCGGCGAGCGCCTGCTGCGCGGAGGCCAGGTCGCTGGCGAGCTGGGCCGCCTGCTCGACCTGCGCGGTGTCGGATTGCACGGTGCCGCCGAGGTCGGGCGGGACGAGCAGGGGGATGTTGTCGGTCGGGGCGGGCGTCGGGGTGGGCGTCGGAGTCGGGGTGGGCGTCGGAGTCGGCGTCGGTGTGGCCGTCGGCTTGGGTGTCGGAGTCGGAGTGGGTGTCGGAGTCGGAGTGGGCGTCGGAGTCGGAGTGGGCGTCGGGGTCGGAGTGGGCGTCGGGGTCGGGGTCGGCGTGGGTTTCGGCGTCGGCGTCGGCGAGGGTGTCGGCGGGGGTGAATCGTCCGGATCGGGCGTCGGCGTCGAGGTGGTGCAGTCCGGCCCCTGGCACTCGTCGGCCGAGGCCGGCAGCGGCGCGAGCACGAGGCCGGTCGCCAGGAGGAGCGCCGCCGCATGGGCCAGCACCCTCAGGACCGATCGGTCGGACGACGGCGGACCGCCCGGGGCGACCCTGCTGAGCCCGGCCGGGCCGCCCGGAAAGGGCAGCGAAGCCCCGGCACGGAGGGCCGGATCGCGGCGGGTGCGGCTTCGATCGCCGCGGCGCGGAGGTTCGCGTCGTGTCAGCAGTCTGAAGCGCTCGAACGCATCCCGCATGATCACGCGGGCCCCCGACGGGCATCGGGTCGGCCCGTCCTTCGATCCTGTCACCGCGCCGGGCCGGAGGACAATCCCTCGTCAGGGGGTCGGATGCGTCTCACAGCCTCGGCACGCTAGCGTGAATCCTTGTGACCGACAGCACCGAGACCCTGCGACCCCGTCGTGCCACCACCCGTAAGTCCGGCTGGAAAGTCCTCCTCCGCGACGTCGTGGTGATCTTCGTCATCGCAGTGCTGGTCTCGTTCCTGATCAAGACGTTCGTGGCCCGCTCGTTCTACATCCCGTCGGGGTCGATGGAGAACACGCTGCAGATCAACGACCGGATCATCGTCAACGAACTGCAGCCGTCGGTCTTCCCGCTCTCCCGCGGCGACGTCGTCGTGTTCAAGGACCCGGGCGGCTGGCTCCCCGCGGCCGCGCCGCAGACCGGCAACCCGATCCAGCGGGGGGTCGGAGCGGTGCTCGACTTCGTCGGCCTCGGCGCCTCGGACAGCGACCAGCACCTCGTGAAGCGCCTGATCGGCCTCCCGGGCGACCACATCACCTGCTGCAACGCACTCGGCCAGATGAGCGTGAACGGCGTGCCGCTCAAGGAGCCGTATGTGCTGCTGCCCGCCGGACAGCAGGCCGTGTCGGCGAAGCCGTTCGACGTGACCGTGCCGGCCGGCAAGGTCTGGGTGATGGGCGACAACCGCTACAACTCGGCGGACTCCCGGTACCACATGGACGACCCGACCAAGGGCTTCGTGCCGCTGAGCGACGTGGTCGGCCGGGCGTTCGTCGTGAGCTGGCCGGTGAGCCATTGGCAATGGCTGAGCAACCACCCCGAGACGTTCGCGGGCACCGAGACCACGAACAAGTAGCGCGTCCGCTGGGCGCTGGACGCCTTCCGCGGCCGCACAGTATCGTCGGGCGCGTGACGACCGCGCACCATCACCCGCTGCTCGGGAGGGATGCGCGCCTGCTCATCCTGATCACCGGCGTGCTCGCCGGCGCGGCGGTCGGCTTCCTGCACATCATCGACTACGAGCTGGGCAGCGACACCAAGCGCGAACTGCTGAGCCCGCAGCTCTTCCTCTACGGTCCGGTCGCGGCCGGTGTGGGCTTCGTCAGCGCCGCCGCGCACTACGCCTGGTTCGTGCGCGCCCGCCCCGGCGGGGTGCACTGGTGGCGGCACGTGTGCGCGACGGCGAGCGCGTTCGCGGTCGGGTACATCGGCTACACGCTGCTCTGGCTGACCACGCCGGCGACCTACCTCGGCTGGTTCAGCGAGCCGCTCGGCGCCGGGATCGTGGCGGCGGTGGTCGAGTTCGTCGCCTACCGGCTGATCCGGGCGAGCGGAAGTGTCGAGCCGCGACCACTCCGTTCGACGTCCCAGTGAACCGACCACCGACTCCGAAAGGACCCACCGCGATGAAGTACATGATGTTCGTGATCACCGACTCCCAGCCGGACACCGAGACCGACGAGTCCGACGTCGACCTCTGGGTGGACCCGCTCGACGCCAGCGGCAAGCGGATCATCGGGGAGGTGCTCCAGCCGCAGTCCGAGTCCCGCGTCGTCCGAGTGCGCGACGGCAAGCGCTACGTGACCGACGGGCCGTTCACCGAGACGAAAGAGGTGATCTGCGGCTTCGACATCCTGGAGGTCGAGGACCTGGACGAGGCGATCGAGATCGCGTCCCGGCACCCGATGGCGCGCAATGGCCAGCTGGAGCTGCGGCCCTTCATGGTCTGGGAGTGAGCGCGCCTCCCCCTAGACTCGGCGAATGGCCGTCGTCCCGCTGCTGATCCTCGTCTTCTTCGTCGTCGCGCTGATCGACATCATCCTGCGCGACAGCAGTCAGCTGAAGCACCTGCCGAAGGTGGCCTGGATCTTCATCGTCATCCTGCTGCCGCTGATCGGCGGGATCCTGTGGTTCGCCGTCGGGCGCGAGTACGCCGGCGCGGCCTACCGCCGGCCACGCGGCACGTTCGTCGTGCGCGAGGAGCCGGCGGTGGCGCCGCGGCCGTCCTCCACGGAGGAGCAGCTCGCCGCGCTCGAGCGCGAGATCGCGGACGACCGCATCCGGCGCATGGAGGCCGAACTCCGCAACCGCCGCGACCCCGACCCCCGCCCGGACCCCTCCTGACCCGAGGCCGCAGGGCACGTGAACGCCCTGAGACCTCGCGCTGAGGTCCGTTCTCGTGCCCTTCGGTGTCAGAACTCGGTGTGGCCGAGGCGCGGTTCGGGGACGAAGTCCGCGGTCGCGTCGGCCGCCGACTCCAGCTCCAGGATCACGAGCTCGTTGCGCCCGGCTCGGGTGACCGGTGCGGGGACATGCAGCGTCTCCTGAGGGCCGCGCGTCCAGTAGCGGCCGAGGTTGAAGCCGTTGATCCAGGCGACGCCCTTGCCCCACCCGGTGGTGTCGAGGAACAGCGTCCCCTGCTCCTCCAGCTCGAAGGTCGCGCGCGCGAACACCGGCCCGGCGAGCCGCTCCGGCTCCTGTTCCACCGCGCCGCCGGCGGCGTCGAGCTCGGCGCGCACGACGTCCAGTGCGGGCAGGTGCAGCGGGAGGACGCTCCAGCGCCGGAGCCGTTGCCCGTTCAGCCGCGCCGGGCCGATCAGGCCCTTGGGCTCGCCGATCCGGGGGCCGTAGTCCACCCGCCCCTGGTCCTCCACCAGCACGGTCAGTGTGCCGCGGCTCGGGGAGAGCGTGATCGCGCTGTCGTGGTGGTCGCGGGCCAGCACTCCGACGCGCGTGGAACCGACGAAGACGTAGGCGCGGTCGCGGACTTCCCCGAACTCCAGGACGGCGGGCTGGGTCGTGTCGATCTCCGTGCGGTACAGCCCGAGGCCCGCGTAGTGGCCGAGCGCGTCGAACGTCGGAAGCTCGTCGGTGTGATGCCAGTCGCCCAGCCTCGGTGTGACCGCGAAAAGCGGAACGGCGTCGCTGAACGGCACGCTGAACGCGGGCGCTGCGGCGGCCACGACGGGCTCCTCCACCGGGACCGGCGCGTGCTTGGCGATGACCTCCCGGAACGCCCAGAACTTCTCGGTCGGCTCCCCCGCCTCGTCCAGCGGGGCGTCGTAGTCGTAGCTCGTGACGATGGGCTGGTAGACGCCCTTGTCGTTGGCGCCGTTGGTGAAGCCGAAATTGGTGCCGCCGTGGAACATGTAGATGTTCACCGACGCGCCGAGCGCCAGCAGCTCGTCCAGATCCGCCGCGGACTGCTCGACGGAGGTCGTGTGGTGGTGCGCCCCCCAGTGGTCGAACCAGCCGTCCCAGAACTCCGAGCACATCAGCGGCCCGGTCGGCTGGTGCTCGCGCAGCGTGGCGAGCCGTTCGCGCGAGCGGGACCCGAAGGAGGCCGTCTTGAGCAGCCCGGGCAGCGAGCCGTTCTCGAGCATCGCGGGCTCCGGCTGGTCGACGGTCGTCAGCGGGACGGTGATGCCCGCGGTCTCGAAGACGTCCACCAGGTGCCGCAGGTAGTCCTTGTCGTCGCCGTACGCGCCGTACTCGTTCTCGACCTGGACGAGCAGCACCGGGCCGCCTTCCGTCACCTGCAGCGGGCGCACGATCGCGAGCACGCGCTCCAGGAACGCCGTGACCGCCGCCAGGAACACCGGCTCCGAGCGGCGGATGCCCACCGACGGGTCGGTGAACAGCCACGCGGGCAGTCCGCCGTTGTCCCACTCGGCGCAGATGTACGGGCCAGGCCGCACGATCGCGTGCATCCCCTCGGCCTGCACCGTCCGGAGGAACCGCGCCAGGTCGAGCGCGCCATCGGCCGTCCATTCGCCCGGCCGCGGCTCGTGGGCGTTCCACGGCACGTACGTCTCGACGGTGTTCAGGCCCA
Source organism: Streptomyces sp. L7 (assembly GCF_050990935.1). Classification (GTDB taxonomy): domain Bacteria; phylum Actinomycetota; class Actinomycetes; order Actinomycetales; family Microbacteriaceae; genus Leifsonia. The sequence continues at coordinate 4,202,749 of NZ_CP194644.1, read as the reverse complement.
TCAGCCGCGCCTTGCGGATGCGGTCGGCCCAGTCGTCGGGGTGGACGCGGAAGTAGTGGATCGCCCCCGAGAGGATGCGGTGGGGCCGGCCGTCGAGGAGGAAGTCGTCCCCGGCGATCTCGAAGGTGCTCATGTGCTCTCTCCTCCCTCGGGCGCCCGCCGGGCTGCGGCGGACGCCCGAGGGCCGGTGACGGTGTCTCGTGCTCTGGACGGGGTTACTTGCCGGTGACCGTGAAGCCCTGCTGGTTGCCGTAGCCGACCAGCGCCTTCTGCCAGGCCTGCAGGCCGGGGTTCAGGCTGGAGTTCGACGTGTACGACTGGCCGACGGTGTCGCCGTAGATGCTGTTCGCGTAGACCTGGAAGGGCAGGTACTGCCAGCCGCTGGAGACGTTCTTCGCGCCGTCGACCAGCACCTCGTTGATCTTCTGGCCGCCGAAGTAGGCCGGGGCCTGGGCGAGGAAGTCGGACGAGTTGAGGTCCTTGGTCGTGGACGGGAAGCCGCCGGAGGCGAGGAACACCTTGATCGACGCGGGGTCGTTGTTCAGCCACTTGAGGAAGCCGGCAGCGAGCGCCTGGTTCTTGGACTGCTTCATCACGACCTGCGCGCCGCCGCCGTTCTCGGAGTTCGTCGGAGTGCCGTCGTAGGTCGGAGTCGGGGCGACGCGCCACTGGCCGGAGCCGTCCTTCACCGAGGATTCCAGCACGCCGGGCATCCAGGCGCCGGTGACCAGGGTCGCGATCGAGCCGTTGCCGAGCGCCTTGAACCAGTCGTCGCTCCAGCCGGGGACGGTGGAGAGCAGCTTGCCCTGCACCAGCTTGTCCCAGGTGCCGGTCCACTTCTTGCTGCCCTCGTCCTGCAGGTTGATCGACACCTTGGTGCCGTTCACCTGGAACGGCCGGCCGCCGGCCTGCCACATCATCGAGGTGGTGAAGCCGGAGTCGCCGGAGTCGCTCGTGATGTACTTGGTGGGGTCGGCGGCGTGCAGCTTCTGCGCGTCGGCGACGTACTCGTCCCAGGTCTTCGGCACGGTCAGACCGTACTTGTCGAAGACGGTCTTGTTGTAGAACATCGCCATGGGACCGCTGTCCTGCGGGAGGCCGACGAGCTTGCCGCCCACGTTCACCGAGCCCCAGGGGCCGGGCGTGTAGTCGCTCTTGAGCGAGTCGAAGCCGTACTTCGTGAGGTCGACGAGCGAGTCGGAGAGCGCGAACTGCGGGATCGCGTAGTACTCGACCTGCGCGACGTCGGGCGCGCCGGAGCCGGCCTTCACCGCGTTCTGCAGCTTGGTGTATTCGGTGGTGTTGGTGCCGGCGTTGACGAGCTTGACCTTCACCTTGGGGTAGGCCTTCTCGAACGCGGCCACCTGGGCCTCCGCCGACGGGGTCCACGACCAGTAGGTGATCGTGCCGCCCTGCTTGAGGGCCGCGTCGATGTCGGAGGCGCTGCCGCCGCCGCTCGAGCCGGAGCCCGACGAGCAGGCCGCGAGCGACGCGCCGATGACGGCGCTGGCGACGACGGCCGTTGTTATGCGGCGCAGGTTCCGTGAACGCAGGATGCGCTTCATGGTGGTGTTCCTTTCACTTCCTTGTGGGTGGGAGGGAGGTGCTGTGTTCACTGCTTGACGCTGCCGGCGGCCAGACCCGACTGCCAGTAGCGCTGGAGCACCAGGAACGCGGCCACGATCGGGATGATCGTGACGAGCGATCCGGTGATCACGAGGTTGAAGATCGGCTGGGCGCCGACCCCGGTCGCCTGCGCGCTCCACTGGCTGAGGCCGACCGTGAGGGGGTACCAGGTCGGATCGCTCAGCATGATGAGCGGCAGGAAGTAGTTGTTCCAGGTGGCGACGATCGCGAACAGCGCGACGGTCACCACACCGGGGGCGAGGAGGCGGAGCGAGATGGTGAAGAAGGTGCGGAACTCGCCGGCGCCGTCCATCCGGGCGGCCTCCAGCAGCTCCGTCGGGATGGCCTCGCTGGCGTAAGTCCAGATCAGGTAGAAGCCGAACGGGCTGATCAGCGACGGGAGGATCACGGCCCACGGGGTGTTCGTGAGCCCCACCTGGCTGAACATCAGGAAGGTCGGGACCGCCAGCGCCGTGCCCGGGACCGCGATCGCGCCGAGCACCAGCGCGAACACCGCACGCTTGCCCGGGAAGTTGAACTTCGCCATCCCGTACCCGGCGACCGTCGCGAGCAGCGTGGCCCCGCCCGCGCCGACCACGACGTAGAGGAGGGTGTTGCCCAGCCACTGCAGGAAGATGCCGTCGCGGTACGTGAAGAGCTGCGCGATGTTCTGGAAGAGGTTGAAGTCCTTGCCGAACCAGAGCCCGAACGACGAGTACAGATCCGGCTGGCTCTTGGTCGCGTTGACGATGAGCCAGATCAGCGGGACGAACGAGTAGATCGTGAAGACGATCATCACGATCGTCAGCACGGTCGACTTGCGGGTGCGGCGGCCGGAGGTGGGGGCGGCCGCGCGAGCGGCGCGGTTGGAGCGGGCGGCGGCGCGGGAGGGCGCCTTGCGGGGGCGTTCGGTGAGCGCGGTCATCAGCGGACCTCCTTGCGCGAGCCCCGGAGCTGCACGACGTAGGCGATCACCGCAGTGATGACCCCCATCACGATCGCGACCGTGGCCGCGTAGTTGAACTGCTGACCGGCGAACGACAGGTTGTAGGCGTACATGTTGGGTGTGAAGTAGCTGCTGATCGCGTTGGGCGCGAGCTGCTTGAGCAGGTTCGGCTCGTTGAAGAGCTGGAAGCTGCCGATGATGGAGAAGATCGTCGCGATCACGATCGCGCCGCGCACGGCGGGGAGCTTGATGCTGAACACCGTGCGGAACGCGCGGGCGCCGTCGATCTCGGCCGCCTCGTACAGCTCGCCGGGGATGACGCGCAGCGCCGCGTAGAAGATGAGCATGTTGTAGCCCATGAACTCCCAGGTGACGATGTTGCCGATCGAGCCGAGGATCCACTGTCCGGCGAGCGGGGCGAGCTGCGTGCCGAGCAGGTGGTTGACGCTCGCGGTCAGGCCGAACTGGTCTCCGTAGATGAAGCCCCAGATCAGTGCCGCCACGACGCCGGGGACGGCGTAGGGCAGGAACAGTGCGATGCGGAAGAAGCCGGCGCCGTGCAGCCGCGCCGAGTCGAGCGCGAGCGCCGCGACGAGCGACAGCGCGAGCATGATCGGCACCTGTACGACCAGGAAGAGCGCGACCCGGCCGAAGGACTCCCAGAACTTCGCGTCCTGCAGCAGCGCGATGTAGTTGTCGAGCCCGACGAACGCGTTGCCGCCGATGAGCTGCTGGCGGAACAGGCTCAGGTAGAGCGCGTAGACGACGGGTGCGACGATCATGAGGGCGAACACGACCAGGAACGGGGCCACGAAGGCCCAGCCACGCCAGTCGCGGCGCGGTCGGCGGAGGCGCCGCTGCGGCGCGGACGCCGGGGCGGTCGGCGTGAGGGACGTCGTTGTCATGGCCTTCCTCGGTGATTCGGTGCTTCGGTGCTCGCTGCGACCGTCAGTGGTGTGCTTCAGTGTCGCGGCGGATGTTTACGTCAACATCTGGTTGCATACCCTAGCATGTTGACGTCAACATGATGCAAGTCAGCCAGAATGGGGAACCATGACCGAGTCGATCGCCGAGCCGGCGCCCGCACGCCGCGGAGGCCGCACCCGCGGCCCCTCGCTCGGCGACGTCGCCGCGCACGCCGGAGTGTCCACCCAGACCGTCTCGCGCGTCGCCAACGGCCTCACCAACGTGGAGGCCGCCACCCGCGACCGCGTGCTGGCCTCCATGCAGGCGCTCGGCTACCGCCCCAACCGCGCCGCGCGCGCGCTGCGCTCCGGGCTGTTCCGCAACATCGGCGTCGTGATGTTCACGCTGTCGTCGTACGGCAACATGCGCACGCTGGACGCGATCGCCGTCTCGGCCGCGACCGCGGGCTATTCGATCACCGTCGTGCCGGTGGAGCGCCCCACCCAGCAGGACGTCAGCGTCGCCTTCACCCGCCTGCTGGAGCAGGCGGTCGACGGCATCATCATCGTCATCGAAGCCCACATCGTGGACCGCTCCGACGTCGAGCTGCCCTCCGGCCTCTCCGTCGTCGTCATCGACAGCACCGAGCGCCCCGACTACCCGCAGGTGGACACCGATCAGGCCGAGGGTGCGCGCCAGGCCACCGAGCATCTTCTCTCGCTCGGCCACGAGACCGTGTGGCACATCTCCGGACCGGCCGACTCGTACTCGGCCGCGCGCCGTGAGCAGGCCTGGCGGGACACGCTGGAGGCCGCGGGCGCCACCGTGCCGGAGGTGTTCCGCGGCGACTGGTCCACGACCGCCGGTTACGGCTACGGGCGCGAGATCGCCCAGCGGCCCGAGATCACGGCGGTGTTCGCCGCGAACGACCAGATGGCGCTCGGCGTGCTCCGCGCGCTGCACGAGGCCGGCCGCCGGGTGCCCGACGACGTCAGCGTGGTCGGCTTCGACGACATGGCCGAGGCGGACTCGTTCTGGCCGCCGCTGACGACCATCCACCAGGAGTTCGAGGCCACCGGCCGCCGCGCCGTCGAGCTGCTCATCGCCGAGATCGAGGGACGCCCCGAGCCGGCGCGCTCGTCCGTCCTCCCGACCCGGCTCGTCGTGCGCGCCAGCACCGGCCCGGCGCCCGCCTGACCTCGGCCGAGGGGCACGTCACGCTCATCGACCGCCGGGCGACGCTACCCCCGCTCGACCACTTCGAACCGGTTCCCGTCCGGGTCCGTGGCCTGGAACATGGCCGGGACACCGGGCCAGCGCAGCAGCTCCCCCACCGCCACCCCGCGCCGGGTCAGCTCCTCGTGCGTGCTCCCCGCGTCCACGCTCTCGAACCGGATGCCCGTCTCGACCCCGGCCGGCACGTCCGCGCTCGCGACCACGAGCGACACCGACACCGCCGACCCCGGCGGCGCCAGCATGATCCAGCGCCCGTTCGGCAGCGGCGCGTCCACGCGCACCTCGAACCCGAGCACGTCCCGGTAGAAGGCCAGGGCGATGTCCTGGTCTCTCACGGGGATGCCGATGGTGTTCACTCCGATGATCCCTGCGTCCGTCATGAGCGCATCCTCCTCCTCTCCCGGGTACGTCGACAACGGAGGACGTCCACCGCGGAATTCCTCTGTTGCCGACGCTCCCTCAGCGGCTCACCAGCGGCCGGACCTCGATCCCGCCGTGCCCCTGCCGCGCCTCGGCGAGCGAGGCCGCCAGCGCGACCGCCTCCTCCTCGCTCTCGGCCTCGATCAGGTAGAAGCCGCCGACGACCTCCTTGGCCTCCGAGAACGGCCCGTCGGTGGGCCGTGGCTCACCGTCCGGGCCGGTGCGGACCGTCGTCGCCGTGGACGACGCCTGCAGCTCCCCCGCGGCACGCACCCCGGCGCCCGCTTTCTCGCTGAACGCGCGGTGGGCCGCGTCGACCGCGGCGCGCCCCTGCTCGTCGAGCGCGTCCCAGCGAGTCTCGTCGCCGTAGATGAGGATCAGGTAGCCGGTCATGTCTCTCCCTTTCGTGGATGCCGGATCGTGGATGCCGGATCGTGGATGCCGGACACCTGGACGTCGAACGGGAGGGGCCCCTTTCGACACCGGGCTGCACTGTCGACAGCGGCTATACTGCTGACGTCCGGCCGTCCCACGGCCCGGTGCTCGAAAAAGGGCACGAAGCCGCGCTCGGCGAAGCAGCAGCGCGCGAGACACATACGGATCATCGCACCTCCGTTCCCGTCTCGAAAGGCACCGCCATGCCGTCCGTCTCCGCGCACGTCGCCACCACCCTCGCCCACCACGTCGACCAGGTGTTCGGGGTGATGGGCAACGGCAACGCCCACTTCCTCGACGCCCTCGAGCGCGAGGGGCGCGTCCCCTACACCGCCATGCGCCACGAGGCCGGAGCCGTCGTCGCGGCCGACGCCTACCACCGCGCCTCCGGGAGGCTCGCCGCCGCCACCGCCACCTACGGCGCCGGGTTCACCAACACGCTGACCGCGCTGGCGGAGGCCCGCCAGGCGCACATCCCGCTGGTGCTGGTCGCCGGCGACGAGCCGACCTCCGGCCCGCGCCCGTGGGGCGTCGACCAGATCGCGCTGGCCAGCGCGGTCGGGGCGCGCACCTATACCGTCGGCCGCACCGACGCCGCCGCGACCACGGCCATCGCCGTCGAGCACGCGCTGACGTACCGCGTGCCCACTGTGCTCGCCATCCCCTACGACGTCGCCACCCGGGAGGCCGGCCCGGTCCCCGAGGCGCCGGCGCCCGTCCTCCCCGCACCTCTCGCCCCCGCCGGCCCGTTCGCGCGCGGCGCGATCGTGGACGCCGCCGCCGCGCTCGCGAGTGCGGAGCGACCGTTCCTGCTCGCCGGCCGCGGCGCCTGGATCGCCGGCGCGGGCGACGCGCTCGGCGCCCTCGCCGACGCGACCGGCGCCCTCACCGCGGGCACCGCGCTGGGCCGCGGCGTCTTCCCCGACACGCGCTACGACCTCGGGGTGACCGGGGGTTTCGGCGCTGAGGGCGCGATGGAGGCCGTCCGCTCGGCCGACGTCGCGGTCGTCTTCGGCGCCTCCCTCAACCAGTTCACGATGCGCTTCGGCGACCTGTTCGCCCCCGGCACCCGCATCATCCAGGTGGATGTCGCTCCCGCGGCGACGCACCCGAACGTCGGCGCGTATCTGCGCGGCGACGCCCGGGTGGTCGCCGAGGCGCTGGTGGAGGAACTGCGCGCGCTCGGCGCCGTCCCCTCCGGCTGGCGCGAGTCGGCCGACCTCGCGGCACTCCGCGACCGCCCGGCGGGCGACGGCCTGGCGGCAGACGGCCGCCTCGACCCCCGCACGGCCGCGGCCCGCATCGGCCAGCTGCTCCCCGCCGACCGCGTCGTCGTCTCGGACGGCGGCCACTTCATCGGCTGGGCGAACATGTACTGGCCGGTCGCCTCCCCGGCCCGGATGATCATGGTCGGCACCGCCTACCAGTCGATCGGCCTCGGCTTCCCGAGCGTCGCCGGCGCCGCCCTCGCGCATCCGGACTCCACGATCGTGCTCACGACCGGCGACGGCGGCGGCCTGATGGCGCTGGCCGATCTGGAGTCCGCGGTGCGGGTCGCGGGGGCCGCGGCCTGTGCGTGGTCTGGAACGACGCCGCCTACGGCGCGGAGGTCAACCTCTACGGCCTGAAGGGCCTCGCCCAGGGCCCGATGCGCATCCCGGAGGTCGACTTCGCCGGCCTGGGCGCCGCGGTGGGGGCGGAGGGCGTCGTCGTCCGCACCCCTGAGGATCTGGAGGCGCTGGTCCGCTGGGCGGCGCGCCCGGCGGCCGAGCGGCCGTTCCTGGTGCTGGACCTGCGGATCTCGGGTGATGTGGTGGCGCCCTACCAGGAGGAGATCATCCGCGTGAACTCGTGAACTCGTGAATCGCGGGTGACTGCCGCCGTGGCGCACTGACCGATCCGCCGCGATGGCCGATAGTGACTGACGTACCTCCCTTCGCTGTTCCGTCGTAAGTCGTCAGGAGTGCCATGCCCGAGTCAGCGTCCCGTCCCGCCCGCCACCGGGCGACCGGTCACCGAGTCCAGGCGGCCCTCCGCCGGCTGCTCGGCCAGTTCCGCCCCGGCCGCCGCACCGCGCATCGGCGGCAGGCCGTCATCGCCGCACTGGCCGTCGCCGGCCTCCTCGGCGCCGGTGCGGTCGCGACCTCCGGGGCCCTGGCCGCCGCGACGCCGCGCGTCGACGTGACCTGGACGACCGCGAACTCCTGGACCACCGGATTCCAGTCCGCGGTCACCGTCGCCAACGGCACCGGAACGACGGTGAAGCCGTGGCAGGTGCGATTCGACTTCCCACACACGCTCGTCAGCATCTGGTCCGCGGTCTCCTCGGCCTCCCCCACCGGGACCCTCACTGTCGGCGCGCCCTCCTGGGCGACCAGCCTGGCTCCGGGAGGCTCGGCCCGGTTCGGCCTGACCGCCACCCGCGCGGGGACCGCCGCGATCGTGCCGACGTCGTGCACGATCGTCGGCCTTCCGGCCGGTGCGAACGTGCCGTGCGCGGTGAACGGCGCAGCGACGGCCGGCGGAACGACCTCGCCGACACCGACACCGACACCGACCCCCACCCCCACCCCCACGCCCACGCCGTCCGCCACCCCGACTCCGGCCCCCGCCCCTGCTCCCGGCGCCGCCCTCGCCGTGACCTGGACCGTCACCTCGCAGTGGGCCTCCGGCTTCCAGTCGTCCGTCGCGGTCGCCAACACCTCGAAGACGACGCTGTCGCCGTGGCAGATCGCCTTCACGACGGCCGACGGCGTGGTCACCCTGTGGGATGGCACAGCCGCGACGACCAGCGACGGCTTCAGCGTGACCGCCCCGTCGTACGCCACCACGCTCGCTCCCGGAGCGACCGCGACCTTCGGCCTGACCTCGACCACGGCGGCGGGAGCCCCTCTGGTCCCGACCGCGTGCCGTGTCGTCGGCGCGAATCTCCCGTGCTCCCTGAACGGGGGCACGACATCGACGCCGACACCGACACCGACGCCCACACCGACACCGACACCGGCCCCCGCCCCCGGGACCTCCTCCACGCTCCTCATCGCCCCCTTCGTCGACATGGGCCTCTGGCCCACCGCCGACCTCACCTCGTTCGCGTCGTCGGCGGGCGTTCGCGCCGTCACCGCGGCCTTCATCGTCGCCGACCGCAGCAGCGCCTGCTCGCCCACCTGGGCCGGCTACACCGCGTACACGATCGGCGGCAGCCAGGACTTCCAGGCGGATATTCAGTCGTTCCAGGCGCAAGGCGGCCGGGTCGTGGCCTCCTTCGGCGGTGCGGCCAACGACGAGCTCGCGCGAGCCTGCACCGATCCCGCCAAGCTCCTCGCCGCCTACAGCACCGTGGTGTCGCGGTTCGCGCTCGACCGCGTGGACTTCGACATCGAGGGCGCCGACGTCTCCGACTCCGCGTCGAACATCCGGCGCGCCACCGCGGTCGCCGCCCTCCAGCGCCAGCGCGCGGCGGCCGGCCACCCGCTGCAGGTCACGCTCACGCTGCCGGTGATGCCGTACGGCCTCCTCGCCAGCGGCCTCCGCACCATCTCCGAGTTCACGGCCGCGGGCGTCCAGCTCTCGGCGGTCGACCTGATGACGATGGACTACGGCACAGGCGTGACGAACATGGGCCAGGCCGCGATCGACGCCGCCACGGCGACCGCGGCACAGCTCAAGAGCCTCGCCGCCTACGGGTCCTGGAGCGACGCCCAGCGTCTCGGCTTGATCGCCGTGACCCCGATGATCGGCCGGAACGACACCGGCGAGCTGTTCACGCTCGCCGACGCCACGACCGTCGGACACTACGCGAAGGCGAACGGCCTCGCCGGTCTCGGCTGGTGGGAGCTGACCCGCGACCAGCCGTGCACGTCGGGCGTCCCGGCGTACATGTGCTCGGGGACGAGCCAGCCGCGCTGGGGGTACTCCCGGGCGTTCGTCGCGGCGGTGGGATAGGGCCGGCTGGCGGACGTCGCCTCCCGACTTCTTCACCGCCAGGGATGCGAAAGATGGGGGATGCGAAAGAATGAGCGCATGGCGAGCACACCTGACGACGCAGGCGCACCGGAGGCGCGCGACACCGTCGCGCCCGCCCCGCACTCGCAGACCCTCTCCCGTGGCATCCGCGTGCTGGAGGCGCTGGCCGACGCCGACCGCCCGCTCACCATCGCCGAGCTCGCCGCCGCCCTCGGCGTGCACCGCTCGATCGTCTACCGGATCCTCCGCACGCTCGAGGACCACGGCCTCGTGGTCCGCAACCCCGCCGGGGCCGCGCTGCTCGGGCCGCGCATGGCGACCCTCGCCCGCGCGGTGTCGCGCGACCTCCAGTCGGCAGCCGTCCCGGAGCTCGGCGCCGTCGCCAACGAACTCGGGATGACCGCGTTCCTCGCGGTGCTCGACCGCGGCGAGGTCGTCACCTTGGTCAGCATCGAGCCCTCGCACGCGCATGCCGCCGTCGCCCAGCGGCCCGGCAGCCGCCACCCGATCACCACGGGCGCGCCGGGCATCGCCCTCCAGTCCGTGCTCACCGAGGCGCAGTGGGGCGAGCTCCCGGACGGCCACCCGCGTGACGAAGCTCTGGAGGCCCGCGCGCGCGGCTACGCGACCTCCCACGACGAGGTCATCCCCGGCCTGGCATCGGTGGCGGTGCCCCTCGTCGTCCACGGTCAACCGCTCGCCGCGCTCGCGGTCGTGTATGTGGCGAACGGCCGGGATGTGGCCGCGATCGGCGCGCGGCTCGGCCGGGCGGCGGCGACGGTCGCCGGCGAACTGCGCTGAGCCGGCCGGCGACGTCGCGTCAGACGGTGGTGGCCTCGGCTGTCGCGGCCTCCGCTGTCGGGGCCTCCGCCGTGGCTCGTACCGCCAGGATCGGCGCGAAGAACTCCCCCAGCTCCGAGTACCCCGCCAGCGGCAGCACCTGCGCCACGTACTGATCCGGCCGCACGACGACGATCACGCCGCCGCGGTCGATCCCGCGCGCCTCGAACACGTCGTCGCCCGGCGCCGTCGCGTACACCTTCTCGTAGTCGATCAGATCGAACGGCCCGGTCCGCGGCAGGAACGCTCCCGGGACGAGTCCGAGGTCGACGCCGGTGTGGTCCTGCTGGTAGACGACCTTCACGTCGAACCAGGCGTCGATGTCGCCGTCGCGCGGGGTCGCGGCGAGGGGCGACGCCGCGGAGGTCGTGAGCCACTCGGCGAACGCCGGCACGAGCGTCCCGTCGCCGGCCGTCGACGCGTCGGCGAACACATAGATCCGCCAGCGACCGTCCGCCGTCGCGTGGTGCCCGAGGTGCACCGGGTTGGTGTCGCAGACCCGCTCGACGATAGGCGACTTGAATCGCTTGCCGATCGGGAAGCCCGTCGCCAGCTCCTGGTGCTCCGGCTCCCCGACGATCAGCGACGGCGCGTACTCGGTCAGGAACCCGGCGGGGAACTCCGCCGTGCGCACGTAGAAGTCCTCCAGCGCTGAGGGGTCCTTCAGGTCCTCCGGCTTGGTGGCCATCAGCGTCGACCACTCCTTGTCGAAGTCGATCAGGTTCTTGGCGACCACGTGCCGCTCCGCCGAGTAGGTCGCCAGCAGCGACTCCGGGCTCCGGCCCTGCAGCACGTGGCCGAGCTTCCAGCCGAGGTTGAAGCCGTCCTGGATGGAGACATTCATCCCCTGCCCCGCCTTCGCACTGTGCGTGTGGCAGGCGTCGCCGGCGATGAACACCCGCGGCGTCCGCGACCCGAGCACCTCGCGCGGGATGTCGTCGAAGCGGTCGGTGAGCCGGTGGCCGACCTCGTAGACGCTGTGCCAGGCGACGTTGCGCACGTCGAGCGTGTAGGGGTGCAGGATCTCGTTGGCCTTCGCGATGATCTGCTCGATGCTCGTCGCCCGCACCGCGCCGTGGTCGTCGTCGCCGACAGAGCCCAGGTCCACGTACATCCGGAACAGGTAGCCGCCCTCGCGCGGGATGAGCAGGATGTTGCCGTACTCCGACTGGATGGAGCACTTGGTCCGGATGTCGGGGAAGTCGGTGACGGCCAGCACGTCCATCACCCCCCAGGCGTGGTTGGCCTGGTCGCCCGCGAGCGTGCAGCCGATCGACTCGCGAACCTTGCTTCGAGCGCCGTCCGCCCCGACCACGTACTTGGCGCGGACCACCCGCTCCTCACCCGCGTTCTCACTGGCGCTGCGCGCGAGCGTCACGACGACCGGGTACTCGCCGTCGTCCTCGATGCGGAGGCCGCGGAACTCCCAGCCGTAGTCCGGCCGCATCCGCGTCGGGCCGTTCGTCATGAACTCGCTGAAGTAGTCGAGCACGCGCGCCTGGTTCACCAGAAGGTGCGGGAACTCGCTGATCCCGGTCGGGTCGTCCACCGCGCGCGCCGCCCGGACGATCCGGGTCGGGTCGGCCGGGTCCGGCTTCCAGAACGCCATCTCGGTGATCCGGTAGGCCTCGGCGGTGATCCGCTCCGCGAACCCGAACGCCTGGAAGGTCTCGACGCTGCGCGCTTGGATGCCGTCCGCCTGGCCGATCTCCAGCCGGCCGCCGCGGCGCTCCACGAGCCGGGTGCTGACGCCGGGGAACTGCGCGAGCTGCGCCGCGGTGACCATCCCCGCCGGTCCGGACCCGACGACGAGCACGTCCATGGCCTCCGGCAGCTCGGGCGACCAGGCCGGCCCGACCGCGGGCAGCACGTGCGGGTCGCCGGACACATAGCCGTGGTGGTGGAACTGCATGGGGAGGCTCCTCACATCATCGTGATTGCGTGTTCGCTATCCGAACGAGTGATTCGGATTCCGCACGACAAGGATAGAGCGCCCGGCAACGGCCGACAAGCACGACGACGTTCGTCGAGCACGACGACGGCCGTCGAGCACGACGAACGGCGCGCGACGGCGAAGAAGCGGGAGGACGGAGCCGACTGCGAGGTTCGAACTCGCGACCGCTCGCTTACAAGGCGAGTGCTCTACCAGCTGAGCTAAGTCGGCGGACATGACGGACGCCCGTCGCGAACAATCCTAGGGGATACGCGGCGGGCGCCCTGGTGTCGAGTGGGACGTGCGGACTCAGCTTCCCGCGCTCGGCGACGGCGTCGGCGTGGAGGTCGACGAGTACTCGTCACCCTGCGCCTGGAGGATGAACGCCTTGAAGTCGTCGGCGTTCGTCAGCGAGCCGGTGTAGGGCTTGCCGTTGACGAGCACGAGCAGCGCATTCGTCATCTTCCTCACGTTGGAGTTGGGGATCGGACCACTGAGCGCGCGGTCGCTGGCGGAGCCGACCCAGGTCTTGAACCGGCCGTCGTCGACGCAGGAGTCGATGTCCGACGGAGAGGCGCCCGCAGCCGCGGCCAGCTTCTTGAGCTGGCCGTCGGTGAGACCGGGACCGCCGTCCGCCGGCTGGTTCTCGAACAGCGACTGGTTGAACGCCCAGAACGACTGCGGCGAGTAGTTCGCCACGCAGGCCGCGGCGTTGGCAGCGCGCAGCGAGTACCGGGTGCCCGCGGAGTGGCTGGTGTAGATCGCGACCGGATGCATCTCGACCGTGACCGCGCCGTCCTTGACCAGCGGCTGGAGCTGCTTCAGGTTCGTGCGCTGGAAGTCGCCGCAGAGCTTGCACAGGTAGTCGGCGTAGATCCGGATGTCGACGGAACTGCCGTTCGGGTCCGGCGTGCTCGCGACGGGCTTCGCGTCGGCCGCGAGCGCCGGCGTCGTCTTGACCTTGAGGCCGGAGCCGACGAGAACGCCGTCGCTCGCCATGTTCTTCGGGCCGGGGACGGTGGGACGGATCGCGCCCATGATGACCACCGCGACGATGGCCAGGACCGCGATCACGCCGATCACGATGCCACCGGACAGCAGGGCCCTTCTCCTGCGGTCCCTGCGCTGCTGGCTCGTGCGGAGCTGTCGGGCTTTCTCCCGCGCGGCCGCGCGGACGTCGCCGCTGCGGCTCTCGTCGGAGTCGTTCATGGAACTCATATCTCGGGGGAATCGGCTCTCGGGGGTAGGCGGAGCGGCGCGCGGGGGACGTGCCGCCTGGTGTGGCGTGAGCAGACGCAACCAGACGACCATATTGCGGCAGTCTGGGAATAGACCAGACATACCCCGCTCACGCCCCGAGCGCCACCTGGGGGTTGGCCCCCGAGTGCGGGACGTCCACCCCTCGCGACCTCCCGCAGACCCGTGGTAAGCGCAGCGCGTCGGATGCCTTACTATGGGGGTCGTGGCATCGACGCCCTCGGACGTCGACGCCACGTCTATTCCATTCACAACGGATCGTCCGGCACGTACCTGCCGGTGAAGGAGACAAAAGAAAAATGGCGACTGTCACGTATGACAAGGCGACCCGGCTCTACCCGGGTTCCAACCGCCCCGCGGTCGACGCTCTCGACCTCGACATCGCAGACGGCGAGTTCCTCGTCCTCGTCGGCCCGTCCGGCTGCGGCAAGTCCACCTCGCTCCGCATGCTCGCGGGCCTCGAAGAGGTCAACGACGGCAACATCTTCATCGGCGAGCGCAACGTCACCGACGTGCCGCCGAAGGACCGCGACATCGCGATGGTGTTCCAGAACTACGCGCTGTACCCGCACATGACCGTCGCCGAGAACATGGGCTTCGCCCTGAAGATCGCCGGCGTCGGCAAGGACGAGCGCGCCTCCCGCGTCCTCGAGGCCGCCAAGCTGCTCGACCTGGAGCCCTACCTCGGCCGCAAGCCGAAGGCGCTCTCCGGTGGTCAGCGTCAGCGCGTCGCCATGGGCCGCGCGATCGTCCGCTCCCCCCAGGTGTTCCTCATGGACGAGCCGCTGTCGAACCTCGACGCCAAGCTCCGCGTCCAGACCCGCACCCAGATCGCGTCCCTCACCCGCCGCCTCGGCGTCACCACGGTCTACGTCACCCACGACCAGACCGAGGCGCTCACGATGGGCGACCGCATCGCGGTCCTCAAGGACGGCGTGCTCCAGCAGGTCGGCACCCCTCGTGACCTGTACGCCCAGCCGAACAACGTCTTCGTCGCCGGCTTCATCGGCTCCCCGGCCATGAACCTGTTCACCGCGGACGTCACCGACGGCGGCATCAAGTTCGGCACGACGGTCGTCCCGGTCGAGCGCGACGTGCTCGCCAACGCCGGCAACACCGTCACGATCGGTGTCCGCCCGGAGGACGTGGTCGTGTCGTCCGCCGAGAGCGGCGGCCTGAAGGTCGCGGTCGACCTGGTCGAGGAGCTCGGCGCCGACGGTTACCTGTACGGCCACTCCGAGCTCGACGGCAAGCGCACCGACATCGTCGGCCGTGTCGACGGGCGCGTGCACCCGAACGCGGGCGACACCGTCTACATCACCCCGAAGCCGGGCCACGTCCACCTCTTCCACTCGGAGTCGGGCGAGCGTCTCGGCGGCGCCGTCGTCGACTGAGGTCGTCGCAGCTGATCCTCACTCTGCCGCAGTCCGGTCCCGGGCTGCGGCAGAGTGCTTTCCGCCCCCACTCGCTCCTGGAAGGCGCCTCATGGCCGGCTCTGTCAACATCACCGCGGCGACCGTCGATCCCGCTCTGCTCGATCTGCCCTGGAACATCCCGTTGGAGCAGTGGTCGAACGAGCACATCGCCCTGCTGCCGAAGGGCATAAGCCGGCACCTGGTCCGGTTCGCGAACATGTCCGGCTACGTCATCGCCATCAAGGAGACGACAGCGGAGATGGCGCAGCGCGAGTACGAGATGCTGCGCACCCTCCAGCGCCTGGACGTGCCGTGCGTCGAGCCGGTCGCCGTCATCAAGAACCGGACGGACGACGACGGCGACGCGCTGAACGCCGCGCTCGTCACCCGGCACCTCAAGTTCTCGCTCCCCTACCGCGCACTGTTCTCGCAGACCTTGCGCCCGGACACCGCGACCCGCCTGGTGGACGCCCTGGCCGTGCTGCTGGTGCGGCTGCACATCGTCGGCTTCTTCTGGGGCGACGTCTCGCTCTCGAATACACTGTTCCGTCGCGACGCCGGCGCCTTCGCGGCGTACCTGGTGGACGCCGAGACCGGCCAGCTCTACGATGGCGGCCTCTCGAACGGCCAGCGCGAGAACGACCTCGAGATCGCCCGGGTCAACATCGCCGGCGAGCTGATGGACCTGGAGGCCGGCGGCCGGGTGGACGAGGAGCTCGACCCGATCAAGGTGTCGAACGGCATCGTCGCCGCCTACCGGTCGCTGTGGAAGGAGCTGACCGGCAGCGAGTCCTTCTCGTCGTCGGAGCGCTGGCGGATCAGCCAGCGCGTCGAGCGACTGAACGAGCTCGGCTTCGACATCGAGGAGCTGGCGATCAAGACCTCCGACGAGGGCACGACCGTGCGCATCCAGCCGAAGGTGGTGGATGCCGGCCACCACTCCCGCCGCCTGTTGCGCCTGACTGGCCTCGACACCGGCGAGAACCAGGCCCGCCGCCTGCTCAACGATCTGGACTCCTACTCGGCGACGCTCGGCAAGCGCGGCCTGGACGAGGAGGCGATGGCCCACGAGTGGCTGATGCGCGTCTTCGAGCCGGTCATCCGCTCCATCCCGGCCGACCTGAAGGGCAAACTGGAGCCGGCCGAGGTCTTCCACCAGCTCCTGGAGCACCGCTGGTTCATGTCCCAGGCCGAGGGCCGCGACGTCCCGCTGGCCGAGGCGCTGACCTCGTACATCAACGACATCCTCCGCCACCGCCGCGACGAGGCCACCGTCGTGGGGCCGCCCACGGAGACGATGAGCATCCCGGTGATCGGCGGCGCGGCCCCCGTGGAGACCGACGACGACGAGGACGACTGGCGCTCGAAGGTCTGAGCAGCCGGTCGCCTGCGGCCCGTGCACGCGGCGGAGGAAACCGAGCCACTCCTCCCTCCGAATGACGCGTAACGGAGGAGATACGGGCACAGCGGCGACTAATCTCCTCCGCTAGCCACCGCACCCGGCTCTGCCTACCCCGTCCCGCGGTCGCCACCCGCCGTCGCAGCCGGAGGATATCCGGGCCGGCGGGTGCCAGATGTCCTCCGTTGGCTGCTGTGGCACGGCGTGTCGGGACGGATCTCCTCCGCTAGCCTCGCGGCGCCTTCCCCTCGGCCCGCAGCTTCGAGATCTCGTAGAGCGTCACACTGGCCGCGATGCCCGCGTTGAGGGACTCGGTCGAGGCGGAGATCGGGATGGAGACCACCGCGTCGCAGGTCTCGGTCACCAGGCGGGAGAGGCCCTTGCCCTCGCTGCCGACCACGATCACAACCGGACGGTCGGCGAAGGAGAGGCCCGGGAGGCTGGTGTCGCCGCCGCCGTCGAGGCCGAGCACGAACACACCCGCCTTCTTGAACTCCTTGAGCGTCGCCGTGAGATTGGACGCCATCGCGACGGGCGTGCGTGCCGCCGCACCCGCGGACGTCTTCCAGGCCGAAGCCGTCATGCCGACCGAGCGGCGCTGCGGGATGATCACGCCCTGACCGCCGAACGCGGCGGTGGAGCGGATGATCGCGCCCAGGTTGCGCGGGTCGGTGATGCCGTCGAGCGCGACGAAGAGCGGGGTCTGGCCCTTGCGCAGGGTGAGGTCGAGGAGTTCGCCGGGGTGGGCGTACTCGTACGGGGGCACCTTGAGCGCGACGCCCTGGTGCACGGCGTCGCGGCCGGCGAGGCGGTCGAGTTCGGGGCGCATGATCTCGAGCACCGGGATGGCGCGTCCGGTGGCGATCGAGAGGATCTCCTTCATGCGGTCGTCCATCTCGATGCGCGCCGCGATGTAGAGGGTCGAGGCCGGGATGGCCGCGCGCAGAGCCTCCAGCACGGAGTTGCGGCCGGTGACGATCTCGCTCTCGTCACCGCTCTTCGCCCGGCGGGCCGCACCTGACGCTCCGCGCGGGGCGCCGTCGCGGCCGCCGCGCTGCTCGGCCTTGGCCGCGGCACGATCGCGAAGCTGCTTGTTCTTGTAGGCGACGTGGTACTCGCGGTCCTCGGCCTTCGGGGTCGGGCCGCGCCCTTCCAGGGCCTTGCGGCCGTGGCCTCCGGTGCCGACCTGGGCGCCCTTCTTGCTCTTCCTCACGGCCCCGGCACGGGGCTTGCCACCTGAGTTCTTCATGCTTCGATACTCCAATGCGACCCCGACGGGGTGTCTTCGATACTGATTCCCGCGGCGGTCAATTCGTCGCGGATGCGGTCTGCTGCCGCGAAGTCGCGCGCCTGGCGCGCCTCCTGGCGGTCGTCGAGCAGGCGGCCGATCAGCGTGCCGAGCGCGTGCTCGGCGGCGCTGGAACCGGCGGTGCGCCAGTGCGGCGAGAGCGGGTTGATGCCGAGCACCTCGGTCATCGCCAGGACGTGGCCGCGCGCGGCCGCGGCCGCCTCCAAGTCTTCCGCATCCAGCGCCGCGTTTCCTGAGCGCACGGTGTCGTGCAGCACGGCCAGCGCCTGCGGGACGGCGAGGTCGTCGTCCATCGCCTCGGCGAAGGCCCCGGGAACGACCTCCACGCCGCTGCCGGCGAACCGGGTGCCGGCGAGCCGCCGGTCGACCCGCTCGAAGAAGCCGGCGATGCGGTCGAGCGCCGCCTCCGCCTCGCTGAGCGAGCCGTCGTGGAAGTCGATGGTCGACCGGTAATGCGCCGAGCCGAGGTAGTAGCGCACCACCAGCGGGCGCGCGGCGCCGAGCAGGTCGGCCGCGTAGACGGAGTTGCCGAGCGACTTGCTCATCTTCTGCCCGTTGACGTGGACGAGCCCGTTGTGCACCCAGTACGAGGCGAATGCGTCCCCCGCGGCCGTCGACTGCGCGAGCTCGTTCTCGTGGTGCGGGAACCGCAGGTCGAGGCCGCCGCCGTGGATGTCGAACTGCGGCCCGAGGTAGCGGCGGGACATGGCGGAGCACTCGATGTGCCAGCCGGGCCGTCCCTCTCCCCAGGGCGACGGGAATGCCGCCGACGCCGGCTCATCGCTCTTGCGCCCCTTCCACAGGGCGAAGTCGCGCGGATCCCGCTTGGCGCGTGGATCCGCGTCCGCCGCGGCCTCCATGTTGTCGATGCTCTGCCGGGTCAGCTCACCGTAGGCGGGCCAGCTCTTCACGTCGAAGTAGACGTCCCCCGATCCGTCCTCGGCCACGTAGGCGTGCCCGCGCTCGATGAGCCGCGCGATCAGCTCCTGCATCTGCGGGATGGACGCAGTGGCCCGCGGCTCGTAGGTGGGCGGTTGGACGCCGAGCGCCGTGTAGCCGGCGGTGAACTCGAGTTCGAACCGGTAGGCGAGCGCCCACCACTCCTCCGAGCCGCCCTGCGAGTGCGCCGCGACGGCGTTGACGAGGATCTTGTCGTCGATGTCGGTGACGTTGCGCACGAGCGTCACGTCCAGCCCGCGATACGCGAGCCAGCGGCGCAGCTGATCGTAGACCAGCGCCGATCGGAGATGCCCGATGTGCGGAGACGACTGCACCGTCGGCCCGCAGACGTACATGCCCACCGCACCGGCGCGCAGGGGGACGAAGTCGCGCAGGGCGCCGGCCTTCGTGTCGAAGAGTCGCAGAGTCACGGCACAAGCCTACGGGTCGCCGCCAACGCCCACGCGATCCATGACCGAAGAGGTGGAGAAGTCGTCCGCACCGCGAACTGTGGAGGACTACAGGGAGGCTGCGCGCTCGGCGAGGGCCTCGTTGACCGGTGCGAACGCCAGCCGGTCGAAGATCAGCTCGATCGCGTCGATCCGCCCGTCGCGCACCGTCACGAGCTCGACGCACGGCACCGCGCCCGCCGGTGTGTCCGTCACGAAGTCGTACACGACGCAGCCGCGCTCACCGTCCGCGAAGACCTCCCGCACGTCGTTGCGCACCAGCGCAGCCAACAGCCGCCCGAGCGCGCCGATCCACTCCCGCTTTCCCACCGTTCCTCCCGCGAACCGTGCGACGAGACCCTCGGCCAGCAGCTCGTCGACCCTCTCCAGATCGTGGGCGCCGACGGCCTCGATGTACTCGCGGGCGACGGCCGCGGTATCCGTTCCGGTCATGTCGTTCTCCTTTCCACAAGTCAGAATAAGTACAAACACACATTTGTGCTAGCCTGAAATCGACAGGAGGCCCATGCCGCAGACCGCCATCGACCATTCGCTCGACGCCGCCCTCACCGCCCTCGCCGATACGAACAGGCGCGCAATCCTCGCGGCGCTCCGTGACGGCCCGACCCCGGTCGGCCGGCTCGCCTCCGAGCTCGGTCTCTCGCAGCAGACGACCTCGCACCATCTCGGGGTGCTCCGGCGCGCGGGGTTGGTCTCCGGAAGCCGCGACGGCACCCGGCATCTCTTCGTCGTGGACGACGACGGCCTCGCCGCCGTCCGCTGCTACCTCGACGAGTTCTGGCCGAGCCGCTTGTCGGCATTGAAGGCGGCCGTCGAGAGCGGCCAGGAGACGACCGATGGCTGAGCATCGTTCTGCGGTCGACATCGCGGCGCCGCCCGGAGCGGTGTTCGCGTACCTCGTCACGGCGGATGGCCTCACCGCGTGGATGGGCCAGCACGCCGTCCTCGATCCGCGCCCGGGCGGCGAGTTCACCGCCGACATCGCGGGCAGCCCGATCCGCGGCGAGTTCCTGGAGGTGGACGAGCCGCATCGCGTCGTCGTGAGCTGGGGCGTGGCCGGCAGCGCCGACCTCCCGCCCGGAGCGTCCACCGTCACGTTCACGCTGACCCCGATCGCGACGGGGACGCGTGTGGAGGTCCACCACACGGATCTCCCCGAGCCGCGCGTCGCCGGTCATCGCGCCGGCTGGGCGCACTTCCTCCCCCGCCTCGCCCTCGCGGCGGCCGGTCAGGACCCTGGCCAGGACCACTGGAGACCGCTCACGCCCGGCCAGTGACACCAGGCTGACCGGTGACGACAGGCCGGTGACACCAGGCCGCTGACCGGGGCCGCTGACACGATTCCACTGACACGATTCCACTGACACGATGCCACTGACGCCGGGCCGCTGAGCCCGGGGCCGTCGCTCAGCGCGCGAACAGCATCGCTGTCGCGAAGGCGGCGATCCCCTCACCGCGCCCGGTGAAGCCCAGTCCATCCGTGGTCGTCGCGGCGAGCGAGACCGGGGCCCCGAGGATCCCCGACAGCAGTTGCTCGGCCTCCACCCGCCGCGGCGCGAACTTGGGTCGCTGGCCGATCAGCTGGACGGACACGTTCCCGATCCGGAAGCCCGCGTCCTCCACCAGGCGGCGCGTCTCCGCGAGGAAGACCTCACCGTGCGCTCCCGCCAGCCGCGGGTCGCCCGTCCCGAACACGCCGCCGATGTCTCCGAGACCCGCGGCCCCGAGCAACGCGTCGACGATCGCGTGGCACGCCGCGTCCCCGTCGCTGTGACCAGAGAGCCCAGGCTCGTCGGGCCAGAGCAGGCCGGCCAGCCAGAGCTCGGCGGACGGATCGAACGCGTGCGTGTCAGTCCCGAGCCCGATCCGCGGCATGCGGGCGGAGCCGACCAGGTCGCGCGCGCGCTGCAGGTCCCACGGCGTGGTGATCTTGAACGCCTCCGTCGCGCCCGGCAGCACCGTCACGCGGTATCCGGCCGCGGCCACCAACCCCGCGTCGTCGGTCTCGTCGGTCGTCGCGGCGGCGTAAGCCGTGAGCAACTGGTCGCGCGGGAAGCCCTGAGGGGTTTGCACGGCGGCCAACCTCGACCGGTCCACGGTCTCGTGGACCGAGCGGTCGCCGTGGACGCGCTTGATGGTGTCGCTGACCGGGAGGCCGGGGACGACGCCGTGCCCCGTCTCGACCACGGCCTCCACCACCGCGTCGAACAGTGTGGAGGGCGTGAGCGCACGGGCCGCGTCGTGGACGAGGACCACGTCGACGTCATCGGCGATCGCGGCGAGCCCGGCGGCGACGGACTGCTGGCGGGTGGCGCCACCGGCCACCACCGCCGGAGGACGCCCGAATACGCGCAGCGCGACCTCCGCCGCCTCCTGCACACGGTCGGACGGGACCACGAGCACCGGGTCCGCCGCAGCCCGCATGCCGCGCACGGCATGCAGCGAACGCTCCAGCAGGGTGCGCCCGTCGAGGTCCACGAACGCCTTCGGTACGTCGGCTCCCAGTCGCGTGCCCGATCCGGCCGCGACGACGACGACCGCGACGCGCGGTCCAGGGTTGCTGCTCACGTCACGAGACTACCCGGCCCGCAGCGACCCTCCCAGGAACGCCGAAAGGCCCACGACCGAAGTCGCGGGCCTCTCGAAAGCAGGTGAATCGCGGGTTAGGAGGCGAGCACCTCGTCGAGGAGGCTGGAGGCCTTCTCGTCGTCGGTCTTCTCCGCCAGGGCGAGCTCCGAGATGAGGATCTGCCGGGCCTTGGCCAGCATGCGCTTCTCGCCCGCGGACAGGCCGCGGTCCTGGTCGCGGCGCCAGAGGTCGCGGACGACCTCGGAGACCTTGATGACATCGCCCGACGCCAGCTTCTCCAGGTTCGCCTTGTAGCGGCGGGACCAGTTCGTCGGCTCCTCGGTGAACGGGGCGCGCAGCACCTCGAACACGCGGTCGAGGCCCTCCTTGCCGATGACGTCGCGCACACCCACGAGATCCACGTTCTCAGCGGGGACCTCGATGGTCAGATCGCCCTGAGTCACGTTGAGCTTGAGGTACAGCTTCTCTTCACCCTTGATGATTCTTTTCTTGACCTCGGTGATCGTTGCAGCACCGTGATGGGGGTAAACGACGGTTTCGCCAACCTCGAAAAGCATAGATATGTTGTCCCTTCAGCAACGAATAGGATACCACACGAGGCACATGCTAAGGTTCGCCCCTGCACCTCCCGGGAGGCCGGGAAGCCCTGTCGGCATACGGTAAACTCGTGCTCACACCCGCTTCGTCACAGGGCATCAGCGCGCCGTCGAGCGGAACGATTCGGAGGATCATCCAGTGAAAGCTCGCGTCGCGGCGTCCATCGTCCTCGCCCTGGCGGTCGCAGCCGGCACCGCCGGGTGCGGATTCATCGCACCGCAGGCCACCACGAAGCACTACGACGCGAGCGACGGAGTGAGCGGCAACGTCGGCCAGATCGACGTGCGCAACGCTTTCATCGTCACCGACGGCGTCGACGGCAAGGTCGGCAACCTCGTGGTCAGCCTGGTGAACACCGACAGCAAGAGCCACCGCGTGGCCATCACCTCGGCGAACTCCGGAAGCGCTGCCTACGTCACCGTCGAGCCCGGCCAGGTCAAGAAGGTCGGCTCCCAGCCCGACAAGGCCTCCGCCAGCAACGTCTTCCTCACCCCGTTCGACGCGCTGCCCGGCAGCAACTACGACGTGTACTTCCAGTACGGCGACGCGACCGGCGTGAAGCTGCAGGTCCCGGTCCTCGACGGCGGCCTCCCGGACTACAAGCAGCTCGTCCCGCCGGCCATCCTGCCCGCCCAGGGCTGATCGGGCACGAGCCCGAAGACACGGAAGCCGCCCTCGCGAGAAGCGAGGGCGGCTTCGTCGTTCGCGGCGCCGGCCGCCGTCAGGCGTTGAACCGGTAACCGAGCCCACGCACCGTGACCAGCATCTGCGGGTCCGACGGGCTCTCCTCGATGCGCGAGCGGATGCGCTTGATGTGCACGTCGAGCGTCTTGGTGTCGCCGAAGTAGTCGCTTCCCCACACGCGGTCGATGAGCTGACCGCGGGTGAGCACGCGTCCGGCGTTTCGGAGGAGCAGCTCCAGCAGCTCGAATTCCTTCAGCGGCATGGAGATCTCGTTGCCCTTGACGGCGACGGTGTGCCGGTCGACGTCCATGCGGACCGTGCCGGCCTCCAGGACGCCGTCGTCTTCCAGCTCCGCCTCGTCCACGCGCCGGCGCAGGACCGCGCGGATGCGGGCCAGCAGCTCGCGCGACGAGTACGGCTTGGTGACGTAGTCGTCCGCGCCGAGCTCCAGCCCGACCACGATGTCCACCTCGGAGTCCTTGGCGGTCAGCATGATGATCGGGACGTTGGAGCGCGTGCGGATCTCGCGGCACACCTCCGTACCCGGGATGCCGGGGAGCATGAGGTCGAGCAGCACCAGGTCGGCGCTCCCACGGTCGAACTCCGCGAGGGCCGACGGGCCGTCTTCGGCGACGGTCACCTCGTAGCCTTCGCGCTTGAGCAGGTACGCGAGCGGCTCGCTGAGCGCGCCCTCATCCTCGACGAGCAGGATCGCTGTCACAGGTTCTCTCCAATCGGGGGACGGACGGTGGCCGCCTCGGGCAGCCGGATGGTGAAGGTGGAGCCGCGGCCGGGCTGCGACCAGACCCGGACCTCCCCGCCGTGGTTCTGCACGGCGTGCTTGACGATGGAGAGACCGAGCCCGGTGCCCCCGGTGTTGCGGGAGCGGGCCTGGTCCACCCGGAAGAAGCGCTCGAACACGCGGTCGAGGTCCTCCTCGGGGATGCCCTCGCCCTGGTCGGTGACGGCGATCTCGACCACGCCGTCGATCGTGCGGACGCCGATGCCGATCCGGGAGTCCTCCGGAGAGTACTGGATCGCGTTCGAGATGAGGTTGTGCACCGCGGTGACCAGCAGCGCCTCGTTGCCGATCACCGTCGCGTCCTTCTCTCCGCGCATCGCGATCTCGATCTGGCGCGACTCCGCGGCGACTTTGTTCTGATCGATGGCGGCCCGGACGACCTTCTTCGCCGAGAGCTCCTCGGCGTCGCCGAGGGCGTCGGCGGCCTGGAGGCGACTCAGCTCGATGATGTCCTGGGTGATCCGGGCGAGCCGGGAGGCCTCCTCGCTCAGCCGCAGCGCGAACCGGCGCACCTGCTCAGGGTCGTCGGAGGCGTCGTCCAGCGCTTCGGCGAGGAGGCCGACGGCGCCGATGGGGGTCTTCAGCTCATGGCTGATGTTCGCCACGAAGTCGCGGCGCACGGACTCCAGCCGGAACGACTCGGTGCGGTCCTCCGCCAGCAGCAGGATGTACCGGGAGCCCAGCCGCGCCACGCGCACGCTCAGGTGGATGTTGGCGTCGCCGAACGGTCCCCGCGCGAGCTCGCACTCCTCGGTGATCGGCTCGCCCGTGCGGCGGACCCGGTCGACGAGCTCGACGAGGTGCGGGTGGACGAGGGCGCCGTTCCAGACCAGGCCGATCGCGTGCGCGCCCGGGGACGCCTTGATGACGTTGTTGGACGGGTCGATGACGACGCCCGCGGACTCCATCGCGTCGAGCACCTGATCCACGCCGTCCGGCACCGCCGGGTTGGAAACCGCTGCCGCGTGGTCCCCGCGGCGCGCGGCGATGTGGAGGATCCAGACGAACCCCGCGCCGACGACCAGCCCCAGGCCGAGCGAGAGCAGCACCAACCAGGCGGAGTCCATACCCAAAGCGTAGGTGATGCGCGAGGACGCGCCGGGACCGATCAGGCTCTCCGCCGCGTGTTTTCGCGGGTACGTTAGACAGTGTTCAGCCCTACGGCACCGTCCGTTAACCTCCCGAAGCGACCATGCTGAACGGGGTCAGTACCGACCCCTGTATCCCGCGTGCCCGCGCACGCCCAGGAAGGACCTCATCCCATGCGCGAAGTTTTCCAGCAGGAGCTGGCCGACGTCCAGGACCGGCTGGTCCAGATCGCCGAGCTGGTCGTCCGCTCGATCCGCAGCGCCACGGAGGCGTTCAACGAGTCGGACGTGTCCCTCGCCGAAGAGGTGATCGCCAACGACCACCGCATCGACGAGCTCACCGTGCTCCTGGACGAGCTCTCGATCCAGATCCTCGCCCGCCAGCAGCCAGTCGCCCGTGACCTCCGCATCGTCGTGAGCGCGCTCCGCATCAGCGCCTCGCTGGAGCGGATGGGCGACATGGCCGAGCACATCGCCCAGCTCGCCCGCTACCGCTTCCCCGACAAGGTCGTGCCGAAGAGCCTGCGCTCGACGTTCGCCGAGATGGGCCGCCTCGACGTGCAGATCGCCGAGAAGCTCGCCGAGCTGCTCCGCACCCAGGACATGCGCATCGCCGACGAGATCCGCAACGACGACGACGACATCGACGAGCTGCACGCCAGCGTGTTCGACAAGGTGCTCGGCGAGACCTGGAAGGGGCAGGCCGTGGACACCGTCGACGCCACCCTCGCGAGCCGATACCACGAGCGCTTCGCCGACCACGCCGTCTCCATCGCCAAGAAGGTCCAGTACCTCGCCACCGGCGACTGGGCCCCGGAACTGGCCGGCTGACACCCCTCCCCTTCTTCTCGGAACCGCCGAGTACGCGAACAGTCCGCGTGCTCGGCGGTTCTGCTTTCTCCACGCCTCAGCTTGGATATCTGTCCTCGGATTTCAGAAACGTTAGGATGGGCGGGGCAGACAGCGATCTCGTGGGGAGAGGTGCACATGGCGGGGGCGTCAAGAGGAAAGCGCAGAGCGAAGCTCGTACGGTTCTTGTCGGTGCCCGTGCTGCTGGCGGCGCTGGTCGCCGGCTTCGTGATCCTGAACGACGATGCCGCCCATCGCGTCGGCGACTTCCGGCCGACGGTGGGCCTGGTGAACGAGGACCTCGCTGCTGAGTTCAACAGCGAGGAGTATGCGTTCGGCACCTCCTTCGTCGACCGCATCTCGAAGGACTCCGAGTACAACTGGACGGTCGTCTCCCGGCCCGTGGCGGAGAAGGCGTACAAGGACGGCTCCGTCGACGCCCTCCTCTACATCCCCCGGTCGTTCACGCACGACATCTTGACGCTCCAGGAGACCAGTCCGACCAAGGCGACGGTGGAGTTCCGGCTCCGGCACCAGCCGGACGTCAGCGCGGACCGGCTGCTGGAGAGCAGGATCCGCGGCATCGTCCACGACTTCAACCAGAGCGTCGTCACGATGTACTACGCCTCGCTCGCCGACAACATCGCGCAGGCCGACGGGCAGATGAGCGCCACACTCGGCATCCAGAAGGCGCTCATCGCGGCGCTCGCCTCGGAAGTGCAGGAGCCGTTCTCGGCAACGATGCCGACCTTCCAGAGCCTCATCGCGAGAGCGTCCGGGCTGAAGGATGTCGATGCCGCGACCGCCGAGGCGTACAGCTCCTACGCGAAGTCGATCTTGGATCTGCTCGCCGCCAACAGCGAAGCCCTCACCGGCAAACTGCCCGGCATCGAGGCATACGCCGAGCGGCAACGGGACATCGCCCAGATCAACGTGGACAACAGCAACCGGGGCATCGCTGACCAGGCCGAGTCCGACCACGGCTTCTACGGGACGCAGTTCGACGGCTTCACGACCGGCATGCTGTGCAAGCTCAACGGTCTCGACGTGGCCGACGCACCCGAGCCGTGCGTAGATGCGGGAGGCGCCGCTCCCCCGCACTTCCAGAGCCGGCTCGCCGAGCTCCGCCAGGCGATCGCGCAGTTCTCCGAGGGTCACGCACTTTCCCTCGCCGGCATCGTCGACAGCCTCGACCAGAGGATCACCAATCTGCGCGTCATCGAGTACCTGCTGAACCCGTCGGCGGCGCCGATCACTCCGCCCGTTCCCGGCAATGGGCCTCCACCGACTCCCCCGACGGCCCCGCCTGGCCTTGCCGTGCCTGCGGTGCCCCTGGACCCGGCCGTGCCGACCCATCCCGTCCACCCGGTGATCCTCCAGTTCCTGCACGATGAGATCGAGGCGCTGGAGGCCCTCCGGGACTCCCTCGACCCGAGCAGTGCGCCGGCTCCGCTGTTCGAGCCCGAGCTGACGAACCTGGACCTCTGGCACGCGGACATGCTGAACGCCGTCAAAGACGCCTCCCTGGTACCGAGCACCGTCAACAGCCTCGACGTCCAGGACTGGAGCACGTACACCCCCGACACCTCCGGGGTGTTCGTCGACACCAGCGATCAACTGACCGATGACATCACCGCGTTTATCACGCAATCGGCGGACACCAGCAGCAGGCTCACCACCGGTGCTACGGCTGTGCCCGACAACTCCAGCCAGTTCGAGGCCCTCCTCAAGAACTCGACGAGCACATCCACGGGCGCCGAGAGAGTATTCACCGGCGTCAACAAGCTGCTGTCCTCGGGCAACACGGGGCTCACCGAGAACGAGGCGTACTACGCCAACTTCGCCACAGTCCTGGCGAACACGCGGACGCCGGGCGTCGACCCCGGGAGCATCTACTCCTTCTTCTCGGCACCGATCGACGCGACGAACGTCACGCCGGAGCGGGCGAGCGTGGCGTCGGTCGCCGCCGACTCGACGGCCATGCTGGATCCGAAGTGGCTGGTCGTGTTCGCAGGCGGATTGCTCGTGGGAGGGTTCGCGATGGCGGTCGCCGGCGCGATCCGCAGGAGGAAGGTCCGGACCCTTGCGCGCCGCGGCTAAGGGACGACAGACGTTGAGTTGGAAGTTCGGGGAGAGCTTCGCGCGAAAGATGATTCGGGCTGACCACCGGCTGGACGAGCCACTGTTCGGAGCTATTCCTCGAATCAGCGACGACGAGCGCAAGGCAGAGTATTACCTCGAGCTCGGCAAAGACAGACGCAGCCAGCTCCTCAGCAACAGGGCGTTCCCTTCAAACGCAGTCGCGGTCATTCGGAGTTGCGCTGTGCATCCGGGTGCGCCTCAAGCCATTCGCGCTTCTCCTCATAAACGAGCTCGTAACCCTCGCCTAGCGTTCCAAGAAACTCCCGGCCATTCTTGCTAACGCGAAAGAAGCCGTCTCGGTCCCCCGATAGCCAGATTTCATAGAGACCGTCGCTTCTCGGGACGAAGTTGTTGATTCGTAGCGCAACGTCAGACGCGTCTTTCGAGAGACGAATGAGGTCTTCAGCGCCGGCTCTCGAGTAGCCGAGCGCTGACATGGCTGAAATGTACTGCTCGCGGTTCATGGAATGTCCTTACCGCCGATGATCGTCAGCGAGCGCGAACCCGGTCGCGGTCATTCGGAGTTGCGCCGTGCATCAGGGTGCGCATCAAGCCATTCGCGGACTTGGTCGTAGATAAGCTCGTAAGCCTCGCCTAGCGTTCCAAGAAACGGCCGGCCATCCTTGCTAACGCGAAAGAAGCCGTCTCGGTCCCCCGATAGCCAGATTTCGTAGAGACCGTCACCTCTTGGAATGAAGTTGTTTGTTCGTAAGACCACATCAGAGTCGTCCTTGGACAGCCAGATGAGGTCTTCCGCTCCTGCTCTCGAATATCGGAGCGCTGACATGGCTGCAATGTACTGCCTGTGGTTCATGGAATCTCCTCACCGCTGGCGATCGTCAGCGAGCTCGAACCCGGTCGCGGTCATTCGGAGTTGCGTCGTGCATCCGGGTGCGCATCGAGCCATTCCCGCTTCGCCTCATAAATGAATTCGTAAGCCTCGCCTAGCGTCAAAAGAAACTTCCCGTCATCCCTGCGAACGCGGCGGAAGTAATCTCGTTCGTCTGTGATCCAGATCTCGTAGAGACCGCCACCCCTCGGAACGAAGTTGTTTCTTCGCAAGACCACATCAGAGGCGTCCTTGGTGTCGACGCCGCTCGGATTCTGGACGGTTTCGCCGGGTGAAAAGTGAACGGTTGCGGGCAGTCTAGTTCTCGGTGTCGGCGGTGGTGGTGCGGATGCTGGGGAGGCTGTCGATGCCTCGGCCGCGGAGTCGGTAGCTGGCGCCTTTGAGGGTGAGGACGTCGGCGTGGTGGACGATCCGGTCGATCATCGCAGCGGCGACGGCCTGGTCTCCGAAGACGCCGCCCCAACCGCTGAAGGGCAGGTTCGAGGTCAGGATCAGCGACGCGTGTTCATAGCGGCTGGAGACGAGTTGGAAGAACAGGTTCGCGGCGTCTTGCTCGATCGGGAGGTATCCGACTTCGTCGACGATGATCAGCCCGTATCGACGCAGCCGGGCCAGTTCCTGCGGCAGCCGGCCGGCGCGGTGGGCGTCGGTGAGGCGGGTGACCCAGTCGGTCGCGGTCGCGAACAGGACCCGGTGTCCGTGTCGGGCGGCGACGATCCCGAGCGCGGTCGCGAGGTGTGTTTTCCCGGTTCCGGGAGGGCCGAGAAGGACGACGTTCTGCGCTTCCAGGAGGAACCCGCCGGAGGCCAGTTGAGCGATCTGTTGTCGGGCGGTCGGTTGGGCGTCCCAGTCGAAGTCCTCCAGCGTTTTCCGGGCGGGGAATCCGGCGGCTTTGATCCGCAGCTCTGCTCCGGATGCGTTGCGGGCGGACACTTCGCGTTCCAGGACGGCGGCGAGGTAGTCCTCGAACGACCAGCCGGAGTCCCTGGCCTGGTCCGCGAGTCGGGCCGCGGCATCGGTGATCCGGGGTGCTTTCAACGCGGCGGCGAGATAGGTGATCTGTTTGACCGCCTCGGCCGGTGAGCTCGTTGGGGGCATCAGATAACCTCCCCGGTCAGCCCGAACGCCCGGTCATAGTCGGCCAGGTCCCGGTGCAGATCATCGACCGGCCGAACCGGTCTGGGTTGCTGGAACTGCTTGCGCAGCCGGGCTGCGACTTGAACATGAGCCGGATCGGTGACCGTGGTTCCCCGCGCCCAGAGACGGGCATGGTCAGCGACGAGACGGCCGCCGGCGCGCACTCGCACCCGTTCCAGGTCGGCGCTGACATCGACCAGGCGGCCGATCACGGACGGGTCGACGGAGTAGTCAGTGGTGTCCAACCGGACGTAATAGTCCCGACCGAGACGGACCTGGTTGCGCCAGCCCAGATGCAGCGGGATCGGCGGCAATGGCAGCATGGCCGCCTGATCCGCCGCCAGCCTCGAGATCGGTGACGCGTTCGTGGTCCGCACCACCCTGGCATTAGCTCGTGTCAGCCAGTCGGCGAACTGGGTATTGAAGTCCGCCGGGGAGGCGAAGCTGCGCCCGGGCATGAAGGAGGTCTCGAACCATCGGTTGCGGCGCTCGACGATGCCTTTGGACTCCGGGTCTCGCGGCGGCAGCAACACCAGCCTGGTCGCCAGAGTCCCCATGAACGCGCTCACCCCTTCCGCGCGCCGGGGTCCGCGGCCGATGCCGGGCTCGTTGTCCCAGATCAGTCGACGCGGGACCGCGCCCAGCTGCTGGATCAACTCCCACGACCCCAACAGCAGGTCCTCCGTCTTCCGGGTCGGGATCATCCGCCCGGTGACGAACCTCGAGAATGCGGCCGTGATCACCAACACCGGCAACAAGCACGCTGTCCCGTCCTCGAGCGGGATCTTCTTCGGCGGGAACCACAGATCGCACTGGGCGGCATCGCCTGGCTCCCAGACCAGCCGGTCGGCCGGATCGATCCGACGATGCTCCGGCCGCAGCCGCTTCACGTTCTGACGGAACCACGACATCGATCCCGGCCACTCCACCCGTTCCGCGATCACCGTCGCCGGCAGCTCCGGATCCTCCGCCAGCAACGCCCGCACCCGGGCCTGGAACGGATCGAACGAGGTCGGCGCAGCCCTGCGCTGATACGTCGGCGGCGAATCAGAACCCACCGCCTTCCACACCGTCGTGCGCGAGATCCCTAACCGGTCGGCTATCCGGGCCTTCGGAACACCCTCCGCAGCGAGCCTCCTGATCAGCGCCCAATCCTCCAAAGTGATCACTCTCCAATCGTTGAGTGTTCACTTTTCAAGCGTCGATACCGTTCAGAATTCGAGCGTCGTCAACACTTGGACAGCCAAA
Source organism: Streptomyces sp. L7 (assembly GCF_050990935.1). GTDB lineage: Bacteria > Actinomycetota > Actinomycetes > Actinomycetales > Microbacteriaceae > Leifsonia. The sequence continues at coordinate 4,171,669 of NZ_CP194644.1, read as the reverse complement.
TGAGGCCCTCAGCCACCTCACGCGAGTAGCCGAGCGCTGACATAGCTGCAATGTACTGCTTACGCTTCATCGGTCTCCTACCGCTGGCGGTCGGCAGCGAGCGCCAACCCAGTCGCGGTCACTTGGAGTTGCGCTGTGCACCCGGGTGCGCCTCAAGCCCTTTGCGGACTTGTTCATAGATAAGCTCGTAAGCCTCGCCTAGCGTTCCAAGAAACTCCCGGCCATCCTTACGAACGCGACGGAAGTAGTCTCTTTCGTTTGCGATCCAGATTTCGTAGAGACCGTCACCTCGTGGAACGAAGTTGTTTCTTCGTAAGACCACATCAGTGGCGTTCTTGGACAGCCAAATAAGGCCTTCAGCATCCGCTCTCGAATATCCAAGCGCGGACATGGCCGCTACGTACTGCTCGTGGTTCATGGAATCTCCTTCAGGTATTTCCCGTCGACAAGTTCTTGGATGCCGTCAGGGAAGTGGTATTGGGTGCCCAGACCGGGTTGTTCGAACCCGGGCGCGATCTGACCCGTTCGCACATTCTCCGGTAGCGGCTTCAGAATCTCGTACCGAACAACCATCGCGTTCCCACCAAGCCGGTCCGGTGGCAGCGAAAGCTTGTCGAATGCCGTTCCCGGGGGAGCCGCAAAGTCGCCGTCGGCAGGCAGACCGGAGCTTTCTCGGAAGGTGATGCGTTCGAGTGTGTCACCGGGAGCGAGGTCGGCGGGTTTCGACATCCCGTTCATGAACCCGTCCGTGTGAGGCGGGTCGTCAGGCCATTTCCACGCAGGGCGGCCCTCGGAGTCGAACCCGTTGAGGTGCTTCTCCAGGAACCGGTCCCAGCCCAAACCGCCGGTCGGGTCGTACCCGGGAATATCCTTCGCCCGAGTCGCCTCCGTCAGCGCATCCTTCAGAGCTTGAACCTCGCCGACGGACCCTGGCGCCGGTGCGGGGAGTCTGGGCTGGACAGGTGGGGGAGCTTGGCCGGTTTCACCAGCCCGTCGGCCATTCCGCCCATCTTGGCGACCGGGCCCCCTTCCCGGGCAAGCTTCGCGGCCGCCGCGCCCGGGATGATCAGCCCGGCCACCTCGCCGACCACCTGTCCGACTGCGAACTTGTCCCCACTGGCTATCCGGCCTACGAATCCGGACACCTGCTGCCACAACGCGTCACGCGCAGCCTGGTCGGTGGCAAGCGCGGTAATCCCCACCCCGATCTGTTGCACGTTCAACTGCGCCATCCCGGTGACAGCATGCCCGGCCCCCGACAGGAAGCCGCCCACGTACTGCCAATCCCCGCCCCAGTCCGCGACCGGCCGCGCGACACTCGCATCCCACCACTGGCCGGCCATGCCGGCCAGATCCAGCTCGTTGCCGGTGGCGGCGATCGAGACGTGGTTGATCGCGCTGTTGATCCCACCCACCAGTAGCGTGCCGCCGATAGCGGTCAGGCCCAGCGAGAACCCGGCCGTGAACGGGGTCAACCCCAACCCGATCGCGGTCACAACCGCGCCGGTGAGGATCTGCAACCCGTCCCAGATCAGATCTGTCAGCGCCTGCTCCCGCCGGGCCGCGTCGACGTCCTGGGCGTACTTGTCGAACATGTCCTTCCAGCCTTCGGAGGCGACCTGTTGGTTCGCCTGGCAGTACTCGAACATCCCGGTCGTGAGTTCACCCAACCGCGCCAGGGTCAGGTCGAAACTCCCCGCCGTGTACGACCGGCCTCGCCCGACCGTCAACGACCCGAGGTTCTTCAGAACACCCTTCAGCTCAGCGATCAGTTCGCGGACCTGGTTGAAGCCGGGATCTGACGCCTCATACGCCTCCCAGGTCTCCTTCTGCATTCTGGCGATGGCCCGCATGCCCTCGAAGTCCTCGACCGCAGCCCCCGCTGCACGCGCACCAGCGCCACCCAACGACACCAGATGTCCCGCTCCCGCAGAGATCCGCGTGAGCTCCGTCTCAAACCCGCGCAACCGGCCCAACCCCGTATCCAGCTGGGTCAGGTGGGCGTCGAACTCGTCTGCGACGAGCCGGAAATCCCCATCCGTGTCGACCTGGGCATACCCCGCCCAATACACGCCGATCGCGGTCTGGAACGTTGAGACACCCACCAGAAGCGACCGCGCGACCGGGACCTGAACCTCCCGGATATACGCACGCATCGCATCCGCACCCACACCACTGATCTGGTTCGACGCCGCTAAAGCCTCCAACCCCTTCACCAGCTCAGACAACACCTCAACCCGATGTGCAAGCCCCTCCTGCAACCCCGGCGACGACGCCTGCCACGAATCCGCAGAAAACTCCACAACACTCACTTCCGAGCATCCTCACGATCCTGGACCTCGATATTCACGCCGAACTTCTGGAATGCGCCGGTGTCGTTCTGCGCCAACACCCCGAACCCCGCGATCACGGTCGACAGATCCGCGTAAATCTCCGACACCGCCTTCGCGCCGGGGACATTGAGGTTGTCGCCGCGTTCCCAACCGTCCTTCGTCTCGGCAACACGAGAGGTGAGCGTGGATACCTTCCGCGCCTCCTCGTTAAAACCCTTCTGAATGCTTCTCGTCGCCATGACCTATCGCCTCCTCACACCACTCAGTCCAGGGCTATCGCGATGGCCTGCACCGAAAGCAAGGGGTGCTCGATCGGGTTGATTGAAAACGCCAGACTGCGCTGCTTGCTCTTGCACTCACTGATCGCCTGCCCGATCTGCTCGCTGATGCGGTCGAAGTTCGACTTGGCCACATCGAAACGGTTCGTGAACCTCGTCCGCTTCTGACCCGCCCACACCGCCCGGCCGGCGTCTTCGTAGGTGCCGACGCTGAAGTCGCGCACATCACCTCGCACCCGCTCGAGCTGGTGGATGACCGCTTCCAGCTCCCGCACCCTCGCCAACGCCTGCTCGTCACTCATCGTCATCACCCAGATCACGAACACCCGCGAACGGGTCATCGTCGATCACCACCGGGGCAACAGGTGCGGCGACGACCTGCTCACCGCTAGCGCCCTGCTGGAACTCGGCGTGCGCCCCCTCAAGGATCTCGAGTACGAGTTCGTTGTCGGCATCCGAGTAGCCCTCGGCCACGACCTTCGAAATGTCGTCCCGGTTGAAATACGCGACGTTCGTGTCGATCATGCCTTCCGGGTACAGGAACGCCCCGTAGTCGAAGAACTCGCCCTCCACGATCGAGCCGCGGTTGACAACCAGCAGCTTCTTCACCGACCCCTTCAGAATCACGACACTCCCCAGCGGGAGGAACGATCGAGTCTCAGGCTGGTCCTGGGTCATGCGCGTCTTCCTTTGCTTCGTAACTCACTGAACGGGTCTTTCATGTTCATCACCGACCCCACGGACGCCGGCGCCTCGGTGCGCGCCGGCGGCGGCGCAAGTGCGGTGACAGCCGCAGGCTTGGTGAGGTCCACCGTCAGATCCGGCTCCTCGTCAGGAGGCGGCTTCTTCGCTGGCGGTGTCTTCGCGTTGTCGAGCTGCTCTCTCGCGAACACCGCATCCTTCGCGTCCTCATGCCCGCGGTGAACGACCTCCGCGATCTGGGTCTGTCGGATCACGATCTCCCGCACACCCGCGCCCGCCCCCTGGGGGTGCCGCACGCCCTTGTAGCCGGCGAGGAATCCGTCGTCGTCCAGCTTTTGGAGACCTCTCGCGACAATGACGTAGATGGCGTCGTCGTCCTCGATCGTCACGGCACTCCCCAACGGAAGCAGCTCCGGGATCTCGCTCATACCGCCGCCCCGCTCTGCTTCGGGAGCTTGATCTTCTCGAACGTGCTGCCACCACGGACCACGAAAAACGGCTCGTCGGTTCGCGGCTCGGGCTCGCTCGAAATCCCCAAGCTCTTCACCAGGGCACTGTCGTAGGCCCGCGCCCCCACCAGCCCGCTGAACTTCAGCTCCCTGATGAGCTTCGGCACCGGGTCGAACGATTTGGCGATGTAGTCGTGCCTGCTGAAGATCACGAAATCCAGGCCTGCTTTGAAGGTGTTCTTCAGTGCGAGCGCGAAGTCTTCGGGCTTCACTCCGGTCTTGGCGATGAAATCCCCCAGATTCGCCACAACGAGCACCGTGTGAGCACCCAGGTCCTTCTTCTTATTGAGGTTCAGGTACGCGACGATTCCCGCGACAAGCTGATTGGCGTCGTTCTTGCTCGTGATGTAGCTGAAGTTCGCCGGCAACGAAGTCGCCTCCAACGCCTCCTCGAAGCTCTCGTCGAAATCGACGATCAGGAACTCCGCGCTCACCCGCGCCCCCTGAGAGAGCAGAACTTCCTGGAAGAGGAGTTCCTGTTCATCGTCCCGCGCTGCGAACAGGAAGTACGGCTGCGAACGGGGCACGAACCCGAGTGCGTTCGTCGTAGCCTTCGACAGCCCCAACGGCGTCCCGCCCACGGCTCTGAGGTCACGCACCGAAGCGAACTCACCGAACGCCGAGGGGTGAGCTCTCGCGGCACCATCGGAATCCGCTTCGGCTTGTCGCCCGCCCACGCGGCGTCGACCGCCGCGACGCGCGCTTCGAGTGCTGAAAGGGTTTCCGAGCCGTTCTCACCCGGCACCGGCAGGTAGAACTGGATCGCGGTCGGCGCATCGACGAGCAGCTGGCCTCTGCCGGGGGCGTCGACCTGCAGCAGCCGCTCTCGGCCCATGAGTTGGCCCAGCTCGCTCTCGTCGTTCAGGTAGAGGCACAGCCTCGTGGAGATGTTGCTGAGCATGTTGACCCGCACCGCTCCCACTCGGCTCGCGCTCAGCACGACGTACACCCCGAGCGCAGCGCCCTCGCGGAGCACCTGCAGAAGCAGGTTGTCGATCGAGTCCTTCCTCCGGTCATCGCCCGTGAGGTTGTCATATCCGTCGAGCACATTGACCACGATCGGCAAATCCCGCGCCGTCTTCGCCGTGTACTGCTCGATATTCGCGACCCCCGCCTCCTTGAACTGTTGCTTACGGGTCGCGAGCAGGCCCGCAATCGCGTCCAGCATCTTCCCGAGCTTCTCGCCCTCTTCGAGCGTGACGATATCGGCGACATGCGGAAGGTCCTTCAGGGGCAGAAGCCCGTTGTTCCCGAAGTCGATGAGATTCACGTGGACGCGCTCGGGCGTGTTCGCCTTGGCGAGATTGACCACGAGCGTCTGCAGCACTGTCGACTTGCCGTAGCCGGGGCTGCCGAACAACACGGTGTGCCCAGCCTTCAACAGATCGAAGTCGTAGTTCTCCTGCGCCTGCCGGCTGGGGATGTCGAGCAGGCCGAGCGGCACACTCAGGCCGGCGCCTGCCGCCGGCTCCGGAGTCGGGATGTTCTCGCCCAGACTCGGCAACCACGGCTTGTCCGGCTGCGTGAGCGCGTCGTCGCCGTCGAAGATCTGAGCGATGGTGTCGATGACCGCCTCCAGCTGCGAGGGCAGTTCGCTTGTGTCCTTGCCCTGCTCGACTTCCTCGTCGGGGTCGAAGAACAGCTCGTACTGGCCGAGGTCGTTGATCTTGTAGATCCGCTCGTCCACCTTCTCGGTGACCTGCGCGTCAGGATCGTATGGGACGCCGGCGTAGCCGCTCTGGAAGAGCTCGTACACCTCGTTCTGCCCGACCTTCAGGTAACCGCGGCCCGGGTTGGTGATGTGTGCGGCGTCCGTGGTCTTCAGCAACTCGTTCGAGTCTTGCTCACCGGCCATCTTCAGGGCGATCTTCGATGTGGAGTTCGCCTCGATCTGGTCGTTCACCACACCACTCGGCTTCTGCGTCGCGAGGATCAGGTGCACCCCGAGGCTCCGGCCGATGCGTGCGACCGAGGTCAGTTCGTCCAGGAACTCCGGGACGTTGGCCTTCAGCTCGGCGAACTCGTCCGACACCAGGACCAAGTGCGGCAGGGGCTTCGTCGGGTACTTCATTTCCGGCTTCGGGTCATGGCGCTGCTTGTACAAGGTCATGTACGCGTTGATGCTGTTCACGCCGTAGATCGCGAACTCGCGCTGCCGTTTGTCGAGCTCCGCCTTGATGCTCGCCAGCGCCCGGGCCGTGCCCGCGCCATCGAGGTTGGTGATGGCGCCCATGAAGTGCGGCAGCCGATCGAGCGTGTTGGCGATGCCGCCGCCCTTCCAGTCGATGATGAGCATGCCCACGTCCTCCGGCGAGAAGTTGATCGCCAGACCGATGAGGTAGGTGGTCAAGAACTCCGACTTGCCCGACCCCGTCGTGCCGCCGACCAGCGCGTGCGGGCCGTGGGCACGCTCGTGCAGATCCCAGTGGACGTGATCGGACTTGCCGCGCCAGCCGATCAGCGACGAGATGGACTTGTTCGGCTCGGCTCGCGCCCAGCGGTCGGCGATCGTCAGCTCTTCGACGGTCTTCACCTCGTACTGTTCCAGCAGGCTCAGCGCCTCCGGGATCGCGTTCTTCTCGACCTCTACGTGGTTCAGATTCGAGAGCCTGCGGAGCGAGTGCTCGAGGTCCTGGGGCGAGACGTACGGCGTGAACGGCGTCGCGACGTACACGCTGTTGTCCGTAACGAGTTCGCCCTTCACCTGGTGCGGCGCCTGGATGAGCGCGGTCACCGTCTCGGGCAGCAGCTTCGCGTCCTCGCTGCACCAGATCACCGTCACGCCCAGCTCGCTCATGTCCTCCGCGAGCAGCTCGTTGATGCCGTGGCCGGCCAGGTGGCGGTCGTCGGAGATCGTGAAGAGGTAGTGCGGTGCGAACTGGGGCTTCTGCGTGCCCGCGTCCTTCAGCGCCTGCTTGCGCTTCTGGAGAAGTTGGTAGAACCCGTTCAGCACCACGTCGCGCAGCTTGTCGTTGTAGATCAGACCCCGCATGTTCAGCTCCTGCAGCGTGAAATGCGGCAGCAGACGCCACGCGCTCCAGGTCTGCGTGTACGCCTCCCGCGAGAGCAGGCTGATGAAGTTCACGTCCCGGTAGGAGTGGAAGAAGGCCGTCTGGAACAAGACCGATTGCAGGTAGTCGGTGACGACGGCGGGAGGGCCGACGATTCCGAGCGTCTGCCCCGCCAGGCCGATCGGAGTCGGCGAATCGCGCTGAGTCCGGAACCCCGACGCGAGGTCGGACACCTGCTGCGCCTCGGCGGTCGCGTCCTTCTCGCTCACGTCGGAGGACACTGAGAGCGCCGAGGGGCGATCGGACAGCCCCAGCGAGACGCGGAGGAAGTCCTTGTTGAAGCGCTGCCGCTCGTAGATCCGCGGGTCGTACCGCTCGACCATGGCCGCGAGCTCCTGCGGGCTCGGCTGCTGGTAGCGCAGCACGTCGCGCTCGTCGTCGTACGCCTTGGAGACGCCGGCGACGGTGCGCACGAGATACCGGGTGTAGTCCTCCTCGGACTTCAGCGCGGTCGCCTTGGACTCCCGCCGCTCGGTGACGTACTGCGACACCGTGAACGACGCCGTCAGCAGGGTCGCCAGGCCCATGCCGAGCATCATTGCCGGATTGCTCCCGATGACCAGCGTCGTCACTCCGGAGGCCACGATCATGAAGAACGGGGGCACCACCATCCGCAGGAGCCGGTTCTTCGGCTTCGCGCCCGGCTTGTCGGGCCCCTGCAGGGTGAACTCGGCCTCCTCGACCTCCAGGTTCAGCTTCGGGGATCTCCGGTACTCGGGGAAATCCGCCGGAAACTCCCGCTCCGGCGGCTGCACCAGCAGCTTCGTGCGATCGAAGTCCACATCCGAGCCGAACGTGGTGATCTTGTACTGCGCCGGCCGCTTCTCGAGGATGAATCCCGCGGTCAGGACCACCGTGCCGACGTCGAGGTCGCAGATCTGCCGCCCGGCGACCGCGACGCCGTCGATGTACACGAGCTGGCCACGTGCCTCGACGATCAGCGAGTCCTCCTGCACGATCAACGTCGGCGAGCCCGCTGCCCGGATGCTGGCGTAGGGGACGTCGCCGATCACGAGGTCGCTGCGCGCATCTGCGACGAAGCACTCGGTACGGGCGTCCGCGGCGGGCACCACGACGCATTCCAGCGTCCCGACGGTCCTGTGCCCGGCGCCGATCAGATCCCCGTCGACGTAGAGGGCATCGTTGATCACGCTGAACTTGTGCCCGTCATGCTCGACGAACGGGTGCTCTTCGGTGAGCGTCAGCCTGACGGCACTCCGGCCGTCGACCACGTACACGAGGAACAGCAGCTGACCCGGCTCGAGCCGGGAATCGAGGGCCGGACCCTGAGCCCCGGCGAGTTGCTCCGTCTCGAAGACGCTCATTCCGCTGCCGCCGTGTCGCTCGTGCCCTCCAGCTTGGCCGTCAACTGGTCGATCGCCTTCGCGTACTCGTCCAGGAGCTTCTGCTTCTCACCGCCGGCCATCCGGGAGTCGAGCTTCGTGGACTGGTAGAGGTCGGTGTAGGCGAGCAGGGTGAGCTGGTCGTCGCCGAGGTTCTGCGCGTAGTCGAGGGCTTGTTCGAACTCACCGCGGCCGATGGCGATCCAGTAGTTCAGGGTCACGTCGTCGGACTTCTGGGAGATCGTGTTCAAAATCGCCTGCTTCTGCGTGGCGGTGAGGTCGTCCAGGTTGACGCTCGACACCGCGAGCACATACTTCGCGGACGCCGGCAGGGAGGTGGCCGCGAAGCCTTCCAGTTCCGTCAGCGCACCGCCGTAGTCGTTCGCGAGGAAGCGCGCCTGGGAGGCCACGACCGCGTCCTGCAGCCGGTTGTGATCCGCGGTCTGCCACGCGAACACGCCGGCGACCGCCGCCGCCGCGAGGCCGAGCGCACCGACGAGGCGGTACCCGGCATACCGGCGCTTCGGAACACTGACCTTGCGAGCCGCGACCTCCGCCTGCTCGTCTTTCAGCTGCGCGTCGATGAACGCGAACAGCTCGTCGGCTGTCGTCGCCTGCCGCACCGCCACCGAGAACTTGTCCTGCAGTGCCGCAGCCCCGTCGAGGAGCTGCTCGAAGGCGAGCTTCGGACGGAAGACGTGCAGCACCATCGCCTGCAGCGAGGCGAAGAAGTGCGTCTCATCGAACGCCATCGGGGCGAGCATGCCCTGGAGGCCGCAGTGCACCACGCGGAGCAGGCCGCCGTTGAGATACACGTTGTCCGGATGGATCACGGGCACTCGGAAGCCGTCGCGATAGCCGACGCACGCCACGAGCTTCTGGGCCAGCGACAGCCGATCGAGGCGGGTCCTGGCCATGCCGACGGCGTCCCCGAAACTGACCTCGCCGTCTGCGAGGTCGTAGGCGAGCTCGAGTCCGGTGTCGGTCTCGTGCGCGTCGACGTAGCGGGAGATCACATCGAGGCTCCCACCCTGGTAACCGTTCTTGTCCACGCTCGCGTGAATCCTGCCGGAGCTCGCCTCGAGCTCGAGGACCGTTCCGTCTATCTCAATACGCATTTACCTGGTCAATTCACAATCTGAAGGCGGTCGCCGTTGCCGATCCCGAAAGAGGAGATGAAGTCGTGCCCGCTCACCGCGAGGGCCTTGTCGTCCAGCACGAACGAGAAACCGTCCGGCAGGAACGTGCCCTTCGCGGCGAACGCGTCTCGGATCAACTGCCGCAGCCGGTCGAACCGGACGGCGGCGGGCACCAGGAGGTCGATCTGCCGGTGGGCATACACGAGGGTGATCTCGATCACGACGCCGCCCGGCTTCTTCTCGCCCAGAATCGTCCCAGCACGAATCCCCCACCAACACCAGCGGTACCGCGACCGCGGCCAGCACACCGAACAAGACAGGGGACTCCTCGCGTTGGTCCGAAGACGATGCGATCACGTCGGAGGAGTAGTCCTCGAACAACGCTGCTCGCACCGACTGGTACCGCTCACCGGTTGGCCGGGGTCCGGCGAAATCCAGGTGCTCGACGACGTTCAGCCGTTCGACGGACCGTGCCCGTTGCTGGTCGGCTCGCGCGGAGAGGCGGTCGGAGAACAGGCTGCTTCGGATCGCGAACTCGCCGGAGGAACCGGTGCCGACCGAATCGTTGACGAGGACGGTCGTGTTGAGGCTCAGCTTGCCCGCGCCGTCCGAGTCGTCGGTCACAGCCAGAGCCGTGGGCGCGCCGATCGTCAGACCGATCGCAAGCGCACCCACGGCCACACCCGCGGCGAGGATCCGGTCAGAAGCCGAAGCTCTGCGCATCCTGCGCGTCGCGCTCGGCGATGGTGTCCGCGTACTTGTTCAGCTGCTCGTTGATGTTCACGAGCAGCTCCTCGAACTTCTTCACGCTCTCGTGGAGCTGGTTGTACTGCTCGAGGTAGGCCTGGAACGCCTGGCCCTTCCACTGGTCGGCGATGGTCGAGTTCATCTGGTTGACCTTCTGGATCGCCTGCTCGATCTCTTCCTTCGAGCGGGTGTAGACCTGAGCCTGCTGCTTCAGTTCTTCCGGTGTAACGCTGATCTGGCCCATGAGAAACCCCTGTTTCGACACAAAACGTACTACCGCGTAAAGCGGAGTATTTCGGCTTCGAAGCTACAAGCTCGCGCGCACCGTGTCAAATCTCGAACCTGACATGCGACCATACACATCCCGACCACGGTCAGAGGAGTGGGATACGCGCGGCGATCCTGCGGGAGCGGGCGGTGCGTTCAACAAGCGCGAGCTCGACCAGGGAGGAATGGTCGCCGGGGGCGAGCGCGGCCGAGCGCTGGTCGCTCGCGTGCGGCCGGTAGCCGCTGCGGATGTGGCGCGTGTCGGCGATCACGGCGCCTGCGGCCTCCAGCGCGTCGACGCACGCCACATGCAGCGCGAGCAGCGCTGGCGACGGCCGGACCAGCGTGACCGGCACCGCGCGGCGGTGGCCGAACGACGCCCGCGCCCCGGCGACGACCGGGATGCGCGGCCCGTGCGGGAGAAGCGCGGCGAGCGCGTCCGGCTCCAGCTCGGTCTGGAAGGGCGGAACGACGGTGATGTGCAGCGGCCAGTCCCCCGCGGCGAACTCCCCCGGAACGACGACGTCGCCGCCGCGTTCCGGCAGGAACGCGACGACGACGTACGACGGGAGGGCCGTGAGGCCTACTTCTTGCCCTGGGCCGCGACGGCCGCGGCCCCGGCGGCGGCGGCCTCCGGGTCGAGGTACACACCGGGCTCGATCGGCGCGAAGGTCTCGTCCAGCTTGTAGACGAGCGGGATGCCGGTCGGGATGTTGAGCTCGGCGATCTCCTCGTCGGAGATGCCGTCGAGGTGCTTGACGAGCGCGCGCAGCGAGTTGCCGTGCGCGGTCACCAGCACCGTCTTGCCCTCGGCGAGGCTGACGGTGATGTCGGACTCCCAGTACGGCAGCATGCGGGCGATGACGTCCTTCAGGCACTCCGTGCGGGGCAGGTCGTCGCCCAGGTCGGCGTAGCGCGGGTCGTTCGCCTGCGACCACTCGCTGTCGTCGGCGAGCGGCGGCGGCGGGACATCGAACGAGCGGCGCCAGAGCTGGAACTGCTCCGGGCCGTACTTCTCCAGGGTCTCCGCCTTGTCGAGGCCCTGCAGCGCGCCGTAGTGACGCTCGTTGAGGCGCCAGGAGCGCTCGACCGGGATCCAGAGCCGGTCGGCGACGTCGAGCGCGATGTTCGCGGTCTGGATGGCGCGGGTGAGCACCGACGTGTAGAGGATGTCGGGCGCGAGGCCGGACTCGGCCAGGAGCTCGCCCGCGCGGGTTGCTTCGGCGACGCCCTGGTCGCTGAGCCGGACGTCGACCCAGCCTGTGAAGAGGTTCTGCTGGTTCCACACGCTGTTGCCGTGGCGGAGGAGGATCAAAGTGTAGGGGGTGGGCATGCGAATAATCTTGTCACATGCCTTCTCCCTCCTACCGCGCTCCCGGCGCGGTCGGAACGGTGACGCGGGGCACCACGAACACGAACCGGCTGCGCCGGGTGGACCGCTGGATCGCCGCCCTGCCCGAACTGCGCCGCACGGGCGACCCGCTGGTGGTCGACCTCGGCTACGGCGCGAGCGGCGTGACCGCTTTCGAGCTGCAGCACCGCCTGGCGAAGACGCGCCCGGACGTCGAGGTGCTCGGGCTGGAGATCGACCCCGGCCGAGTCGCGACCGCCGTGGCCCAGCTCGAGTCGGTGCGCGCGGGCGGCACCGGCTTCGATCCGCGGGCACGGGTGGGCTTCGCGGTCGGCGGGTTCGAGGTGCCGCTGCCGGCGGGGCGGCACGCCGCCGTGATCCGGGCGTTCAACGTGCTGCGCCAGTACGACGAGTCGGAGGTCGCGGCCGCCTGGGAGCGGATGCTCGGCCGGCTGCAGCTCGGCGGCGCGCTCGTCGAGGGCACCTGCGACGAGATCGGACGGATCGCCAGTTGGGTCACGCTCGACCGGACGGGGCCGCAGACGTTCTCCGTCTCGCTGCGGCTGCGCGGGCTCGACGCGCCGAGCGTCGTGGCCGAGCGGCTGCCGAAGGCGCTCATCCACCGGAACATCCCCGGCGAGCGCGTGCACGCCTACCTCGCGGACCTCGACCGGCTCTGGCGCGTCCATTCGCCGCTCGCCGCGTACGGGCCGAAGCAGCGCTGGATGGCGGCGGCGCAGGGGATGCGCGACGCCGGCTGGCCGATCGTCGGCGGCCGGTCGCGCTGGCGGCTCGGCGAGCTCACCGTGGCGTGGGAGGCCGTCGCCCCGGCGTAGGCAACGGAGGACATCTGCGTCGCCGCAGCCTCGGATGTCAGTCAACGGAGGAGATCGCAGCCGCTCGCCCGCTGGTTTCCTCCGGTGGCGGCGGGTGGGGCGGCCCCGGTGTCGCGCGCGGAGGAGATCGCGGCCATCGGAGGGCGGATGTCCTCCGGTGGCCGCGATTTGGGGTGGGCGGGGGAGGATGTCCTCCGTTGGCTTCAGCCTCGGGGAGTGCGGGTGACGGCGCCCAGGCGCGGGAGGTGGGGAACGTGCGCTTCTGCTCCGGCCTCCGGCGGCACGACGATCTCCTGGGCGGCCGCGACCGGCGTGCCGTCGGCGTCCACGGTCAGCGTGGCCGTGGCGTCGGTGCCCCGCTTCACGATCGCGAGAGCGATCGGACCGAGCTCGTAGTGCAGCGCCGACGAGGTGACGGTGCCCACCACTCGCCCGTCGAGCGTGACCTCGGCGCCGCGGGACGGATGGACTCCCTCAGACCCGTCAAGGTGGAGCATCACCAGGCGGCGCGGCGGGTGCCCGAGGTTGTGCACCTTCGCGACCGTCTCTTGACCGCGGTAGCAGCCCTTGGTGAGGTGAACCGCCGTGCGCAGCCAGTCGAGCTCGTGCGGGATGGTCCGCTCGTCCACCTCGGTGGCGAACCGGGGGCGCCACGCGGCGATCCGCAGTGCGTCGGCAGCGAGCGTCCCGGCGACGGCGAGCTCCCCGGCCTCCACGCGGACGACGATCGACGGGAGCGCGTCCCGCGGCACGACGCGCTCGCTCCAGCTCCAGCTCGCGCCGGGGTGCTCGCCGCGCGCGTACTGGTGGCCGCCGGGCGTCACGGCGTGCCACGGGTCGTGCCAGATCAGCGGAACGCCGTTCGGCGCGGCGATCGGCAGCGGAGGCTCGCCGAGCGTCCCGATCGTCGCGAGCGCCTCGGTGTGGTCCGCCAGCTCGACGCGCAGCATGAAGCGCATCGAGTCGAGCCAGGCGAGCAGGCCGGCGGCCTCCGGCCGGTCGACCAGCAGCCACAGCGTCGAGCCGTCTTCGACGAGGCGCACCGCATGCTCCACACGACCGGTGACGTCGAGCAGGAGGGTCTCGGAGGACTCGCCCGGCTGCAGCGCGAGCAGCGACTGGCTCGTCAGCGAGTTGAGCCAGCTCAGCCGGTCCGGGCCCGTGATCGAGAGCACCGCACGGTCGGACAGGTCGACGATCGCGCCGCCCTCGAGGAGGGCGCGTTGCTCCGCGAGCGGCTTGCCGTAGTGCGACGGGACCCCGGCATCCGCGATGTCGACCGCGCCCGGAAGGGAGAGGAAGGGCGACGCGTCCACGTCAGTCGACCTTGGCGAGCCGGGCGGAGGCGTGCGTGCGCAGCTCCTGACCGAGGGCCGCGATGTCCCAGGCCCACAGGAGGTGGCCCTCGACCAGTCCGTAGAGGCGGGTCGCTGCGCTGTACTCCTTGGCGCCGGCCGTGCGCACGACGGCGTCCGTCGCCAGGTCGATGCGCGGGCCGTTCACCTGGCCGATGTAGAGCTCGCTGACCCCATCGGGGTGGATGATCGCCACGTCGATGTCGAAGCCGCCGCTGGAGGCGCGCAGAGTCTCGACGGCCTGAGCGGTGCCGAACGGCCGGACGCCCTGACCGGGCAGCATCGCCGGGCCCGGATCACCCTCGATCAGGGTGCGGCTGAGGCGCCAGTAGCCGGTCTCCGCTGCGAGCGGGGTGCGGTCGTCGTCGAGCACCCACGAGGTCGCAGAGTAGTTGAGGTAGGCCTCGCCGTCGTGGCTGAAGCTCACCCGCTGGCCGAACTCGAGCTGTGTGTGCTCCTCGCCGAGGGCGTAGTCGACCACACCGGTCCCCTCCCAGACCCCGATCAGCCAGGAGAGCGGGACGAGTTCGGCCGGAAGATCGGTGGGGAGCTCGATCATGCCTAGCGCTGGCCGCGGAAGAGGTTGTAGACCACGACGCCGGACACACCGAGGATCGCGAGGGTGGCCAGACCCAGCAGGCCGATGAAGAAGAGTTCGAGAGCGACGAGCATACGGCCAGTCTAATCAGTGCCCGAGCGTGACGAGGCCGAGGATGCCTCCGATGACGCCGAGGATGACGAAACTCCCGGTCAGCGTGGTCGCCAGCCGGTTGACGAACCCGTCCTTCCGCTGGGTGGCGAGCTGGGCTCCGAAGGACGCGAGCACGGAGACGCCCAGCGCGAGCGACAGCCAGGACGCGTACTGGATCGGGTGGGAGAGGAAGGCGATGAGCACGCCGAGCACGAGGGCGAGTGCCCACACCCCGCCGACGCTCAGCGCGACCATCGAGCGCGGCATCGGCTCGGGAGGCGGCCCCGCCGCGGCGGCAGGACCGAGAAGGCCCGGATCGGACGGCGTCTCGCTCATCCTCCTATTGTGCCGTGCGCGGGGCGAGGCCGCCTCCCCTCCGTGACGCCTCCCCTCCGTGACACCTCCCCTCCGTGACGTCCGCGATCTGCCGCCGTAAGCGTTTCCGGTAGCATTGCGGCACGAAGACGGGCGAGGAGGATACTGGGTGGCGCAGCTGTTGATCCTCACGTCCGCCCCCGACGCGGAGGTGCTTCCGGCTCTCGGTCTCCTCAGCCACCGCGTCCGGCAGATCCCCGCCGAGCCTGCCGCCCTGGTCAACGCCCCCGCCTGCGATCTCATCTTCGTCGACGCACGGCGCGACCTGGCGAGCGCGAAGTCGCTGTGCAAGATCCTCACCACTACCGGCATCACCGTCCCGCTGCTGCTGGTGCTCACGGAGGGCGGCCTCACCGCGGTGAGCGCCGACTGGGGTGTCAACGACGTCGTGCTCGACAGCGCCGGCCCGGCGGAAGTGGACGCGCGCATCCGGCTGGCGATCGGCCGGCAGACGCAGGAGCACTCGCAGACCAAGATCCAGGCCTCCGGCATCACGATCGACGAGGCGAGCTACTCGGCCAAAGCGCACGGGAAGGCGCTCGACCTCACCTTCAAGGAGTTCGAGCTGCTGCGGTTCTTCGCCACGCACCCGTCGCGCGTGTTCACCCGCGAGCAACTGCTGAGCGAGGTGTGGGGCTACGACTACTTCGGCGGCACCCGCACGGTGGACGTCCACGTGCGAAGGCTGCGCGCCAAGCTCGGCGACCTGGAGTCGCTCATCGGGACGGTTCGGAACGTCGGTTACCGCTTCAATGTGTACGAGGACGAGAACGACCGTCTGCCGTCGTCGGTCCGGCCCTGACTCCTCTCCGCGCGTGGGCTGTCCTCCACAATCGGACAGCGATGTCGTTTCTCCACAGTTAACCGAAGCTCGTGCCTCCACCTGGGCGGGCGGTGCCATGATGGGGGCATGGACGGCGAGCGCACGGCACTGGACAACGGCCTACTCGACAACGGGCTGAGCGGCAGCCTGGGCAGCGACTTCGACGACGACTTCGCCCCTTTCATCTATGAGCCGGACCCGACGCTGCCGGACGGCCGCTACCTCGACCGCGAGCTGAGCTGGCTGGCGTTCAACCAGCGGGTGCTCGAGCTCGCGGAGGACCCGCTGCTGCCGGTGCTGGAACGGGCCAACTTCCTCGCGATCTTCGCGAGCAACCTCGACGAGTTCTTCATGGTCCGGGTCGCCGGGCTCAAGCGGCGCATCGCCACCGGTCTCGCGGTCCCGACCAACATCGGCCGCGCGCCGCAGGACGTCCTGGCCGACATCTCCGAGAAGGCGCACGAGCTGCAGGTGCGGCACGCCAAGGCGTACCGCGCGTTCGTGCTCCCGGCCCTGGAGGAGGCCGGCATCACCGTTTCGTCGTGGGACGAGCTGGACGAGGCCGACAGGGCGCAGATGCGCGAGGTGTTCTCGCAGCAGATCTTCCCCGTGCTCATGCCGCTGGCGGTCGACCCGGCGCACCCGTTCCCCTATATCTCGGGCCTGTCGCTGAACCTTTCGGTGCGGGTGCGCAACTCGCGCACCGGCAAGGAGCAGTTCGCTCGCCTCAAGGTGCCGCAGATGCTGCCGCGCTTCGTGCGCATCGACCAGCGCGAGGGCCTCGGCCAGGTGCGCTTCCTGCGCCTGGAGGATCTGATCGCCAACCACCTCGGCGACCTCTTCCCCGGCATGGAGATCCTCGACCACCACGTCTTCCGCGTCACCCGCAACGAGGACGTCGAGATCGACGAGGACGAGACCGAGAACCTCATTCAGGCACTGGAGCGCGAGCTGCTGCGCCGCCGGTTCGGGCCGCCGATCCGGCTCGAGGTCACCGAGGACATGGACGACGTGACGCTCGGCCTGTTGGTGCGCGAGCTCGACGTCACCGCGCAGGAGGTCTACCGCCTCCCCGCCCCGCTCGACCTCGGCGGACTGTTCGACCTGGCACGCATCGACCGGCCGGACCTCCACTACCCCAACCACGTGCCGACCACGGCTCCGCAGCTCATGCCGAGCGAGCCGAACGCCAAGCCCGACGTCTTCGCCGCCGTCGCGCGTCAGGACATCCTGCTGCACCACCCGTACGAGTCGTTCGCGACGAGCGTGCAGGCGTTCCTGGAGCAGGCGGCCGCGGACCCGCACGTCCTCGCCATCAAGCAGACGCTGTACCGCACCTCGGGCGACAGTCCGATCGTCGAGGCCCTCATCGACGCGGCGGAGGCGGGCAAGCAGGTGCTGGCCCTGGTCGAGATCAAGGCGCGGTTCGACGAGCAGAACAACATCTCCTGGGCGCGCAAGCTCGAGAAGGCCGGCGTGCACGTCGTCTACGGACTGGTCGGGCTCAAGACGCACTGCAAGCTCGCGCTGGTCATCCGCGAGGAGAAGGGCGTCCTCAAGCACTACAGCCACATCGGCACGGGCAACTACAATCCCAAGACCTCCCGGATCTACGAGGACCTCGGCCTGCTGACGGCGGACGATCAGGTCGGCAAAGACCTCACCCGGCTCTTCAACGAGCTGTCCGGCTACGCGATCGAGAAGAAGTTCAAGCGTCTCCTGGTCGCGCCGCTGCACCTGCGCAAAGGGCTGCTGAAGCGCATCGACACCGAGGCGGCGAACGCGGCGGCCGGCCGGCCGTCCGGCATCCGCATCAAGCTCAACTCCATCGTCGACGAGGCGATCATCGACGCCCTCTACCGCGCCAGCCAGGCCGGCGTGCCGGTGGAGCTGTGGGTGCGCGGCATCTGCGGCGTCGTGCCCGGGCGCGAGGGGCTCTCGGAGAACATCCGGGTCCGCTCCGTGCTGGGCCGGTATCTCGAGCACTCGCGCGTGTTCTCGTTCGTGAACGACGGCGAACCGCACGTCTACATCGGCAGTGCCGACATGATGCACCGCAACCTCGACCGCCGCGTGGAAGCGCTGGTGCGCTTGACCGACCCCGAGCATCTCGCCGAGCTCGGCCGCCTGTTCGACCTCGCGTTCGACGAGCGCACCGCGGCCTGGACGCTCGCGGAGGACGGCGTCTGGACCCGGCACCACCTGGACGAGAACGGCGCACCGCTCACCGACCTCCAGACCAAGCTGATGCAGCAGGCCGCCCACCGTCCGCGCTCGGCCCGCACGGGAACCAGGCGGTGAGCCTCGCCGTCTACGCCGCGGGCGCCCTCTGCTGGCGCGTCGTGGACGACAAGATCGTCGTGCTCGTCGTGCACCGCACCAAGTACGGCGATGTGACGATCCCGAAGGGCAAGGTCGACCCGGGGAGACGCTCCCGCAGACGGCGGTGCGCGAGATCCTCGAGGAGACCGGGCTCGCCATCACGCTCGGCGTGCCGCTCGGCACCTCGGCCTACCCGCTCAGCTCAGGGCGCGAGAAGATCGTCCACTACTGGGCGGCGGAAGTGGTCGACCAGGCGATCGAGCGCTCGACCTTCGTGCCCAACACCGAGATCGCGGCGATCGAGTGGGTCACGCTGAAGAAGGCGCGCAGCTACCTCACCTACGAGCGCGACGTGGAGATCGTGGAGGCGTTCGAAGCGCTGGTGCGCCAGGGCGTCACCTCCACGTTCGCGCTCATCGCGCTGCGCCACGGCAAGGCGGTGCCGCGCGGCGACTGGTCGGGCCCCGACGCCTCGCGCCCGCTCACCGACCGCGGCGTCCGCCAGGCCGCCGGCGACGTGCCGACCGTGCTCGCCTGGAGCCCCAAGCGCATCCTCACGAGCGACGCGGTGCGTTGCGTGGCCACCGTCGCACCGCTCGCCGCCTCGACCGGGATCAAGCCGCGCCGCGAGCCCGGCCTCAGCCAGGACGCCTACGAGGACGGCGACGGGGAAGTCCGCACGATCATCGGCAAGCGGGTGCGCTCGCGCAAGACCGCGGTGCTCTGCAGCCACGGGCCGGTGCTGCCGGAGATCCTGCGCGAGATCGCGCTGGCCACCGGCACGATGCCGGGCGGTTACCTCACCGATGCGGCCGACCTCGACACCGGCGGCTTCTCGGTCGTCCACCTCTCGGCGACCAACCCCTCGTCGGGCATCGTCTCGATCGAGACGTACGCCCCCGCAGAATGAGCCAGGCGTGAAATACTGATGTTTATTTGAGATTCTTCAGAGTATGACGCTAGATTGGCACGGCCGTCCCACTCGGGACGGCCGCACCAACCAAGGGGAAGCATGCTCTCTACCACTCGCACGCGCCTGACGCTCGGCGCCGCAGCCGCGGCCGCCGTCATCGGCGGACTCTTCATCGCCGCGCCGGCGAACGCCGCCACCGGCGAACTCACACTCGCGAACTCGACCTTCACCGCCGGCGACTGGGGCTCGGGTCTCGACGTCTCGGGTTCCGGCTTCACGGCCGACACCACCGTCACCATCACCGTGAGCTACACCGACGGCGGCACCGTCCTCGGTCAGCAGGACGTCACGGCGGACGCCACGGGCGCCTTCGCGAACGAGGTGTTCACGCCGTCCGCCAGCCTCCCGCTGCCAGCGGTCGACGAGGACGTCGTCGTGCAGGCGACCTCCGCCGACGGCGACACCTCCAACACGATCGCCCTCGACGTGCGCGCGCCGCAGGGTATCTCCGCCAACACGACGACCATCTCGACGGAGGACCTCACCGACGAGAATGTCGGTGTGGAGATCACGGCGTCGGGATACACCCCCGGCGAGACGGTCACGTTGTCGGCCGTCTAAAACGGCGACGCGCTCCCCACCATGACCTTCGTCGC
Source organism: Streptomyces sp. L7 (assembly GCF_050990935.1). Classification (GTDB taxonomy): domain Bacteria; phylum Actinomycetota; class Actinomycetes; order Actinomycetales; family Microbacteriaceae; genus Leifsonia. The sequence continues at coordinate 4,151,958 of NZ_CP194644.1, read as the reverse complement.
CGACCGCAGCGGAACCGTCTCCGCGGGGGTGTACCTCGCGCAGGGCACAGCCGAGGCCGGCCAGATCGAGTTCACCTTCACCGGCGAGACGTCGGGCGTGGCCCAGTCCATCACGATCACCGTCACCGGTGACACCATCGTGCAGCCGGGCCCGCTTGCCCCGGCGCCGATTCCCGACGCCGCTCCCCGCACCCCGGGCAAGCTGCCCGTCGTGAGCGGCTGAGAGCCGGAACGACTGTACGGCGGGGTGGGCGCGTTCAGCGTCCGCCCCGCTTCTCGTCGGAGCAGCTGATGAATCGCCTTCCCCTCGCGGCCGCCGCCGCCCTCCTCGCCCTCGTCACCCTGTCGGCGTGCGCTCCCGGCGCGCCGACGGCGACCACCACCCCGGCCCCCTCGCAGGCACCCGCGGCCGCAGGCCCTGCGCTTCCGCCCGGGATGACACCGTCCGCGATCGCGGCGCTCCCTTCCGCGGAGTACGACGCCGTCATCCCCGGTCTCCTCGCCGCGCCGGCCGATCCCCGGTTCACCGCGGCGTCCACCGTCGCGTTCGACACCCCGGTCTACGGAGCAGACTTCACCACCGCCGTCGCACGTATCCCCGCCACGGACTTCCTCGGCAAGCCCACCGTCGTCGTCCCCGTCGCGACGAAGGGCGCCTGGTCGATGGTGCTGACGGCCAGCCGTCGGCTCCTTCCCTCGCAGGCCGTGGACGGCGCCGTGGCACCGGCCCAGACGGCGGCGTGGCTCCCCACCTCCGTGCTGAAGACGGCCGGCGCGCTCCCGCACCGCGTCGTCGTCTCGGTCTCCGCGCAGACGCTCTCGATCACAGACGCGGACGGCACGACGGAGCAGACCTTCCCCGTCGGCGTGGGGACCGCCGAGACCCCGACGCCGACCGGCACGACCGGTTACCTGCAGGCGCGCTACCTCGATCCCGCGCAGGGCCAGGCGGTCCACCGCATCCAGCTCACCTCGCTGCACGCGACCGCCGCGGACGAGCCGTACGGCGGCGCGGACGGCGGCCTCATCGGCATCCACTTCCAGGACGTCGCATCCGGAGCCGTCTCGCACGGATGCATCCGTTTGGGCGCCGACGCGATCGGCGCCGTCGACCGACTGCCGCTCGGAACGCCGGTCACCGTCCAGGACTGACCGCGCCCACCCGCCCACCAAGCTCATGCGCGCGCGTCAAGAGGCCACCGGTCGTTAACCTTCCGTTTACCACTGCGGGGGACTCTGGTCAGACACCGGGAATAGCGTCACACGCGGGTCGCACCGACCCCGTCCTGTTGTTACTGATCCCCGGAAGGGACAACTGTGAAACTGAAGCGTCTTGGCGTTCCCGTGGCACTTCTCGCCGCCGCCGCCATCTCCCTCACCGCCTGTGCGTCGAACGAGGGCAGCACCCCGGCGACCACCACGGCCAAGCCGTCGAACCTCTCCGGCACGCTGAACGGCATCGGCTCGTCCGCCCAGGGCGCGGCGCAGACCGTCTGGGCCGCCGGCTTCCAGCAGGCCAACCCGAAGGTCACCGTCAACTACGACCCGCAGGGCTCCGGCGCCGGCCGCAAGAGCTTCATCTCGGGCGCGGCGGACTTCGCCGGCTCCGACGCGGCACTCAAGACCGAGGAGCTCGCCGGCACGTTCGCGGGCTGCGCCCCGAGCGCCAAGGGCATCGACCTGCCGGTCTACATCTCCCCGATCGCCATCGCGTACAACGTCGACGGCGTGAAGGACCTCAAGCTCGACGCCGACACGATCGCCGGCATCTTCTCGGGCAAGATCACCACCTGGGACGACGCGAAGATCAAGGCTCAGAACTCGGGCGCAACCCTCCCGTCGGCCCCGATCACCGTCGTGCACCGCTCGGACGACTCGGGCACCACGCAGAACTTCACCGACTACCTTTCGGCGAACGCTCCCACCGTGTGGACCGCTCCTGCCTCGCAGACCTTCCCGTTCCAGGTCGGTGACGCCGCCAAGGGCACCTCGGGTGTCGCGGACGCCACCAAGAACGCGAAGAACTCGATCACCTACATCGACGAGTCGGGCTCGGCCGGCCTCTCGATCGCGCAGCTCAAGGTCGGCGACACCTACACCAAGATCAGCGCCGACGGTGCTGCCAAGGTCGTCGCCGCGTCGCCGATCGCCTCGGGTCGCACCACCAACGACCTCGCCATCCAGATCAACCGCAAGGACACCTCCAAGGGCGCTTGGCCGCTGGTCCTGGTCTCGTACGTGATCGCGTGCCAGCAGTACAAGGACGCCGCCAAGGCGGACCTCGTCAAGGGCTACGTCGACTACATCATCTCCAGCGACGCGCAGAAGGCCGCCGCGGACCAGGCCGGCTCGGCTCCGCTGTCGAGCGACCTGTCCTCCAAGGTCAGCAAGGCTGTCGCCAGCATCAAGTAACACCCCGGCCGCTCGGCCTGGACCGCACCCCGGTCCAGGCCGAGCGGCGCATCACACTCACCCCGCTGGGGACCCGATGAGAGAAAGCAAGGAATGACCGCCGGAACCGCAGGAGCCATCAGGCCGAAGGTGAAAGTCCGCCTCGGCGACCGCGTCTTCTCCACCTCGACCGTCGTGGCCGGGTCGCTGATCCTCGCCACCCTCGCCGCCGTGGCGCTTTTCCTCATCATCCAGAGCATCCCCGCCCTGAGCGCCGGCGCCGGCCAGCTTCCGAACAACGCCACCAACTTCTGGGCATGGGTCTGGCCACTGGTCTTCGGCACCATCTGGGCGGCGATCATCGCTCTCATCATCGCGACGCCGCTGTCGATCGGGATCGCTCTCTTCATCTCGCACTACGCGCCCCGCCGCGTGGCGCAGACGCTCGGCTACATCATCGACCTGCTCGCCGCCGTCCCCTCGGTCGTCTTCGGACTCTGGGGCATCGCGACGCTCTCCTCCTTCGTCCAGCCCTTCTACGCCTGGCTCGGCCAGTACTTCGGCTGGTTCCCGCTGTTCGCGCCGCCGGTCTCCGGCACCGGCCGCACCATCCTCACGGCCGCCATCGTGCTCGCCGTGATGGTCATCCCGATCATGACGGCGATCTGCCGCGAGATCTTCCTGCAGACCCCGCGCCTGCACGAGGAGGCCGCGCTCGCGCTCGGCGCGACCAAGTGGGAGATGGTCCGCATGGCGGTCCTCCCCTTCGCCCGCAGCGGCATCATCTCCGCCATCATGCTCGGCCTCGGCCGCGCTCTCGGCGAGACTCTGGCGATCGCGATGGTGCTCTCGCCGGCCCTCATCGTCAAGTTCGCCGTGCTGCAGGCGCAGAGCCCGAACACGATCGCGGCGAACATCGCGCTGCAGTTCCCGGAGGCCACCGGCGTCGGCGTCAACGCGCTCATCGCCTCCGGCCTCGTGCTGTTCGTCGTGACCCTGCTGATCAACATGCTCGCCCGTTACATCGTCAGCCGCCGCGCGGCCTTCTCTGGAGCGAACTGATGGCCGCCACCACGACCGCGACCGCGGCGCCCCGCCCGCTGACCAACTCCTACACCGCGGGCAAGCTTCCGCGCTGGACTCCCTGGGTGATGCTCGTCGGCTCCTGGGCCGTGCTCATCGCGGTCTTCGCGATGCTCGCCGCCAGCGGCGCCACCAAGGGCTTCAACATCGTGGGCGCGGTGTTCTTCGGAACGGTTCTGTTCGATGTGGCGATCTACACGACATCGCTGCTGGTCGAGGGCAAACGCAAGGCCAAGGACCGGCTGGTCACCTCGCTGGTCGCGACCGCGTTCATCATCGCGCTGCTGCCGCTCATCTCCCTCGGCTGGACCGTCGTCGCCCAGGGCCTGGCCCGCTTCGACGTCACGTTCTTCTCGGAGTCGATGCGCAACATCGTCGGCGAGGGCGGCGGCGCGCTGCACGCGATCGTCGGCACGCTGGAGATCACGCTCATGGCGGCGATCATCTCGGTGCCGATCGGCCTCCTGACCTCGATCTACCTGGTGGAGTACGGCCGAGGCGTCCTCGCCCGCGGCATCACCTTCTTCGTCGACGTCATGACCGGCATCCCCTCGATCGTCGCCGGCCTGTTCGCGTACGCACTGTTCGCGCTCTTCTTCGGCCCGGCCATCCGCAACGGCTTCATGGGGGCGGTGGCGCTGTCGGTGCTGATGATCCCGGTCGTCGTGCGCTCGAGCGAAGAGATCCTGCGGATCGTCCCCAACGAGCTGCGGGAGGCCTCCCTCGCCCTCGGCGTACCGAAGTGGCTGACCGTGGTGAAGGTCGTGCTGCCGACGTCGCTGGCAGGTCTCGTCACCGGTGTCATGCTGGCCATCGCCCGCGTCATCGGCGAGACCGCTCCGCTGCTCATCGTGGCGGGCTTCACCACGAGCATGAACTACGACCTTTTCAACGACCGCATGATGACGCTGCCGGTGTTCGTGTACACGCAGTACACGCAGGCGGCCGGCCTGCACGCGCAGGCCTCCATCGACCGCGCCTGGACCGGTGCGCTCGCGCTGATCATCATCGTCATGCTCCTGAACCTCATCGGCCGGATCGTCGCGAAGGCCTTCGCTCCCAAGTACGGCCGCTGACCGCGGACGCCACAGCTTCTACCCGAAGAACGCAGACAAGGAAAAACGTGTCCAAGCGCATCGAAGTCAACGACCTCAACGTGTACTACAGCAAGTTCCTCGCCGTGGAGGGCGTGTCGCTCACCATCGAGCCGCGGACGGTGACCGCGTTCATCGGCCCGTCGGGCTGCGGCAAGTCGACCTTCCTCCGCACGCTGAACCGGATGCACGAGGTCATTCCCGGGGCGTACGTCGACGGCGAGGTGCTGATCGACGGCAACAACCTGTACGGCGCTGGCGTCGACCCGGTGCTCGTGCGCCGCCAGGTGGGCATGGTGTTCCAGCGCCCCAACCCGTTCCCGACCATGAGCATCCGCGACAACGTGCTCGCCGGCGTCAAGCTCAACAACCGCCGGATGTCGAAGAGCGAGTCCGACGACCTGGTGGAGAGGTCGCTGCAGGGCGCGAACCTCTGGAACGAGGTCAAGGACCGCCTCAACCTCCCGGGCTCCGGCCTGTCGGGCGGCCAGCAGCAGCGCCTCTGCATCGCGCGCGCCATCGCGGTCTCCCCCGACGTGCTTCTGATGGACGAGCCGTGCTCGGCCCTCGACCCGATCTCCACCCTCGCGATCGAGGACCTGATCGAGGAGCTCAAGAACGAGTACACGATCGTGATCGTGACCCACAACATGCAGCAGGCCTCGCGCGTCTCCGACCGCACCGCGTTCTTCAACATCGCGGGCACCGGCAAGCCGGGCAAGCTCATCGAGTACAACGACACCAACATGATCTTCTCGAACCCGACCCAGCAGGCCACCGAGGACTACGTCTCCGGCCGGTTCGGTTGATCCGCCGAGCGGCATGAGCGAGGCCCACGGGATTGCCCGTGGGCCTCGCTGCGTTTCGCCCGGTGTTCTCGCCCGGTGTTCGGGGACCGGGTCAGGAGGCGATCGCGACGATCGGTTTCGTCGTCGGCTGTTTGGAGCCGCCGCTCGGCTCGACGGTCATACCGATGGTGTCGCCGGGCGTCATCGTGCCGCTGAGGACCCGCCAGGTCGCGACGTGGCCGGTCGAGTCCATCGTGCCGGCCGGGGTCGCGGCTCCGCCCCGGATGTACCAGAGCTCGTAGGTCTTGTCGCCGGCGAGCTCCGGGAGGTCGGTGGCGACCAGCGCGGACTGGCCGAGCCGGGCCGACCAGACGAGCGTCGCCGTGCCTCCGCCGCTGATCGGGGCGGTGCTGCGTTGCGTGTCCGGGGCGGCGTTGAGAGCGGCCAGGGCGGCGGACTGCTGCTGCTGGTAGGAGTCGTTGCCGGCGAGGCTCACGCCGGCGAAGGCGCCGGCGATGAACAGGACGACAGCCGCTGCGGCGGACGCGAGGACGGCGCCGGGACGCTGGAACCAGCGGCGGGCTGCGCGGCGCTCGGCGGGGGTGGGGGCCGGCGTGCTCGACGGCGCCTCCGGTGCGGCCTGCTCGGGCGCTGCCTGCACGGGCGCCGCCTGCTCGGGCGCTGCCTGGTCTGGCGTGGGGGCGAGCTGCGGCGTCTCGGCGATCCGCGCGAACAGCGCGGCCTTCAGCGCCGACGGCGGCTCGACGGGGTCGGCTGCGAGGGCGAGCTGGGCGGCGACGTCCTCGAAGTCCTGCGCCTCCCGGTCGTCGTCCGCACCGAGGCGGGCCCCGAGGCGCGTGTGGTCCGCGGTCTCGCGGTTCTCGTCGGTCATCGAGTCACCCCCAGTTCGTCGCGCAGGCGTATCATCGCATCCCGCAACCGGGTTTTGGCTGTGCCGAGGGGATGCCGAGCTCGGCCGCGAGCTCGCTCTGGGTGAGCCCGCCGTAGTACGCGAGCGCGACGGCCTGGCGCTGCGCCTCGCTCAGCTTCGCCATCGCCACCTCCACTCGCTCGTGTTCCACCCGCACCTCCACGGTCTCCGCCACCACGTCGAACGCCGTCGGCAGGTCGCGGATGCCCACCGCGGTGTCCCGGTCGTGCGAGGCCTGAGACGCGCGGATGCGGTCGATCGCCCTCCTGTGAGCCATCGTCAGGATCCAGGTGAGCGCTCTGCCTTTATTCGGATCGAAGCGCGCAGCGGATTGCCACGCTTCCAGGAAGACTTCCTGAGCGACCTCCTCGGACTGCGCCGCGTCGATCAGGAGGCGCCGGATCAGGCCGAGCACGCGGGGCGCCGTGCGGTCGTAGAAGTCCGAGAACGCGCGCTGGTCACCCTGCGCGGTGCGCAAAAGGAGGCCGTCGAGTTCGGCCGCCGGGGCGTCGTCCACCTTGTTGTTCTCCGCTCGTCACCGGCCGATTCGTCCTCGACAGTAGACCACGCCTGCGGCGAGCGCGCCCGCAACAGGCGGAAAGGCATGAAAGAGCCGGACCGCAGAACGCCTCTCGGCGCGAGGCCGCTCGAAGCGGCAAGTATTGGAGCCCGGGGTTACTGCGGTCCGGCTTCGTCAAGCATACAGGAGGCCGCAGCGGCCTTCACGGCGTGGCGTTCGCAGGGAGAGAACGCCCGGCGGGAATACCGGTCCCCATCGGCTCAGTCGAGCGAGTCCGTGCGCCACAGCCGGGCGCTGGTGGTCAGCTCCTCGGCGGTGCGGGTGAACCGCAGGGCGCGCGTGGTCAGCTCGCTGGCCCGTTCGGGGTCGAGCGCCTCCCGATCGTCGGCCACCGAGACGCATCCCGCCGCCGTCACCCGGCAGAACGCGGCGGCCCGATCGAGCGCGACCGCGAAGTCACCCTCGAAGACCCCACGGAGGATGCGGTCGGCGAGCTCGGTCACCTCCCCGGGCCGGCGGGCGTTGGCGCACCCGCGACGACGGGGTCGATGGAGGCGATGACCTCCGTGCCCCGCTGATACAGCAGCGCGGTGCCCTCGGCGTCCTGCCGGATCAGCAGCCGCAGCAGGTAGATCCGCCACAGGGCGCCCGGAAGGCTCTTCGGATTGGATCGTGCCCACAGTTCGGCGATCGCATCGATGCCGTGCTCGTCGGTGTACGCGACCAGACGGTCCACGATCTCCGGATCGGGATCCTCACGGACGCGCGCGAGGAGGGCCTGTGCGGTCTCGTGGGCGACTTTGCTGATGTGCGCGGGATCGTCCCCACCGAGAAACGCTTCGAACATCCCCCGGGAAACAGCGTGGGCTTGTGATAGCGATCCGGCATCCCCCCATTCTGCCCCGGCACGGGAAGGTACGGAATCCACGCTAGATTAGAGGACGAGGGCCTCTAGCTCAGTCGGTAGAGCATCGGACTTTTAATCCGCGGGTCGTGGGTTCGAGCCCCACGGGGCCCACTCGGTGAATCACAGGGATCCAAGCCCATCGGCGGCCGAATCGGAAGCCGCCGGTGCTTCTCGCAGGACGTGCCATCGTCGAGAGGCGCAAGGCAAGCCGCGGTCGATAGTGCCTCCGTGGATCATCGCCGTCGCTTGCATTGGCATGATCGTCGGCGGCGCAGCACTGATGCACGGGTAGCTCCGCCCGCTCAGCTTCAGGTCTCGATCCCGAATCCTGCCCCCTTGACTCGGTCTCTCAGCACGCGAGCCTGCCTTGGACGGGGCGACCCACCAAACCCCTCGCATGGGGGACATTGCCCCAATCCGATTCGCGGAGGCCTCCGGACCACTCTTGACGGCCGGAACCATTCCGGTCGCACAACGCAAGGGAGTTCGGAATGAACAACGTCACCAAGCGCGTCGGGATCCTGGGCGGAGCGGCTGTGGTCGCCTCCGGTCTGATCGTGGGAGGTCTCGCCCTTCCGGCGAACGCGGAGACGAGCAACAACACCGACACCGCACCCACCACGACAACTGCCGTGGCGCCGCACACGCTCGACTACCTGAGCGTGTCGGACATCCTTCACAGCATCTCCGCTCCCGTGATGGTCGGTCCTGTGGTGCAGGGCCCCGTCGCGAGCGGCATCGCCAGCGGCAATACTGTGGGCCCGGTCGCGAGCGGCGACCCGGTCGCCAGCGGCAACCAGGCCAACGGCAACTCGGTCGGCAGCAACGACTCGACCCCGGTCGCCAGCGGCAACACCACCCCGGTCGCGTCCGGCAACCAGACCTCGGCCGCCAACGGCACGGGAGTCTCGGCGCCTGTCGGCTCCGGCAACACCACCGGCACGTCGCTGAGCAACCTCGGCGCGTCGGTGACCGACTCGGTCAACAGTGCGGTCAGCGACGCCCTCAAGGGTCTCAACGGCACCAGCGGCATGCTGGGACGCTGACCCGGATCAAGCCGGCACGTAAGGGGAGCCCCGGTGTCCGGACCGATTTGGTCCGGGCGCCCGGGGCTCCCTCTGGTTGCGCGGCTCAGGCCTTCCGGGCTCGGGACGCCGCGCCGGTCCTGGGCACGATGATCACGGCCAGGACGACCGCAGCGATCTCGGCCAGCAGGTCGATCGCGCCCTTCGCATCCACCGGTTCGCCCCTGCCGATCGTCAGACCGACGGTGTCCTCGGCGTGTCCGGCCTGCAGCGGGAGACCCACTAGGACCGCGTAGGCGTAGATGCCGATCAGCGCGACGTTCACGACAACAGTCCCGTACAGCACGAGCCAGTGCAGCCGCTCGGGCAGGAACAGGATGCCGCCGGCCAGGGCGAGCTGGGCAATTCCGGCGAGCAGGAATCCTGTTCCGAGCAGCACCGAGCCATCGAGGTGCTCCGGCGTGAGGAGCAGGTGGATGGTTCCCGCCACGATGAGCGAGACGGTGAGCATCGCCCGAACGCCGACGTGGAGACCGATCCGTCCCACAGCGGCAGGCGTGCTGATCGCTGTGACCAGCAGCGCAGCACCCGCGAGGGCGAATACGGAGGATCCGACGCCGGGGACCGGCGCGGTGAGGGCACCGGCCGGTCCGGGGGCCGCCGCGTACGACGCGATCCGCAGCGCGCTGTAGAGGCTGTCCACGATCACCAGGGCTGCCCCGAGGATCGCGACCGGCCGCAGCACACGCGCGCCCCCGTGCCGCGCCATGACCACGAGCAGGGCGACCACGACCAGCGTGACGCCGCCCAGGAGTCCGCCGTCGAGCGCGAACCCGCGCACGACGGTGAGCCCGTGGAACAGGACCAGCCACGGCAGAGCGCCGCCCGCCACCATGAGCGCGAGCGCCAGACCGCCGGACGCGAGCGCGATCGCCTCTCGCGGGACGGTGACTCTCCAGGGTCGAGTCTCAGCGACGTGGATGGACATGGTGCCCTCTAGCGCTGGCCGATGACGTTGAAGAACAGGTAGAGGTTGGTCGGGATCGGGCCGAGCACACCGCTCGACGGATCGGCGATCAGGCTGTTCATCACCGTTTCGGACTTGCCCGCAGCGAGCTTCGCCCACGCGGTCTGGTTGGTCACCGCGACCACCTTGACGTCCCACCAGCCGCCGGCAGGACCATCGAGGATGTGGCTGTGCGCGGGCAACGCCACGTCGGCGACGGCGTCCGGGGATGCGCCCAGCGCGCCGGCGATCCGCGACAGGTCGATGTTCAGCGGGTGGTTCGGGCACGACGCGACGGCGCACATCGGAGCGGGAACGGGGTTGCTGAACAGTGGGACGAGAACGTACAGCGTCGACCTGTCGGCGTTCGCGACCGGGCCGTGGTTCGCAGCAGTCCCGACCTCGCACGCGCTCGACGCGCTGGAGGCCACGCTCGTATCGCAGAAGAAATTCTGCGCATACTGCACGGTCACAGTCTCGCCGTTCGTCCACGCCGGGGTCCTGGCCGAGGACACCGGCTGCACGGCCGAGCCTCCTGCGGCGAAGGCGGCGGTGGCGATCGACAGCGACGCCACGACTGTGCCGATCACCAATGAACCAATCAAACCGGCGCGTCGTCTGCTGCCGGTGTTCGTGATGTTCACGATCTCTCCTTTCAGACCACGGCCTTCAAAGGATGCAAAACGGTCGTCGGCGCAGTGGCGGGCGACCGTGGACTCGACACTGAACTCGGCGCTGGCTATTCGAAACCGCAGCCCCGTTCGGATTGGGCAATCGCCGGATGAGTGAGTCAGTCGGATACGCGATTGGGGCATTCCTCCGGCGGGGGCGAATCCTCGAAGTAGCCCGGATACTGCCGATTCAACTCGCTGTGCCACCTGGCGCGATCGTCGTCATTCGGGCGGGGCGGCCACGCGCCATCAATGTAAGCGACGATCAACTTTCCCGCGTCGGGACCGTAGTAGTACTCAAACACTCCGTGGGCCAACTTAGGCAGCAGGCTGTGGAACAGTTCCGTTGCGACAGACGATACGTGGTCCAACTCTGCGAGTGTCGCGGTCATCTGGGGCGCCGACACAGAGCGAGCGTCTTCGACACGGTTCGTGCGCTGACCATGCTGAACCCAGTCGCCGTCGACGGCGCGCGCGAAATAGACCCGGTGCACGATAGCCCCGCGGCGATCTAGTACGTTCAGCACTCCGGTCAGCCACGCGTCGATCTCTTCGACCGAGGTGCGCGCCCACGGCGGAACACCTCGTTCCTGCAAGGCCCCCTGATGTGACCGGACACTGGCCCTGGATCAACCTCAGCGGTTCCATCAACGACGCTGGAGGGCGGACGGTATTCGGCAGGTTCGAGGGTGAGCCAAGCGTGAATCTGGAGCTGCGCAGGAGTAGCGTCCGCGAAGGTCGCCGTCGCTGGAGGCGTCACTGTCAGGTCCCGCGACCGTGGTCGTCGGGATCTGAGCTATCCGACCCACCCGCTGGCGATGACCTTCGACGCCGCCGCGACCAGGGCCTTCGGGTCGTTGACGCCGTAGGCGGAGATCTGGATCCAGGTGCCGCCGGTCAGCACGTCGACCGTGGTGCGTGTGGAGTCGACGGTGGGCTCAGTGATCGCGGTCGCCGTACCGGGGAGGCCGGACACGTCGAGGGCCGTGCCGTCGGGGTGATCGTTCGCTTGACGGAATTGGGCGAACAGTGCGGGGTCGACGTTGTCGAGCACGGACACCCAGAGGTTCCAGCCATGCGGGTCACCCTTCGCCGCGAACGGGCACATCGTCACCTGACCGGAGGCGAGCTGGGCCCGGACGAGGTTGAATTCGCTCTGGCCAGCGGTGTCGCGCTGCGCGGCTCCCAGCCCGGCGGACAGGGCGTCGAGCACGCGCGTATCCGCGCAGTCGCGCACAGCGTGCGGCACGACGGGGGTCGGCGCCGGGAGGGCGGCGTACCGCGTGACGATGCCCTGGACGAAATCGTGGAACGACTGATCGGTGAACGAGGACCGCCCGTCGCTCTGTGCCTGGACGTGCAGCCACGCGCCGCCGACGAGAACCTCCGTCGAGCACAGTCCGCCGCTGCACGAGCCTGCGAGGGATGTGCCGCCGTCGTACGGACTGCCGGGGGGCGGGTTGTTCGCCGACGCCAGCGCCGCCCACTGGTCGGCGAGCCCCGGTACGACTTCCAGGACAACCTGAGGCGCGCTCTGGTTCGAGACCGTGAGTGTTGCAAGGCCACCCCACCCGCACACGGTGCCGTTCGCGTTCCGGATGCTCCAGGGCGGCGCGCCCGCGGTAACCGCCTGCAGGTGCCGGAGCGGCTGCAGCGCGCCCGTCCCGCCGACAAGAGCGGCGACGGCGTCGGGAGTCGCAAGCGCGTCGCAGGAGACTGGGCCGCTGTTCGCCGCGACCATCGCCGTGGGCGTCGATGTCGGGGTCGGGGTCGGAGCGGGGGTCGACGGCGCTGCGGCGGTGGATGTTGTGACGGAAGGCGCGGGGGGCTCTACGAAGGGGAGGCGCCCGGTCAGCGCGAGCGCGGCGCCGCCAGTCGAGATGAGGACGGCGGTGACGATCAGGGAGACGAACAAGGTGATGCGGTGCGACCGTTTCGGGTCCGGTCGCTGAGCGACGTGCTCGATCAGCATCTTCTTGATCGCGTCGACCCGTTCGCGGTCGAATGGCGACAGGTCGTTGGAGTCGTTCATCGTGCACCTCCGGAGATCGAAGTCGAGTCTTCGAGGTCGGCTGTCAGGTTCGCCAGCTTGGTCTTCGCGCGGGAAAGCCGGGACTTGACCGTCCCGGCCGGGATGCCGAGCACAGAGGCGGCGTCAGCGTTCGTCATTCCCTGGATGACGCACAGCGACACCACGTCCTGCTCCCTCGCCGACAACCGCGCGAAGGCCGCCCGGACGGCCGCGCGCTGGGGCTCCGCGTCGATGCGGTCGTTCACCGCCGGCGCGAAGTCGTCATGATGCCCGGCAGCGGGGACACTCTGCATCGCCCGGCGGTGGCGGTGGCGCGCGCGAGAGAAATTGCGCGCCACGTAGTTGGTGGTGACGAGAAGCCACGGCAACACGGAGCCATCGACAATACGAACGGTGTCCTTCTTGCGCCACGCCTCGAGGAAGACGAGGGCCGCGATGTCCTCAGCGTCGTGAAACGAGCCAACCGACCGCATAGCGTGCCAGAGCACCCGGTCGCGGTGCGCCTCGAAGAACGCACCGAAGGCGGCGGGATCCCCAGAACGCGCACGCGCCCACTCATCGGCATCATCCGCGCCGAAAACCGAAGACGTCATACCCCATCATGTCCGAACGCACGAAAACGGTTCCAAATCCACTTCGCGCGCATGGATGCTCACTCTCAGACGCGACCGCATGGGTTCGGCGGCCACGGCAGAAAAGACTGCGCGAGCCTCAATGAGCTGATCAGCGCCAGTGCCGTTCGTGTTTCGAGCGTTGCAGATTGCACGCCTGCGCCATGTGGTGGCCGGCCTCCATGAGGGGTGTCCTGATGCAGCGATGCCCTACGACAGCGCATCCTTGGGAAGCCTGTGTCAGGTCTCAGGACATCTCTGACAGTTGTGGATCGATAGATCTCTGACGTTCAGGGGTGTTTGGTCCTGACACTTCTAGGATTCCTCCGTGCCCGCCGAGGCAGCGTCGACGCTCCGGCTTCCGCCACCGCGTCGACCCGGTCATTTGCCCCGCCGAGTTCAGAAGCAGACGTGTTCCACTTGGATGCACAGGTCGTCGGCGCCATCGCGCTTCGCGGGCCCGCGATGGTGCGCCCTCGCTGTCGACCCCCGGTTCGTGGAAAGAGGTCGCGTGCGCTCTGTTTTGGGGGCAGATGATGGCCCTCGCTACGGCTAGGGTATGAGATCGAGCGATTTCCGCCTGAGGGCGTTCGCGGTCCAGGACGATTCCGCTGTGCTGGCGTTGAGGAAGGTCACGTATTGAGCGCGCCGCACGGTACAGGTGGGAGTATTCAGGTTCGGTCGGTTGGCTGGCAGCGGACACGCGGGTCCGTCCACCGGGCGTGGCGGGTGCGGGTGTCGGCGCTGGTCGGCGCGGTCGCCCTGGCCGCCCCGCTGGCTGTGCTCGGTGGCGCGGTGTCGGCCTCGGCCACGACCAGCTATGTGGTGAGCGCCACCGTGTCTGTGGGCAACGCCCCGACCGGGGTGGCGGTGAATGCGACCACCGACACCATCTACGTGCCCAACTCCAGCGACAACACGGTGTCGGTCATCGACGGGGCCACCAACACGGTCACCGCCACGGTGCCCGTCGGCGGGAGCCCGACAGAGGCCGCGGTGAATGCAACCACGAACACCGTGTACGTGCCCAACTCCAGCGACAACACGGTGTCGGTGATCAGCGGGGTCACCAATACGGTGGTCGCCACTGTGCCCGTGGGAAGCAGCCCGTACGGGGTGGCGGTGAATGCGACCACGAACACCGTGTACGTCACCAATCAGAACGCCGATACGTTGTCGGTGATCAACGGGGTCACCGATACGGTGACCGCCACCATCCCTGTCGGAGGTGCCCCGTACGGGGTGGCGGTGAATCCGATCACGAACACCGTGTACGTGGTCAACTCTGGGGGCCTCACGGTGTCGGTGATCAACGGCGCCACCAACACGGTGACCGCCACCGTGCCCGTCACCGGGACCTCATACGAGGTGGCGGTGAATGCGATCACGAACACCGTGTATGTATCCAACTATGCTGCCGGCATGGTGACCGTGCTCGATGGGGCAACCAATACGGTGACGACCACCGTGTTCACCGGCGGCGGCGGCAGCACCTATGGGGTGGCCGTGAATGCGACGACGAACACCGTCTACGTGACTAACCAAGGCGACTTCAACGTGTGGGTGATCGATGGTGCGACCAACACGGTGACCTCCGAAGTGCCCGTCATCGGCGGGAACACCGATGCGGTGGCGGTGAATGCGACAACGAACACCGTGTACGTGACCCGCTACCCCGGCAACACGGTGTCGGTACTCACCCCGGCAACGGCGCCGGGTGCGCCGACGGGAGTTTCGGCCACCGCCGGTAACGGGCAGGCGTCCGTCGCGTTCTCGCCTCCGGCCAGTGACGGCGGCTCGGCCATCACCGGTTACACAGTCACCGCCACCGACACGACCACGCCGGGCAACGGTGGACAAACCGCGACCGGCGCAGGTTCTCCACTCACCGTGACTGGCCTCACCAACGGGGACACGTACACGTTCACGGTGACCGCGAGGAACGCCGTCGGTTCCGGCGCGCCCTCCCCGGCGTCCAACGCCGTCACCCCGACAGCGCCGACGGCAAGCACGGTGCCGACGCCGGCACTCCCGGCACCCTCACCGGCGGCCCCAGTATCTTCCGCGGCGACGACTATGTTGGCCGCGACCGGTTCGGATCAGGCGCTCCCAGCGGGACTGGCCGGGCTTCTGCTGGCCGCCGGCTTCGCCGTACTCGGCGTCGCACGGTTGCGCAGCCGTTCAGAGAAGCAGCACATCCGCTGAGCCTGCGACGCTCACGCTCTGCGAGTTCGGAGGAAGTCGGCCTCAAGCCGGATCGAGGATGACGTCCACGCGGATGGTGGGTTGCCGCCGCCTGCACATGCCCGTCGCAGGCCGCGATCGTGGCCGGTTCACTCGGCCCTGCAGTCGGTGGCCTGTCGAGAGCGCGCACTCCGGGCGGAGGCGTGGCGTCGGCGATCCACGCACGCGAGAGGACCAGTGCGGCGGGATCGTCCGGGGCGCCCCGCGGACGGACCCCACTGCCCCGCGACGAGCGCCACGCTTCGTAGCCTCATCACCCCCGCGCGCGCAGCATCCGCGTCCGCCCGGGAGGCGGAGCCTCCCGTGAGCTGACAACGGCGGCTGGCAACCGGGCGCGTCACCCGTCGGGCTACGGCCGCCCGTGGCCTCCGCCCGCGTGGGAGGAGCCGCCCTCGTTCTGCGAGCCGCCGTGCGCCGCGTGCGCCGACGATCCGTCAGGTCCGTCCGATCCGTCCGATCCGTCCGTTTCGGTCGGCTCGGGCGTGGGCGCCGCCGTGGGCTGGTGACCGGCGGAGTGCCCCGGCGCGACGATCGTGGCGCAGTACGCGCCGATCGAACCGGCACCGCCGGCCGCCTTCTCCAGCGATGCGAACGCGACCGATGTCGCGGCGAGGCCGCCGTGCTCGTAGGCGGTGCACAAACCGTGCGCCGCCGGTCCCGACGCGTCCGGCCCGACCGGGACGGCGGTGGACGTCGGGTCCTGCGTCGGCGTCGGCGTCGCCGTGTCCGTCGCCGAGTCGGTCGGTTCGACGGTGGGAGGCGCCGTCGGGTCCGCTGTCGGGGCGGCGGTCGGCGCTCCGATGAGCGCGTGAGCCTCGTCCTGGAGGCCGGAGGGGAGCGCGTCCGCATAGGCGGCCGCCGCCGTCCCGCCGAGGGTGATGGTCCCGAGCGCGACGAGCCCGATGGCGAGCTTGTGGCCGGCGATGACGGAGATGAACGACATCCGGGTCTTCCTTACTTTCGTGTGGTGGACGGACGCCGTGCGGGCCCTCATCTCTCTTAATCGGTCGGACGACCCGAAAGGTTACGCACAGGTTCGATTCCGCCAGAACGACGTGCGCGTGACACGACGAAGGCCCCGGGTACGAAGCCCGGGGCCTTGGTCCCGTCGCCTACGCGACCGGCCCCTGCGCCAGGGTCACCTGCGCCGTGTGCGGTGAGCCGGAGGCGTCGGTCCAGGCGATCGTCGCGCTGTCGCCCGGGTGGAGGGCGGCGAGCGCGCCCGTGAGGGCCTGCGCCGAGTCGATCGTCGTTCCATTCACCGCCGTGATGGTGTCGCCGGCGGCGAGGCCCGCAGACTCGGCGGGGCCGCCGGAGACGACACCGGAGAGGGTGGCGCCGGCGCCCGAGCCGGTCGCGGTGCCGGAAGACCCGAAGGAGCCATCGCCGTAGCCGCTGCCGGACGCCGTGCTGTCGCTGGACGCGACCTCGACGCCCAGGAATGCCGGGTAGCCGATCGTCACCGTGGACGACGCCTGGCCGGAGGTGATCTCGCCCGCGATGGTGAGCGCGTTCTGGATCGGGATGGCGTAGCCGGCGGTCGTCGTGCCGCCTTGCGCGGCGGCGGTGTCGATGCCGATCACCTGGTCGGAGGAGTTGAACAGGGGACCGCCGGAGTCGCCGGCCTGGATGTCGGCGTCGGTCTGGATCAGGCCGTTCAAGGTCTCGGAGACGGCCGTCTGCTCGGCCTGGGTGGTGATGGTCTGATCCAGCGCCGTCACCGTCCCGGGCGAGGCGGACGGGGTGCCGCCCGCGCCGCCGGCGTTGCCGACGCCGGTGACCGCGTCGCCGACGGCGGCGTCTCCCGAGGTGTCCAGGTTCGCGGTGCTGAGACCGGAGGCGTTCCCGAGCTGGAGGACGGCGATGTCGTCGGTGGCGTCGGTGCCGACCACTTTCGCGGTGTACTGGGCGCCGGTCGAGACGACGGTGACGCTGATGCTGGTCGCGTCCTCCACGACGTGGTTGTTGGTGAGGATCTCGCCGTCGGAGGTCAGCACGAGTCCGGTTCCGGCGCTCTCCGCCTGGGCGTAGGTGAGCTGGGACGTGATGTCGACCACGCCGACTTCCTCGGCGGCGGTGGCGCTCGCGAGGGCGGAGGAGCCGGTGGAGGCCGACGAGCCCGAGGAGGATCCCGAACGCGGGCCGCCAGAGCTTCCACTGCTCCCGTTCCCGTATCCGTACCCGCCCGAGCCGAACCCGTTGCGGCTCAGCGTGTTGTGGACGCTGATGGACGCGGTGGAGGCGGTCGCAGAGGCGGACCCGGCGGTGTAGGCCAGTGCCCCGAGCCCGAACGCGGAACCCACGGCGACGGTCGCGGCGACCGCGGTGGACACCCCGATCATCAGCCGGCGCCGGCTTCTCGGCGCCCCGGTCGGTGCGGCGGCGGCCTGCGCCGCGCCCTGCTCTGGTGCTGCGGGGGAACTCCCTCGACCTCGTCCATGACTGTGGTCCTCTCGACTTCAGGCTTGATGTCGAAAGCACACCGCATGCGAGTGGGAGGCCGTGATGCGCAGGTTTTGACTACGCCGGGAGAAAACTAGAGATTCCTATGAATCGGGTCACGGGAGGGTCACGCCGCCGAACGGCTCAGGCCACCCCGGTGAACCGCCCCCGCTCCAGCACGTACCCCACCGCCACAGCCCCCGCGATGCACAGCATGATCGGCGCCAGCATGTCCGGGCCCTGGTTGGTGAACTCCATCACGAGGAGCAGTGCCGTCAACGGCGCGCGCATCGTCACCGCCAGGAAGGCCGCCGCGCCCAGCAGCGCGAACGCCGCGACCGGCTCTCCGGGCCAGACCAGCTCCCACACACCGCCGAGCGTCAGGCCGAGGCCCGCGCCGATCGCGAACGACGGGGTCAGGGTGCCCCCGGCGGCGCCCGCGCCGATGGTGCCGACGGTCGCCGCCGTCTTGGCCACGGTGGTCAGCAGGATGACGACGACCGGCAGCGTCGCCGTCAGCGCGAGCTGGCCGAGCGAGCGGCCGTTGCCGAGGATCGCGGGCAGCCAGAGCGACACCACGCCGACGGCGGCGAAGACCAGCGGCATCACGATGAGGATGCCCCACGACTGAGGCCGGTGATTCTGGGCGAATCGGGTCAGCCGCACGAAGCCGACGGCCGCGAAGCCGATGATCGGGCCCGCGAGGATCGCCCACACCACGATCTGCGGTCGCAGCGGGATCTGGTGCACGAGGTAGAGCGGATTGGCGGGCACCACCAGCCGGGCGACGAGCGCCCCGATCGCGGAGGTTGCGAGGGCCGGCAGCACCGTCGCGAAGCTGATCTCCGCCAGAAGGATCTCGACGGCGAACACCGCGCCGCCGAACGGGACGTTGTAGACGGCGGCGAGACCCGCGCCCGCGCCGCACGCGACCAGGATGCGGCGCTCGCGGGCGCTCACGCCGGCGCGCTCGGACAGCCACGACGCCCACCAGGCCGCGATCTCGCGCGGCGCGACCTCCCTGCCGATGGAGGCGCCGAGGCCGACGATGATCACCTGGAGCGCCGCATTGAGGAGCGTGACGACGGCGGGCATCCTGCGCCCCCCGACCGCGGCCTCCACCGAGACGATGGCGCGACCGGTGCTCCGGCGTCCCCAGCGGCGCAGGAAGAACCAGCCGACCCCTCCGAGAATGCCGGCGAGCACCAGCGCGACGACGCGGTTCACCGGCGGGGCGTCGAGCAGCCCCTCGAGGAACGTCCCCTCCGAGTACCCGAACGCCAGGTGCTGGATGGTGTGCAGGCCGAGGTAGACCAGCCCGCCGCCCACCCCGGCGCCGACTCCGACGAGCGCCGTGACGACGACGAGCCTGGTCAGCCAGGCGGGCGTGGCGCGTGCGGGAACGCGTCGGGACGTGGGCACGCTCCCAGGCTACTGCCCGCCGGGAGGCGTCCCGGTCAGGCGCCTCACGGGGCTGCGAGAGCCCCGACGGTGAGGAGGTTGACCGTCGTGGCCGTGCATGCCGTGTAGGTGCCGGCCTTCACGAACAGCGACTCGGTCGAGCCGGGCGGGTACACGCGGAACCCGTCCGCCGGCTTGGGCTTGCAGTCCGCGTCGGGGTAGTTGAGAGCCTGGGTGATCTTCAGCGGCGCCTGTGCGGTGCCGCCCGGCTGGAGGACGACCGTGTCGTGCGGGGTGCTGCGGTCGAACTGCGCCGCGTTGCCGAGCTGGGTGCCGTTGCCGTCCCCCACGAACGAGACGCCGGGCCAGCCCTGCAGCGAGCACTGGGTCGACCCGTTGTTGGTGAGGACGAGGGTGACCTCCACGCTGCCCGCGGCGCCGCCTCCGCCCTTGCCGATGCTTCCGGTGAGATCGGAGGTGGCGCACTGGCCCTGGATGGGCTGGGAGGCGTTGCTCGCTGTCGGGCGCGGGGACGACGAGCCCGTGTCGGAGGTGGAGTCCGATCCGGCGGGGGACGCCGTCGGGCTCGCGCCGGCGGAGCAGCCGGCGAGGCCCCAGGCGAACGCGGCGGCGAGCGCGAGGGCGAGAGCAGGCCGAGCGATGACAGAGCGGCGCGTCGAGACGGACATGCACTATTGTCAGCACGCCGAGGCGGTCCGTCCAGCGATGACGCGCCGCCCCGGCCCGACTTGCACTGACAGTATGAAGGCATGAGAGCTCTCGGGACCTGGCTGGCACGCTACTGGACGGTCTTCGTCCCCGTCATCGGCGTCGTCGTCCTGATCGCGTTCTGGACGGTCGAGCTGGAGCCCGTCGCCGTCGCGCTGATCGCGGTCGTGCTGGCCGGGACGGTGCTGGCCGCCGTGCAGCACGCGGAGGTCGTCGCGCACCGGGTCGGGGAGCCGTTCGGGTCGCTCGTGCTCGCCGTGGCCGTGACGATCATCGAGGTGGCGCTCATCGTGACGCTGATGACCACCGGCAAGGACACCGCGACGCTCGCCCGGGACACCGTGTTCTCGGCGGTGATGATCACGATGAACGGCATCGTCGGGCTCAGCCTCCTGCTCAGCGCCAGCCGCAAGGAGACCACCACTTTCAACGCGCAGGGCAGCGGCGCCGCTCTCGGCACGGTGACGGCGATGGCCACCCTCACGATGGTGCTTCCGACCTTCACGGAGGCCACGGCCGGCCCGGAGTTCTCGCCCGGCCAGCTCACGTTCGCCGCGATCGCGTCGGTCGCGCTGTACGCGATGTTCGTGTTCACACAGACGTTCGCGCACCGCGACTTCTTCCTCCCGGTCTCCCCGAAGGGCAGGCCGCTCACGGAGGACAGCCACGCCGACGCACCGTCGACCCGCACCGCGCTGATCAGTGTGGGCCTTCTGCTGGTCGCTCTGGTCGCCGTGGTCGGGCTGGCCAAGCTGGAGTCCACCCCGATCGAGCGCGCGGTGACGGGGATCGGCCTCCCGCAGTCGTTCGTCGGTGTGATCATCGCGCTGCTGGTACTGCTCCCGGAAGGCATCGCCGCGTCGAAGGCTGCGCGCCGCAACCGGATGCAGACCAGCCTCAACCTGGCGCTCGGCTCCGCGATCGCGAGCATCGGGCTCACCATCCCGGCGATCGCGATCGCATCCATCTGGCTGCCGGGGCCGCTGCACCTGGGGCTCGGGTCGAGTCAGATCGTGCTGCTGATGCTGACGGTGGTCATCAGCATCCTGACGATCATGCCGGGGCAGGCGGCGCGCATCAAGGGCGGCATCCACCTGATCGTCTTCGCGGCGTTCATCTTCCTGTCGATCGTGCCGTGACGGTGCACACGCTCACCGGCCGGCGCTGACCGCCGCGTCGGCCACCGCCGAATCCCAGAGCGTCTCCGCGGCGAGCCGCGCGGCCACGGGCGTGCCGCCGCACAGCGCTGCACTCGCGGAGGCGCCGTCGAACAGGAGCGTGAGCTGCACGGCGAGGACGTGCGGTGACGCGATGCCCGCCGCCTCGGCCTGGCGTTCGAAGTACGCGGTCAGCTCGCTCTTGAAGTGCTGCGCCACCTGCGCGGCGGGGTGCTCGCGGTCGCGCAGCTCGGTGGCGACGTTGACGAACGGGCAGCCGAAGTAGTCGCCGGCCTCGGCGGCGCGGTGGAGGGCGTCGTAGACGTGCAGGACCCGCTCCCGCGGAGCGCGGCCGTCGTCGCCGTCGCTGAAGTACCCCGCGACCACGCGAGGGCCGTACTCGGTCAGCATGTCCGCGACGATCGCGTCCTTGCTCTCGAAGTGCTGGTAGATGGAGCGCTTGGAGACGTGCGCCTCCTGGGCGAGGCGGTCGACGCCGACCGCGTGCACACCTTCGCGGATGAAGAGCCGTGCGGCGGCGTCCAGCACGCGCTCCCGGGGCTTGGGGCGCGGGGTGGTCGTCGTGGTCATGCGTCGATTCTAGAGGCCGGGTTGCGCAAAGTAAACCGATCTGTGTACATTGCCGGAAACAGATCGGTTTACTTTTGGAGGACCACCATGACCGACATCACCGGACGCGTCGCACTCGTCACCGGCGCCAACCGCGGGCTGGGGGCGGCGTTCGTCGCCGAGCTCCTGGAGCGTGGCGCGTCGAAGGTCTACGCCGCCGCCCGCCGCCCCGAGTCGGTCGCCGTCACCGACCGGCGCGTCGTGCCGCTGGAGCTCGACGTGACCGACGTCGAGAGCATCCAGCGCGCCGCGGAGACCGCCGCGGACGTGACCGTGCTCGTCAACAACGCGGGGATCGGCGTGAACCAGTCGCTGGTGAGCGGCGACCTGGCCGACATCCACCGCGAGTTCGACACCAACTTCTGGGGCCCGGTGCTGGTGACCCGCGCCTTCGCGCCGGTCCTCGCCGCGAACGGCGGCGGCGCGATCGTGAACATGCACTCCGCACTGAGCTGGTACGCGATCGGCTCCTACAGCGCGGGCAAGGCCGCGCTGTGGTCGGCGAGCAACTCCGCCCGCGTCGAGCTCGCGCCGCAGGGCATCCAGGTGGTCGGCGTGCACGTCGGCTACGTCGACACCGACATGGCCGCGCACGCGGACGGCTACAAGGTACCGCCGGCGCAGGTCGTCGCCGAGGCGCTCGACGCCGTCGCCGCCGGAGACGCGGAGGCGATCGTCGGGGAGACGGCGCAGCAGGTGAAGGCCGTGCTGCACCAGGACGTGCGCGTCCTCTACCCCCAGCTCGCCAGGTAGGAGTCCGAGGCGAAGCCGCGCGGCCGGATCCCCCACTGCGCGGTCCAGGTCTCCCCGGGCTCCACCCAGCGCAGGCCCCGTCCGGTGTTGAGCGCGTTCGCCGGAGCCGTCATCGGCTCCACGGCGAGCGCGACCTCACCCGCCTCCTTCGTTGCGAACGCCCGGTGGGTGAACACCTGGACGTACCCGAACGACGCGTCGCCCCAGAGCGTGACCGTTCGGCCGTCCGACGCGGCGAGCACGTGCTCGGCGGGCTGTCGGAGGTCGCCGAAGCCGTCGTTGAGGTCGAGGTCGGCCACGACACCGCCCTCCGAGAGGTCGTACGGCGTGCCGGCGACCGGGGTCTCCCCGATGACGTTCAGCCGGTCGTCGGTCTCGAACCGGGTGCCGGCGTGGACGGTCAGCGTGAGCCGGCTCGCCGGGACGTCGCCGATGCGGAGGTACGGGTGCGCGCCGATGGCGACGGGCGCGCTCCGCTCGCCGCGGTTGGTCACGGCGTGGGTGACCGTCAGGCCCTCCGTGTCGAGTTCGTGCGTGACGGCGGTGTCGAGGATGAACGGGTAGCCGGCCTCCGGGTAGATCGTCGCCGCCTGGGTCACCGCCGAGTCGGAGCGTTCGACCAGCGTGTAAGGGCGGTAGCGCAGCAGGCCGTGCGACGCGTTGCCCAGCGCCGGCTCCGTGAGGGCGAGCCGCTGCGGCACGCCGCCCAGCTCCCAAACGCCGTCCTTCACCCGGTTCGGCCACGGCATGAGCACGATGCCGTCGGCCGAGGGCGGGGTGGAGTCCTCCGGGAACGGTTCGAGGATGTCCACTCCCCCGTATCGGAGGGTGCGGAGACCGGCCGCCACCTGCGTGACCGTGGCGGTCAGGTCGCCGAACTCGAGGTCGTACTGCTCTCCTGTCGGTGCGCGCATGGAGACAGCGTATTCCTAGGCGATGGTCACGGGCAGGCCCGCGGCCCGCAGCGCTCGCACCGCGCCGAGGTCCGCGGACTCACCGGTGAGGAGGCCGGCGACGTCCTCCAGCGCGGCGATCCGGCCGACGTGTGTGCGGCCGAGCTTGGAGCCGTCGGCGACGACCAGGGCACGGCCGGAGGAGGCCACCATGACGCGCTTGAGGTCGGCCTCCGGCAGGTTCACGTTCGTGATGCCGCCCGCGGGGTCGACACCTGTGCAGCCGATGAATGCGAGGTCGGCGTGCACGCGCTGCAGGAGCACGGAGGCCAGCGGCTCGACGAGCGAATGCTGCAGCGGCCGCAGCGTGCCTCCGGTGACCACAACCTGGAAGCGCGGGATCGCGCGCTCCAGTTCGAGGGCGATGGTGAGGCCGTTGGTGACGACGGTCACGTCCTCCAGGTCGTCGCGCTCGGCGAGGGCCCGTGCGATCGCGGCGGTGGTGGTGCCGACGTCGAGCAGGACGCTGCTGCCGGACTCCACCAGCGCCGCCGCGGCCGCACCGATCCGCCGCTTCTCCTCCGCGGACGACTCCAGCGCCTCCTCGAAGCTCGCCTCGCGCGTGCCGGCGCCGCGCAGCACCGCCCCGCCGTGGACGCGGCGGATGCTCTGCTGGGCGTCGAGGGCGTCGAGGTCGGAGCGCACGGTGACGTCGGAGACCTGGAACGCCTCGCTCAGCTCGGCGACGCGCACGAACCCGGTACGGCCGATGAGGTCGAGCATCCGCTCGCGGCGGAGGGCGGCGGGCAGCGGTTCGCTCATACCGGCAATGCTCCAGCGCTTGCGTTTACTTGTCAATCCGCAAGCCGATCTGTACATTTGCTTTCGGAAACGAAAGGTAAGCATGGCTGCCATCACGAAGCGCCCGCACCGCCTGTCCGACGGTCGCGACCTCATCTACTACGACGACGCGGACTCCGCACTCGACCCGGAGCGCGCACCCGACCTCCGCGAGCCCGCGCCGCGGCCGGCCACGGCGACCATGCGCCAGGACCCGCTGACCGGCGACTGGGTCTCCATCGCCGCCGCGCGGCAGAACCGCGTCATGCTCCCACCGGCCGAGCTCGACCCGCTGGCGCCGGCCACGCCGGGCAACCCGTCCGAGATCCCGAGCGTCTACGACGTCGCCGTCTTCGAGAACAAGTCGCCGTCATTCGGCCCGCTGCTGGAGGACGCGGACCAGCCCGTGGATCTCGACGACCTCTCCGCGGTCGGGCTGGAGCGCACACGTACGTCCGTTGGCCGCTGCGAGGTGGTGTGCTTCAGCCCCGCGACGACCGGCTCGTTCGGCAGCCTGACGCCCACGCGCGCGCGCACCGTCATCGAGGCCTGGGCCGACCGCACGGCGGCACTCTCGGCCCTCCCGAACGTGCGCCAGGTGTTCCCGTTCGAGAACCGCGGGGAGGCCATCGGCGTCACCCTGCACCACCCGCACGGGCAGATCTACGCCTACCCGTACATCACCCCGCGCACCAGCGCCCTCATCCGGTCGCTGGAGAGCTACGGGCCGACGCTGTTCGCCGACATCCTGGAGCGCGAGCGCGCGTCGGAACGATTCATCCTGGCCGGCGAGCACTG
This sequence comes from Streptomyces sp. L7, assembly GCF_050990935.1. GTDB lineage: Bacteria > Actinomycetota > Actinomycetes > Actinomycetales > Microbacteriaceae > Leifsonia. The sequence goes on along the minus strand of NZ_CP194644.1, from coordinate 4,127,012 downwards.
GACGGCGTTCGTGCCGTTCGCCGCGCGCTGGCCGATCGAGATCCACGTGCTGCCGCACCGCCACATCCCCGACCTCGCCGCCACGTCCGAAGCCGAGCGCGACGAGCTCGCCACCCTCTACCTGCGCGTGCTGCGCGGCGTGGACGCGCTCTACGACTCCCCCACGCCGTACATCGCGGCCTGGCACCAGGCGCCCGTGGACGCGCACCGCGACGACATCCGCCTCATGCTGCAGCTCACCTCGCCCCGCCGCGGCGCGGATAAGCTGAAGTTCCTGGCCGGCTCCGAGTCCGCGATGGGCGCGTGGATCGGCGACATCCCGCCCGAGCAGGCCGCCGCCGCGCTCCGGGAGGCCGTCGCCCGCGCCGACCGCGACGACCCGGTAGGCGAGCTGCCCGCCGGCATCTCGGGGCTCGTGACCGTGCCCGCCTCCCCCGCTCCCGCCCCCGAAGGAAAGAGCCCCGCATGACCGACCTGCGCACCGGCGTCCGCGACGACTTCGTCTCGATCTTCGGCCGCGAGCCCGACGGCGTCTGGTCGAGCCCCGGCCGGGTGAACCTCATCGGCGAGCACACCGACTACAACCTCGGCTTCGTGCTGCCGTTCGCGATCAACCGCCGGACCGTCGCCGCCCTCGGGCTGCGCGACGACCGCACCGTCCGGGTGGGCAGCACGTTCGCCGACGAGCTGGTGGAGATCGACCTCGACCGGCTCTCCCCCGACGCGCTCGACGGCTGGTCGGCATACCCGCTCGGCGTCGCCTGGGCGCTCGGCGAGTTCGGCGCCGACCTCGCGGCGGTTCCCGGCTTCGACCTCCTGCTCGACTCCAACGTCCCGGTCGGCGCCGGCCTGTCCTCGTCCGCCGCGATCGAGGGCGCGACCGCCCTCGCGCTCAACGACGTGTGGCGGCTGGGCCTCGACCGCCAGACGCTCGCCCGCGTCGGCCAGCGCAGCGAGAACATCGTCGTCGGCGCCCCGACCGGCATCATGGACCAGTCCGCGTCGCTGCTCGGCCAGCAGGACGCCGCGGTGTTCCTCGACTGCCGCTCGCTGGAATCGGAGATCGTGCCGCTCGGGCTCGAGCAGGCCGGACTCGCCATCCTCATCGTGGACACCGGCGTCACCCACGCGCACGCCACCGGCGGCTATGCCGAGCGGCGGGCGTCGTGCGAGGCGGGGGCCGCTGCGCTCGGCGTGGAGTCGCTGCGCGACGTGAGTGTGGACGACCTCCCGCGCGCCCGCGAGATCCTGGACGACGTGACCTTCCGCCGCGTGCGGCACGTGGTCACGGAGGATCAGCGCGTCCTCGACACGGTCCGCCTCCTCCGCGAGAGCGGCCCGACCGCGATCGGCGACCTGCTCGACGCCTCCCATGCCTCCATGCGCGACGACTTCGAGATCTCGGTCCCGGAGCTCGACCTCGCGGTGGAGACCGCGCAGGCGAACGGCGCGATCGGCGCGCGGATGACCGGAGGCGGCTTCGGCGGCTCGGCGCTCGCGCTGGTGCCGGTCGACGCGCTCAGCCGCGTGCAGGTCGCTCTCGACGGCGCCTTCGCCGAGCACGGCTTCGGCCAGCCGGAGCTGTTCACGGTGAACGCGTCGGAGGGATCGCGCCGGGAGAGCTGAACGCGTTCATCCTCCGGTCACGTCCGTTCGTCAGAATGGGACGATGAGCGCACCGGAGATCGCCTGGCTGAGTCCTGACACGGTCCAGCTCCGTCAGCCGAAGTCGTCGCACTGGGAGGCGCCGTTCCTGTTCCTGCTCTTCGGGCGGGAGCGCGCGCTGCTCATCGACACCGGAGCGACGAACGACGAGCGCGTGTTCCCGCTGCGGGCGGCGGTGGATGCGCTCACCGAGGACTGGCTGCGCCGCAATCCGGCCGTCTTCACCCGGCCGTATCCGCTCGTCGTGGCGCACAGCCACGCGCACCGCGACCACATCGCGGGTGACCCGCTGCTGGCCTCCCGGCCGGGGACGACGCCGGTCGGGACCACGCCGGCGCAGGTGATCTCGTTCTTCGGCTTCCGCTCGTGGCCGGACGAGACAGTGGAGTTCTCACTCGGGCGCCGCACGATCGACGTCATCGGCGGACCGGGGCACGAGCCGTCTGCGGTGGCGTTCTTCGACCGGGAGACCGGCATCCTGTTCACCGGCGACACCGTGCTGCCCGGGCACCTGTACGTGCGCGACCGCGCACAGTACCGGGCGACCATCGAACGGCTGATCCGGTTCCGGGACGCGCCGACCGCGCCCGTACGGGAACTGCGCGGCGCGCACGTCGAGATGTCGGACACGCCGGGCGTGATCTACCCACCGGGGACTGTCGACCAGCCGGACGAGCTGCCGCTCCCGCTGCCTCCGCGCATCCTCGACCGGGTGCTCTCGGCACTGGACGAGGCGGGGGATGCGGTGGGCGCACGGGTCGTCCGCAAGCGGTTCGTGCTGGTCAACGAGTGACCGCGTCGCCCCGTAAGGTGTGGGCATGACCCTCATCACGCTCACCGACGGCTCCACCCCCAGCGTCGCCGACGACGCGTTCGTCGCGGCCGGCGCCGTCCTCGCGGGACGCGTGCGACTGCTCGCCGGCTCCAGCGTCTGGTACAACGCTGTGCTGCGGGCGGAGGCGGAGGACATCGTGCTCGGCGAGCGCAGCAACCTCCAGGACAACGTGTCCTGCCACGTCGACCGCGGCTTCCCGCTGACCATCGGCGCGGATGTGTCGGTCGGCCACAACGCGGTGCTGCACGGCTGCATGATCGAGGACGGCGTGCTGGTCGGGATGCACGCGACGGTGCTCAACGGCGCGGTGGTCGGTGCGGGCTCCCTGCTCGCGGCCGGGACCGTCGTGCTCGAGGGCGCCGTCATCCCGCCCGGCTCACTGGTCGCCGGCGTCCCCGGCAAAGTGCGCCGAGAACTCACCGACGACGAGCGCGCCGGCATCCTCCGCAACGCCGCCGCCTACCTCACCCACGTCACCGAGCACCCCACAGCCTGAAAGCAGCCATCGCTTCCTCAGTTTCTCCCGCCGCATGACGGCGTGTCGCGGCAGAAAGTGAGGAACGGATGGCTGCGGTCAGGGGTGGGTTCGACGGGGCCGGGCTCGCCACCGGTGATGCGGACGAGTTCGTCGAACGTCGTCGGGAAGACGGTGTGCGCGTGGCCGGCGGCGGCCCACACCTCGGGGTAGCCGGCGAGCGCGATGTCGACGACCGTGCGCAGACGCTCGGGATGGCCGAGCGGGGCGACGCCGCCGATGGTCTGGCCGGTCGCCGCCTTCACCGTCTCGGCGTCGGCGCGGCGGATGCGGCCGCCGAGCCGTTCGCCGAGGAAGGCCGTGTCGACGCGGTGCGCGCCGGAGGTCATCACCAGCAGCGGCTCGCCGTCGATCGTGAAGACCAGCGAGTTGGCGATCGCGCCCACCTCCACGCCCAGTTCCGCCGCGGCCGACGCCGCAGTGGGGGTCGCAGAGTCGAACCAGCGCACGCGGGGCTCGATCCCGGCCTCCAGCAGCGCCGCCTCCACCCGCTCGACGGCCGGATGCATGCGGTCCTCGGCGGTCACGCCAACGCCCGCTCCGCGGACTCCACCACGTTCTGCAGCAGCAGCGCGCGGGTCATCGGCCCGACGCCGCCCGGGTTCGGCGAGACCCACGCGGCGACCTCGGCCACGTCTGCCGCCACGTCGCCGGCCACCTTGCTCTTGCCCGTCACCGGGTCCTCCACGCGGCTCACGCCGACGTCGAGGACGATGGCGCCCGGCTTCACGTTGTCGGCGGTCACCAGGCCGGCGACACCGGCGGCGGCGACGATCACGTCGGCGCTGCGCAGGATGCCGTCGAGGTCGACGGTGCCGGTGTGAGTGAGGGTCACCGTGGCGTTGTACTCGCGGCGGGTGAGCAGGGAGCCGATCGCGCGGCCCACGGTCACCCCGCGGCCGACGACGACGACGTGCTTGCCGTTCAGCTCGATTCCGTGCCGCAGCATGAGCTCGATGACCCCGCGCGGCGTGCACGGCAGCGGGGTCGTGATCGGCCGGTTGACGTTGAGGACCAGGCGGCCCAGGTTCGTCGGGTGGAGGCCGTCGGCGTCCTTGGCGGGGTCGACCAGCTCCAGGATCGCGTCGGTGTCGATGTGCGACGGCAACGGGAGCTGGACGATGAAGCCGGTGCAGTCGGGGTCGCCGTTCAGGTCCTCGATCACGGCCTCGAGCTCCGCCTGCGAGATCTCCGCGGGCAGGTCGCGGCGGATGGAGGCGATGCCGACCTCCGCACAGTCGCGGTGCTTGCCCGCGACGTACCACTGCGAGCCGGGGTCGTCGCCGACCAGGATCGTGCCGAGCCCCGGCACGACGCCCTGCTCGCGCAGCGCGGTCACCCGCTCTTTCAGCTCCGCCTTGATCGACGCAGCCGTAGCCTTACCGTCCAGAATCTTCGCCGTCACGCGGCCCTCCACACTCGTTGCCAACCGTCGAGTACGCGAAAAGTTCGCGTACTCGACGGTTTTTTGCTGATTATTCGCGTACTCGGCGGTTGGGCGCCGGGTCAGATGGAGGAGGGGAGCTCGACGGGGAAGCCCTCCTGGCCGGAGGGGGTCAGGCCCGGGTAGAGCGGGAACGCGGCCGTGAGCACGTCGACGCGGGCGCGCAGCGCCTTGGTGTCGGCGCCGGGACGCAGCGCGAGCGCGATGATGTCGGCCACCTCGGTGAACTCGGCGTCGCCGAAGCCGCGGGTCGCGAGGGCGGGCGTGCCGATCCGGAGGCCGGAGGTCACCATCGGCGGGCGCGGGTCGAACGGCACCGCGTTGCGGTTGACGGTGATGCCGACCTCGTGGAGGACGTCCTCCGCCTGCTGGCCGTCGAGGTCGGAGTGGCGCAGGTCGGCGAGCACGAGGTGCACGTCGGTTCCACCGGTGAGCACGTCGACGCCCGCGGCGCGCGAGTCGTCGGCGGTGAGGCGCTCGGCGAGCAGCTTGGCACCGCGGACGGTGCGCTCCTGGCGGTCCTTGAACTCCTCGGTCGCGGCGAGCTTGAACGCGGTCGCCTTGGCGGCGATCACGTGCATGAGCGGCCCGCCCTGCTGGCCCGGGAACACGTTGGAGTTGAGCTTCTTGGCGAGCTCCATGTCGCGGCTGACGATGAAGCCGGAGCGCGGGCCGCCGATGGTCTTGTGCACCGTCGAGCTGACGACGTCCGCGTGAGGCACGGGCGACGGGTGCAGACCGGCGGCCACCAGGCCGGCGAAGTGTGCCATGTCCACCCAGAGCTTCGCGCCCACCTCGTCCGCGATCTCGCGGAACGCGGCGAAGTCGAGCTGGCGCGGGTAGGCCGACCAGCCGGCGATGATGACCTGCGGCTTGTGCTCGAGGGCCTTGTCGCGCACGACGTTCATGTCGACGGTGAAGGACTCCGGGTCGACGCCGTAGGCGACTGCGTTGTAGAGCTTGCCGGAGAAGTTGAGCTTCATGCCGTGGGTCAGGTGGCCGCCGTGCGCGAGCTCCAGACCGAGGATGGTGTCGCCCGGGGTGGCGATGGCCGACAGGACGGCCGCGTTCGCGGACGCACCGGAGTGCGGCTGGACGTTCGCGTACTCGGCGCCGAACAGGCTCTTCGCCCGGTCGATCGCGAGCTGCTCGGCGATGTCGACGTACTCGCAGCCGCCGTAGTAGCGGCGGCCCGGGTAGCCCTCGGCGTACTTGTTCGTCAGCACGGAGCCGACGGCTTCGAGAACGGCGCGCGGCACGAAGTTCTCTGAGGCGATCATCTCGAGGTAGTCGCGCTGGCGGCCGAGCTCGAGCTGCAGCACCTCCGCGATCTCGGGATCGACCTCCGCCAGGGGGGCGGTGAAGGTGGAGGGAAGGGTGTCGGTCACTATCGGCTCCTTGAAAGCAGGGATGGACAATCTTTGTGCATCGACCCAGGCGCGCGGCCGAATCCATCCGTTCGTTCGAGGTAACCGTTGTCGCTCCCCGATGGTGACCATCTGAGCGCCAGTCGCGACGTGAGCAAGCATAGCAAAGGGGCGTGGAACAGGCTCGTGCTCATCCGCTGGAGGCCTTGCTGACGAGTCGGGACGCCTGCGATACTCGCACATGGCCGTCCCGCGGGCGGGCAGTGTCGGCCGAACCCCGAGAATCCCCTGACGCGGTGAGGAGCATCCGTGGTCGTGCCTCGCCCCGCCCAGCTCGAGAAGACGGGCGACGCGCCCTTCACGCTCCTCCCCGGCGCCAGGATCATCGTGGCGGGTCAGGGTGCCGAGGCGGTGGGCCGGCTGCTGCGGGCCGAGCTGGCCACGGACTGTCATCGCGACCTCGCCGTCGTCCACGAGCCTCCGGCGTTCGGGGACATCGCCATCGTGATCGCGGACGACGAGGGGCCGGCCGGGCACCCGGCCGAGGGCTACACCCTGGAGGTCGCGGCCGAAGGCGTGCGGATCGGCGCGGCCACTGCGGCCGGCGCGTTCCGGGGCGTTCAGACGTTGCGGCAGCTCGTGCCGGCCGAGTGCGAGGGCGACCCGCTGACCGTCGACGCGCTCCGGATCACGGACCACCCCCGCTTCGCCTACCGGGGCGCCATGCTGGACGTCGCCCGGCACTTCTTCCCGGTCGCGGACGTCAAGCGGTTCATCGACGCGATCGTCCTGCTGAAGGTCAACCACCTCCACCTGCACCTGACCGACGACCAGGGCTGGCGCATCGAGATCCCCGGCTGGCCGGAGCTGACCCGCATCGGCGGTTCCACGGGCACCGACGGCAGTCGGGGCGGCTTCTACTCCGCGGACGACTACCGCGAGCTGGTCGCCTACGCGCAGGAGCGGCACGTCACGATCGTCCCCGAGCTCGACATGCCGGGGCACACCAACGCGGCGCTCGCCTCCTACCCCGAGCTCAACCCGGACGGCGTCGCACCCGCGCTCTACACCGGGTCGGAGGTCGGCTTCAGCACCCTGCGCACCGGTGACCCGGTCACCGACGGCTTCGTGCGGGACGTGATCGGCGCGGTCGCGGCTCTCACGCCCGGCCCGTACCTCCACATCGGCGGCGACGAGTGCCTCAGCACGCCGGAGGCGGACTTCCAGGCCTTCGTACGGCGGGCGGCGCAGCTCGTCGCCGAGGCCGGCAAAGTCCCGGTCGGCTGGCACGAGATGGGCCACGCGGCCGGTCTCCCCGAGGGGACGGTCGGTCAGTACTGGTCGTTCCGCAGCCCGCGCGACGACGCGGCCGACGAGACACTGGCGTTCGTCCGTGGAGGTGGCGCGGTGATCATGTCCCCGGCCGACGTCGCCTATCTCGACATCGTCTACGAGGAGGGGGACCCGATCGGTCAGGACTGGGCCGACGGCCCGACGGACCTCCGCAGCGCGTACGAGTGGGACCCCGCTCGGATCGTGCCGGGACTGGGAGACGCGCACATCCTCGGCGTCGAGGCTCCGCTGTGGACGGAGACCATCTCGACGATCGAGGAAGTCGAGCGGATGGTGTTCCCCCGGCTCGCGGCCGTCGCCGAGATCGGCTGGTCGGAGGCGCCTGCGGACACGGCCCAGGTGGTGTCGCCGCGCGACTTCGAGGCGTTCGCCGCCCGGGTCGCGCGGCTCGCCGAGCACTGGGACGCGCTGGGAACGTCGTACCGCCGGGTCGCCGAGGTGCCGTGGCCGGAGGACGCGACGCGCTGAGCCGGCGAACGCGAAAGGAGCCGGCGACCCCATCGGGCCACCGACTCCTCTCATCCGGCGAGTGAGAAGCTCAACGGGTCGCGATCATCACGCGGCAGCGGTCTCCGCGCTGCGGCGGCGACGGCGGACGACCAGCAGGACGGCGCCCGCGCCGACCAGGAGCACGGCCGAGCCGGCGATGCTCGCGATCGCGATGTCCGAACCGGTCATCGCGAGGCCTCCGCCGTTGCCCGCGCCGCCGTTGCCGGCACCGCCACCCGCGCCGCCGTCGCCGGTGCCACCGTCGCCGGTGCCACCGTCGTCACTACCCGTCGGGGGATGACCGGGTTCGCGACGGAGATCTGGAACGAGTCCCAGACGTCACCATTGGCGCGGAGCACCTCGAAGGTGTAGCTTTCGCCCGCCTGCGACGGGATGACGAAGGCGAACGAGTGCGAGCCGTCATCCTGCGCCGTGGCGGTGAACTCGCCGACCGTGGGTGCGACCGGCGCGGTCCGCAGCGAGGCGGTGGTCGCGGTGTGTCCGTTCACGCCGGTGAGCTGGTGCGTCAGGGACTCCGCAGCCAGGTACGTGCTCGTCGGAGCGGTGTAGGTGACCGTCTCGCCCGGGTCGACGGTGTACTTGTCGAGCTCGCCGTGCAGCTCACCGCCCGGCGGGTAGTCCGCGTGGGCTGCCGCCGCGGGAGCGAGCGCCAGCGCCAGCGCCAGGGCGACGAGGCCGCCGAACAGTTTCTTCTTCATGGGTTCTCCTTCGTAGGGGATGGGTGTCACTGGCCGACCGCAGCGGTTCGGTCAGCCACAGGTCCCGGGCTCGGCGAAGTGCTCGAACTCGGTGGCGGTGGGGGTCGCGACGACGCGGTCGACGGTCGGCGACCGGGTGGGCAGGGCGGCGAACTCGGCGACGACGACCGAGACGGCTCCCGGAGCGAGGTCGACCGTGACGACGGACACCGGATGGCCGTCGATCATCCGGGAGACGGCGGTGACCTCCGTGCCGTCGACCGTCACGCGGTGCGGACGGAGGCTGTCCGTCCCTGCGAACTGCACCATCGTCCGGATGTGCCCGGTCGGCAGGTCCGGGACGCCGTACCCGGTCACGACCCAGGGGAACGAGGCGATGTCCGCCGGCGCCGTGGAGGCGAGCGTGGCGGTGGCCGTGACGGTGCTTCCGACCTTCAACGTCTCCTTCCCCGCCCGCTCCTTCGCCGGGGCGTGGCAGGTGGCGGTGACAGAGCCTTCGAGGTAGCTGTCCATCTTGCCTGCGGTCCCGTCGGCGAAGAACACGCCGACGGGCGCTCCGCGGTCGGTGAGCTGGGCGAGCGGTCCGGCGAGCGGGCCGCTCGCGATCTCGCGCTGAAGTGCGGCGTCGGCGAACCAGAGCGAGATCCTGCCCTCGTCCACCGCCGCGCCCAGCGCCTTCAGCACGGGTACCGTCCCGGTGCCCGCGCCGAAGAGCTTGTCGAACATGGCGCGCGTGAGCTCGCCGAAGAACGCGTCCTGCTCGTCACGGCTCTCGATCTCGAGGTAGACGTCCCGCAACAGGACGCGTGACGCGTTCTCGCTGTTCAGCTCGCGCCCGCCGACGGTGATCGGGCCGGTCGCCGCCAGCAGCAGGCCGATCGTCGCGGTGTCGATCGAGACCACTCCGTCGAGCTCCTGACCGAGCGCCGTGCGCCAGTGGCCGGCCGTGAGCTCGCCGCTCCGGACGAAGTCGGGCGTCAGGTTGACGTTCTGGATGTACTCGCCGAGCTGGGGTCCGAGCAGCGCCCGCTCCTGCGGGCTCACCTGGAGCCCGGCCCCGGCGGCGGGGTTGAGCTGATCGGGGATGAGCTGCTGCCCCAGCTCGATGCTCCCGCCGTCGGCGGTCAGTTCCGAGACGGCCCCCGCGATCCCGCCTGTGGTCCGGAGCTCGGCGTTGTTGTTGAACAGCAGCGCGTACTTTTTCGCACCGCCGGCGCCGAGAGCGGGCGGGAGCACGCGCGCGGCGACCGAGAGCGAGGAGACGGTCCGGTGCAGGCTGTCGACCAGGCCCTCGGCCTCCCCGACCCCGGAGGCGAGCGGCGGCACGAGCGGGCCCGACGAGGCCTCGCGCAGCGTCGTGCGGCTTCGCTCGAGCGCGCGTTGCGCCGTGCGGAGGCCGGCGGCCGTGCCCGCGACGGCCTTGGTGTCGACCGTCCGCTCGGAGAGCGACACGGCGGTCTCCAGCCGGGCGAGGTCGGCGACCACAGGCGCCAGTCCCCCGTCGACCGTCTCGTGGAGCGCTTCGACGGTGAGCCGGTAGGAGCGCAGGTTGGCGCCGGCGAACGGGACGTACTCGGACGCGCGCCAGACGACATCGCCCGTCAGTCCCTTTGCGTCGTCCAGGCGGCCGGCCACCGCCCGGAGCCGGTCGGCGCGGGAGGCGGCCGACGCCGGGTCCGCCGCCACGGCGTCGAGGATCGCCCTGGCCTCGCCGCGGGCGGCGGAGACGTGACCATAGGAGACGGCCGCTCGGACGCCCACCCAGGCGGCGCACCCCACGACGACGAGCGCGACGGCCCCGAGCGAGATCAGCACGACACGCGTGACGCGTGCGCGCTCGGCCGCTCTCGCACGGCGGCGCGATCGACCGCTCATAGGTCCCGACTCCCTTTCGACATCGGACCCATGCTGTCGTCGGTACCGGCGCCGCCCACCGTCGACCCGGGGATTTACGTGCTGATCGGTCGATGTTCCGTGCAGGTCGCCACACCTTACGTGGAGCAGCTTACATCTTGCGTATTACCGTTGGGCTGCAGCACATTCACCCACGTTTTTGGAGCCAGCCGATGATCGATCCCCGCGCCGCGGGCTCCGCTCCGCTCGCGGGCAGGGACCGTGTCCTGACGCTCGTGCGCGAGCTCCTGTTCTCCATGGACGCGGACGTCGACCTCGTGGGCCCGCGCTTGAGCGGACGCTCGACCGTCGTCGACGCGGTGGCGTCGTCCGCGGCCGACGCGCGCAGAACGGTCGTGCGTGTGAACGGGGTCCGGTCGCTGCGCGAGAGCCCCCTCGCCGCCCTCCACGCAGCGGGGCTCGGTGTGCTGACGTCCCCCGAGCGCCGAACGGCATCCGCCCTGCAGCAGGCGATCGACGGCCTGACGACAGCCGTCGGCTCCGGCGCGGCCGCTCTCCTGGTGGACGACGCCGACCTCCTCGACGACGCATCCGTCGGCGCGATCGACGCCGTGCGCCGTGCGACGCGCACGCCCCTGTTGCGCACCCGCGCGCGGCTGGACGAGGGGCCGTCGACGGCCTATGCGGTGGAGCTCGCCCCGCTCGGTTACGAGGAGCTCCGGTCGGTCATGGCCGAGCGGCTCGGCGGTCCGGTGGACGCAGGCGCGATGAGCCGCGTCTACGCGCTCTGCGGCGGCAACGTCGGCCTCGCGCTCGCGCTCGCGGAACTCGCCGTGCTGGAGGGCCGGCTGGTCCGGGGCCCCGGCGCGTGGTCCGCGACGGGAGAGCTGTGGAGCAGAGCGCTCCGCGGCGCCCTCGAGGCGCAGCTCTCCGGGCTCGACCCGGCCGAGCGCGTCGCGCTGGAGAGGATCGCCGTGACCGGCGTCGGCGACGTGGGATCGGCGCGCGGGCTGGTCGACCCCGCCGCGCTGGACGGGCTGGCGGCGGCCGGTGTGCTCCGGATCGTGCCCCATCGCGGGCGGAGGCTCATCGCCCTCGATCCCCCGGTCCTCGCCGATCACCTCCGCGACCGGGCCCAGGTGGACGCCCCGCCCACCGACGCCGCGTTCGTGCAGCTCGTTCACGCGGCGGCCGACTCCCGCCGCGAGGAGGCCGCGCGCTCGTGGCGCGCTGCCCCGTCGCCGGGGTCGGCGCTCGCCCTCGCGCGCGCTCTGATGGCAGACACGGGGATGGCGCCGGGCTCTGACGCCGAACTCGACCGCGTGCTGGCCGCGTCCGTCGGCCTTCCGGGCGACCCCCTGGACGCGGCGGAACTCGCCGTGCTCCGGGCCCGCCGGGCGCTGGCGCACGGCCAGGGGTTCGCGGCAGCCCTCGCGACCCTGCGGGCCGAGGTCGCCGGGCTCGGTCCTTTCGCACGGCTCGCGGACGCCGCCGCGGTGATGCTCGCCGTCGAAGTCGGAGCCGAGCCGGTCGTTCCCGCAGAGCGCCTGCGCGACGACAGCGACCTCCCGCCGGCCGTGCGGTCACGGCTGCTGGAGGCCTCCCGGGCCGTCGCCCTCCGCGGCGGGCGGTTCGAGGACGCCGTCCGCCTGCGCGACTCGCTCGCCTCGCTGCCCGGGACGTCGGCGCCCGCCAGCGAGGCGGCCGCACACGCCTTCGCCCTCCTCGGCGTGGGGCGGCACGCCGACGCCGTCGCCTGGGCCGAACGCGGTGCCGCGTCGGCGCGCGACCGGCTCGATGCGGGAGCGGTGCGTGCGCACAGCGTCGCACTCGGGCTCTGCCACCTGCTCGCCGACCGTCCGGCCGATGCCGCCGACGCGCTCGCGTCGGCCGCGGCGCTCGGCGCGCCCGCGGTGCCCGGCGCCGCCGTCCAGGTCGCACTCCACGTCCTCACCGCCGTCATCGCGGTGCGCCGGGGCGACACCGCCGTCGCCGAACGCGTCCGGGACGAACTCGCCGCCGGCCTCTCGGCGTCCCCGGAGGGCGACCCGCCGCCCGCGGTCGGGGCAGGAGTGCACTGGATCGACGCTCAACTCGCCGCAGGCCGCGGGCGGCCGGACGAGGCCGCCGAGCTGCTCCGCCGGCTCGCCTCCCGCCTGGCGACGCGCGGCGAGCTGCCCACCGCCGCCCTCGCGCTGCTGACGTCGCTCGAGCACGCGATCGACGACGCCGGGCTGGCGGAGGCCCGCGCCCTCCTCGCGCGGCAGCAGTCCGAACTCCACAACGCACACCTCGCCTTCGTCGAGGCCCGCTCGGAGGGCGGGAACGCGGACCTGGGCGCGCTGGCCGAGCGACTCGCCTCGACCGGACGGGCCGGCCCGGCCGCAGCCCTCCGACGCCCGGCGGGCGACGGCTCCGAAGGCGGCGGGTTCTTCTCGACGCCGATCGCGCTGACGGACCGCGAGCGCGAGATCACCCGGCTCGTCGCCGCGGGCCTCAGCAACCCGGAGATCGCGTCCCGGCTCGTGCTCAGCGTCCGCACCGTCGAGAGCCACGTCAGCAGGGTGATGCGCAAGACCTCGGCGGCCAACCGCGGCGAGCTCGTGGCCCTCGCCCTCCGGCTCGCCCCGTGAGGGAGTCAGGTCAGGGGTAGCCGACGAGCCACAACAGTACGAGCGCCACGGGTTGCAGCGCGATCCCCGCCCACAGCACGATCGTCCGGGCGCGCCTGTTGCGGGTCAGCCCCGGCGCTCCGGCGAGCGGGGCCAGCGGCATGAGCAGCCGGAAGAGGCTCTGCTGCGGCAGGAAGACGGCGAACAGGTAGAGCGCGTAGCTGGCCGCGTATGCGACCACTTCGGTGCCCAGCGCGCGGATGCCCGGCCGGTTCAGCAGCCACACGTAACCGCCGATCGCGGCGATGACGAGGAGGGCGCCGGCGACGCTCGCGTACCGCCAGGTGAAGAGGAACCACGGCGTCAGCGGCACGAAGGCGACCCGGCCGACGAAGCCCGTCCACCAGGACAGCTCGGTCTCCACGTAGGCCCCGGGCGTCCCGGTGACGGTCGCCGCGACCAGTGGCCACGCCAGCCCCGCGACGGCGGTCACCGCGCCGGCGACGATCAACGCGACGCGCTCCCGGGCGCCGAAGGTCTCCTGGCCCCGACGCGCCCGCAGCGCGCGGAGCAGATACACGATCCCGAGGGTGAGCGGAAGCGCGAGCTCTCCCGGCCGGGTGAACGCCGCCGCGACGCCGAACGGGATGACCGTCCAGTACCGACGCGTCATGGTCGCCAGCAGCGCGGCGAACAGCAGCAGGAAGAACAGGCTCTCGGCGTAGGCGATCTGGAGGACGAACGACAGCGGGCCGAAGCAGAAGAACACGGCGGCCCAGAGCCCGCTGACCGAGCCGACGCGCGACGCCACGAGCCGATAGAGCACGAGGCCGGCCGCCGCCCCGCAGAGCACGGAGACCAGCACGCCCGCCGCCGGGAATCCGAGCCCGGTCGCCGCCATGAGCGCGCGCACGATCAGCGGGTACAGCGGCAGGAACGCCCACTCGTTCTGCTGCACGTCGCCATCGGAGTCGACGGGCAGGGTCGCCGGGTAGCCGTGCTCGACGATGCGGCGGTAATAGGAGGCGTCCCAGGTGCCCGCGAAGCCGAGGAAGCTGGGGTGCGTCTGCGGACTGCCGCCCTCCCAGTGCATCGCCCCCGCGACGAGGTAGAGCACGAGCATGAGCAGCGTGGTCAGCACGCGTGAGGCCGCGTAGACGCCGAGCACGCCGGCCCACCAGGGCACCTCCCAGCGGAACAGCCGCACATGGCCGGACTCGGTCACTGGCCCGGCGGGATCCGCCGGGTGCAGCGAACTCGTGATACCGGCCGTCATCGCATTCGATGCTACTCCGGCAGGATGCAGTGGTGCATCGGGGCGCCCGCGTCGCGCCACACGCGCGGGCGCCCCAGCTCGTGGTGGCGGCTGCGCCGGTTACTTGACGCTGCCCGCCGTCAGCCCGCCGACCAGGCGCTTCTCGATGAGCGCGAACAGGATGACCACCGGGATGACCGCGACGACCGACACCGCGAACACGTACTGCCAGGCTGCGTCGTACTGGCCGACGAACTTGGTCAGCGCCACCGACAGCGGCTGGTTCGCGTCCGTGGAGAGGATGACGAGGCTCGCGGCGAACTCGTTCCAGGAGGCGACGAACGTGTAGATGATCGCCGTGACGATACCCGGCCAGACCAGCGGGAGCTGTACCCGCAGCAGCACCGTCCACTTCCCGGCCCCGTCGAGCTGGGCCGCCTCGTCGACCTCCTTGGGCACGCCCGCGAAGAACGTGTGCATGATCCAGATCGCGAACGCCAGGTTGAACGCCGCGTTGACCAGGATCATCGCCAGCCAGGTGTCGTTGATCCCGAGGGACACCATCTCCTTGAACAGACCGGTCGCGAGCACCGTCGGCTGCAGCATCTGCGTGACGATCACCAGGAAGAGGAAGACACCACGGCCCCGGAACCGGAACCGCGCCGTGTAGTACGCCGCCGGGACGCAGACCACCAGCACGAGCACCGTCGCGAACACCGAGATCACGATGGTCGAGATGAGGTTGAGCGGCAGCGGGGTCTCCGGCGTGGACCACATGGTGAGGTAGTTCTCGGGATGCCACTGTGTCGGCAGGTAGGTCGGCGGGACCGCGAGGATGTTGTCCCTGCTCTTGAACGAGCCGACCAGCATGATCAGGTACGGCGCGATGAAGACCAGGGCGATGACGACCCCGGCGGTCACCTTGCCCGCGACCCGCCAGGAGAAGCCCGGGCGCGGGCGGCGGGGCGCGCCGGCGCGCGCGGGCGCTCCGGCGAGCGCGACGGGGGCGGGCGCGGTCATGAGACCTCCTTCATCGGCTTCACGATCCACAGGTAGAGCGCCACGACGACCAGCACGATCAGGAAGTTGATCACACTGAGCGCGCTCGACAGGTCGATGCGCTGTTCGTTCTGCAGCAGCTTGAACACGTACGTGGTCGTGGTGTCGGCCTTGTAGCCGGGGATGGAGCCCGTCATGAGCTTCAGGATCGGCAGCGAGTTGAAGACGTTGATGATGTTGATGAGGCTGGCGAGCGCGATCGCGGGACGCAGGTTGGGCAACGTGACCCCGAAGTAGGAGCGCACGGCCCCGGCGCCGTCGACTTTCGCGGCCTCCAGCATGTCGCCGGGGATGCCGGCGAGCCCGGCGAGGATCGTGTAGGTCGTGAACGGCAGCGAGACGAACACCGCGATCGCGATGGACGACAGGAACGCCGGCAGCGGCTCCTTGGTGAAGCCGAACGGCTGCGCGAGCAGGTGGATGTCGACCAGGAATTTGTTGATGATGCCGTAGAAGGGGTCGAGCCCGTAGACGAAGACCGTCGTGGTCATCACGACGCTCGCCGCCCACGGGACGATGATCGCCATCCGCACCCAGCGCCGGCCGGGGAAGTTCTTGTCGAGGAACTGCGCCAGCGCGAGCGAGATCGCCACGGTGATGACCACCACCGAGACGACCCAGATGAAGGTGTTGAGGAGGATGCCCGGGATCTCCGGGCGCGAGAGCACCGTGATGTAGTTCTGCAGGCCGACCGATCCGTGGTCGACGCCGGCGACCGAGATCTTCCGCGTCGAGTTGAAGATCATGTAGCCCGCAGGGAACAGCACGATGCCGAAGATGAGGAGGAGCGCAGGCAACGTCCACGGCACGGCGTTCCACAGCGAGGTGGTGTTGCCGTGCCGGGTGCGGGGCGCCCCGCGACGGGGACGGCCGGTGGCCGCCCCCGTCGTGGTCGTTTCGATCGTCGAGCTCATGCCGCTGTTACTGGCCCGAAGCCTTCGCCTGGATGGCCTTCAGCAGGTCGGACGGGTTCGCGCCCTGGCCCAGCTGACCGATCTGGCTCTGGATGGCACCCTGGGCGGCCGACCAGTTCGGGTTGGTCGACGGGTAGAACTTGGCGTTCGGCAGCAGGTCCAGGAACGGCTTGATGGTCTCGTCGGAGCCCATCTTGTCCGCGCCGGACTTCGTGGTGGGCAGGAAGCCCTCCTCGCCGACCCACTTGGTGTAGACCGCCGGCGTGTAGAAGTAGTCGAGGAACTTCTTGATCGCGTCCTTCTTGTCGGTCTTGCCCTTGAACGCCATCAGGTGGTCCGCGACGCCCAGCGTGAAGGCGGACCCGTCCTTGGTGGGGATCGGCGCGATCCCGTACTTCAGCGACGGGTTCTTGTCCTTGATCTGGCCGACGATCGGCGGGAGGCCGATCTGCATGCCGAGCTGGCCCTGGATGAAGACGTTCATCAGCGGCGTGCGGTTGGTCGAACCGGGGTTCGCCTGCGTGAGGCCCTGGTTGATGATCTTCTGCATCTCCGTGGCGCCGGCGACGTTCTCGGCGCTGTCGATCGTCAGCTTCTTCGCGTCGCCATAACCACCGCCCGCTCCGTAGAACCAGATCGCGGTCTCGGCCTGAGCCTCCTCTGCCCCGAGCGGCATGCCGTACGGGGTCACGCCCGCGGCCTTCAGCTTGGCGGCGTCGGCCTCGAAGTCGGCCCAGGTCTTGGGCGGGTCGGTGATCCCCGCCTTGGCGAAGTCGTCCTTGTTGTAGAACAGGGCGCGCGCGGAGGCGATGAACGGGAGGCCCCACTGGGTGCCGTCGATGCTCGCGTTCTTGTTGAACGCCGGCTGGAAGTCGTTGAGCGTCTGGGCGGAGACGATGTCCTTCGCCGGGTAGAGCAGGTCGTCGGCGGCGAAGCCGGCGAACGCGTCGATGTTCAGGATGTCCGGCTGCTTGCCCGCCTGGATGCGCGTCTTGATGACGTTGTTGATGTCGGTCCACGACTCGACGTCGAGGTTGACCGTGATGCCCTTGTTGGCGGCCTCGAAGTCCTTGATGATGCCCTGCCACTCGGATTTGGTGTTGTCCGAATAGCTGGCGACCATCAGGTTGAGCTGGCTGCTCCCGCTCGCCGAGCCCCCCGAGCCTCCACTGAAGCCGCAGGACGCGAGCGTCAGGGTCGCGACCGCCGCTGACGCGACGGCGGCTCCCCACCGCAGAGACTTCTTCATCGACTTTCCTCACTCTCGATAAGGATCCCGGACCGTCGCTGAAGGTACTGCAGGTGCGCGGCGGTGCGTATCTGGATGATGCTTCGTGATTTGTTTCGCATGGAAACGATCACATGCACTCAATTGATGCTCGAATAATTGCGCATATCCGGGCCGCACGTCAAGGACCCGGCACCAGATCGTTACCTGGGATTTACACGCCCGACGCGAGAACGCGCCCGACTCGGTCGCAACGATCGAAAGTGATCAGTAGACAGACCTAACGCTCATCAGCAATCATGGACCTGACCGAATCGACGCCTCGACGCGAACGAACGACAGGAGCGAGCAGTGGCGGACATCCCCCGGGAGCGCACATGGAGGCCGAGCTGCGGTCGCAGCCGGAGACCTGGGCCCGTGCGGCAGCTCTCCGCGCCGAGCAGGCGCTGCTTCCTGCGTCCGGCGAGCGCATCGCCGTCGTCGGGTGCGGTACGTCGTGGTTCATGGCGCAGTCGTACGCCGCGCTGCGCGAGTCGGCCGGCCACGGCCTCACCGACGCCTACGCCGCCTCGGAGGCCGTGATCGACCGCGACTACGACGCGATCGTCGCGATCAGCCGCTCGGGCACGACGACCGAGGTCATCGAGCTGGTCGACGGCCTGCGGGGCCGCTCACGGCGGCCGCGGACCATCGCGGTCGTCGGCGCGGCGGGCACGCCGCTGCCCGAGCTCGTGGACGACACCGTGCTCCTGCCCTTCGCCGACGAGACCTCGGTCGTTCAGACGCGCTTCGCCACGACGGCGCTGGCGCTGATCCGCGCCTCCCTCGGCCACGACCTCGGCGCCGCCATCGAGCAGGCCGCCGCAGCGATCGACGAGGACCTGGACGACGCGCTCGTCTCCGCCGAGCAGTACAGCTTCCTCGGCGCCGGCTGGACCATCGGCCTCGCGCACGAGGCCGCCCTCAAGATGCGCGAGGCGTCGCAGTCGTGGACGGAGTCCTACCCGGCCAAGGAGTACCGGCACGGCCCGATCGCGATCGCGGCTCCCGGCCGGGTCACCTGGATGCTGGGCGACGCCCCCACCGGTCTCGCCCAGGACGTCGCGGCCACCGGCGCACGGTTCGAGAACGAACCGATCGACGGCCTCGCCGACCTGGTCCGCGCACAGCGCGTGGCCCTGGAGCGCGCCCGCCGTGCGGGGCTGGACCCCGACCGTCCCCGCAACCTGACGCGCTCTGTCATCCTGACCCCGTGAACGTGAACACTGCCGCCGACGAGCTCGGCCCGGGCGACGCGGTGCTCGCTTTCGACGTCGGCGGCACCGACCTCAAGGCTGCGCTGGTGGACTCCGCCGGCCGTATCGTGGAACTGATCCGCCGGCCCACCCCGCTCGACGGCGCAGACCCCGGACAGGCCGTCGTCGCCGCGACCGCGGAGCTGGCCGCCGGGTTCCGGCGCGCACACCCCGAGGTGGTCCCCGTCGCGGCGGGCCTGGTCGTCCCCGGCCACGTGGACGAGGAGACCGGGGTCGGCGTCTTCTCGGAGAACCTCGGCTGGCACGACTTCCCGTTCCGCGATCGCGCGGCAGAGGCGTACGGGATGCCGGTGTCGTTCAGCCACGACGTGCGCGCCGCGGGCGAGGCCGAGTACCGGTTGGGCGCCGCGGCGGGCTTCCGCGACGTCGTGGTGATGGCGATCGGCACCGGGATCGCCGGCGCCATCTTCATCGACGGCACGCTGTTCACCGGCGGCGGCATGGCCGGCGAGATGGGTCACTCCCGGGTCGCCGACGGACCCGACTGCGCCTGCGGCGGTCGCGGCTGCCTGGAGGCCGTGGCCTCGGCCGCAGCGATCGCGCGGCGGTACACGGCGGTCAGCGGCGTCCCGGTGGCGGGCTCACGGGAGGTGCTGGAGCGGGCCCGCTCCGGCGATCCCGCCGCGCAGCGGATCTGGGACTCCGCACTCGACGCCCTCGCGCTCGACCTGTCCCACACCGTCGCCCTCCTCGCCCCCGAAGCCGTCGTGATCGGCGGCGGCCTGGCGCAGGCCGGCGATGAGCTCTTCGTGCCGCTGGCCCAGCGCCTCGACGCGATCCTCACCTTCCATCGGCGCCCGAAGCTGATCCCGGCGCGCATCGGCGAGAACGCCGGCGTGATCGGCGCCGCCCTCCGGGCGCGCGAGGTCCCGGCTACGGCCGATGCTCTCAAGGCCGTCCGATGATCCTCACCGTCACTCCGAATCCCGCGATCGACCTCACCTATCGCGTCGCGGCGCTGGAGCCCGGCGAGACGCACCGGGTCGCGCCTCCTGCGGTGCGCGCGGGCGGCAAAGGCCTGAACGTCGCACGGGTGATCGCCCAGACCGGAGGCTCGTCGTTCGTCCTGACGACTGCCGGCGGCGCGTCCGGCCTGCGCCTGGCCGACGACCTGGAGGCGAGCCGCCTCCCGTCCGAGCTGATTCCGGTGGCCGCGCCGACACGCAGCAGCATCGCGATCGTGGACGAGCACTCGGGAGTCGCCACGATCTTCAACGAGACGGGCGCCGGGCTCTCCCCGCCGAGTGGACCGCGCTGCGGGAGGCCGTCGAGCGTCTCGCCGTGCCGGCCACCGCGATCGTCGGGTCGGGCAGCCTCCCGCCCGGCGCACCCGAGACCTTCTACGCCGACCTCGTGGAGGTCGCCCGGCATCGCAGCGTCCCGAGCGTCATCGACGCGAGCGGGACGGCGCTCCTGGCCGCGGCCGAGGCGGGCGCCGACGTGCTCAAGCCGAACCGCCGCGAGCTGGCCGACACGGTCGGCTCGGACGACCCGGTCGCGGGTGCCCGCGCTCTCCTGGCGGCCGGCGCCGGGCTGGTCCTCGTCTCGCTGGGCGCGGACGGCATGCTCGCCGTCGGCGAAAACGACACCTGGTCCGCCCGGCTCCCCGAGCCCCTCGCCGGCAACGCGACCGGCGCCGGTGACGCGGCCGTCGCCGCGATCGCGACGGCGCTGGCCGCGGGCACGACCGATCCCGCCGTCCTCGTCCGCCGGGCCACCGCCTGGTCGGCCGCCGCTGTCGTCGCCCCGCTCGCCGGCGAGCTCGACCCCGCCTACCGGGAGTACGAGGCCCGCCTCGTGACCTCCTGAACCGACCTGACCGACCTGCCCGGAGCCCCGCATGCCTCTCGTCCCCACGCTCGACCTCCTGCACGGAGCGGTCGCCGCGCACACCGGCGTCGCCGCCTTCAACGTCATCCACCTGGAGACCGCGGAAGCGCTGGTAGCCGCCGCCGAGGAGGCCCGCCGCCCCGTCATCCTGCAGATCTCGCAGAACTGCGCCGACTACCACGGCGGTCTCGACGCGATCGCTCGGGGGACGCTCGCCCTCGCCGCCGACTCGTCCGCCCATGTCGCCGTCCACCTCGACCATGCGGAGGACGCCGCTCTGACGCGGCAGGCCATCGACCTCGGGTTCGGCTCGGTCATGTTCGACGGGTCGACGCTCCCCTACGACGACAACGTCGCCGCGACCGTGAGGGTCGTCGAGTACGCGCACGCCAACGATGTCTCGGTGGAGGCCGAGCTCGGCGAGATCGGCGGGAAGGACGGCGCGCACGCCCCCGGGGTCCGCACCGACCCCGCGGAGGCGCGCCGGTTCGTGACGGAGACCGGCGTCGACGCGCTGGCCGTCGCGGTCGGAAGCTCGCACGCGATGACCGAGCGCACCGCCCAGCTCGACCTCGCCCTGATCGCCGCCCTGCGACACGCCGTGCATGTTCCGCTCGTCCTGCACGGCTCGAGCGGGGTCGCGGATGAGACGATCGAGTCGGCGATCCGCTCCGGCATCACCAAGGTCAACGTCTCCACCCACCTGAACCGCTTCTTCACCGACGCGATCCGCGCCTACCTGCGCGCGAATCCGGACGTCGTGGACTCCCGGCGGTACGTGCGGGAGGGGCGCTCGGCCGTGGCGACGGAGGCGGCGCGCCTGATGACCCTGTTCGACGTCGCCGCCGGCGCGGCGAGCGGAACGGAGACTGCACAGCGATGAACAGAGCGGAACGGCTCAACGCCGTCCTCGACCTCCTGGCCGATTCGGGCCAGGTGGATGTCGAGGACATCGTGGCGAAGCTCGACGTGTCCGCGGCGACCGCGCGGCGCGACCTGGATGCCCTGGCGTCGCAGCAGCTGCTGACGCGCACCCGCGGCGGCGCGGTCGGCCAGTCGGTCGCCTACGACCTCCCGATCCGCTACAAGAGGGAGCAGCACGCGCCCGAGAAGCTGCGGATCGCCCAGGCGGCGAGCGCCCTCGTGCCGCGCGGCGCTGTCGTTGGGCTCTGCGGCGGGACGACGAGCACCGCAGTGGCGACTGTGCTGGGCGCGCGGCCCGACCTCATGGAGTCGTCGCCGCATCCCAACCTCACGGTGGTCACCAACGCCATCAACATCGCCGCCCAGCTCGTGATGCGCCCGCAGATCAAGACCGTCGTCACCGGCGGCGTCGTGCACGCGCGCTCGTACGAGTTGGTCGGCCCGTACAGCGATGTGGTGCTGGAGAAGATCACGATGGACATCGCGTTCATCGGCGTCAACGGGATCGACCCGCTCGTCGGCGCGACCGTGCACGACGAGGGCGAGGCGAGCGTCAACTCGCTGATGGCCCGCCGGGCGACCCGCGCCGTCGTGGTCGCGGACTCCAGCAAGATCGGCCGCAAGGCGTTCGCCACCCTCGGCGGCCCGAAGCTCCTGACCACGCTCATCACCGACGACGGCATCACGGCCGAGCAGCGGGCGGCGTTCGTGGAGGCCGGCTTCGAGGTCATCGTCGCGTGAGCCCCGTCGCGTAGGTTGGTGAGGATGTCCATGCACGTGATCCACTCCGCGCGCCTCGTCGGCGAGGGTCGCACCACCCGCAACGCCTGGGTCGTGTTCGACGGCGGCCTCGTTGCGGCCACCGGCGTCGGGGACGACTGGGTCGCCGCCGTCGCGTCCGACGCCGGCACGGTGGTCACCGACGCCGACGGCGCCTGGCTGACCCCGGGCTTCATCGACCTCCACGGCCACGGCGGCGGCGGCGCGGCGTTCGACGACGGCGCGGACGCGATCCGCACGGCGATGGCCCTCCACCAGCGCCACGGCACGACACGCTTCGTGGTGTCGCTCGTGACGGCGACGGTGCCGGAGCTCGCCGAGCGCGTGCGCGGTGTCGCCGCCCTCGCCGCGGAGGACCCGCGCGTCCTCGGCTCGCACCTGGAGGGCCCGTTCCTCGACGTCGGCCACAAGGGCGCGCACGACCCGTCGCTCCTGCGCTCGGCGACCACTGCTGACATCGAGCGGCTGCTGGAGGCCGCCGGCGGAACCCTGCGTCAGATCACTCTCGCGCCCGAGCTGCCCGGCGGTATGGACGCGGTGCGCGCCTTCGCCTCGGCCGGGGTCGCCGTCGCGGTCGGCCACACCGGCGCGGACTACGACCAGACCCGTGCCGCGTTCGACGCCGGCGCGACAATCCTGACGCATGCCTTCAACGGCATGGACGGCATCCACCACCGTGCTCCCGGCCCGGTCGCCGCCGCCACCCACACCCCAGGGGTGACCGTGGAGGTCATCAACGACGGCATCCACGTGCACCCGGAGGTGGTCCGGATGGCGTTCGCCTCCGCTTCCGGCCGGGTCGCGCTGATCACCGACGCGATGGCGGCGGCCGGCGAGGCCGACGGCGACTACCTGCTCGGCACCCTCCGCGTGGAGGTGCGCGACGGCGTCGCCCGGCTGGCCGAGGGCGGCTCGATCGCCGGCTCCACACTGACCCAGGACCACGCGCTGCGCCGCGCGGTGCGGGAGGTCGGCGTGACCGTCGAGGAGGCGGTGCGCGCCCTCACGGAGACGCCCGCCGCTGCCGTCGGACGCGGCGACGACCTCGGCCGCCTCGCGCCGGGGTACGCAGCGGACGCAGTGCTGCTGGACGACGACTTCCGCGTGCTGCAGGTGTGGACGGCGGGGTCGCCGGTCCCGCGGTGAGTGACGGAGAATCGCCTCACCCGCGCGGCCGCTACCCTGGACGGATGGACTCCGCCCCCGCGACCGCGACCTCCGCCCCCGCGACCTCGAATCCCGGGAATCACTGGGTGCTGACCTTCAGCTGCGCCGACCGCCCCGGCATCGTGCACGCGGTCTCCGGCGCGATCGTGGCTGCGCGGGGGAACATCACCGAGAGCCAGCAGTTCGCGAGCACCGACACCGGGCGTTTCTTCATGCGCCTGCAGGTGGAGTCCGCGGCCGACCGGGCCGAGTTCGAGCGGGCGCTCGCGCCCGTCGTCGAGCGGTTCGGGATGACGCACAACGTCGACAACGTCGGCCGCCCGTTGCGCACGCTCGTGCTGGTCTCCACCGCCGCGCACTGCCTCAACGACCTGCTCTTCCGCCAGCGCGCTGGCCAACTCCCGGTCGAGATCCCGCTGGTGCTGTCCAACCACGACGTGCTCGGCGACCTCGCCGGCTTCTACGGCGTCCCGTTCGAGTCGCGGCCGGTGACCGACCCCGAGTCGAAGGCCGCGTTCGAGGCGCGCGTCCTGGCGGCGGTCGAGGAGCACGACATCGAGCTGGTCGTGCTCGCGCGCTACATGCAGATCCTCTCCCCCGGGCTGTGCGAGAAGCTCGCCGGCCGGGCGATCAACATCCACCACTCGTTCCTGCCCGGCTTCAAGGGCGCCAACCCGTATCGCCAGGCCCACGCCCGCGGCGTCAAACTGATCGGCGCGACCGCGCACTTCGTCACCAGCGACCTGGACGAGGGGCCGATCATCGAGCAGAACGTCGTCCGCGTCGACCACACCCGCAGCGTCCCCGAACTGGTCGCGATCGGCCAGGACGAGGAGTCGCGGACGCTGACGCAGGCGGTCAAGTGGTTCGCGGAGGACCGCGTGCTGCTCGACGGGGCGCGCACCATCATCTTCCGCTGACCGGCTCCGGCTGCCGCTCAGCCATGACCGGCCCGGTTCAGTAGAATGGCGCGGTGACCACGCACGACCAGCAGACCCCGATCAAGGTCGGACCCAACGACATCCTCCGCTTCGTGCTGGAGCTGTTCGCCATCGTCTCGCTGGGCATCTGGGGTTTCGTCGCGTGGCCGCTGCCCTGGAACATCGTCGTCGGCATCGGCGCCCCCGTCCTCGCGATCCTGCTGTGGGCGCTGTTCCGCTCCCCCAAGGCCGTGCTGCACGTCGACGCCTTCGTGAAGGCGCTCGTGGAGATCGTCGTGATGGGCTGCGCCGCCTTCGCCTGGTGGAGTCTGGGGCAGCCCATCGTCGCGCTGGTGTTCGCGGTCGTGGCGACCGTGAGCGGCGTGATCAACGGGCGGCGCGAGTTCGCATGACCGGCGTCGTCGTCCATGACGCCCGCAAAGTGGATGCGGGCGGACGGGTCGACGAGTTCTGGCTGGCGGCCGACGACGGCGTGATCGTCGCGACCGGCTCCGGCACGGGCTGGCACGAGTCCGCCCGCGTCCCGGGCCGCGAAGTGATCGACGCCGGAGGCCACTGGCTGACGCCCGGCTTCATCGACCTGCACTGCCACGGGGGTGGAGGGCACCCCTACGACGACGGGCCGGAGGAGATGCTCGCCGCCCTCGCGACGCACCGCGCCCACGGGACCACGCGCGCGCTCGTGTCTCATGTCGCGAACCCGCTGGCGTCCCTGCGCGAGAGCCTCGGCGTCGTGGCCGACCTGACGAAGGTCGACCCGATGGTGCTCGGCTCCCACCTCGAGGGGCCGTTCCTGGCCCGCGAGCGGCGCGGCGCGCACGACGAGGCCTTCCTCCGCGACCCGGGGCCGGAGATGGTCGAGGAGCTCATCGGCGCTGCCCGCGGCACTCTCCGTACCGCGACCATCGCGCCGGAGCTGCCGAACGCGCTGGAGTCCATCGGCGTGCTGATCGAGGCCGGCGTCGTCGTCGGCATCGGCCACACGGCGGCCGACTACGAGCAGGCGAAGCTGGCCTTCGAGGTCGGCGCCCGGCTGCTGGTGCACGCCTTCAACGCGATGAACGGCATCCACCACCGCGCGCCCGGCCCGGTCATGGCGGCGATCGAGAACCCGGAGGTGACGCTCGAGCTCATCCTCGACGGCCTCCACGTGCACCCGTCGGTGGCCGGCCTGCTGTTCCGGGAGGCGCCGGGGCGGGTCGCGCTCATCACCGACGCGATGGCCGCTGCCGGGGCGTCGGACGGCGACTACCGGCTGGGCGGCCTGAACGTCAGCGTCCGCGACGGCCTGGCCGTGCTCTCCGGCACGACGACGATCGCGGGCTCGACCCTGACGCAGGACGCGGCCCTCCGCAACGCGATCACCCGCGTCGGCCTCGACCCGGTCACCGCGGTCACCGCGCTCACCGCGACCCCGGCGAAGGCGCTCGGCGAATCGCACCGCCTCGGCCGCCTGCACGCCGGCTTCGCCGCCGACGCGGTGCTGCTCGACCACGACTGGCACGTCCGCCAGGTCCTGGCCGACGGCCGCCTCCTGTAATCCCCCGCCCGCACACCCCACTTCCCACCCCACCCCACTCCCACCCCACCCCACTCCCACTCCACTCCCACTCCCACCCCACCCCCTCGGCTAACGGAGGACATCCCTCCTCCGGTGCCCCGGATCTCCTCCGCTCCCTGCGATTCCCGGGCGTGTCGGCTGCGAAGTCCTCCGTTGCCCACGCGCACCGGAAAGCAGTGAACGGAGGAGATCCGGCCCGGGAGCACCCCGAAAAGCAGCGAACGGAGGAGATCCTGGCCGGAAAGGGCCGGATCTCCTCCGTTCGCGACGGGGCAGGGGAAGGGGAGTCGGCGGTTACAGCTTCTGCCAGGCGGGTTTGTGGTCGTAGGCGTACCGGTAGTAGTCGATGTTGCGCAGCCGGGAGGCCGCGGCCTCGTCCACGAGCACGGTCACGTGCGGGTGGAGCTGGATGGCCGAGCCCGGGTTGGAGGCCGACACCGGCCCCTCCACCGCACCGGCCAGTGCCTCGGCCTTGCCCTCGCCGAACGCCAGCAGCATCAGGTGCCGTGCTCGGAGGATCGTCGAGAGGCCCTGGGTGATGCAGTGCATGGGGACGTCGTCCTCGCTGGCGAAGAACCGCGCGTTGTCCTTGCGGGTCTGCTCGGTCAGCGTCTTCACCCGTGTCACCGACGCGAACGAGGAGCCGGGCTCGTTGAACCCGATGTGCCCGTCGGTGCCGATGCCCAGGATCTGCACGTCGACGCCGCCGGACTCGGCGATCGCCTTCTCGTAGTCGGCGCCGGCGTGCTCGATGGTCGCGAGAGCGCCGTTCGGGACGTGGATGAGCGAGGGGTGAGGCCGAGCGGCTCCACGACCTCCCGGGTGATCACCGCCCGGTAGGACTCGGGGTGCCCGGCCGGCAGGCCGACGTACTCGTCCAGCGCGTACCCGCGCACATGCGACACATCGGTGCCGGACGCGGCGATCCGCCGGGCCAGCGCGCGGTAGACCGGCAACGGGGTGGACCCGGTCGCCAGCCCCAGCACCGCGTCGGGCTTGGCGGCGATCAGCGCCTGGATCGACTCCGCCGCGAGTTCACCCGCCGCGTCCGCGTCCGCCACCACCACGACTTCAGCCATCTGCTCCTCCAACGAGCGCCGCACCCAGCGCGGCAACAGGTGTTCCTTCGGGGACGAGGCGCACTCGCCGGGACAGCGCGAGCGACGCGAGGAACGGGGACGTCTCCGCCCATCCGTCGAGCACCTCGTGGACGTCGCAGAGCAGCCGGTCCCCGAGATGACTCAGGCCGCCGCCGATCACCACGGTGTCGACGTCGACGGTCAGCACGAGGACCCGCACCGCTGCGGCGATGCCCTCCGCAAGCCTAGCCTTGATGACCCTCGCTTCCCGGTCGCCCTCCGCCGCCGCGGCGAACAGCGAGCGCGCCGGGAGCTGGTCGTCCGTGCGCCACTGCCGCGCGACGCCGGAGCCGCTGGCCACCGTCTCCAGGCAGCCGCGCTGACCGCAGCCGCAGAGCGCACCGGCCGGGTCGACCGGGAGGTGACCGATCTCGCCCGCGACGCCCGACGCGCCGCGCCAGAGCCGGCCGTCCACGACGATGCCGGCGGCCATCCCGGTGCCGAGGTTGAGGTACGCCATCGTGCCGCCGAGGCCGAGCACGTGGAAGGCGCCCAGCGCGGCCGCCTTCACGTCGTTCTCGACGCGCACGCCGACGCCCAGCCGGCCTTCCAGCTCGCCGCCGAGCGCGAGCCGCTCGACGCCCAGGTTGACCGCATGTGCGACGTGCCCGGAGGCTCGGTCCACCATCCCGGGGATGCCGATGCCGATGGAGGTGAAGCCGCCGGCCGGGAGCCCGGTGAGCTCCGCGATCCTGGCCACTGCGGTGACGGCCGTCTCCACGACCGCCGCGTGACCGAACCCGGTCGCCAACCGGACCCGTTGCGCGAGACCGCCCACATCGTCGACGGCGACGGCGTCGGTCTTGGTACCGCCGATGTCGATGCCGAGCCTCACGTGGCGCGCCCGTCCACAGCCTCCGGAGCGGTCGCCGAGGCAGCCGTCGTCGGCTCGCCGTCGAGCAGCTCGATCAGCGCACGCCCGACGAGCCGGGAGGCGCCGAAGGTCGCGATGTCCGCGTACCGCCGGTCGTCGTCGGGCCAGCCCATGTCCACGACGAGCACGCTGTCCCGCTCGGCGCGCAGCCGGTCGATCGCCGCGCGCGCGAACGCGTGCCGGTGGTTGTCCTTGCCGACGACGAGCACGGGCGACTGCGCGGCGAGCACGAGGTCGGGATGGTCGCTCTCGGTGAACACGACCAGCGGGTTGGCCGCGAAGGCAGACGCCGCGCTGTCCGGCTCGGCCGCGACCTCCGCGAACGGACCCCACGGCGCCTCGCCGATCGCGATGTTCGCGACGGTGTCGACCCGCACGACCGAGTACCGGCCGTGATGCGCCCGCAGCCACGACGACGCGTGCTCCGAGATGTCGAACGCTTCGACTGCGCGACCCACGTCGGCGGGATCGATGACCCCGGCACCGCCGCGCGACGCGGCATGGTGCGCGGCGCCGTCCGCCCGCACCGCCTCGGCGAGCGCGAGCACGCGCCCGGCGGCCTCCTCGATCCGGGACGCGGCCACGCGTCCCTCCGCGACCGCGGCGACGATGGCGTCCTCGATCTCCGCGAGCTGCGCGTCGGTGTTCTCGGTGCCGATGCAGAGCAGGTCGCAGCCTGCGGCGAGCGCAAGCACCGCCGCCTCCGGGATGCCGCGCTCCCCGCTCGCGCCGTGCATGTCGAGCGCGTCGGTGACGACGACACCGCCGAAGCCCAGCTCGCCGCGGAGAAGCCCCTCCACGACGGTGCGGCTGAAGGTCGCCGGGAGGTCGGGATCGATCCGCGGCAGCAGGATGTGGGAGGTCATCACCGTGCGCGCGCCCGCGTCGATGACGGCGCGGAACGGCTCCAGCTCGCGCTCGCGCAGCATTTCGAGACTCAGGTCCACGACCGGCAGCTCGAGGTGCGAGTCCGCGGCCGTGTCGCCGTGCCCCGGGAAGTGCTTGGCGCACACGGCGACGCCGGCGGACTGGAGGCCGCGCGTCCACGCTGCGCCCTGCTCGGCGACCAGCGCGGGCAGCGAGCCGAAGCTGCGCACCCCGATGACCGGGTTGTCCGCATTGGAGTTGATGTCGACGTCCGGCGCGAAGTCGAGGTTCACGCCTGCGGCGTGCAGCTCCTCGCCGACGCGGCGCGCGATGCCCTCGGTGTACGCGTCGTCGCCGAGTCGGCCGAGCACGGCGTTGCCGGGGAACGGCGAGCCGGTCTCGTAGTACAGCCGGGTGACGTCGCCGCCCTCCTCGTCGATCGCGACGATCGCGTCCGGGTTGGCGGCGTAGATCGCGTCCGTGAGCTCGCGGAGCTGCGCCACGGACTCCACGTTCTGGCCGAACACGCACACGCCGCCGAGCCCGTTCCGCAGGCGCTCCTCCAGCCACGCGGGCAGGGTGGTCCCCAGGAAGCCGGGGAGGAGGGTCGCCGCGATGCTGCGTCGGAGGGCGGTGTCGGTCGCGCTGGGCTCGGTGACCGACAACCCGCTCACCCCTTGACCGCCCCGCTGACCAGCCCACTGGTCATGCGGCCCTGGACGATGAGGAAGAAGATGATGACCGGCACGGCCACGAGTGTGGAGGCCGCCATCACCTGGCCCCAGTCGGTCGCGCGGGACGCGGACTGCTGGATGAAGCCGCGCAGCCAGAGCGGCAGCGTCTGGCTGCTGTTCTCCTGCAGGATGACCAGCGCGACCGTGAACTCGTTCCAGGCCTGCAGGAAGGCGTAGACGCCCGATGCGACGAGGCCCGGGGCGAGCAGCGGGAAGGTGATGCGCAGGAACGCCTGCGTGCGGCTCAGCCCGTCGACCATCGCCGCCTCCTCGAGGTCGGCGGGGATGCCGGCGACGAAGCCGCGCAGCATCCAGATCGTGAAGGGCACGACGGCCGCGATGTAGATGATGCTGACGCCGATGACGGTGTTCAGGAGGCCGAGCGAGCCCATCAGCTTGTACTGCGCGATGAACAGACCCTCCGCGGGCAGCATCTGGATGAGCAGCACGGCGAGCACGAACGAGGTGCGACCGCGGAACCTGAACCGGCTGATCGCGAGCGCCGCGAGGAACGCGAACGCCAGGCAGAACACGACGGTGACCAGCGCGACCACGACGCTCATCCCGAGCGCCGGGAAGAAGGTCCCGCCGTTGACGACGGCGGCGAAGTTGTCGAACGAGCCGCCGAACGGCAGCCACGTCGGCGTCGAGCTCTGCAGCACGACGTTCGGCAGCAGCGACGAGTTCAGCATCCAGTAGACCGGGAAGACCCAGATCAGCCCGAGCACCACGGCGAGCGCGCCGAGGAGGATGCGGCCGGGGCGGACCTTCTGCTTCAGCTTGCGGTCGCCGACGCCGGTCGCGGCGCCCACGGTCCCGTTGGCGACGGTGGTCATGACTGGTCCTCCTTGAGCAGGTGGCGGACGTAGAACCAGCTCAGGGCGATGGTCAGGATGAGGACGAACACCGAGACGGCGCTGGCCATCGCGAAGTCGCTCGATCCGACGCCGAGCTGGTAGATGTAGGTGCCGAGCAGGTTGGTCTCGCTTGCGATGGAGCCTTTGTCCTGCAGCAGCTTGATCTGGGTGAACACCCGCAGGTCCCAGATGATCTGCAGCAGCAGCACGATCCCGAGCACCGGGCGGATCATCGGCAGGATGATGTACCGCAGCCGTTGGACGCCTTTCGCGCCGTCCATCTCGGCGGCCTCCAGCACCTCGCCGGAGACCTGGGTGAGCCCGGCGTAGACCGAGAAGGCGACGAACGGCACGCTCATCCAGGTGACGATGACGCCGGCGACGAAGAAGAACGAGAGCGGGTTCTGCAGCCAGTTGTGGTTCTGGAAGTCCAGCCCCCAGGAGGTCAGCACGTTGTTGATCACTCCGCGGCGCCAGTCGAACAGCCAGTTCCAGACGGTCATCGCGGCGACGACGGGCATGGCCCAGGCGAGCAGGAGCGTGATCTGCAGGAAGATCCGTGGGAAGCGCGAGATGCCCGACATCAGGAGGGCGAGGCCCACGCCGATCACGACCGTCACGCCCGCGGTGGTGAGGCAGAAGACGATGGAGCGGCCGACCACGATCCACATGTAGGGATCCGAGAAGAGTGTGACGTAGTTGTCGAACCAGACGAACGGCGCCGGCCGGCCGAACTGCTGGGCGAGGCCGAAGTGCTGCATCGAGGTGATGAGCTGCCAGACGATCGGGTAGCCGAGCGCGAGGAGCAGGATGAGGATGGCCGGCAGCAGCAGGGCGTAGGGCGTGAGCCGGCCTCGGCGCTTGCGCGGCGCGGACGGAGCGTGGGCGCTCGCGGTCGGCGGGGCGGTCACGGGTTCGCTGGTCGTGGTCACTGCGGTCCTCCTTCCGGGTGTTGAGAGAAGTCTGGGTTGCTGAAGATTCTGGGGGCAGGAGCGAGGGCGCGGAAGGGTGGTGCTGCTTCCGCGCCCTCGCCTGCAGGGTGGCGCCAGATCGAGCCGATCAGCCGTTCTTCACGTTGAGGAGGGCGTTGATCTTGGTGTCGTACTGCTGGGCGAGGCCCTTCAGGTCGGACGAGTCGCGGATCTTGGAGAAGAACTCCTCCATCACGTTCGCCGCCTCGACCGAAGCCCAGCCCGGCGCGGCCGGAGTCAGCTTGGAGTGGGAGGCCGACTCGATGAGCGCCTTCGCGAACTGGTCGTTCCCGAGCGAGGACATGTCGTCCGAGTTCGCCGGGCCGAGGCCGTTCTTGCCGAGCATCTCCTGGTACTGCTTGCTGAAGATGATCTTCAGCAGCGTCTTGGCCAGGCCCGGGTTCTTGGACTTGGCCGAGATGCCGATGTTGGAGCCGCCGGCGAAGACCGGAGCCGGCTTGCCGTTGGTGCCCGGCAGCACGTAGGCGCCGAAGGTGTTGTCGTTCCAGGTGCGGACGGCCTTGCCGTTCTGGGTGGACAGGTCGCCGATCGACCAGTGCGCCCAGCTCGGAGCCATGATGGTGGCGGCGGCCAGCGAGGTGTCGCCGGTCTTGTTGCCGTTGGCGTCCACCGTCTGGTCGGTGTCGTTCAGGTAGATGTACTGGTTCGAGTCCTTGGCGTCGTTCGGCGCCTTGGACGCGTTCTTGTAGATGTCCTGAAGCTGCTGGAGACCCTTCAGCGAGTTCGCCGAGTCGAGCGTGGCGACCCACTTGGAGCCGTCCTTCTTGGCGATGTCACCGCCGTTGGCGAAGATCCAGGAGATGCCGTCGCGCCAGTCCTGGCCGCCGAGGAAGAAGCCGGAGAAGTTCGGGATCCCCTTCGGGTTCTTGGCCGTGATGTCGGCGACGGTGCTGTTGAACTGGTCGAGCGTGGTCGGCACCGAAGCGCCGGCCGCGTTGTAGACGTCCTTGCGGTAGAACATGTAGCGCGAGCCGAAGTAGTACGGCAGCGTGTAGTTCTTGCCGTCGACCTTGCCCGCGTCCACGAAGGACTGGAGCAGCTTGCTGCCGCCGAGCTCCTGGTACATGTCGGAGACGTCGAGGAAGGCGCCGACGTTGGTGAAGGTCGGCGACTGGGTGTTGCCCATCTCTGTCACGTCCGGCGTGTTGTTCGCGTCGGGAAGGGACGTGGTGAGCTTGGTGACGATGTCTCCCCAATCCTGCTGCTCGATCTTGAGCGTGGCTCCGGTCTCCTTGGTGAACTCGGTCTTCAGGTAGTTGCGCAGCGCGTCCGGGGTGTCCGAGCCGACGAGCCACAGGGTGACCGTCTTGCCCTTCCCATCGGTGCTCGGAGCCTGGGCTCCGCCAGAGGCGCATCCGGCGAGCACGAGAGCGGAAGCCGTAGCCACAGCGGCGAGGCCGACGAGCTTTCTCTTCATTGCTGTTCCCTTCATTCGTTTCGGGCTTTCTTCGGTGGTCGGTGTCTGCGGTCGCAGCACACCGTCGGTGCAGGGGTCGTGGATCGGGCGGTGCTGTGTCACGAGACCCCGAGTTGTCCGGAGAGGACGAGTACGGCCGCGCCGCGCAGGACGATGTCCTGCCCCTGCGTGGTCATCCGGACCGCGAGGTCGGCGTGGTTCTCCGCCATCGTCCGGTTCCGGAGCGTGTGGATGGTCGCCTCGGCGAGAGGGCCATCGAGCAGTTCGGTCGGGCCGCTCAGGACGAGCTCCGACAGGTTGAGCGCGCCGACCACCGGCGCCAGGGAGATGCCGAGCCGCTGGCCGGCCTCGCGGAGCACCGGAGTGGCGTCGCGCCCCGCGGCCTCGGCCTCCCGGATGCCGCGCTGGAGCTGCGGCACGCTGAGCCAGTGCTCGAGCACCTGCTCGCGGGTGTAGGTCGCATCCAGGCCGAGGTCGGTGCCGACCATGACCTGGCCGATCTCGCCCGCGGCGAAGTGGCTGCCGTAGACGAGTGTCCCGGCGATGATCAGGCCGGCGCCGATGCCGTGGCCGACGCGGATGAGCATCATGTCGCCCGTCGCGCCGCCGTAGCTGTGCTCGGCGAGCACCGCGGCGTTGGCATCGTTCGCGACGACGACCGGGAGGCCGGTCAGCCGGTGAAGGTCGTCCTGCAGCGGCACGTCGGTCCAGCCGAGATTGGGCGCGGTGAGGATGGTGCCGGTGAGGTCGACGACACCGGGCGAGCCGACGCCGATCCCGAGGATCGGGGCGGTGGCCGCGGCGACGAGTTGCGACACGAGCGAGCGGACCTTGACGAGGGCCGCCTCCCCGGTGGCGGACTCCCCGTCGCCGTCTTCGAGCGGGACCTCCGCCGAGTCGACCAGCTCGCCGTCGAGGTCCATGACGGCGCCGCGGAAGCGGTCGTGGTCGCTGAGGTCGACGCCGACGATCTGGTGTGCCGTGCGGTTGATGTCGAGGAGGACGGCGGGCTTGCCCGGCCGGGCGGCCTCCCGCTGGCCGAGCTCCACCACGAGGCCCTCGGCTAGGAGTTCGGCGACGAGGTCGGAGATGGTGACGCGGGTGAGGCCGGTCTCGCGGGCCAGGTCGGCCCGGCTCCGCTCCCCCGAACGGTAGAGGGTCTGGAGCACCAGCGACCGGTTGTGGCTGCGGGCGTGCTCCGGGAGGACCTTCGAACGCGGACGGAGCGCCCTGCCGGGGCCGAGGCTTCCGGTGCCGCCGAGCACGTCCGTTGTGGTCATGTTTGTTAGTAAAGCTTACGAACAAAAGAAGTGCAAGCTCCGACTTCAAGTCGTTACACTCCGAGCGTGAACACCCCGTCATCCGCTCCCGCCCGCACGCCCTTCGACCTGACGGGCTCCCGCGCCCTGGTGACGGCCGCCAGCCGCGGCCTCGGCCGGGAGATCGCCCTCGAACTCGCCGGCCAGGGCGCCGATGTGGTGCTCGGCGTGCGCGACCCGGACGGCTCGGCGGCACTGGTGGAGGAGTTGTCGTCGTTCGGGGTGACCGCGCGCGCCCTCCGGATGGATGTGCTCGACCTCCCGGGTTGCCGCGCCGCGATGGACGAGGTCGCCGCCGAGCTCGGGCCGATCGACATCCTGGTCAACAACGCCGGCGGCGGCGTCGACGCGCCGGCCCTGGAGGTCACGGAGGACGACTTCGAGCGGGTCTGGCAGCTCAACACGCGCTCGACGTTCTTCCTGTCCCAGCACGTCGCGAAGAGCATGCTCGCGAACGGCGGCGGCGCGATCGTCAATGTGGCGTCGCAGGCCGGCCTCGTCGCGCTGCCGGGCGAATCGTCCTACTGCGCCGCGAAGGCCGCGGTCGTGCACCTCACCCGCTGCCTGGCGGTCGAGTGGGGGCAGTACGGCATCCGGGTCAACGCGGTCGCGCCGACCTTCATCGAGACGGACGGCACGGCGAAGGCGCTCTCGGACGACGCGTTCCGCGCCGACACGATCGAGCGCATCGCGGCCCTGCACCGGATCGGGGCGCCTCGGGAGGTGTCGGGCGCGGGTCGCGTTCCTGGCCTCCCCCGCCGCTTCGCTGATCACCGGCCAGACGCTCGCCATCGACGGCGGCTGGACCGCGCGATAACTCCGGCCTTTCGCGCCGAATGTCGCCTTACGCGACGTGAAAGGCGACATTCGGTACGAGTCGAGCGGGTCAGACCTTCGTGACCGCCCAGTTCTGCAGGCGCGAGCTCGCGATGTCCGTGACGTCCTTCAGGAACAGCGCCTTCCGCGGGAAGTAGTCGTACGCCGATCCGTTGCGGGCGTAGTTCGTGGTCCCGTTCGCGAGCTGACCGTAGTTGGGACGACCCCAGGTGACCACGCTTCCGTCCATCAGCAGGGCCATCGACGAGTTGTCGCCGAACGCGAGCTTGGTCACTCCGTCGAGCTGTTGGCCGTCCGCATACGTCGGGCTCACCGGTGCGTAGACGGCCGCTGTCGTGCCGTTTCCCAGAGCGCGGCTGGACGGCCGGCCCCACGTGCGCACCGTGGTGTCCGCGAGCACAGCGCCGAGCTGGTAGCGGTTGGCGGCGATGGACACCGCGCTGTCGATGCCGGAAACGCGCACCGGAATGGTCGCGCGACCCGTGCCGGTGCGCCCGTCGCCGAGCGAGCGGTACGCGCCGGTCCCCCATGCATAGACGAGGCCGGACTCGGCCAGCGCGATACCGCCGTAGGTCTTTCCCGCGACCTGGATCCATTTCTCCGCCGTGGGCAGCTGCACCCGCACGGGCACGCCGCCTCCGGCAGCGTTCGTCCCGCCGTCCCCGCGAGCGCCGTTCCCTCCGTAGCCCCAGGCCCAGACCGTGTTGTCGCCCCGGACCGCGTACATCGTGTTGTACCCGCCCGAGATCTTGATGACATCGTCGATGCGCACCTTGCTCGGAACGGAGCGCTGCACGCCGCTGGTGCGGCCGTCGCCGTTCAGACCGTTACGGCCGTCGCCCCGGCTGAACACCTCGCCGGTCGCGGTCAGGACGGACGTGTTGAAGTAGGTGCCCTCGACCTGCACCGGACTCGCGGCCGCGACCTCGGCGCCGAGGTCGAGGAGCACCGGGGCGCTGCGGTTGACCCTCCCCTGGGGCTCCAGCGCGTAGTAGGTGCCGCGCCCCCAGCCCCAGACCTGGTGGTCGCGGTCGACGATGAAGCCGCGGTCACCGTGCGAGTGACCGAGGTGCTCGGTGGCGACGCTCTCAGCGAGACCGACGGCCACCGGCAGGGTGGTGTTTCTTCCGACGACGCCGATGCCGGTCGCTCCGGGCGCGCCGTTGTAGCCCCATCCCTGCAGGGCGAGCAACTGGGAGATACGCAGAATCGCCCCGGCCGTGGCACTGTTACCGTCCCGCGTGACGATTGCGGTGACCGCCAGCAGACCCGATGGGTGGCCGACGGTGACGACGGACGGCGTCGCGAGCCCGGACGCGTCGGTCACGACCGCCTCCGTCAGAACGCCGCCCGCGAAGGTCGCGGACGGCTCGCGGCCGCCCCCGCCCGTGGTGGTGTCGTCTTCACCGGTCGACGTGTCGTCGTCCTCGAGGCCGTCCTCGTCGCCCGCGTCCGTCTCCTGCTGGCCGATCGTGAAGATGACCGTCGCACCCGCGACCGGGAGACCGTTCGAGGTGACCATGAGTGCGACGCGGCCACTGGTGCTCTCGTCGTATGCGCCGTCCGGGACGGTCGAGTAGACGGGGCTCGTGAACTCCGCCGCGAGGGGCGGCCCGTCGGGCGGCACTGACGAGGCCGCGGCGGGCGACGCGACGGACAGCGCGATCGCCGGGGCCACCCAGGCGGCGGTCTTCGCGACCGTCCGTCGCGAGATCCCCGACACCTCAGCGGGCGCGGTCGGGGAAGAGAGGGTCGCGTCGTTCGCGCGCGTGCCCTCGTCGTCGTCATTGCGGTTGCGTGTATTGATGGTGGCCTCCAGCGACCCGATTGGAAAATATCGATCATGATATTTTGACCTGACGCATCACCGCGGCGACGGGCGAGTACCGCCTGGATCCGCGTGAGCACGTGCACCCAGATGAAACAGGGAGCGAGGGGGTCACCTGCGAAATAGCCCGCATGCCCCCGCGATTCGGGCACGAAAAACCGCCCAGGGCGCGAGACGATGCTCGCGGCCCGTGGGCGGTTCAGCGGACGCCGGGCACTCAGGCCATGCGGGCCTTCAGATTCTCGCTGATCGCGTCGAGGAACTCCTCGGTGGTCAGGAACTTCTGCTCCGGGCCGACCAGGAGGGCGAGGTCCTTGGTCATCTTGCCCTGCTCGACCGTCTTCACCACGACGTCCTCGAGGGTGTGGGTGAAGTCGATGAGGTCCTGGTTGCCGTCGAGCTTGCCGCGGTGCGCGAGGCCGCGCGTCCAGGCGAAGATCGAGGCGATCGGGTTGGTGGAGGTCGGCTTGCCCTGCTGGTACTGGCGGTAGTGGCGGGTCACCGTGCCGTGCGCGGCCTCCGCCTCGACGACCGAGCCGTCCGGGGTGGTGAGCACGGAGGTCATCAGGCCGAGCGAGCCGAAGCCCTGCGCGACGGTGTCGGACTGGACGTCGCCGTCGTAGTTCTTGCAAGCCCAGACGTAGCCGCCCTCCCACTTGAGGCTGGAGGCGACCATGTCGTCGATCAGGCGGTGCTCGTACGTGAGGCCGGCCGCGTCGAACTTCTCCTTGTACTCGGTGTCGAAGACCTCCTGGAAGAGGTCCTTGAACCGGCCGTCGTAGGCCTTGAGGATCGTGTTCTTGGTCGACAGGTAGACCGGGTACTGGCGGTCGAGGCCGTAGTTGAACGACGCGCGGGCGAAGTCGCGGATGGACGCGTCCTGGTTGTACATGCCCATCGCGACGCCGGCGCCGGGAGCCTGGTAGATCTCGAAGGACTTGGCCTCGCCGCCGTCGGCCGGCTGGAAGCTCATGGTCAGCGTGCCCGGGCCGTCGAACGTGAAGTCGGTGGCGCGGTACTGGTCGCCGAAGGCGTGACGGCCGATGACGATCGGCTTGTTCCAGCCCGGCACCAGCCGCGGGATGTTGGAGATGATGATCGGCTCGCGGAACACGACGCCGCCGAGGATGTTGCGGATGGTGCCGTTCGGGCTCCTCCACATCTTCTTGAGGCCGAACTCCTCGACGCGCGCCTCGTCCGGAGTGATGGTGGCGCACTTGACGCCGACGCCGTGCTTCTGGATGGCGTGCGCCGCGTCGATCGTGATCTGGTCGTCGGTCTCGTCGCGCTTCTGGATGCCGAGGTCGTAGTACTCGAGGTTCACGTCGAGGTACGGGTGGATCAGGGAGTCCTTGATCGCCTTCCAGATGATCCGCGTCATCTCGTCGCCGTCGAGCTCGACGACCGTTCCATCAACCTTGATCTTGTCCACTGGTTCTCCTGAGGTCTGTGCCGTTTTTCAGCCGGAGACAGCTTACCCGAGTCCGGCAACTATCTTGACATCGAGACAGTTTTGTCAGCCTCCGGTCAGCCGGGTCCAGCCGACTATGCGAGGATCGCCTCGCACGTTACCCTTTCGTTTATGGCTGAGTTGAGACTGGAAGAGTTGAGCGCGAAGACCGTCGTGGCGGCGAACGCGCTGTCCCTGAAGCCCGGCCAGGAGCAGTTCATCGCTCCCGTGTCCTACTCGGCTGCGGCCGCCGTCGCCGACCCGTCCACGTCGTGGCAGCGCGTCGTTCTCGACGGCGACGACGTCGTCGGCTTCATCATGGGCGACTTCAACCCGTACGCCGAGCACGACGAGTTCAAGGCGATCCTCTGGCGCATCAACGTCGACGCCGACGACCAGGGCCGCGGCATCGGCACCTTCGCGGTCAAGGCCCTCGCCGACGAAGCCCGTGACCGCGGCGTCTCCCGGCTCCACGTGATCTGGGAGTCCGGCGAGCTCGGCCCCGAGCAGTTCTTCCTGCGCACCGGCTTCACGCCCATCGGAGAGACGCAGTACGGCGAGACCATCGGTGCCCTCGACCTCTGAACCCGCTGAGTCCGCTTCACCGGCGTCCGGCGCCGACTTCGCCTCCCGCGTCCTCGCCGTCGTGGACAGCATCCCGCCCGGCCGGGTCATGACCTACGGTGACGTCGCCGCCGCGCTCGGGTCGCGCGCCGCACGGATGGTCGGCCAGATCATGGCCTACTACGGCGGCGACGTGCCATGGTGGCGCGTCGTGCGCGCGAGCGGGCACCCTCCGGCGAACCACGAGCACATCGCGCTGGAGCATTACCGCACCGAGGGGACGCCCCTTCTCGGCGGCGGGAAGTCGCCGTACCGGGTGGATCTGAGGACGGCGCGGCACGACACACGCTGAGATCATCCCCCCGATCGATGCGAGCGTTCAGCTTCATGGTGTTGACTGGACGGGTCTGTCCATGTGAACCCGTCCAGGAGCGTCCGTGCCCCGTACCCGTCGACTCGGCCTCGCCGTCGCCGCCGTCCCTCTCGTCGCCGCCCTCTCCGGGTGCTCGGTCGTGGCGGCGTTCACCCCGCACGTCGATCCCTCCATCTACGACACGGCCAAGGACTTCAGGGCCGCGGACACCGCGCGCATCGGCTCGCCGTCGTTCGTCCCGAGCGACGCGACCGTGATCCGGGTCGACTACGACACGCAGAGCGGCGAGGCGATCATGACCTACATCTCTCCGGAGCTGCTCAAGAAGGACGTCTGCAAGCTGACGAACGTCGCTCCGCCGAAGCCGACCATCCAGGACAGCTGGTGGCCCATCTCCGGCATCCCCGCGAACGCCTCGTACTCCTGTCCGGGAGGCTGGAGCGCGTTCGCCATCGCCCAGCAGGTCTACGCGGTCCGCCCCGCCACCTCCGGCACGAGCAAGTGACCACCCGCTGACGGGTCGCTCTCAGGGCCTGCTGCCCTCGGCAACCTGAGCCGGGAGCACGAGTTCGACGATCGTCCCGAGGCCGGCCACCGACCGCACCTCGACGTGCCCGCCGACGGTCTCCACCCGGTCTCGCAGCCCCTCCAGGCCCCCGCCCGGTTCGATGCGCGCTCCCCCGCGGCCGTCGTCCTTCACCGACACGGTCACCGCATCGCCGTCGCGGGCGACCAGCACCGAGCAGGTGCGTGCGCCGGCGTGCTTGGCGGCGTTCGCCAGGCATTCGGAGACGCAGTAGTAGATCGTCTCCTCGACCACATCCGGCAGGCGCTCGGCGGGCTCGACGTGCACCTGGACCGGGACCACGCTGCGCTGCGCGAGCTCCTCCAGCGCCGAGCGCAGGTCGCCATCGGTCAGCACAGTCGGGTGGATGCCGCGGGCGAGCTCGCGGAGCTCCCGGAGCGCGTCGGCGAGCTGCGCCGACGCCTTCTCCAGGTCGCCGACCAGCTCCTGCTGCCCCGCGGCTGCGGCCTTCGTCGTCGCGATCCGGAGGCCGATGGCCAGCGAGACGAGCTGCTGCTGCGACCCGTCGTGCAGGTCGCGCTCCAGCCGCCTCCGGGCGAGGTAGCCCTCCTCGACGATGCGCAGGCGGGACTCCCGCAGCTCCTGGATGGTCTGCTCCAGCCGCCCGCGCAGCCGGTCGTTGTCGACCGAGAGCAGCAGTGCGGACGAGACGGCGTCGAGCAACCGGTCGTCCTGGCTGAGCGCCACGTCGTGCTCGATCAGGGCGATGGGCCCCTGGTCGGAGTCGATCGCCATCGTCGACCGGCCCGGCCGCTCGGGCCGGTCGCCGTCGGGCACCGCGTCCCCGGCGCTCGTGCGGTACGCGCGCCGGTGCTCATCCCACCAGAACACGCGGAGCGAATGATCGTGCAGGGTGCGCGCGAGGCTGGACTCCCAGAGCGCCCTGTCCACCTTGTCGCGCGCGACGATGACCAGGTCGGCCACGCGCGACCGCAGCCCGCGCGCGTAGAAGACGCCGCCGACGTAGGCCGGCGGTATGAGCGCGATCGCGATCGGCGGGACGAACTGCAGCCAGCCGCTGTCCCAGCCCAGGGCGAAGCTCACCGAGTCCTGCACCGTGCCGTAGCACCACAGCAGGAGCGCGAGCGGCATCACGAACGACACCCGCCTGGCCGGCAGGGAGCTCGTGACCCAGCGCACGGCCAGCCTCCCCGCGACCGCCAGCAGAAGCACCACGCCGACGACGCGCCACGCGACGCCGAGCCAGTAGTCCGCGTCCGGGCTCGGCAGGATGGCGTACGGGTTGGTGACGCAGCCGCAGTCGGCCGGCACCGGCGACGAGAACAGCAGGATGCCGAGGAACCGCACCAGGAACGCGCCGCTCAGTGTGTACGCCACGACGCGGTCGAAGCGCGACACCAGGTGGCCGCCCGGATACGTGAGCACCAGGATGCCCACCAGCACCGCCCACAGGTCGGTGACGCCCTCCACCAGCGGCCACAGCCAGCCGATGTCCCGGGTGAGCGGGTACCAGGCGCCCGCAGCCCAGAAGAGGGCAGCGCCCACCATCAGCCAGCCGGGCGCCGCGCTGCGGATCGCCCGCCACGCGATGACGGCGCAGACGACGTAGTCCAGCGAGACCGCGACGAACACGATGGCCCAGCCGATGCCCTGCGGCCGCGGGCCGTAGTCGCCGGTCAGGGCGCTGAACACCTGCGCGAGCACGTTGGCGGCGATCGTCACCGAGACGGCGGCGGCCCGGACCCAGAGGCGTCGGGCCCCCATGATCGCCTCAGGCGTCCCGGCCGAGGAAGCGCAGCACCGCGAGCACGCGCCGGTGGCCTTCGGTGGTCTCCTCGATGTCGAGCTTGGCCATGATGTGGCCGATGTGCGACTCGACGGTGCGGAGGCTGAGGTGGAGCGCCGCGGCGATGCCCGCGTTGGAGAGACCCTCGGCCATCAGCCGGAGCACGTCGACCTCCCGCGACGACAGCGACTCGATCGCGGCCTCCGCCGACCGTGCGGACACCAGCACCTGCACGACCTCCGGGTCGACGACCGACCCTCCGGCCGCGACGGTGCGCACGGCGTTCACCAGCGTGTCGGCGTCGGCGACCCGGTCTTTCAGAAGATAGCCGGTGCCGCTGCCGGCGCTCATCGCCCGGATGGCATACGCGGCCGTCGTGTACATGGAGAGCAGGAGGACGCCGACCTGCGAACCGGACGCCCGCAGGGTCTCAAGAGCGCGCAGGCCCTCGTCGGTGTGCGTCGGCGGCATCTTGATGTCGAGCACCACGGCGTCCACGCCGGCGTCGTCCGCGAGCACGTCGAGCGCCTGCTCCGCCGTGTCCACCGACGCCACGACCTCCACGCCGCCCGCGCGCAGGATCTGCCCGATCCCCTCGCGGAGCAGCACAGCGTCATCGGCGACTGCGACCCGGAGCGGGCGGGTACCCGAGTTGTCTCCCCCGACCACGCGCTTACCTTAGCAGGCCGCGAATCGCCGCTGTCTGCTCCGCGGTCGGACACGCGCTCACCTGAGCAAACCACGAATCGCGCTGTCTGCTCCGCGGTCGGACACGCGCTCACCTGAGCAGGCTGCGAATCGCCTCACCGCTCAGTTCCGCCTTGGTGATGAAACCGTCCGCCCCGCTGTCGGACACGCGCGTGCCGTAGTCGCGCAGCGACCGGCTCGACGTCAGCACGACCACGGCCCCGGTCTCGTGCATCGCGGTCACCAGGTCGAACCCGTTGGCGTCGGGGAGGCCGACGTCCATCAGCACCACGTCGGGGGCGAGGGTGCGGCTGAGCTCGACGCCGCCGGCGCCGGTCTCGGCGTCCCCGACGACGGAGAAGCGCTCGAGCGTGAGGAGCTCGGCCGCCTGAGCCCGGAACCGTGCGTGGTCGTCGACGATCACAACACGGAGGCACATGCCTCGATTCTCTCCGGCGCCGCCGCGGAGTCGCATCCGTGCCAGCACGCATCGGCAAACCGGTGACCCCCGGATGCGGGCCGCCGACCACCGGCAGGAACATATGAGTCAAGCTCAGCAAGACCGGAAAGGCCCGCCGATCAGCCTGAGGAACCCGAGGAGAACGCGATGTCCGCCCCAACCCGAACCGCCTTCCCGAACGGCGCCGCCCGAACGGCCGCCGAGGCGGTGGCGGCGGACCTCGGCCGCCTCCCACTGGTCGTCCTCGACCTCGACCGCGCCCGCCGGCGGTACACCGCTCTCCGGGACGCCTTCCCCTGGGTCGACGTGCTGTACGACGTCAGCGCGCTGGCGCACCCCCGGCTGCTGGCCGCCATCGCGGACGCGGACGGCGGCTTCGCCGTCGCCCACGACCAGGCGCTCCCCGCGCTGCTCGCCGCCGGAGTCGGCGGCCGGCGCATCCTGCACGCCACTCCGGCCACCCACCCGCACGAGTCGCGCGGCGCGTACGACGCCGGAGTCCGCCACTTCGTGGTCGACGGATCGCACGCGGTGGAAAGCTTCGCCGGGGCCCCCGGCGACCTGCGCGTCCTCCTCCGGCTGCGATCGGGGCTCCCGCCCCGGCCCGCGCACCGCGCCGCCGGCGGGATGGCCCCGGACGAGGCGGTGTCCGCAGCCGAGGCCGCACGCGGGCTCGGCGTCCGGATCGCGGGGCTTTCCCTCACCGTGCCGGAGGACGGCAGCCCCGCCGAGTACGTGGCGGAGATCGTCCGGGCGGTCGGCGTTGCAGCCGACATCGAGGCGGCCACCGGGTGCCGACTGCACATCCTCGACCTCGGCGGCGGCTTCCCCGGCCGCGGCGGCGAGCGTCCTGCCGACCGGGCGGAACTGGCGCGGGCGATCCGCGGCATCGTCGCCCCAGCGACCGCGGGCGTCACCGTGACCGCCGCGGCCGGGCGCGCGGTCACCGCGGGATGCGTGGCCGTCGTCACCGACGAGACCCGGCGCGACGTCGACCCGGCGACGGCCGGCGAGTTGATCGACGCGGGGGCGGAGGTCGTGGTGCTCGACACCGGCTCCTCGCCGCTGCACCACCTCCCGCTGCTCCGCCTCCCGCTCAGGCGCGGCGGCGGCTCCCAGCACCGCGTCGTCCGAAGGGCGCCACGCGACTGATCCGCACAGACCTGGCCGGCGACGGGCCGTCAACCCAACCCGTATCCAACCCCTTGGCCCGTCCCGACCACGGCGACAAGCCCCGGAACCCTCATCGAGGGGCCGGGGCTTGTCCGTCGTGCCGTGTATCGTGTGGGATGTGAAATTGCTATCCATCCTCACGGCCGGTGCGGTGCTGAGCGTCTCGGCTGTCCCCGTGGTCGGCGCCGCACCCGCCGCCGCAGCCCCTTCCGTCTACACCGTCACCGGCACCGTCTTCCACGACGCCGACCGCGACGGCGTCCTCTCGCTCGGCGACCTCCCGCTCGCGCAGGCCGCGGTGGAGCTCTACGGCAGCGCGGAGGACGCCGCGTCCCGCATCGGCGCACTGCGCACCGTGACCACCAACGCGCTCGGCGTCTATACGGCGGCCAAACTCCCCGCCGGCAGGTATTACGCCGCCGCGAGCGCCGAGGGCTACCGGCCGGGGGCCGTGGCCGAGACCACTGTCCAGGGCCTGTCGCTGATCGGCGTCGCGGACGTCGCCGCCACGAAGCAGACGGACCTCACCGCGACGGTGTTCGACGACAGCAACGGCAACGGTGTCGCGGACGCCGGCGAGGGCAGCCTCAACGGCAGGACGCTGATCTTCATCGACGTCCTCGCCGCCAAGAAGGCGATCGAAGACGGCTCGCTGGCCTCGATCGACGTCGGCTCGGCGGTCGCCGGCGCCCTCGGCGGCTCGCTCGACCTCGGCGACGCCATCCGGTTCCGCACGACCGCGAACGGTCAGCCCCTCACCTTCGCCGACGTCCCGGAGGGCGCCTACGTCGTGATGCGCTCGCCGTTCAACCTGACGTTCGGCGACCTCCTCGCGAACACCTCCCGCGTCACCGCGCTCATCGACCTGATCAGCTCCGGCAGCG
This sequence comes from Streptomyces sp. L7, assembly GCF_050990935.1. Lineage (GTDB taxonomy): Bacteria > Actinomycetota > Actinomycetes > Actinomycetales > Microbacteriaceae > Leifsonia. Next base: position 4,082,376 of record NZ_CP194644.1, on the reverse strand, counting down.
CCGACGAGCTCCTCGCGATGGACCCGGCTCTGCTGTCCACGGGCGACATCAGCACGACGCCGCGCAACGAGTACCTGAACAGACTCGCCTCCGGGCTCTCCCGCGCGGTCGCCGCGGTCGACCAGGCCGACACCGAGAAGCTGCTCGGGGCGGACGCGTCCGGGCGGCTCGGTTCCCTCACCGGCACGGTCGCCCAGGTCGCCGCCCTGATCTCCGGCATCCCCGCCACGCACTTCGCGGTGGTCGACCACTGGGGAACCGGCTACCAGCTCACCGACCTGAAGGTGAAGAAGACGACGAACTTCCTCTTCGGCGTCCGTCAGCCGGTCAGCCTCACCGGCACCGTGTTCAACGACTCGAACGCCAACGGCAAGAAGGACGGCCTCGAGACCTCCGAGTCGGTGACCCTGACCGCGTACCGAGCGGACGGCACCGTCCTGGGCAGCACCACCACGCCGTCACTCATCGGATCGTACAAGCTGGGCGACCTCCCGTACGACACCGACATCTACGTGGGCCTGAGCGGCACCGCCAAGACGCCGTCGGTCCGCTACTCGGGCGAGGTTCCGGCCGCGCTCACCGACGTGACCCTGATCGGCCTGTACCGTCTCGCCGGCGAGGAGACCCGCAACTCCCTCTCGCAGGACATCGGCCTCGCCACGCTGACGGCTCCGACCGCGACCGTCGGCGCCGTGTCGGCGTCGGGCACGGCGACGCTCACGCTGACGAACAAGACCTCGGCGGTCGTGAGCATCGGCTACAGCCTCAACGGCGGCGTGAGCACCGCGTCGACGGTCCCCGCGAAGCCCCTCATCGGATCCGCCGGGACACGCACCATCACCCTCACGGGCCTGACGCCCGGCGAGAACACGGTGGCGATCGACTGGTCGGCCGGCGTCTACGAGGGCGGAACCGTGACGCTGTCGGTCCTCCGCTGATTCCCGCCGACAGCACGAAGGTCCCGGAAGGAACGATCCTTCCGGGACCTTCGCCGTTCGGCCCCTCTGGTCTCAGACCAGCGAGTCCCGCCATGCGGCGTGGAGCTGGGCGAACCGGCCCGTGCCCGCGATGAGCTCGTCCGGCGAGCCGTCCTCCACCACACGGCCGTGCTCCATGACGAGCACGCGGTCCGCGATCGCCACCGTCGACAGGCGGTGGGCGATGATCACGGCGGTGCGGTCGGCGAGCAGCGTCTGCAGCGCCTCCTGCACCAGGCGCTCGCTCGGGATGTCGAGCGAGCTGGTCGCCTCGTCCAGGATCAGCACCGCCGGGTTCGCCAGGAACGCCCGGGCGAACGAGATGAGCTGCCGCTGACCCGCGGACACCCGGCCGCCGCGCTTGTTCACGTCGGTGTCGTAGCCGTTCGGCAGCCCCGCGATGAACTCGTGGGCGCCGACCGCGATCGCGGCCTCCTCGATCTCCTCCCTGGTCGCGTCCGGCTTGCCGAGTGCGATGTTCTCGGCGACCGAGCCGCTGAACAGGTAGGCCTCCTGCGTCACCATGACGATCGCGCGGCGCATGTCCTTGGGATGCATGTCCCGCAGATCCACGCCGTCGAGCGTGACGGAGCCCTCGCTCGGGTCGTAGAACCGCGAGATCAGCTTGGCCAGGGTCGACTTGCCAGCGCCGGTCGAGCCGACCAGCGCCACCGTCTGCCCGGCAGGGATGTCCAGGCTGAACTCCGGCAGGATGACCCGATCGCGCTTGTACGCGAAGGTCACCTCGTCGAAGCGTACGTGGCCTTCTGCCGTCCACAGGTCGACCGGCTGCACGGGATCCGGAACGCTCGGCTCCTCCTCCAGGACACCCGAGATCTTCTCGAGGGCCGCAGCGGCCGACTGGTAGGAGTTGTAGAACATCGCCATCTCCTCCATCGGGTCGAAGAACCGGCGCGTGTAGAGCAGGGTCGCCAGCAGCACGCCGATCGCGAGCTGCCCGTCGGCGACCCGGAAGCCGCCGACGAGCAGCACGGCGCCGACCGTCAGGTTGCCGATCATCACCAGCCCGGGGTCGAAGATCCCGAAGAGCTGGATGACGCGCGCGTTGACGTCGCGGTAGTCCTCCACGAGGCCGCCGAACTCCTTCTCGTTGCGCTTCTCCTTGCGGAACGCCTTGACCGCGCGGATGCCGGTCATGGTCTCCACGAAGTGCACGATCAGCTTCGCCGACGCGACCCGCGAGATGCGGAACAGCACCTGCGAGCGCTTCTGGAACCACCGGGTCAGGAAGTACAGCGGCACCAGCGAGCAGAGCAGCACGACGCCGCTCACCCAGTCGAGCCAGAACAGCGCGATCGCGATGAACAGCATGTACAGGAAGCCCTGCACGAGCTGGTTGATGCCCGAGTCCAGCAGCTCGCGGATGGAGTCCAGGTCGCTGGTCTGCCGCGAGATGATGCGGCCGGACGTGTACGACTCGTGGAACTCCAGCGAGAGCTTCTGGGTGTGCAGGAACACCCGCTTGCGCAGGTCGATCAGGATCGCCTGGCTGATCCGCGCGCTCAGGACCGTGTACCACGCGATCAGGACGGCGCCGATGACGCCGGTGACGAGGTACGCGATGCCGGCGGCGGCGACCGGCAGCCAGTTCTGGCTCTGCAGCGCCGTGATGCCGTTGTCGATGCCGAACGCGATGATCGCGGGCCCGGCCACCTGACCGGCCGTGCTGATCACGACGACGATCGCGGTGAGCACCAGCCGGGTGCGCAGCGGGCGCAGCAGCGAGCCGAGCAGGCGCAGCGAGCGCCGGCGGATCTGCCGGCTCTCCTCCTTGTTGAGGTCGTGGCGCTCTTCGCCTTCGACGCCCAGGACAGTCGCGGTGCTCACAGGTTCACCTCCTGAAGGGTCTTCTCGTCGCGCTCCTCTTCGAGGGAGGAGAGGACGAAACGGTAGTGCTCGTTGGACACGAGCAGGTCGTGGTGAGTGCCGACCGCGGTGATGCGGCCGTCCTCCAGCAGCGCCACCCGGTCGGCCAGCGTCACCGTCGACGGACGGTGCGCGACGACCAGGGCGGTCGTGGAGGCCAGGACCCGGCGGAGGGCGGCCTCCACCAGCGCCTCGGTGTCGACATCGAGCGCGGACAGCGGGTCGTCCAGCACCAGGATGCTGGGCGCCGCGGCCACGGCACGCGCGAGCGCGAGACGCTGCCGCTGGCCTCCGGACAGACTGAGCCCCTCCTCGCCGACCTTGGTCTCGACGCCCTCCGGCAACTCGTAGACGAAGCCGGCCTGGGCGATCTCGAGCGCCTCGGTCAGGATGCGCTCCGCCTCCGCGGAGGCCGGGTCGAGCCCGTCGCGGCCGAGCAGCACGTTGTCGCGCACGGAGGCCGAGAACAGCGTCGCGTCCTCGAACGCCATGGCGATGGCCTTCCGCAGGTCGTACCGGGTGAGGTCGCGCACGTCCACGCCGTCCACCTTCACCGCGCCGCCGGTCACGTCGTACAGGCGCGTGGTGAGCGCGGTGAGCGTCGACTTGCCGCTTCCGGTCAGACCGACCAGCGCCATCGTCTCCCCCGGCCGCACCGTGAGGTCGATGCCGTCGAGGAGGTCGGGGAAGCGCTCCGGCGAGTCCTGGTAGCGGAAGTGCACGTCGTCGAAGACGAGCTCGCCGCGGGGCTCCGCGATGTGCTTCGGCTCGGCAGGGTCGGTGATCGTGTTGACCTCGTCCATGACCTCGAAGAACCGGTCGGCCGCGGTGCGGGTGTCGAACGTCATCGAGAGCAGGAAGCCGATCGACTCGATCGGGAACCGCAGCACGGTCGCGGTCGCGAAGAACGCGACCAGCTCGCCGACCGTCAGCTCGCCCTGCGCGGCCAGCCACACGCCGACCACCAGACAGATGCCGAACGCCACATCGGGGATGAGCAGCAGCCACAGCCAGATGCCCGCAATGGCCTTCGCCTTCTCGATCTCCGTGCCGCGGAGCGCCTCCGCCTGCGACTCGAACTTCTTCAGCGCGTGCTTGCCCCGGCCGAACGCCTTGAGGACGCGGATACCGTGCACCGATTCCTCGACGGCCGTCGCCAGGTCGCCGGCCTGGTCCTGGCTGCGTCGGGCGACGATCGAGTACTTCTTCTCGAAGACGAAGCCGTAGATCCACAGCGGGACGGACAGCACCAGGAAGATCAGGCCGAGGATCCAGTTCCAGCCGATCAGGATGGCGAAGCCGACGATGATGGTGACCACGTTGACGACGAGCAGCACGATGCCGAACGACAGCCAGCGGCGGATCAGGCTCAGGTCGCTGACGGCGCGCGACAGCAGCTGGCCGCTCGGCCACTTGTCGTGGAACGACACGGGCAGGTCCTGCAGCTTCTCGTACAGTGCGTTGCGCATCCGCGCCTCGACGTGGGTGCCCGGGGTGAGCACGAACCAGCGTCGCAGCGAGATGAACACCGCCTCTGCGGCCCCGAGCCCGACGACGAGCAGCGCCGCCGGCCACACGGCGGCCGAGTCGCCCGCGGAGAGCGGGCCGTCGACCAGCCAGCGGAGCACCTGCGGGATGCTCAGGGCGACCAGGCTCGCCAGCAGCGCGGCGACCATGCCGAGCAGGATCCGGGGCGCCGCGGACTTGGCGAACGGCAGGATGCGGAGCAGGGTGCGCACAGTCCCCGAGCGCTTCTTCTCTTCTGTTTGCGGAGGATGCTGATGGGTTTCAGCGATAGACATGAGTTCCGTTTTCTCTTCGTGCGTTTCTTGTCTTCTTGGTGGGGTGCGGGGTCGGCTCCGACCCGGTGAGGCGTGCTGAGAGGTCGCCGAAGGAATGCGTCTACGAGAGCGTGACGTGCAAGGGCCACGGATGCCCCGTGCGGTTGCCCTGGGCGGGTGCCGGCGACAGTCAGCCGGAAGCGCGTACCTGCCTGGGACCTACCAGGCGGGGGCCGGCTCCGGGGACGCGTACGCGGCGGCGACGAGCCCGAACACGATCACGGTTCGTGTGTTCTCCGTCGTTGTCATGGCGACCTCCCCTAGCCCGATGCGTCTTCCGAGTGCTGCGACAAGGCAGCCCTACAGAATATTCCCAGGATCTCTCAGAGCGCAAGAGCGAGTTTCCGATCCGCCACGATTCGTGCCGAATGTGGCCTCCCGCGCCACCGAAGTCGACATTCGGCACGAATCGCATCGTGGCGATTCGTGCCGAATGTCGCGAATCGCGGCGCTATTGCCGCGATTCGTGCTGAATGTTGAGTGCCGCTCCGCCTCAGCGGATGCGGATCGAGAGGCAGGTGACGCAGCCCTCGAGCTTCTCGAACTCCGAGATGTCGACCTGGATCACCGTGTAACCGAGGTCCTCCACCAGCGCGACCGAGCCGGGCGCGGACGACGACATCAGCACCGTCTGGTCGTCGAGGACGACGACGGCGGTGCCGTGCGCCTCCGGGACCGGCAGGAAGCGCTGGAAGATCCGCGGGTCGTCCACGATCGGCTCGTACCCGATCACGGTGCCGTCCGGGAGGGCGGTGACAGCGGTCTTCAGGTGCAGCGCCTTGGTGACCGGCACCGCGACCACGGTATAGCCGAGCGGGGCGGCGAGCGCGCGCAGCTGGCGGATGCCCTCCGCGTTGGTGCGGCCGCCACGACCGACGTAGACGGTGTCGCCCACCTTCAGGACGTCGCCGCCGTCGAGCGTGCCCGGCTCCTCGATGCGCTCCAGTCGGAGACCCTGCGCCCGCAGCGCGGCCTCGGTGCCGGCGATCTCCGGGCGACGCGAGTCGGCGCCCGGGCGGGTGATCACGGCGGTGTCGCCGAAGACCACGGCCGTGTCCTCCACGAACACGGAGTCGGCCAACTGGTCGGCGCTGGCGACCTCCACGGTCTGCCAGCCCGCGGCGGAGAGCGCCGCGACGTAGTCGTCCCACTGCTTGTCGGCGAGCTCGCTGTCGACGGCCTCGCGCTCGATGTGGGTGATGAGGCCCTCGCTGAGGTTGCCTGCGGGGATGCGCACGAGCGCGATCTTGCGGGAGGTCGGGGCACCCTGCGACTCGATGGCGCCGAACACGGCGAAACCGGCGGTCGGGAACGCGATGGCGACGGCGAGCCAGAACGGGAGGTTGATCCCGATGAACGACGACGCGATCTGGCCCCACGCCTGGCCTGTGAGCGTGACGTTCAGCGTCGAGAACAGCACGAGCGTGCCGATCGCCGCGCTGATGAGGCCGACCAGGATCCCCGCGACCACCGCGATCCAGCGACGGTCGTACGCGCCCAGCAGGGCCGCGATCGCGGCGAGGACGAACGCGGCGAGCGCGTTCCAGGCCACGTAGGGCGTGATGCTCCCGAGCACGGCGGAGTTGAGCTGGTTCGCCACCAGCAGCACGAGCGTCGCGACCACCAGGCCGATGGCGGCCACGGCGACGGCGGACACGATGGAGGCGACGAGCCGGCGGGCCCAGGAGGAAGTCATGCGAACGAGCCTATCCGACCGCTCCCTATGCGAATGCTGGCATACGTCGGCGGCGGGCAGGCGTCCCGCTATCGGCCACGGCGGCCGATAGCGGGACGCGGAGGAACTCACGCGTGCGCGGGCTCCCGCAGGCGCGCCAGCGCGATCTCGTCGGCGGCCGCCAGCGTGGTGATCCCGCGCTCGGCGGCGACGTCGAAGACGCGCGCCACGATGTCGCCGATGGCCTCGACGCGCTGGCGCGTGGCCTCGGCCGACGGCTCGTCCTCGTTCATCATGGCGAGGAAGATGACGCCGCCGGCGTTGACGACGAAGTCGGGCGCCCACAGGATGCCGCGGGCGGCGAGGCGCTCGGCGCCGGAGCGCTCGGCGAGCTGGTTGTTCGCCGGACCGACGACCGCCTTGACGCGCAGCTCGTCGATCACGGTGTCCGTCAGGACGCCGCCGACGCCGGCCGGGACGAACAGGTCGCCCTCCACGCGGTGCGCCTCGTCCGGCTCCACCCAGGTCGCCCCGAGGGCGTCCGCGAGGGCGCGCTTGGCCGGGTTGACGTCGGTGACGGTGAGCACGGCGCCCTCGCTGGCGAGCCGCATGGCGATGATCGAGCCCACGTGGCCGAGGCCGAGCACGGTGACCCGGCGGCCGGCGACGTCGCGGCTGCCGGTCACGCGCTCCAGAGTTGCGAGCAGCCCGGCGTAGACGCCGGCGGCGGTCGCGTCGCTCGGCTCGCCGACGCCGCCCTCCGCGGGCGGGAGGCCGCACACGTTGGCGGTGCGGGTCGCGACGACGGACATGTCCTCGGCGCTCGTGCCGACATCCTCCGCGGTCATGTAGCTGCCGCCCAGGCTCTCGACGGCGTCGCCGAGGTCGAGCATGACCTCGTAGCGCTCGGTCGGGCTGAGCTGGTGGCCGCGCGGCAGGTAGACGACGGCCTTGCCACCGCCACGATTGAGGCCGGCGGCGGCGTTCTTGAACGTCATCCCCTCGGCCAGGCGCAGGGAGTCGGCGACGGCCTCCTGCCAGGAGTCGTAGTTCCACACGCGGCAGCCGCCGAGAGCGGGGCCGAGGACGGTGGAGTGCACCGCGATGCTGATGGTGAGGCCGCTGCGCCTCCCCTTCACCACGTGCAGTGTTTCATGCGGAAGGTCGGTGGGCAGGACGGACATCGGTGTCTCCTCGTGGGATCGCGGTGAATGCTGAGGGTCTTGTGGACCGTCGTCTATTCTCCGCGACCCCGCGGGGCGATGCAATCCGCCGAGCCCAGGCCCGGTGGAGTGGTCACGGTCTCAGTGGAAGAAGTGGCGTTCTCCGGTGAAGTACATCGTCACTCCAGCCGCCTTCGCCGCGTCGATGACGTCCTCGTCGCGGATCGAGCCGCCCGGCTGCACGATCGCGGACACGCCCGCGGCGATCAGGATCTCCGGGCCGTCCGCGAACGGGAAGAACGCGTCCGAGGCCGCCACCGAGCCCGCGGCCCGATCGCCCGCACGACTGACGGCGAGGTTGCAGGAGTCCACCCTGTTGACCTGGCCCATGCCGACGCCGACGGAGGCGCCGTCCTTGGCGAGCAGAATGGCGTTCGACTTGACCGCACGGCACGCCTTCCAGGCGAACTCGAGGTCGGCGCGCGTTGCGGCGTCGGCCTCCTCGCCGGAGACCAGCGTCCAGCCGCTGGAGTCGAACGCATCGAAGCGGTCGGCGTCCTGCACCAGCACGCCGCCGGAGAGCTGGCGGAACTCGGTCGCCGACCGCGCGTAGCCCTCGGGCAGGCGGAGGATGCGGAGGTTCTTCTTGGTCTGCAGCAGCTCCAGCGCCTCCGGCTCGAAGTCCGGGGCGATGAGCACCTCGGTGAAGATGCCCTTCACCGTCTCGGCCATCGCGAGCGTCACCGTGCGGTTCGCCGCGATCACGCCGCCGTACGCCGACACCGGGTCGCACTCGTGCGCCTTGCGGTGGGCGTCCGCGATGTCGTCGGAGACCGCGATGCCGCACGGGTTGGCGTGCTTGATGATCGCAACGGCCGGCTCGGTGAAGTCGTACGCGCTGCGCAGCGCCGCGTCGGCGTCCACGTAGTTGTTGTACGACATCTCTTTGCCGCCGAGCTGCGTCGCCTGGGCGATGCCGCGGCCGGCGGGGTCGGCGTACAGCGCCGCGGCCTGGTGGGAGTTCTCACCGTAACGGAGGGTCTGCTTCAGCTCGGCGCGCACCTCGAACCGCTCGGCGAAATCGGCGGTGGAGGGCGCCTCCCCCGCGAACCACGCCGCGACGGCACCGTCGTAGGAGGCCGTGTGCGCGAACGCCTTCGCAGCCAGCCCGCGGCGCTGGTCGAAGCTCGTCCCGCCTGCGGCGACCGCCTTCGCGACCTCGGCATAGTCCTCCGGCGAGACGACGATCGCGACGTTGGCGTGGTTCTTGGCCGACGCGCGCACCATCGCCGGGCCGCCGATGTCGATCTGCTCCACCACGTCGTTGCCGACCGCGCCCGAAGCGACAGTCTCCACGAACGGGTAGAGGTTGACGACGACGAGCTCGAACGGCTCGATGCCGAGATCCTTCAGTTGCTCCTCGTGCGAGGCGAGCCGCAGGTCGGCCAGCAGGCCCGAGTGGATGGCGGGGTGCAGCGTCTTCACCCGGCCGTCGAGAGACTCCGGGAACCCGGTGACGCTCGCGACATCGGTCACGGCGTGGCCAGCGTCGCGGATGGTCTGCGCGGTGGAGCCCGTCGACACGATCTCGACGCCGGCCTCTGCCAGCGTCGCGGCGAGGTCGAGCAGGCCGGTCTTGTCGCTGACCGAGATCAGTGCGCGGCGGATCGGGACGACGTCCCGTTCGCGGTAGAGGCTGGCGTCGTGGCGGGGTCCGCTCATACTCGGGAGAGCTCCTTGAGGTCGATGTGTCCGTTGGCGATGTCGAGGACGGCGTCGATCAGCAGCCGTCGCTCCACGGGTTTGATGCGTTCGTGCAGGCTGGCCTCGGTGTCGCCCGGCACGATCGGGACGCGTTGCTGGCTGATCACGGGGCCGGCGTCGACGCCGTTGTCGACCACGATCAGGCTGGCGCCGGTCTGGGTGGCGCCGGCGGCGAGCGCGTCCCGGACGCCGTGCGCGCCGGGGAACTCGGGCAGGTAGGCCGGGTGGGTGTTGATCAGGTGCGGCGAGAGGCCGTCGACGACGCGCGGGGGCAGCAGGCGCATGAAGCCGGACAGGATGACCAGGTCGGGCTCCCACAGCCGGATCTGCTCCAGCAGGGCGTCGCCCCACTCCTCCCGGCTGTCGTAGGACGTGTAGGGCACCGTGAACGACGGGATGCCGAACTCCTCGGCGTGGTCGAGCCCGTCGGCCTCCCGGTCGGCTCCCACCGCGACGACACGGGCCGGGAACTCGGCGTCGGAGGCGGCCTCCAGCAGCGCACGCAGATTGGAGCCACCACCGGAGATCAGCACGACGATCGAGAGCACGCGACCAGCCTACCCATCCGGGGAGGCGCGCTCCGACCGGCGATGGCGTGCTCGGCGCTCAGCGCCGGATGCGGGCTCCCGCCAGCAGGCCGATGACGGCGGCGACCGCCACCTCCCCGCCGCGAGCGCGCCGACCAGCCACGGGTTCGGTCCGACATCGTGGAGACGTCCGGGGCCGAGGGCTCCGGAGGACCACCAGGCCAGGAGGCCCAGCTCGATTCCCGCGACGACGCCGATGCCGAGCGCGGTGAGAACGAGCGCCAATGCCCCGTCCGTCTGGGCCCTCCTCGTGCCGCGCAGCAGGGCGGCGGCGAGGAAGCCCGCCAGCAGGGGCACGATCACACCCGCCAGACCGAAGGTGTAGCCGTGCGCCGGGATGACGCCGAAGAGCGGGACGCCCGGAAGCGGGCCGAGCGCGGTGCCGATCGGGCTGACCGTGGACCCCGTACCGATGGCGAACCCGGGCCCGACCAGCCAGGACATCAGCCAGACGACGAGGTTCGGGAGGAACGCGAGCTGGGCGATGGTCAGGGCGATGCCGCCGGCGACACCGGTCTGCAGCTGCTCGTAAAGCCCGATGATCGCGCCGTAGTTGCCGAAGATGAGAAGCGTCAGGAGCAACGCGGACAGGCCGATGACGATGGCGGTCGCGGCGCTCCCGGCGCGCAGGGCCCCGAGGACCGCGGTGCGGACCGGGGCGGGGACGGCGGCGACCCGGGAGCGGGCCGCGACGGCGACCGGCGCGGGGGCGCCCCGGCCCGGCGCCGAGCGGTCGTCGCGCGCCCCGTCGGCGTGGTCGGTGGACGGCTCCCGCACGCCGCGGAGCGCCGCGAACACGAAGCCGATCCCGATGCCGAGCGCGTAGACGAAGGTGGGGAGCACGAAGCCCCGCCAGAGCGACGGCTGCACGAGCTCGCTGCCTCCGGTCGCCGTGACCACGACGGAGATCAGGAAGAACACTGCGATGGCGGAGACGGCGCCGGTCGAGCGGTACGGCGTCTCGGCCGCACGCAGCCCCGTGCGCACTCCGAGCCCGGCGGTGAGCGCGGCGAATCCCAGGAGTGCGATCGTCACCTGGAACGGCGCGGCGGCGGCCGGGAGGCCCAGGGATCCGACGAGCTGCGGGTCCAGCGTCACGGTGAGGTCGACGCCGTGCCCGATCAGCCAGATGTCCGCCGTCGCCCGCCAGACGATCGCGAAGTCGCCGGCGAGATGATATTGCGCCGCCCACAGCACGGTGAGCGGGACGAGGCAGACCGCGAGCCCGATCGCCGCGACGATGACCGCCTCGAGCGCGGCGAGCAGGGCGACGGTTGTGCGATTCATGACCGGATGGAGCCTACCCGCCGGGCGGTCGCCCACCCCGCAGACACTTCGGGGCTCTGGAGACGGTCATGGTTTCATCGCTGGGGCACGCACCCCGCGGGCCCGGTTTCGGCGTGGATGCCGACGGCCGATACTCGCACAGCGTTCCTGCCCGCAAACACTCGCGGCCGCTCTGACTAGACTGGTGAGATAAACATCTTGCGTCTATACGTCTTGAATTTTACTATCTTCTCTGTTTGGCTATGGCCATGAAAAAACACGTACCATCCGCTCCCGCGTCGCCGCTGGCGCCATCGCTGTCGCTGCGTCGGTCGGCCTCGCCGTCGGCACGGCAGTGCCGGCGAACGCGGCGATTTGGCACTACGTGTCGTCGTCGTGGGTAGAGGCGTACGCGGGGGCGACGTCCAACACAGCGAGCGACGGGATGATGCAGGCGTACGCAGTGCTCGGCAACGACTAGAAGTGGGGCGCACGCTCGTCAAGCTCGACGCTCGCGGTGGTCAACGGATTCAACATGACCCACAAGGCCCAGTTCTTCCGCGACGGCAAGCTGATCGTTTCGAGCTGACCTCCACGAGACGGAGACGGAGACGGAGAACTCGCTTGCACGAACCCGTCTCCGTGTCCCATTCACGGCTCCACTCCGAAAGCACACATGACTCCCTCTCTGACGCGAATCGCCTCCGCGATCGCAATGGTCGCGTTCGCCGCGCTCATCGGCGGCTGCTCCTCGCAGCACGCGGCTGGGGACAAACTGGCTGACTCGTTCGCTGCTCTCATCAGCGAGAAACTCACCGGCCAAGTGACAGACTTCGAGACGCAGGTGCTCGAGCGCGCGTTGGATCGCGGAACGATTTCACAGAGCGATTATGAGGAAGCGCACGACCGCTATCGTGAATGCATGGCCCAGCACGGGGTCGAAACCGAAGAACTCCGGTTCCCCAATGGAGTCATTCACGAGACTCCGCCGAAGCCGGACGATGAATTCTCGGTTGAACGTCTGGTCGAGTTGGACTACACGTGCGCACGTTCCACGATCGTCGTCATCGACGAGCTCTATGTGGTGCAACAGGGCAATCCTGGGCTCCTCCGCGACACCGCGGCCGCAGGCGCGGCGTGCCTTCACCGCGAGAAGCTCGCACCTTCTTCGTTCGGTCGCGACGACTTCGAGTCGGCGTTCGGACCCGGGCACGACGACTACGACGCCCTCCCTTTCGACGTCAAAGACGAGAGGGTGCAGATGTGCCTGTTCACAGCGCACATCGTGATCGGATTCGGGGAATGACGAATACCGCTTTTACACGACCGGCAGCTATCGTCGGCACGCGACCCCGGCTCGTCGCGACGACGGCGTGCGCTTCACGCGGAGCGGGGAGGCCAGGAAGACCGCGTCGTCGTTCACGGCGATCGACGAGCCCGACGGCGTCTTGCATGCCGATCCGGACCTTCTTAGCGACCATTCGCAAGCCGGCGAGGCCAATGACGCCTCCCCGTACAGCATGGTCATCGGGTTGCCCGAGTGATCCGCCGAATCCTGCTCCCTGTCGCCACGGCTCTCGTCGGGCTGGCCGGCGGCGTCGTCCTCCATGCTCGCATTCGCCCCGTCCGCACCCGAGGGGCTCCAGCCGTCGGCCCTTCCGAGCACACTCGGCCTCACGGAGATCGAGTTCCGGGACGAGCGCTCCATGGGCCTGACCGCCACCGTCGACCGCACCGCCCCCATCGCCCTGAACACGAACGGGATGGTGACAGGCTCCGGGTGCGTCTCCGGCGGGACGATCCGAAGCGGGGACGTGATCGCGCACGTCGACGCGGCGCCGGTCGTGGCGCTCGCGAGCAGCACACCCCTCTTCCGCGACCTCGTTCCCGGCGATGAAGGAACCGACATCGCCGCTCTACGGCATGCGCTCCGCGGGCTCGGGTTCGACGTGGACGCCGAAGGCCCATACAGCGCCGCCGTCCGAGACGCCCTCAAGGACCTCCAGCGTCGCACCGGGGTGACACCAGCCGACGGCTCGCTCCGGATCTCTACGGTCGCGTGGCTCCCCGCACCCTCGGTAGCGGTGTCGTCCTGCGAGGTCACCGTCGGCGAGCGCTACGACACCGGCAGTCCCTTCGCAGAGGTGCCCGGCATGCTGCGCTCACTCGCCCTCGTCGCCGGAGAGACGACCGCGCTTGTCCCGGGCGACCGCACGATCCGACTCGGAGCCCACGAGTTCGGGATGCCCGAAAGCGGTGTCATCGAGGACCGCGCCAACCTCGACGCGGTCGCCGCGTCGCCCGAATACCTGGCGAACGCCGCGAAGCCCAAGGACACCGCGTTGACTGTCTCGACGCGACTCGTCGCCCCGCTTCGCGTCGTCTCCGTGCCGCCCGGCGCCGTCATAGGTGTGGCGGACGCCCGGTGCGTACAGCTCGAAAGCGGGGAGACGACCGCGGTGCGGATCGCGGCGAGCCGGCTCGGAACGTCCTATGTCGTCTTCTACAGCGACATTCCCGACCGGATCCGGATCGGGTCCGCGGTGACGGCGAAAGACTGCGGGTGAGCACGGGCAGCGGCGCGCGATTGGAGGTCGACGACGTCGGACACGCCTTCACCCGTGGCGTGCCGATCTTCCAGGGCCTCACCTCGACGATGTCGCCCGGTGAGGTCTGGGCCGTGACCGGGCCGTCCGGGTCGGGCAAGTCGACGTTCCTCTCGCTCCTCGCCGGCTGGGAGGCGCCGACAGCCGGGAGGATCAACCGCGTCGGAATCGACAGCACCGGCTGGGTATTCCAGAACCCGCATGGCCAGGCGCGCCGAACCGCGATCGATCACGTGGTCTACCCGCTCATCGCGCGCGGCGCCGCTCGGGCGGAGGCCGTCGGGCGGGCGGAGCGCATCCTCGGCGAGCTCGGCCTCCGCGCTCTCGCCGATCGCACCTTCTCTCAACTCTCGGGCGGGGAAGCCCAGCGGCTCATGCTGTGCCGAGCGATCGCCGCCGGCCCCGACCTCCTGCTGGTCGACGAGCCGACCGCACAGCTGGACCGCGCCAATGCCTCGACAATCAACGGCATCCTCCGCTCGCTCGCCCGCATCGGCGCAATCGTCGTCGTCGCCACCCACGACCCGGACACTGTCGCCGCGTGCAGCCATCGATTGAAGCTCGATCGGACACCCGGCGCGTCGGACGTCGAACCGTCGTGAGGCTCACCCCCTTCCGGTCCATGGCCGGCGAGAGCCGACGAAACGTCGCGACCAGTCCGCTGCGTTCGTTCATTCACGGGGCAGTCCTCGCGTCCCTGATCGTCGCGAGTGCGCTCCTCGACGCGGTGATGATCGCCGGACTGGAACGCCAGGCCGACGCCTTTCGAGCAGCGGGCGGCGCGACACGGGTACTCTCGTCGCCCGCCGCGATCGACCGCGACCTCTGCGAGAGGCTCCCGACAGCGGCCGGGTTCGCGGCCTCCGGCTCGCTCGCACAAGGAGAGTCCATCTCGTTGCTCGAAGCCGGATCCAGCACACTCCCGGTCTACGAAATCAGCCCTGGACTCGCCGCGCGCCTGGGGATCACCGACACCGGAGCCGGAGGGGTGTACCTCGCTACGACGTTCGCGGCCGAACTCGGCGCGGATCGCGGCACTGTCCTCATGGCGCGAGACGGTCCCGTGACCGTCCTCGGGACGTTCGCGCCCGGCCCGCGCGAAGGCGGCGAGGCCCGGCTCTCGTCTGCTCTCATCTCGATCGTCGCGCCGACGGGCAGCGCATCGGAGTGCTGGGCGGACACCTGGCCGGCCACCCGCGATCGCGACCCGCTCCTGCTGACGGCGCTGTCACCCGATGCGTCCTCGAAGGAGACCTCGCTCGACCCGCTGAATCCGGTGGCCGGGCAGGTTTTCACGGGCGTGGAGGCCTTCGCCGAGCGCGCAACCCGGTACACACCAGCCCTCGCTGCCGCCGGCGCGCTGGTCCTCGGCGTCGCGTACTCCCGCGGCCGCCGTCTGGAGCTCGCCGGTTCGCTTCACGCCGGCGCCAGTCGCGCCTTCGTCATGGGGACGATGCTGGCCGAGGCCACGCTGGTCGGCCTCCCCGCGTCGGCGGTGGCGGCCCTGGTCTCCGTCGCGGTCGCGCTCCTCCTGCAGATCGATATGGGCACGCTGCTTCCTGTGCTGGCGCTCCCAGCCGGGACCGCGGTGGCGATGTTTGTGCTGGGCGTCGCTGCGGCGGCCTCCACAGTTCGGGAAAGCGACCTGTTCGCGCTGTTCAAAGCGCGCTGACCAACGGACTCCGACGTCCGGAGCCCTGATCCTCTCCGAGGCACCCCGCAGACACTTCGGGGCTCAGGAGACGGTCATCACCTCGGTGTCGTCGTCGGCGTTCTCCGGGACGGTGATGACCGGCCGCTGGACGAGCTCCAGGATGGCGATGACGACCGCCGCGATCACCAGCGTCCAGATGATGAGCGACGGCGTCAGCGGGCGCACGAACAGGACGACCGCCGCCGCGATGACCGCGACCGCGGCCCGCAGCAGCACCCGCTGGGCGTACAGCCACGCCCCCACCCGGCCGGTGGTGATCCCGTGGCGCTCGGCCGACTCCCGCGCCCAGGTCACCCCGGAGCCGAAGAAGCCGCGCAGCTTGCGCGGCACCCCGAACGGCCCCGAGTACCAGCCGACCAGGGCGACGACGATCGCCAGCACGAGCACGGCGACGCCGGTGTCCTTCATCGCCGTCGAGACGGTCGTGTACAGGGTCGTCGCCACTCCCGCCGGCACCAGGCCGGGGGACGCCGAAGCGATGAACACGATCTGGCCGATCGCGATGGCGGACACCACGACGATCATCGCGATGGCCAGCGCCGACGCGGCTCCGATCAGGGCGAGGGCGCGGCGACGGGCCACGATCACGCCGAGCGCGAGCAGGCCGATCGAGACCCAGGGCAGCCACGCGCCTGCGACGAGAGCGAGGTTGTAGAAGACCTGGATGGTGGGGATGGACGAGTTCTGGGCGACGGTGATCGTCTTGTCGATCGTCGGGATGCGGGACGCGAAGGTGATGCCCTGATCGACCAGGCGCTGTTTGACCTTGTCGATGATGGGTCCGAGCTGGATCCCGACCGAACCGTCCTTGCCGATCGCGATCGCCGCCTGCGGATTGCCCTGCATCGTCGCGACGAGCTGGGTGTGACTGACCCGCAGGGCGTCCTGCCACACCTGTGCGAACGCGTCGGAGGCCACGAACCGGCCGACGGTGGTCTGGATCAGCGACACGATGCCCTGCGCGAGCGGCGCCTTGAGGGCGTCGAGCGCCTTCGTCGCCACGGGCCCGGTGCCCAGGCCGGTGATGCCGTCGATCACCTGCGAGGTGAGCTGCGGGATGTCGACGTGCTGCTGGATGACTTTGACGGTCTCGTCGGTGACGTAGGCCTGGACGCCCGGGTCGTTCGCGAGCGGCGCGTAGGTGGCGACGAACGCGTCCGTATCGGTGAGCTGCACCTTCGCCCAGGAGGCCACCACCGCGACGGGGGCGAGGATCGCGCCGATCACGATCAGCACGACGGCGAGCAGGGTCCACCCCCAGCCGCGCTTGTGCGTGGGTTCCGGCGCGGGTGCGAGGTCCGGCAGCGGCTCGGTGGAGTTCGGGTCCAGCCGGCCCCTGAGCGTCGCGTTCTCGGCTTCGAGCGCCGCGATACGACGCTCCAGCTCGGCGTTCGTCAGACGTGGCATCGCATCCCCTCCCGGACGGTGGTGCTCACTGTAGCGCCGCCGTACCGGCGGCGGGCAGGCCCCGATCCCGGTTGTGGAGAAACGGATCGGGGCCGGACTCCGTGGAGGAGTCCGGCCCCGATCGGCGGATTCGAGCGGTGCCGTTACAGCGCCGCGTAGACCTCGCGCAGCAGCGCGGCGGTCTCGGACGGGGTCTTGCCGACCTTCACGCCCGCAGCCTCCAACGCCTCCTTTTTCGCCTGCGCCGTGCCGGCCGAGCCGGACACGATCGCACCGGCGTGGCCCATCGTCTTGCCCTCGGGCGCGGTGAAGCCGGCCACGTAACCGACGACCGGCTTGGTCACGTTGGCCTTGATGAAGTCGGCCGCGCGCTCCTCGGCGTCGCCGCCGATCTCGCCGATCATGACGATCGCCTTGGTCTCCGGGTCGGCCTCGAACGCGGCGAGCGCGTCGATGTGGGTGGTGCCGATGACCGGGTCGCCGCCGATGCCGATGGCGGTCGAGAAGCCCAGGTCGCGCAGCTCGTACATCATCTGGTAGGTCAGCGTGCCGGACTTGGAGACCAGGCCGATCGGGCCCTTGCCGGTGATGGTCGCCGGGGTGATGCCGACGAGCGACTCACCCGGGGTGATGATGCCGGGGCAGTTCGGGCCGATGATCCGGGTCTTGTTGCCCTTCTCCTTGGCATACGCCCAGGCCTCGGCCGAGTCCTGCACCGGGATGCCCTCGGTGATGACGACGAGCAGCGGGATCTCGGCGTCGATGGCCTCCACCATCGCGTCCTTGGCGAACGCCGGCGGCACGAAGATGATCGAGACGTCCGCGCCGGTCTTCTCGATGGCCTCCACGACCGTGCCGAAGACGGGGAGCTCGACGTCGCCGTGGGTCACGGTGGTGCCGGCCTTGCGGGCGTTGACGCCGCCGACGACCTGGGTGCCCGCCTTCAGCATGAGCGCGGTGTGCTTGGTGCCCTCGCCGCCGGTGATGCCCTGGACGATGACCTTGGAGTCCTTGTTGAGGAAGATAGACATTCTCTGATTCGTCCTTGCTTACTTCGCGGCCAGCTCGGCGGCCTTGTCGGCGCCTTCGTCCATGGTGAGTGCGAGGGTGACCAACGGGTGGTTCGCCTCGTTGAGGATGCGGCGGCCCTCCTCGACCTTGTTGCCGTCGAGACGCACGACCAGGGGCTTGTTCGCCTCGTCGCCGAGGATCTCCAGTGCCTTCACGATGCCGTTCGCGACCGCGTCGCAGGCGGTGATGCCGCCGAAGACGTTGACGAAGACGCTCTCGACCTGCGGGTCGTTGAGGATGACGTCGAGGCCGGCCGCCATGACCTCGGCGGACGCGCCGCCGCCGATGTCGAGGAAGTTCGCCGGCTTGACGCCCTTGTGCTTCTCGCCCGCGTAGGCGACGACGTCGAGGGTGGACATGACCAGGCCCGCGCCGTTGCCGATGATGCCGACCTGACCGTCGAGCTTGACGTAGTTGAGGCCGGCCTTCTTGGCCTTGGCCTCCAGGGGGTCTGCGGCTTCCGCGTCTTCGAGCGCCTCGTGGTCGGCGTGACGGAAGTCCGCATTCTCGTCGAGGGTGACCTTGCCGTCGAGGGCGATGATGTCGCCCTCCTCGGTCAGCACCAGCGGGTTGACCTCGACCAGGGTCGCGTCCTCGCCGGTGTAGACGTCGTAGAGCTTGACGAACACGTCGGCGACCTTCGCGACCAGGTCGTCGGGAAAGCCCGCGGCCTTGGCGATCTCGGTGGCCTTCGCGGTGTCGATGCCGCCGCGCGGGTCGACCTCGATGCGCGCGAGCGCCTCGGGCTTCTCGACCGCGAGCTGCTCGATCTCCATTCCGCCCTCGACGCTTGTCAGCGACAGGTAGGAGCGGTTGGCCCGGTCCAGGAGCACCGAGAAGTAGAACTCGCGGGCGATGCGCGCGCCGCCGGCGACCATGACCCGGCGGACCACGTGGCCCTTGATGTCCAGGCCCAGGATGGCCTTGGCGGCCTCCTCGGCGTCGTCCGGCGTCTTGGCGACCTTCACGCCGCCCGCCTTGCCACGGCCCCCGACCTTGACCTGCGCCTTGACGACGGTGACGCCGCCCAGCTTCTCCGCGGCCGCACGGACCTCCTCCGGAGTGTCCGCGACAATGCCCGGAAGGACCGGGACGCCGTACTTCTCAAACAGGTCTCTGGCCTGGTACTCGAATAGATCCACGGTTATCCAATCCGCTGATGTCCGGCGCGCTCGTGGCGCTCCGGCGGTTATCTCCTGGGCGGTCCGGCGGGAGAATAGCTCGACGCCGAGATAAATTCGCCAGTGAGAACTTTAGCGCGTCCGACTGAACAGCCCGAATCCGTTTCTCCTCCACAGGGCGACGCGTCGCACAACCTCTCCACGGATTCGCCCGAATCCGCCCGCGGCCGGTCCGTCGCCGCGACGGTTGAGGGCATGACACATCGCATCTCGAATCTCGTGACCGTCTTCGTCCTCGCCGGCCTCGCTGTCTTCCTGGGCATGCTGCACGCGCTCGTCGCATCCCCCGACGCCCGCGCCCTGACCGGAGCCGGCCACGGCCCCGGCTACCTCTCCCACGACGGCTGGTGGCTCGGAACCTACCGCCTCGACGACGGCGCCCAGGGCTTCTGTCTGAACGCGGGCAAGCCGAGCCCCACCGGCAACGGCTACGACTACACGGACGCCGCGGCGCTCGGCTGGTACACGCCGGAGCAGTCGGCCTCGCTCGCGTACATCTCCCGCACCTGGGCGGGAACCGATGACCGGCTCACCGCCGCCGCCGGGCAGATCGCGACCTGGCTGGTCGCGGGCCTGGGCGGCCACACGCCGGATGAGCTCGCCGCCCGAGCCGGGTCGGACGCCGGCAGGGTGCTCGCCCGGGCGAACGAGATGGTGGATGAGGCAGCACGCCTCGGCTCGACCGCGGTGCGGGCGGACGCCGTGCTCGAGCTGGCGGAGGCCGGCCCCGGCCGGGTGCGGGTCGAGCTCGCCGTCCTCCGGCCCTCCGGGACCGAGCTCCTGGCTCCTGGCCAGCACCGGGCACGAGTGTCGCTCGCCGGGGCGACCTTCGCGGACGGCGCCGGCGACGCCGAGGTTCCGACCGGGACGGACGTGGCGATCGTCCCGTCGGGCGAAGCGGTGAGCGTGACCGTGAGCGCTGCGGCCTCCCTCGACGCCCTGCCCTACGGCGACCGGCTGCTGGTCGCCGCTCCGCACGGGGACGCCCAGGCCGTGCTCGTGGCGGTGCCCGCGACGGCGGAGGCGCGCGCGGCGGCGTCCACGACGGGACCCTCCCCGCTGCCGTTCCAGCCTGTGGTGTCGACGGTGACCAGCACTCCGGAAGCCCTGCCCGGCGCGCTGATCCATGACCGGCTCACCGTCTCGGTCGACGTCGCGGACGGGCTCCTGCCGTCCTGGGGCGTGCGCGCGGTGGACGACGGCTTCGAGCCGGTGGAGGCCGTCGTGGAGAGCACACTGTACGGTCCCTTCGACGCTCCCCTGGCGCAGTCGCCGGACGTTCCCGACGGGGCTCCGGAGGTCTGCACGGTGGAGACGACGGTGAACGGCACCGGCGAGTACGACACCCCGGAGTGCGCCATCCCGGCCGCGGGGCACTATGTCTGGGCCGAGCGGATCGATCCCGAGCGCGTGGTCGCGGGAGGCGGCGCCGAGCGGATCCGTCCCTGGCGGTCGGCGTTCGGCGTAGCCACGGAGATCACCCTGGCGTCGGTTCCCATGGTCCCCGCGCCGGAGGAGCCTGCGCCCGCGCCGATGGCGCCGGCAGTGCTGGCGGACACCGGCGGCTCCTGGGCAGCGGAGGCGTGGCCGGCGGCGGTCGGCCTCGGGGCCGCCGGAACCGCGCTGCTGACCGGCACGCTCGGATGGCGGCTGCGTCGCGGGAACACAGCATCCCGTTGCAGGATTGACGCATGACCACCGCCCGCACCGTCCGTGGCCCCGGAGCGTCCGGGCAGCTCACGTACCTGCAGCTCACCGGCGAGGCGCTCTGCCTCGCCGGTGGCGGCCGGGCGCTGCTGCTGCAGATCGCGCATCCGGCGGTGGGGCGCGGCGTCGTGGAGCACAGCGACTTCGCCAACCGGATGCTGGATCGGTTCCACGCCACGATGACCTTCGTCTACGCCGCGACCTTCGCGACGCCTGCCGAGTTCGACGTGGTCCGCCGGCGGGTCAACCGCGCGCACGCGCCCGTTCGCGGCACGGCCACCGGCTCGGAGCCGGCGTACAGCGCCTTCGACCGGGAGTTGCAGCTCTGGGTGGCGGCGACCCTCTATGCGACCATGGTCGACCTCGGTGAGCGTGTCTTCGGTCCGCAGGACCCGGCTGCGCGGGAGGAGCTGTACCGCGAGGCGACCCGCTCCGGAGCCGCGCTCCGAGTCCGCCCCGAGGACTGGCCGGCCTCCGAGGCCGCCTTCCAGGACTACTGGCACGACATGATCGGCCGGCTCCGCGTGACGGACGCCGCGCGCGCGGTGGCGCGGCAGATCCTGCATCCCCGGGGCGTGCCCCTCTGGCTCCGGGCCGCACTCCCGGACGCCCGGATCGTCACGGCCGGGCTGCTGCCGCCCGCGGTGCGGGACCAGTTCGAGCTGCCGTGGACCCCCTCGATCGAGCGCGCCTTCGAACGCCGGATGCAGGTGGCGGAGGCGGTCTACCCGCGGCTCCCGATGCGACTCCGGCAGCGTCCGCGCGACCTCTACCTGCGCCGGTTGCGGCAGTCGCTGGCCGAGGACGGCGGCTAGTCGGCGCCCCGAAGGACCGGCCGGCCCGCGACGTCCCCAGAGAGCGGCTAGCCCGCGAGCCCTCGCGATCGCTCGACCCAGCGCGCGAGCAGCACCAGGCCGATCCCGATGGCGGCGCCCAGCACGGTCTCGAACACGCGGTCGATGAGCAACGTGCTGAGCGGCGTCGGGGAGGCCAGGTGCGACACAGCGAGCGCCATCGGGGTGATGAAGAGCAGGGCCGAGCCGTAGTGACGGCCGACCAGCATCTCCGCGAAGAACTGGCACACCACGATCACCACGATCACCACGAGTGCCGGCGGCCCCCACACCAGCACGAGTGCTGCCACGAGGACGCCCCCGATGGTGCCGAAGATCCGGTGCAGCGAACGGGCGATCGAGTGCGCGGCGCGCGCAGGAGGGATGACGGCGACCAGGCTCACCACCGCCCAATAGGCGTGGCCCAGCCCGAAGGCGAGGGCGACGCCGCCCGCGAGGAGGACGCCCACGGCGTTCTGCGCCGCGGTCAGCCAGACGCGGCCGTCGCGCAGCACGCTCGTGTCCACGCCCGGGCGACGGTGCAGCTTCTTCAAGAGCACCGCGCCCGTTCGCGCAGCGCGGTCGCCCGCCGCACGGCGCAGCAGCCATCCCGACATCGTCAGCAGCCACGAGAACGCGGCGACGGCGGCCGCGAGGCCGATCCGGCCCCAGGCCTCCGCGGCAGGGGTCGGGATCGCCGCGCACACCAACAGGGCGAACACGAAGAACAGCGGCTGCGCCGGGAGGAGCTGGAAAGCGGTCGCGAAGAAGGTCCCGACCACGACCACCGCGACCAAAAGGACCGTCACCAGTACCAGCGGCTCGCCCAGCACCGCGACCAGGACGCCGAGCGCGATGCTCGCCAGCAGCGCGACCGCGGCCACCGAGACGCTGCGGAGGCGGAGCCGGTAGGGCTCGTTGCGGCCGTACAGCGCAGTGAACGCGCCGAACGTCGCGTACGCCGCGAGGTCGAGGCGTCCGACCGCGAGCAACAGGAGCAACGGCACCGCGACCGCCGCGGCGGCCCGGAAGCCGACCTCGACGCTCATCGAGGCGAGCTGCCGCCTCACAGCTTGTCGATCGGGGCGATCTTGATGAGGAGCTTCTTCGCGCCCACCTTCTCGAACTGGACGTGCGCGACGCGCTTGGCGCCTTCGCCGGTGACGTTGGTCACCCGGCCGTCGCCGAAGTCCGCGTGCCGGATCCGGTCGCCCGGGGCGAGCTCCAGGTCGCCGTTGTCGCGGACCTTGCCGGTGACCCGGTTCGGCCACTCCGCCTTGGGGCGCTCGGCCGGTGCGCTCCCGCCGACCGGGTAGCTCTCGTTCCAGCGGCCGGCGGTCCCGCCGCCGATGCCGGGCCGGCGGGCGTTCAGCGCGCGCGACTGCGACCCGCCGCGACCGTTGGCGGCGCCGGGCGACTGGCGCCAATCGATCAGGTCCGCCGGGATCTCCTGCAGGTACCGGCTCGGCATCGCGACGGCGGTCTCGCCGAACTGCGCGCGCGTCATCGCCAGCGAGAGGAACAGGCGCTTCTTGGCGCGCGTGATGCCCACGTAGAACAGCCGCCGCTCCTCGGCCGGGCCGCCCGGCTCGTTGGCCGACATCCGGTGCGGGAGGAGGTCCTCCTCGATGCCCGTCAGGAACACCGCGTCGTACTCCAGCCCCTTGGCGGTGTGAAGCGTCATCAGCGACACGGATCCGCTGGAGTCGTCGATCTCGTCCGCGGCGGCGACCAGCGACACCTCGGTGAGGAAGTCGACCAGCGTGCCGTCGGGGTTGTTGCGCGCGAACTCCTTGGTCACCGCGACGAGCTCGTCCACGTTCTCGGCGCGCGCCTCGTCCTGCGGGTCGCGGCTGTTGCGCAGCACCTCGAGGTAACCGCTGCCGTCGAGCAGGAAGGTGAGCACGTCCGCGACCGGCGAGACCCCTGCCGGGTTGGCCGGGTCGATCTTCGCGGTGGCCTCGTCCAACAGCCCGGAGAGCTGAAGGATCGCCCCCGTCACCTTGGGGCCGAGACCCAGCGACCCGGCGTCGCGCATGGCGTCGCGGAACGTGAAGCCGTTGTCCTCCGCGTAGCTCGCGAGCTGGGTCTCCGTCGCCGGGCCGATGCCGCGCTTCGGCGTGTTCAGGATGCGGCGGAGCGCGAGGGTGTCGTCCGGGTTGGCGACCGTGATCAGGTATGCCATCGCGTCCTTGATCTCGGCGCGCTCGTAGAACTTGGTGCCGCCCATGACCTTGTACGGCAGCGCCGAGCGGATGAAGATCTCCTCCAGCGCACGGGTCTGCGCGTTGGTGCGGTAGAAGACCGCCATGTCCTTGTAGTCCATGCCCGCGGCGTGCAGCTTCTCGATCTCGTCCGCGACGAACTGCGCCTCGTCGTGCCCGGAGTAGCCGGTGTAGCCGACGATCTTGTCGCCGTCGCCGACCGCGGTCCACAGCTTCTTGTCCTTGCGGTCGAAGTTGTTGGAGATGACGGCGTTGGCCGCGCTCAGGATGTTCTGCGTCGACCGGTAGTTCTGCTCCAGCAGCACCACTTTGGCGCCGGGGAAGTCGCGCTCGAACTCCACGATGTTGCGGATGTCCGCCCCGCGGAACGCGTAGATCGACTGGTCCGAGTCGCCCACCACCGTCAGCGAGGCCCCGGGGATCGCGCCGACCACGTCGCGCAGCTTGCCGACGTTGCGGCCGTGCTGCTCCATCTGCTCCGCGACGTCGGGCGCGACCGGCATCGTCAGCTCGCGGATGAGCGAGTACTGCGCGTGGTTGGTGTCCTGGTACTCGTCGACGAGGATGTGCCGGAACCGGGTCTGGTAGAGCGCGGCAACCTTCGGGAAGGCGCGGAACAGGAACACCGTCTCGGCGATGAGATCGTCGAAGTCGAAGGCGTTGGCGCGGCGGAGCGCGCGGGTGTACTGCCGGAAGATCTCGAGGAACATCACCTCCTGCGGGTCGCTCAGATTCGCCGAACGCGCGTAGGTCTCGATGTCGGTGAGCTCGTTCTTGAGCTTGGAGATGCGGCCGGACGTCCCGGCGACGGTGAAGCCGAGCGTGTCGGCGTCCAGCTCCTTGATGATCCGCTTGAGCAGCGCACGGGTGTCGCCGGAGTCGTAGATCGTGAAGCTCTGCGTCTTGCCGATCGTCTCGGCCTCCCGGCGCAGGATCCGGACGCACGCCGAGTGGAACGTCGAGATCCACATGCCCTGCGCCCGGCCGCCGAGGAGCTGCTCGACGCGCTCGCGCATCTCGTTCGCGGCCTTGTTGGTGAACGTGATCGCGAGGATCTCGCTCGGCCAGGCCTCCCGGCTCTCGATGAGTCCCGCGATGCGGCGGGTCAGCACGCTGGTCTTCCCCGAGCCTGCGCCCGCGACGATGAGGAGGGCCGGGCCGCGGTACTCGGCGGCCTCGCGCTGCTGCGGATTGAGCCCGGCGAACAGGCGCTCGTTGGGGCTGCGGTGACCGGCGCCGCCGCCGTTCGCGCCGCCGGCGCCACCGCGGGCGGAGCCGTCGCCGGTGCGCACGTCGCCCTCCCAGCCGTCGAGGATGATCGGCACGGAGGAGGGCACCGCGGAAGAGGAGGAGGGGGCGTCGGGAAGGCTCGTCATGTCTCCACACATTTTAGCCGCCGCCACCGTCATCGCCGCCGGGGGCCGGGAAGCGGTCGAACGCGCCCCGGACCGTTCAGCGTCCGTCGCGCACGGCGACCGCGAGGTCGGGGTGGTCGGCGAACACCCCGTCGACCCCGGAGTGCAGCAGGATCGCGAAGAGCCGCCGCCAGTCGCCCCACTCGTCGTCACGGCCGGCCCGGCGGAAGTCGGCCGGCAGCATCCCGTTCTCCGGGCGCAGCGTCCAGCAATAGACGAACAGGCCGGCCGAGTGCGCGAGGTCGACCAGGTCGGAGGTGACCGCGCCGATGTCGACACCGCCCTCGTCCTCGCCGAACAGGCCGACCGACACCGAGCCGGAGTGCAGGATCTGGGAGACGTCCACGCTGATCCCGTCCACGCGCTCGGCGGGAGCCGCCGCCGAGCCCAGGGCGTACAGCCCGCGCAGCGTCAAGTCGGACGCGTAGCCGGGCGCCGCGGCCCCCAGCGACGCGACGCGGTCGGCGGGCGCGCCCTCCCCCTCGAGGAGGTAGACCCGCTTGCCCCGGAACCCGCCGTCGTGCAGGTGGCCGAGCACGGTCTTCTCGAAGCTCTCGGCGACCAGCCCGGGATGATCGGACCAGCCCGCCGCCCCGAGCTCGGCCAGGAACAGCTCGTGCAGCGGCAGGCCCGCCGCCTCGAAGTAGGTGGCGTGCTTCAGCTCGGCGACCAGGCCGAGCGCCCTGCCCGCGGCGTCGGAGGCAGCGTCCACGACCTCCAGCACGTCCGCGAGCCGGAGGATCGGGTAGCGGTCGTCGAAGGTCGCGCTCGCCTGGCGCAGGTGCGGCACCCGCTCCCGCGCGCGGAGCGTCGCGAGCTCGGCCCACGTGAAGTCCTCGGTGAACCAGCCGGTCAACGGCATCCCGTCGACCTCCTTGGTCGTGCGCCGGGCGGCGAACTCGGGATGCTCGGCCACGTTCGTCGTGCCGGAGATCTCGTTCTCGTGCCGCACGACCAGCACGCCGTCCTTCGTGGCGACGAGGTCGGGCTCCACGGAGTCGGCGCCGAGGGCGAACGCCAGCTCGTACGCCGCCCGGGTGTGCTCGGGCCGGTAGCCGGGCGCGCCGCGGTGACCGATGACGGACGGTCGGGAGCGGGCACGCATGTGGCGATACTAGCCGGGCGTCCGGCCCGTTCCGGTGCGCACTCCCGGGTGAAACAATCGGAGGGTGACCGACCCCGATGGTCTTCCCACCCCGACGCCCGCGGCTGCGGCTCCGGCGCCCTCCGCACTCGAACCGGAGCCGCCTGCGACGCCCCGCGCCTGGCGCGAGCCGACCCGCTCGCTCGACCTGCACTGGGGCACGTACCGCGCCCGTTGGACAGCCGGCCTCGCGATGATCGTGGTCGGCACCGCCTGCGTCCTGGTCACCACCGCGTACAGCCTGCCGTTCCTGCTGGTCGGCTCGATCCTGCAGCCCGCGGGCTGGGCGGTCATGCCCTCCACCATCGGCCGAAGGGTCGCCGTCGTCGTCCCCGTGCTCGGCTTCACCTGGCTCATGCTCGGCGGCTCCGGCTTCGCCTGGTGCTACGCCGTCATGCTGGCCGCGTGGCTCCTGGTGCGGCTGCGACCGCTCCCGGCGTTCGCCGTGCTCGCGCTGCCGATCGCCGCGAGCCTGATCCTCCCGTTGTACGTGACCACGTACGGTCAGGGCTGGATCACCATCGTGGTCATGAGCGTCGTCGTGGTGGGTTCGGCGTGGCTGGCCCGCGGCGGCGCGCTCGCACTCGATTCATGGCAAGCTGTCAGAACTCTCAGAAACCAACCCGGTAAGTTGGACGCACCGAGACCGTAAGCGGTCCCCGACAAAGCGAGGAACCCATGGCACTCACCAACCCGGCATTCTCAACGAATCCGGCCTTCCAGAACAACGGGCAGGCGGCGACGGCCACCACGGTCAGCGCCGAGAACCTCGAGCAGATGTATCAGTCGCCGTCCGCGACGTCCGCCGACACCGATCGCATGACGGTCGAGGACACCATCACCAAGAGCGCGATCTCGTTCGGCCTCCTGGTCGTCGGAGCCGTCGTGGGCTGGGTGGTGCCGGCGCTCGTCCTCCCGGCGGCGATCATCGGCTTCGTCCTGGCGCTCGTCAACATCTTCAAGAAGAAGCCGTCGCCGGCGCTGATCCTGAGCTACGCCGGCGTCCAGGGGATTTTCGTCGGCGGTATCTCCGCCGTCTTCGAGTCGCTGTACCCCGGCATCGTCGTCCAGGCGGTCATCGGCACGCTCGCGGTCGTCGGTGTGACGCTCGCGCTCTTCGCCTCCGGAAAGATCCGCGCCTCGGCCAAGGCCACGAAGGTCTTCCTGATCGCCATGGTCGGGTACCTGGTCTACTCGCTCGTCAACGTCGTCCTGGTGTGGACCGGTGTCACGCACAGCGCGTTCGGGCTGAGCAGCGATGTCAAGATCTTCGGCATCCCGCTCGGCGTGCTCATCGGCGTCCTCGTCGTCATCATGGGCGCCTACTCGCTCGTGCTCGACTTCGACTTCATCCAGCGCGGGGTCAAGAACCGCGCCCCGCGCGTCTACGGCTGGTCGGGCGCGTTCGGCATCATGGTCACCGTCATCTGGCTGTACCTCGAGATCCTGCGACTGCTCGCCATCGCCCGCAACTAGGCACCGCACGCAGAAGGGCCGGGACGCTGTGACAGCATCCCGGCCCTTCTCACGTTTCGGGGAGGCTCACTCCCACTCGATGGTCCCCGGCGGCTTCGACGTGACGTCGAGCACGACGCGGTTGACCCCGTCGACCTCGTTGGTGATCCGGTTGGAGATGGTGGCCAGCAGGTCGTACGGCAAGCGCGTCCAGTCGGCGGTCATGGCGTCCTCGCTGGAGACCGGGCGCAGCACGATCGGGTGGCCGTAGGTGCGGCCGTCGCCCATCACGCCGACCGAGCGGACGTCCGCGAGCAGCACCACGGGGCACTGCCAGATCTCGGCGTCCAGGCCGGCCGCGGTCAGCTCCGCGCGCACGATCGCGTCGGCGTCGCGCAGCAGGTCGAGACGTTCCTGCGTCACTTCGCCGACGATCCGGATGCCGAGGCCGGGGCCGGGGAACGGCTGGCGACCGACGATGACCTCCGGCAGCCCCAGCTCGCGGCCGATCGCGCGCACCTCGTCCTTGAACAGGGTGCGCAGCGGCTCGACGAGCTCGAACTGGAGGTCCTCCGGCAGTCCGCCGACGTTGTGATGGCTCTTGATGTTGGCCGTGCCGGTGCCGCCGCCCGACTCCACCACGTCCGGGTAGAGCGTGCCCTGCACCAGGAAGCGGATGGGGTCGCCGTCGTGCTCGGCCTCGGCGATCAGGTCGGCCTGGGCCTTCTCGAACACGCGGATGAACTCGCGGCCGATGATCTTGCGCTTGGTCTCGGGGTCCGAGACGCCGGCGAGCGCGGACAGGAACTGCTCCTGCGCGTTCACGGTGACGAGCCGGACCCCGGTCGCCGCGACGTAGTCCTCCTCGACCTGGCGGGCCTCGTCCTTGCGGAGCAGGCCGTGGTCCACGAACACGCAGACGAGCTGGTCGCCGACGGCCTTGTGCACGAGCGCGGCCGCGACCGCGGAGTCGACGCCGCCGGACAGAGCGCACAGCACGCGACCGCTGCCCACCTGGGCACGGATGGCGGCGACCTGGTCCGCGATGACGTTGCCGCTGTTCCAGTCGGCGGGGATGCCCGCTGCGCGGTGCAGGAAGTTCTCCAGCACGGCCTGGCCGTACTGCGAGTGCTTGACCTCGGGGTGCCACTGCACGCCGTACAGCCGGCGCTCCTCGTTCGCGAACGCTGCGACCGGGGTGTCGTCGGTGGAGGCCAGCACCTCGAAGCCCTCGGGCGCCCGGGAGACGGAGTCGCCGTGGCTCATCCATGCCGTCTGCTCGGCGGGCTGGCCGTCGAGGAGGCTGCCGGAGCCGTTCGAGGCCGCGCCGGTGGCGCGCACGGCCGTGGAGCCGTACTCGCGGCGGCCGGTCCGTGCCACCTCGCCGCCGAGGGCGGTCGCCATCACCTGGAAGCCGTAGCAGATGCCGAGCACGGGGACGCCGAGCTCGAAGATCGCCTCGTCGAGGTGCGGTGCGCCGTCCTCGTACACGCTGGACGGGCCGCCGGAGAGGACGATGCCCGCCGGGCGTTTGGCCGCGACCTCCGACGCCGTCACGGTGTGGGGCACGATCTCGGAGTAGACGTTGGCCTCCCGCACGCGGCGCGCGATCAGCTGCGCGTACTGGGCGCCGAAGTCGACCACCAGGACGGGGCCGGCCGGCGCGGCCGAATCTGCTCCCCCGAGGATGTCCGAGAACACTGCGTCGGTGCTAATTTGCGGCCTCCACGTACGTCGCTGCCTCGGCCTCGCGGCCGGCCAGATAGCTCTTGACCTGCTTGGTGATCCTGGACTCCACGAAGAAGGACAGGAAGGGGATGACGCCGCCGAGGGCGATGGTGATGAACTTCGAGAACGGCCAGCGCATCAGGCTCCACAGCCGGAAGTCGGAGAACAGGTACACGACGTACAGCCAGCCGTGGGCGATGAGGATGCCCGTGCTCAGATCGACGCCGGTCGGGGCGACGGCGGTCTTGACGGGCACGAGCGTGAGAGCGCCGTAGTTGCTGAAGGCGAAGAGCTGGTAGCCGAGGCCGTACTTCACGATCATCTCCACGCAGAGCAGCAGGAGCATGATTCCGGTGACGTAGGCTAACACCTGGTAGAACTTCAGCGCCCCGCGGATCTTCGGGAAGTCTTCGAGCTTGGGAGCGAGGGGCATGGGAGCTATTCTACGTTCCCGGCGTGGGCCCTCGCGCCGTCGCCCGGGCCGCTTCCGGCGGCCGCCTCGGCCGCCAGCTCGCGCTCCTCGTCCTCCCGCTGCTTGGCGTCCCGCACGAGCCGGTACCAGAGGAAGATCGCGAACCCGGCGAAGATGATCCACTCGGCCGCGTAGAACACGTTGAGCCAGTTGAGCTCGGCCTGCTGGATCGGCGGCGGCGAGTCGATCGTGTCCAGCCCGGCGGCCGGCGTCCGGTCGACCACGTACGCGTTGTAGACGTCCATGCCGTCCACCCCGGTCCACAGGTTGTAGAGCTGGCCGACGCCCACGGTCTTCATCGCGGTCGGGTTCTTCTTGTCGTCCGGCACCTGCGGCTGCTCGTCCGGGAGGAGGCGCCCGACGATCTTCTGCGGCGCCTCCGGCTGCTCGGCGAGCTGCGCCATCACGGACTTCGCCGTCGCCTCGTCGGGAGCCCAGCCGCGCGCAACGGCGAGCGCGATACGGTGGCCGTCGCCGCCGTCCACGTCCACATGGGAGACGACCCACCAGCCGGTCTTGCCGAAGTTGATCCGGTCGTACAGGAGCTGCTCGTCGCCGGCGACGAACGTGCCGGTGAACTCCACGAGCTGGCCGACAGACTTGTCGGTCATCGGCCCGTTCGGCTTCGCGACCTGCGCGAGCGGAAGCACGGACTCAGTCGGCGCCACGACCGCCTTGCCGGACTCGATCGCGCGCTCGAGCTGCCACTGGCCGAGCGCGGCGAAGCCCGCGGCGAGCGCGAGCGCGAACAGCAGAGCGCCGATCCAGCGGGGACGGAGCATCATCTGCAGCATGGTGGAGCCACCCTGGGGCGCCTGTGCGCCGGCCGGGCTGCCGGGGGTGGTGTCGATGGGTCAGTCCCGCTTTCGTTCGACGGTCGTGTCCTGCTGCTGCATGGCCTGCTCGACGATCCGGTCCGCAGCCTGGCGCGTGTCGTGGGCGCGCGTGTCGTCGCGGCGCGTGTCGGAGTCGAGGTCCGCGGTGGCCGCCTCGACGAGTGCGATCTCCTCGTCGAGCATGGGATCGCGCGTCTTCCGCCGGTCGCGCCGCTTGGACGATCCGGTCCGGAGAATCATCGCACCGATCTTCTCGGAGTTCGCTGCGAGGACGGGCCCGAGCACGGACATGATGAGCACGTAGAGACCGGCGAACGGCGCGATGCGGGGATCGAGTCCGGCGCTGAGCGACAGCGTCGCCAGGATGAGCGCGAACTCCCCGCGGTTCTGCAGGATGACGGCGGTGTTGATCCCGGCCTGCGGACCGAAGCCGTTCAGCCACGCGACGAACTGCCCGGCCAGGATGTTCAGCACGATCGTCATCGCGACCGCGATGAGCACCGGCCCGAGCACCGCAGGGAACTTCGCCGGGTCGAGCGCGAGCCCGAAGTTGAGGAAGAAGAACGCCGCGAACACGTCGCGCAACGGGAGGGCGATGTGCTCGATCTTGTTGCGGTACTTCGTCGCGCCCAGCACGAGCCCGATCAGGAACGCGCCGATCGCGTCGGTCACGCCGAGGATCTCGCCGATCCCGGCGAACAGCACGGCCAGCCCGAAGAACAGGATGGTGAAGAGCTCATCGTCCTTCGTCCGGAACAGCCGGGAGACGTACCTCCCCCGAACCGGGCCAGCGTGAACATCACGACCAGGAACAGGAACGCCACCGTCAGCTTGCCGACGACCGGCCAGAAGTCGGTCTCCCCGCTCAGCACGACGGAGACGATCGCGAGGTAGATCGCGATGAAGATGTCCTCCACCACCGTCACGCCGAGGATCATCGGCGTCTCGGTGTTGGGGAGTCGGCGCAGCTCGATCAGCAGCTTGGTCACGATCGCGGACGACGACGTGGCCGTCATCCCCGCGATGATGAGCGCCTCCCTGGTTCCCCAGCCGACCCAGAAGCCGAACGCGAGGCCGACGCCCATGTTGATCAGGATGTACGAACCGCCGGAGACGACGAGTTTGCCGAAGTTGCCGAAGAACTCGTCCTGATCGAACTCCAGGCCCAGGTTGAACAGCAGCAGGATGAGCCCGAAGACGGCGATGAGCTCGATGTAGTTGCTCTCGA
Organism: Streptomyces sp. L7; assembly: GCF_050990935.1. Lineage (GTDB taxonomy): Bacteria > Actinomycetota > Actinomycetes > Actinomycetales > Microbacteriaceae > Leifsonia. Next base: position 4,050,194 of record NZ_CP194644.1, on the reverse strand, counting down.
AGTCGAGCGGGAACCAGCCGGTGTGCGGGCTCGCCAGCAGACCGACCAGCATGTAGATGGGGATCGCGGGGAGCCCCACCAGTTTGCCGAGGCGTCCGAGCACGTACGCGACGAGCAGCAGGATGCCGAGGATGACGAGGTCTTCTCCGAGATGCATGGATCAGCCTCCCGGCGGAGCGTCGGTCGTGGCCCGCACCGTTTCGCCGGTGCGGAAGAACGCGAAGGCCTTGGCGACCTTCTCCGGGGTGCCCGCGACGACGAGGGTGTCGCCGGGGAAGACCTTGAAATCGGGGGCGGGCGCCGGATTCGCGGAGTCGCCGCGGACCACGGCGACGACGGTGAGTCCGACGAAGCCGCGGTCACCGGGGGCGCCGAGCTGCTGGCCGGCGATGTAGTCCTCGTAGTCGACGGAGAACCAGTCGATGCTGAGCCCCGGGATCTGGTCGAGCGCCGTGAGCGACTCGGTGATCTGTGTGCCGCCGAGCAGCTCGGCGAGGGTGTGCGCCTCGTCCTCGCTGAGGCGCAGCGACACCTTGGTCACGTCGGCGCCGTCCTCGTGATCGGAGAACGTGATCAGGTCGCTGTGCCCGGAGCGGTGCGCGATGACGCCGACTTTCCCCCGTCGTCCGTGACGAAGGTGTGCAACACCCCGACGCCGGGCAGTTTGACCCGTCGAACGTCAACCATTTCCGTCTCCATCCGTCGCGGGTACCGGGTACCAGTTTACCGGAGGGAGGTTTCGGGCTCTTTTCGCCGGAGACGGCTCACTCCTCTTCGGGCGGCGCGTCCAGCTCCTCCACCGGGGTCGCCGCCTTCGCCGCGGCCGCCTTCGCGGCCGGGGTCTTCGCCGACGCCGCCTTCGCCGTGCGCGTGACCGCGCCCGCCTTCTCGGCGGCCGCGTCCACATCCACGATGTCCGGCGCCTCCAGGCGCACCCGGTCGGCCGACTCGTCGTCCGGCTGCTGCTGGCTGGCCCGCTCGGCCGCGACCCGCTTCAGGTAGGTCTGCACTTCGCGCTCCTCGCGGGCGGTGTCCCAACCCAGCACGCCCGCCATCAGCGACGCCGCGACCGGCGCAGCCGAGACGCCGCGGTCCCATGCCTCGATCGAGATGCGGGTGCGGCGGGCGAGCACGTCCTCCAGGTGGAGGGCGCCCTCATGGCTGGCCGCGTAGACGACCTCCGCGCCGATGTAGTCGTCGGCACCGGGCAGCGGATGGGCGAGCGACGGGTCCTCGCGGATCAGGGCGAGGATGTCCTCCGTCATCGTCCCGTAGCGGTTGAGCAGGTGCTCGACGCGTGCCGGGTGGAGGCCGGACTCGCTCGCAATGCGGCCGCGACGGTTCCAGGCGGCCTGGTAGCCCTCCGCCCCGACGAGCGGGATCTCCATCGTCGTGCTCGCCGGGATCTTGCCGTCGAGCGCGTCGACGGCCGCGTCGATCGCGTCCTTCGCCATCACCCGGTACGTCGTCCACTTGCCGCCGGCGATGACGACCAGGCCGGGAACCGAGTGCGCGACGAGGTGCTCACGGGACAGCTTGGACGTCTCCTCGGACTCGCCCGCGAGCAGCGGGCGCAGGCCGGCATACACGCCCTCCACATCCTCCCGGGTGAGCGGGACGTTGAGCACCTGGTTGACGTGTGCGAGCAGGTAGTCGATGTCGGCCGCCGTCGCCGCGGGGTGCGCCTTGTCGAGGTGCCAGTCGGTGTCGGTCGTGCCGATCAGCCAGTGCCGGCCCCACGGAATGACGAAGAGCACGCTCTTCTCGGTCCGGAGGATCAGGCCCATCTTCGACTGGAAGCGGTCGCGCGGGACGACCAGGTGGATTCCCTTGGACGCACGGACCTTGAACTGACCGCGCTCCCCCACCATCGACTGGGTGTCGTCCGTCCACACGCCGGTCGCGTTGACGACCTGCTTGGCGCGGATCTCGAAGCGCTCGCCCGTCTCCAGGTCGTGCGCCTGCACGCCGACGACGCGCTCGCCGACCTTGAGGAAGCCCTCCACGCGGACACGCGGCGCGATGTGCGCGCCGTAGTGGGCCGCTGTGCGGGCGAGCGTAGCGGTGTAGCGGGCGTCGTCCACCTGCGCGTCGTAGTAGGTGATACCGCCGACGAGCGCGTTCGGGGCCATGCTCGGGATCGCTTTGAGCACCTGCCGTTTGCTGAGGTGGCGGTGGTGCGGCACCCCCGGCGGGCGGAGACCGCTGTACGAGAAGATGTCGTAGAGCATCATGCCGGCGCCGATGTAGAAGCGCTCCCAGACGCGCTTGTGCAGCGGGTAGAGGAACCGGACCGGCTTGACCAGGTGCGGAGCGATGCGCTGCAGCAGAAGGCCGCGCTCGATCAACGCCTCCCGCACGAGCCCGAAATCGAGCTGCTCCAGGTAGCGGATGCCGCCGTGGACGAGCTTGGACGACCGGCTGGAGGTGCCGGACGCGAAGTCGCGGGCCTCCACCAGACCGACGCTCAGCCCGCGGGTGACCGCGTCGACCGCGCTGCCGACGCCGACGATGCCGCCGCCGACCACGAGGATGTCGAGCTCGGTGTTCTTCAGCGCCTCGATCGCGGCGGCGCGCTCGGCGGGGCCGAGGCGTGAAGGGTAGCCCACCGCCGTCGACTGCGCGGCGGTGCCGGACGGGGATGTTGTCGCCATCGTTTCCTCCTCCCCGGCCGCCTTCGGCCAGGACCTAATGCGATTGGTAGGGCGCCACCACTACTTCGACGCGCTGGAACTCCTTCAAGTCCGAGTATCCCGTCGTAGCCATGCTCCTGCGCAAGGCCCCCACGAGATTCGCAGTTCCCTCGGCGACCGGCGCGGGCCCGTAGAGGACCTCCTCGAGCGGTGCGACCTGGCCGACCTCGACCCGGTTGCCCCGGGGAAGCTGCGGGTGGTGCGCTTCCGCGCCCCAGTGCCAGCCGCCTCCCGGGGCGTCCGTGGCACGGGCGAGCGCGGTGCCGAGCATGACGGCGTCGGCGCCGCAGGCGATCGCCTTGACGATGTCGCCCGAGCTGCCGAGGCCGCCGTCGGCGATGACGTGCACGTAACGTCCGCCCGACTCGTCCATGTAGTCGCGGCGCGCGCCGGCGACGTCCGCGACGGCGGTGGCCATCGGGGCGTGGATGCCGAGCGTCGAGCGGGTGGTGGAGGCCGCGCCGCCGCCGAAGCCGACGAGCACGCCGGCCGCCCCGGTGCGCATGAGGTGCAGGGCCGCCGTGTAGGTCGCGGCGCCGCCGACGATCACCGGCACGTCGAGTTCGTAGATGAACTTCTTCAGGTTGAGGGGCTCCACGCTCTTCGAGACGTGCTCGGCGGAGACGGTGGTGCCGCGGATGACGAACAGGTCGACGCCGGCCTCCACCACGGTCTGGTAGAGCTCCTGGGTGCGCTGCGGCGAGAGCGCGCCGGCGACGGTGACCCCGCCCTCCCGGATCTCGGCGAGGCGCCGGGTGACCAGCTCGGGCTTGATCGGCTCGGCGTAGATCTCCTGCATGCGCCGGGTCGCCCTGTCGACGGGCAGCTCGCGGATCTCCGCGAGCAGCGGCTCCGGGTCTTCGTAACGGGTCCAGACGCCTTCCAGGTCGAGCACGCCGATGCCGCCGAGCTGACCCATCATGATCGCGGTGGTCGGCGAGACCACCGAGTCCATCGGAGCGGCCAGGAACGGGATGGAGAACTGGTACGCGTCGATCGTCCAGGCGACCGAGACGTCCTCGGGGTCGCGGGTGCGCCGGCTGGGCACCACCGCGACGTCGTCGAAGGCGTACACGCGGCGGGCACGCTTGGCCCGCCCGATCTCAATCTCCATACTCACGGGTTCAGTCTATGGCGCGGCACTGGCAGAGTAGGCAGGTGACCGTCGACGCAGAGCCCCTCGCCCGTCTCCGCCAGCGCACCAGCGAGAAGTGGTCGCTCTATCCCGACGACGTGCTCCCGCTGTTCGTGGCGGAGACCGACTACCCGCTCGCACCGCCGATCGCCGCCGCCCTGCACGCCGCGATCGACCGCAGCGACACCGGCTACATCGGCGAGGACGACCGTGCGAAGAGCGCCTTCGCCCGCTACGCCCACGACACCTGGGGCTGGGAGGTCGACCCGGCGTCCGTCCTGACGACCACCGATGTCAGCGTGGTGATCGTGGAGGCGCTGCGCATGCTGATCACGCCGGGCGACCGGGTCGTCATCACGCCGCCGGTCTACCCGCCGTTCTTCGAGCTCATCCCGGAGGCGGGCGGTGTGGTCGAGGAGGTGTCGCTGCTCGACGACGGAACGACCTGGTCCCTCGACCTCGACGGCCTGGAGCGCGCCTTCGCCGGCGGCGCCCGCGCCTTCCTGCTGTGCCACCCGCACAACCCGCTCGGCCTCGTCCACCCGCGGGCCGACCTGGAGGCCGTGGCCGCGCTCGCCGCCCGATACGACGTCGCCGTGGTGAGCGACGAGATCCACGCGCCGCTGACCCACTCGGACGCGACGTTCACGCCGTTCCTGTCGGTGTCGGAGGAGGCGCGAGAGGTCGGCGTGGCGGCGCACTCGGCGAGCAAGGCGTGGAACCTCGCCGGGGTGAAGTGCGCGCTGATGGTCACCGCGTCGCCGAGGCGAACGGCACAGCTCCACGCCCTCCCGGCGGAGGTGGAGGTCCGCACCAGCCTGCTGGGCCGGATCGCCACCGAGGCGGCCTTCAACGAGAGCCGCGAGTGGCTGGCCGGCACCCTGGAGTCGATCGAGGCCAACCGTGCGCTCTTCGGCCGGCTGCTCTCCACGCACCTCCCGGAGGCGTTCTACCGCGAACCGCACGCGAGCTACCTCGCCTGGGTGGATTTCCGCGACCTCGGCTGGGGCGACGAGCCCGCCGCGCGCATCCTGTCGGAGGCGCGGGTGGCGCTGGTGCGCGGCCTCGACTTCGGCCGCCAGGGCGCGGGCTTCGCACGCGTCAACCTGGCGTGCTCCCCCGAGGTCCTCACCGACGCGGTGCGTCGAATCGCGCGCCTGCGCTGACATTCGTCACGAATGTCGCGAATTCGCGCACGAAAGCCGCGATTCGTCACGAATCGCGACTCCGACCATCGTCCACATTCGTCACGAATGTCGCGCATGCCCGCGTGAAAGCCGCGATTCGTCGCGAATGTCGGGCCTCAGACTTCGACCGCGTAGCCGAGAGCGAGGTCGGCGGCGTTGACACCGCGAATGCCCCAGTTGACCTTCGGTGTCTCGAAGACGGTGATCTCGACGCTGTGCGGCGGGACGCCGGTGGCCGCTTCGATCCGGGCGAAGAGCTCGACGATGAGGGCACGCTTGGCTTCGACGCTCCGCCCCTCGAACATCGACACCTCGATGATCGTGTAGTCGTCGCCGCGGTCGGACGGATAGACGAAGTCCGCCGGGTCCATGCCGATCAAGCGGTGGAACCGCTTCTCGGGCGGATAGGCGAGCGCGGTCATGACCGCGCCGTGGATCGCGTCGGACAGTGCGTCCCGGTGCCGGTCGATGGTGGCACGACGAGCGAAGACGGTTACTTGGGCCATACGTTCCCCACATTCGGGCGTCCCGACGGCAGACAGACGCCTAATAAAATACTAAAGTACAGATTCTGTGTCTCTATCCCGGTCGGTCGACAACGGAGGACATCAGCGCGCGGACACCCCCGAAACGCAGTCAACGGAGGAGATCCAGGCCCGAAGAGGCTGGATCTCCTCCGTTGGCGGAGCGGCCGCGTCAGCGGCGGTAGTTGGGCGCCTCCACGACCATCTGGATGTCGTGCGGGTGCGACTCCTTGAGCCCGGCCGCGGTGATCCGGACGAACCGGCCGCGCTCCCGGAGCTCCGGGATGGTACGCGCGCCGACGTAGAACATCGACTGGCGGAGGCCGCCGACGAGCTGGTACGCGACGGCGGACAGCGGACCGCGGTACGGGACCTGGCCCTCGATGCCCTCGGCGATGAGCTGCTCATCGCTGGGCACGTCGGCCTGGAAGTAGCGGTCGCGCGAGTACGAGGTCTTCTTGCCGCGGGTCTGGAGGGCGCCGAGCGACCCCATGCCGCGGTAGTTCTTGAACTGCTTGCCGTTGACGAACACGAGGTCGCCGGGCGACTCCGCGGTTCCGGCCAGCAGCGAGCCGAGCATGACGCTCTCCGCGCCGGCGACCAGCGCCTTGGCGATGTCGCCCGAGTACTGGAGGCCGCCGTCGGCGATGAGTGGGACGTCCGCCGCGCGCGCGGCCAGCGAGGCCTCGTACACCGCGGTCACCTGCGGCACGCCGACGCCGGCGACGACGCGGGTGGTGCAGATGGAGCCCGGGCCGACGCCGACCTTGATGGCGTCCGCGCCCGCGTCGATGAGCGCCTGTGCGCCGGAGCGGGTGGCGACGTTGCCGCCGATGATGTCGACGTGCGAAGCGCGCGGCTCGTGCTTGAGCCGGTGGATGATGTCGAGCACGCCGGCGGAGTCGCCGTTGGCGGTGTCGACCACGATGACGTCCACGCCCGCGTCGACCAGGGTCATCGCGCGGTCCCAGGCGTCGCCGAAGAAGCCGATCGCGGCGCCGACGCGCAGGCGGCCCTCGTCGTCCTTCGTGGCGTTCGGGTACTTCTCGCTCTTGTCGAAGTCCTTGACGGTGATGAGTCCGCGGAGGCGGCCGTCGGCGTCCACGAGCGGGAGCTTCTCGATCTTGTGCTCGGCGAAGATGGCGACCGCGGAGTCCGGGTCGATGCCGACCGGAGCAGTGATGAGCGGCATGCGGGTCATCACGTCGCGCACGAGGGTGGCGGAGCGCTCGAACGGGGAGACGAAGCGCATGTCGCGGTTGGTGATGATGCCGACAAGCTTGCCGTCGCCCTCCACGACCGGGAGGCCGGAGACGCGGAACTGCCCGCACAGGAGGTCGACCTCCTCGACGGTGGCGTCGGGGGTGGTGGTCACCGGGTTGGTGATCATGCCCGACTCGGACCGCTTCACCTTGTCGACGTTGGTGGCCTGGTCTTCGATGGACAGGTTGCGGTGGATGATACCGATCCCGCCGTGCCGGGCCATCGCGACGGCCATGCGCGACTCGGTCACGGTGTCCATAGCGCTGGAGAGGAGCGGGGTCGCCATGCTGATCCGCTTGGTCAGGCGAGTCGAGGTGTCCGCCTCGCTCGGGATGACGTCGGTGTGCCCGGGAAGGAGCATGACGTCGTCGTAGGTCAAACCGATGAATCCGAACGGATCCGCCTGGTCCATTTCACCCCTATCAAGGTCGCGCGAGTTGTGGATGATCCATGGTAACGGCACAAGCTGGTGGGATATTCCAGCCCCTCACTCCACCGTCGCCAGATCCAGCTCCGCCTGCTTCTTGCCCTGCCGGGCCGCCACGATCATGTCGACGCTGAGGACGGCGAGCGCCAGCCAGACGATCGCGAACCCGACCCAGCGCTCGGGCGGCATCGCCTCGTGCAGCACCGCTACGCCGACCAGGAACTGGATGAACGGCGCGAAGTACTGGATGAAGCCCATGTAGACCAGCGGCAGCCGGCGGGAGGCGGCGGCGAAGAAGAGCAGCGGGACCGCCGTGATCACGCCCGCGCCGACCAGGGCGACGGTGTGCCACGCGCTCACCGAGCCGATCGTCAGGCCGGCCGTGAGGCTGACCACCACGAGTTGCACGATCGCGACGGGCGTCAGCCACATCGTCTCCAGCGTCAGGCCGGAGACGGCGTCGACCCTGCCGCCGACGCGCTTCTTGATGAGGCCGTAGAAGCCGAACGAGAACGCCAGGATGAGGGCGATCCACGGGACCTGCCCGTAGCCGATCGCGAGCACGACGACCGCGACGATACTGACGCCGACCGCCACCCACTGGGCGATGCGAAGTCGCTCGCGCTGGACGATGACGCCGAGGAACACGGTCACGATCGGATTGATGAAGTAGCCGAGCGCGGCTTCCACGACGTGCCCGCTGACCGTTGCCAGCACGTACGTCTGCCAGTTGACGTAGATGAGCGCGCCGGCGAGGCCCATCGTGAACAGGACCCTGCGGTCCTTCAGAAGCGCGCCGAACGTACGCCACGCGCGCGTGACGGTGAGAGCGATCGCGCAGAACACCAGCGAGAAGATCACCCGCCAGGCGACGATCTCCCAGGCGGAGGAGGGCGCGAGCGCCAGGAAGTAGATGGGGAGGATGCCCCAGAGGACGTAGGCGCTGACCGCGTAGGTCAGACCGGACCTGCGGTGTTCGGAGAGGGGCTGCGACACTCCCACGACACTACTCCGACCCGGCGACACGGACGGACGTGGCGGCGGACGTGGTGGGCGCAGCGCAGCAGGGCCCGCAGGGACGGCGAAGGCCCGGGCGCGCTACCGCGCCCGGGCCTTCGAAAGAAGGTGCGTCAGCGGACGACGACCGCGAGGACGTCGCGCGCCGAGAGGACCAGGTAGTCCTCGCCGCCGAACTTGACCTCGGTGCCCCCGTACTTGGAGTAGATCACCTTGTCGCCGACGGCGACGTCGAGCGGAACGCGGTTGCCGTTGTCGTCGATGCGGCCCGGTCCGACGGCGACGACTTCGCCCTCCTGGGGCTTCTCCTTGGCAGTGTCGGGGATGACCAGACCGGAAGCAGTGGTCTGCTCAGCCTCGACCTGCTTGATGACGATGCGATCTTCGAGCGGCTTGATGGAGACCGACACGGTTGACCTCTTTCTTTGGTGAACTCAGTCTTTGCGAACTCAATACGTCTGCGCGGCTTGCGTTAGCAAACTCGCACGGAGAGTGCTAACACGAGTCTAGGGGGTGCGTTAGCAGTCACGCAACGTGAGTGCCAGAAGGTACCGTGGTGCACATGGACCGGTCCGAACTCGTCGAGCTGCTCAGCCCCGAAGGCCTCAGGCTGCTCGACTCCCTGCCTCCGTACCGGTCCGAGAAGGACGTGCTCGCGATGGTCACGGACCTCCGCAAGCAGGGCCACTCCCCCGGCCTGGTCGCGGCGGTGCTGACGCAGGCGAAGCTGCGCAAGAAGGCGGTCGGCAAGTTCGGCGAGTTCGCTTCCCGGATGCTCTTCACCGAGGCCGGACTGGAACAGGCGACACGCCTCTCGGTCGCGGCACGCCACGCGGGACGGTTCCGCGCGGCCGGGCTGACCCGCGTCGCGGATCTCGGCTGCGGCATCGGCGGCGACGCCCTCGCGCTGGCGGCCCTGGACCTGGAGGTCACGGCGGTGGACGCGGACGAAGTCACGGCCGCGATCGCCGCCTTCAACCTCGCGCCCTTCCCGTCCGCGACAGTGGAGCACCGCCGCGCGGAGGACATCAGCCTCCGAGCGATCGACGGCGTCTTCCTCGACCCGGCCCGCCGCACCGCCGGTCACACGGACACCGACCGGCTGACCGACCCCGACGACTACACGCCGTCGCTCGGCTTCGCGTACGAGCTGGCGACCGGACGCTCGGTCGGGCTCAAGCTCGGCCCCGGTTTCGACCGCGACCTCATCCCGTCGACCGCCGAGGCACAGTGGGTGTCCGCCGACGGGCAGGTCGTCGAGCTGGGGCTGTGGTTCGGCGCGCTCGCCCGCACGGGCATCCGGCGAGCGGCCCTGGTGCTGCGCGGCGACGAGGCGAACGAGCTGACAGCGGAGGCCGACAGCGAGGACGCCGAGACCGGCGAGCTCGGCGAGTACCTCTACGAGCCGGACGGCGCGGTCATCCGTGCGCGCCTGATCGGGGACCTCGCCCGGCGGCTCGACGGACGGATGCTCGGCGACGGCATCGCCTACATCACGGCCGATGAGCCTGTGTTCACGCCGTTCGCCGCGGGCTTCCGCATCCTGGAGACGCTTCCCTTCGCCGAGAAGGACCTCAAGAAGGCGCTGCGAGCGCGCGGGATCGGCACGCTGGAGATCAAGAAGCGCGGCGTGGACGTTGACCCCGCCGCGCTCCGGACGCGCCTCAAGCTCTCGGGCGACCGTCCGGCGACACTGATCCTCACCAGGGTCGCCGGACGTCACACCGCGTTGCTCGCCGAGCGCGTTTGACCGCGAGGGGTCAGCGCCCGGCGCCGGTCAATACCGGTACGTGTTCGACAGGTTGGCCAGGATGAGCCCCCAGACGATCCAGAAGATGATCGCGATGACCACCGCCACGAATCCGAGGATGATTCCGGTGAGCCAGAAGCCCTTGGCCTGCGGCTCCTTGCTGCGGCCGATGAAGCCGAGGACGATCGCTGCCACCGCGAACAGTGCGCCGATCCCGAACGCGAAGTTCAGGATGATGCCGACGATGCCGCCGACGAGCGACAGGATGCTCAGGATGGGCGACTTGGTCGCGGGCGCCGTCGCATACGGCTGCGCGTAGCCGGGCGCGGGCTGACCGTAGGCGGGCTGACCGTAACCGGGCTGGCCGGGCTGCTGACCGTAGGGCTGCTGCTGACCGTACGGCTGCTGACCGTAGGGCTGCTGCTGGCCGTAGGGCTGCTGCTGCTGGCCGTAGGGGTCCTGGCCATACGGCTGTTGCTGCCCGTACGGCTGCTGCGGCGCGCCGTACCCGGGCGCGGCCGGCGGAGCGGGCTGCGCCGGCGGCGCGGGTGGGGCGACCGGGGGCGTCGGCGGGACGGCGTCGGGCGCCGCCGCGGGCGGGATGTCGGAGGACGGCGGAACCGGCTGGGCCGGCGTGCTGCCGTCCGTCCCTTCGGGCTCCGGGGCGCCGGACGGGGTGTTCGGATCGGACATGCTGCCCATCTCCTTCTCTGGTGAGTTCCTGAGAAATCTCTGTACTGAATCCATCGTCTCAGCGGGGCGACAGCGTGTCAACGCATGCAATTCCGCGCGGACTCAGACCTCCGCGACCTGGATGTCCGTGACCGGGAGCGTGGAGTCCGCGCCGAAGTCCAGGCGGCTCGGCGCGCGGCCGGCCATGATGAGCTGCGCGCCCAGCGCCGCGATCATCGCGCCGTTGTCGGTGCACAGCGAGAGGGCCGGGATCCGCAGGGCCACGCCGGCCTCCGCCGCCCGCTGCACCGCGAGCTGACGCACCCGCGCGTTCGCGACGACACCGCCGCCGAGCAGCAGGCGCGGCACGTCGTGATCGAGGCACGCGGCGATCGCCTTGGTGATCAGCACGTCCGCGACGGCCTCCCGGAAGGACGCGGCGACATCCGCGACCGGCACCTCCTCGCCGGCGTCCTGGCGCTGCTCGACCCAGCGCGCGACCGCGGTCTTCAGACCGGAGAAGGAGAAGTCGTAGCGGTGCCGTTCGAGGTCCTTCGGCTTGGTCAGCCCGCGCGGGAACCGGATGGCGCGCGGATCGCCGTCCGCCGCGACACGGTCGATCTGCGGGCCGCCCGGGTACGGGAGGCCGAGTACGCGCGCCACCTTGTCGAAGGCCTCGCCCGCCGCGTCGTCGATGGTCTCGCCCAGCAGCTCCACGTCGGAGACCAGGTCGCGTACCAGCAGCAGCGAGGTGTGGCCGCCGGAGACCAGCAGTGCCACGGTCGGCACCTCGACCGGGTGGCCGGGACCTCCCGCCGCGTCGAGGACATCCGCGCCGACGTGGCCGACCAGGTGGTTGACGGCGTAGAGCGGCTTGCCGAGCGACAGCGCGAGCGCCTTCGCCGCGCCGACGCCGACCATGAGCGCGCCGGACAGCCCGGGACCGCTCGTCACCGCGATGGCGTCGACATCCGCGAGCTCGATCCCGGCGTCGGCGACGGCGGTGCGGAGAGTCGGGGTCAGCGCCTCGAGATGCGCGCGCGCCGCGACCTCCGGGACGACGCCGCCGTACCGGGCGTGCTCCTCCATCGAGGAGGCGATCGTGTTCGAGAGCAGGGTCGTGCCGCGCACGATGCCGACGCCGGTCTCGTCGCAGGAGGTCTCGATGCCGAGGACGAGCGGCCCGTCGCCGTGCGATCCGTGCTGAGCGTCGTTCATGCGATCGTGGTCTCCGGAGTCGGGACGGTCAGGCGCATGACGATCGCGTCCACCCCGTCCGGCTGGTAGTAGCGGGGGCGCACGCCGATCTCCTCGAAGCCGAGCGTACGGTACAGAGTCTGCGCGCCCGGGTTGTCGGAGCGCACCTCCAGGAACACCTCGCGGGCGCCGCGGTTGCGGGCCTCCCCGATGAGGGCGAGCATGAGGGCACGCCCGAGACCGTGCCGACGGGCGTGCGGCGCGACGGCGATGGTCTGGATGTCGCCCTCGCCTGCGCCGCGCGGGGCGAGCAGGCCGGCGTAGCCGTCGATGCGGTCCGGGTCGTCGAGCCCGACCGCCACCAGGTAGTAACCGTGCGAGCCGGTCACCTCGGAGCGCATCGACTGCTCCGACCAGGCGTCGGTGACGAAGGTCGCGCGCTCCAGCAGCATGATCGCGTCGACGTCCGCCTCGGTGGCGCGGCGAAGCTGCCAGGACGGCTCGCTCACGCGCTCACCCGCTTCGGGCCGGCGGAGAGCGTCACATCCGGCGAACGCAGGTAGAGCGGCTCGTCGCGGTCGAACGGGAGGCCGGCGGCGAAACGCAGCTCGGCGATCATCCCGAGCAGTCCCGCGGAGACGGTGGCGGCCTCCTCGCGCGGCAGGTCCGGGTGCGGCAACGCGTCCGGCTTGTCCAGCCCGGGTCCGTCGAGGCGGACGGGGAGTCCGCGCTCGTCCACGCCCGAGTACGCGGTCCAGTAGCGCTCGCGGCGGCGCGCGTCGGTCACGACCAGGAGCGGACCGGCGTGCCCGGCCAGGTAGCGTTCGTAGGCGACGGCGTCGTGACTGACGACGGGAACGAGCGGGCGCCCGGCGCCGAACGCGAAGGCGGTAGCGGCGGCGATGCCGACCCGGAGGCCGGTGAACGGGCCGGGACCCATCCCGGCGACAACGCCCGAGAGCTCGCCGACACGCGTGCCGGACGCGTCGAGCGCCGCGGCGACGAGGTCGCCGATCACCTCGGCGTGCCGCATGGTGTCCGGCTCCGTCACTTCGGCGAGAATGCCGCCGTCACGGTCGACCACGGCGACACTCGTGCCCGCGGAGGTGTCGATGGCGAGGAGCATGCCTCCAGCCTAGGCCGGATGCGCACCGCCTGCGGATCCGCCCGCTGTCCTGTGTGCGAAGCTGTCGGGACGGCATCCTCGCGATTCGCCGATTTCGTCCGCATCCCCGTCGGGTCCGTCCGCTGAGAAGGAGAACCCCGTGACAGACAGCACCCTCGACCGACCCGAGGTCACCACGACGGCAGGACGTGTGCGCGGCCGTTGGCGCGACGCTTCGGCCGCCTTCCTCGGCATCCCGTTCGCGGAGCCGCCGGTCGGCGAGCTGCGCTTCGCCGCCCCCGTCCCGCACCGCCCGTGGGAGGAGGTGCTCGACGCCGGCGAACACGGCGCGACCCCGCAGCGCACGGCGCTGGCGGAGATCACGCTGATCCCCGAGCCGTCGTACCCGGGCGAGTCGACCCTCAACGTGGACGTCTTCACCCCACGACCCGGCGACGCCGACGCGAAGCTGCCCGTGCTGGTCTACGTCCACGGCGGCGGCTACGTCGCCGGATCTCCCGCCAGCCCCTGGTACGACGGCGCCGCCTTCAACCGCGACGGGATCGTGACGGTGAGCGTCTCGTACCGGCTCGGTTTCGACGGCTTCGGCTGGATCGAGGACGCCCCGGCCAACCGCGGCGTCCTCGACTGGATCCTGGCGCTGGAGTGGGTGCGCGACAACATCGCGTCCTTCGGCGGCGACCCGGCGCAGGTCACGATCGCGGGCCAGTCGGCCGGTGGCGGGGCGGTGCTCACCCTGCTCACGGTGCCGCGCGCGGCGCATCTGTTCCAGCGGGTCTACTCGATCTCCGCCACCACGGCGAGCGTGACCCGGGAGGACGCCGAGCGCTACGGCCGCGCCCTGGCCGCCGCCGCGGGAGTCGAGCCGACGCGCGCCGGACTGTCCACGCTGACCGAGGAGCGCATCCTGGCGCTGCAGGGCGAAGACGACGCGGTCGCCTCGCCGGACGCGCCCGCGGACCCGCTCGCCCCGCTGCGCGCGCTGGCCTCCGGGTCGGCGCTGCGCTGGGCCCCGGTCGTGGACGGCGACCTCGTATCCGCGCCCATCGGCGCGGCGGTCGCGGACGGCGTCGGCGCCGACAAGGCGCTGGTGCTCGGCGCGACCGACAACGAGTTCAACCTGGCCGCAGCGGACATGCGCGAGACGCTGGCGGACGCCGATCCGGCCGCCCTGCTGACCGCGATCGGCGTCTCGGAGGAGGCCGCAGGCGCCTACGCGGCCGCCCACCCCGACCTCGACACCGCCGGGACGCTCGGGCAGTTCGTCACGGACACGATGTTCCGCGCGCCCGCCCGCGCGATCGCGGAGTCCCGGGCTGCAGGCGGCGCCCCCGCCTGGGCCTATCGCTTCGCCTGGACGTCGCCCACCTTCGGCACGGCCGTGCACTGCCTCGACGTGCCGTTCTTCTTCGACTGCCTCCACAGCGAGCGAGTGGGCTACATCGCGGGCGAGCAGCCCCCGGCGTCCCTCGCCGACGACGTGCACGGAGCGGCGGTGCGGTTCATCGCGACCGGCGACCCGGGCTGGCCTGCGTACACGGCACCGGAGCGCGACGTGCAGGTGTTCGACGTCCCGACCACTGTCGTGCGGGACGGGCTGGCCGACGTCGGCGCGCTTCAGAGCGCGCGCTGACGCGGGGGAGGCAGCGGGGTCGCAACACGCCGTTACGCGAGAGCGGGTGCGGCGTGTTGCGACCCCGCTGCTGCGTGTGGGGGTGGGTCAGGCGGCCCAGCGGGGGCCGAAGCCCGTCACCGTGACCGTGCGCGGCTCGTCCGCGTCGAGCTCGACGTCGCCGAGGTCGGCGTCCGCGACGTCGTCCCCGGCGCCTTCCTGGTGACCCGATCCGCCTGTCGGCCGCACGATGTCGACCTCCAGCCAGGACTCCGCGACGCCGTCGAGCATCCCGCCGCCCCACTCGACCACGACGACGGAGCCCCCGAAGTCGATGTCGAGGTCGTCCAGCTCCACCGCGCTGCCGAGCCGGTAGGCGTCGACGTGCACGAGCGGCGCGCCCTCGACCAGGCTCGGGTGCGTGCGCGCCAGAACGAACGTCGGACTCGTGACCGGGCCGCGGACGCCGAGGCCCTCGCCGATCCCGCGGGTCAGGGTCGTCTTGCCCGCGCCGAGCGGTCCGGTCAGCACCACCAGGTCGCCGGCGACCAGCATCCCGGCCAGCTCCAGCCCCAGCGCGTGCATGTCGTCGCCGGTGTCGACCGTGCGCTCGATCAGGACGCGGCCGCTCACGCCGCTCCCCCGCGGTACGTGCGCCGCAGCCGGCCGCCCAGCCGCGTGACGATCTCGTAGTTGATCGTGTCCGCGGCCTCCGCCCAGTCGTCCGCTCCCGGCACACCCGTCGCCGGGTCGCCGAACAGCACGACTTCGTCGCCGACCGCGACCTCCGCGTCGCCGACATCCACGACGAACTGGTCCATCGCGACCCGGCCCGAGATGCGGTACCGCTTGCCGGCGATGGACACCGGACCGCGGCCCGACGCATGGCGCGGGATGCCTTCGGCGTAGCCGAGCGGGACGAGTACGAGCGTGGTCTCGGCCTCGGTGCGGTACGTGTAGTCGTAGGAGACACCCGTGCCCGGAGCCACCCGGCGCACGGCCGCGACCCGGCCGCGCAGCGTCATCGCCGGGCGGAGCCCGAGCTCCGCCGCCGACGCGGCGCCGAAGGGGCTGAGCCCGTAGACGGCGAGCCCGAACCGCACCAGGTTGAACCGCGACTCGGGGAGGCTGAGCGCGGCGGCGCTGGCGGCGATGTGCCGCAGCGCGGGGCGGAGGCCGGCCGCCTCCGCGCGTTCGATGCCCCAGGTGAACCGCGCGATGGCCGCCCGGTCGTCGTCGGGCGACGCGTTCGACAGATGGCTGAACAGGCCGCGCACCACGAGAGTCCCCGACTCTTCGAGCTCGTGGGCCCGTGCGACCACCGCCTCCCACTCGGACGCAGGGATGCCGTTGCGGCTGAGCCCCGTCTCGAGCTTGAGCTGCACGAACGCCGGGCATTCGGCGGTCCCCACCGCGGCTGCGGCCTCGAGCTGCGCGCCCGACGAGATGCCCACGTCCAGCCCCGCCGCGACGGCGGCGGCGAAGTCCTCGTCGGGGTCGTGCAGCCACGCGAGCACCGGGGCCTCGACGCCCGCCGCGCGCAACGCCAGCCCCTCGGAGATATCCGCGACGCCCAGCCAGTCCGCGCCGCCGGCGAGCGCCGCACGTGCGCACTCCACCGCACCGTGCCCGTAGGCGTTCGCCTTCACCACGGCCATCACATGCTCGGTGCCGACGAGCTCGCGCAGGCGCGCGACGTTGGCGGTCACCGCGTCCAGGTCGACGACGGCCTCGCGGAAGCCGCCGCTCACGCGTCGCGCTCCAGGACGACGAACGCGGAGGCGATCCCGGCGTCGTGCGACATCGACACGTGGACGTGCGCGATGCCGCGCTCGGCGACCTGACGTCCGACCACGTTGTGCAGCACGAAACCCGGGTTCCTCTCTTCGTCGGGCACGATCTCCATGTCGTGCCAGCGCACGCCCTCCGAGCCGCCGAGCGCCTTGATCAGCGCCTCTTTGGCGGCGAAGCGCGCGGCCAGGGAGTGCACCGGGAGGCCGCGCTCGGCCTCCGTGAAGAGGCGCTCCCGCAGCTTCGGGGTGCGCTCCAGCGATCGGGCGAAGCGCGCCAGATCGACGACGTCGATCCCGATGCCGGCGATCACGGCGGCCTACTCCACGGTGACGGACTTGGCCAGGTTGCGCGGCTGGTCCACGTCCAGGCCCTTGGCCGCCGACAGCTCCATCGCGAAGATCTGCAGCGGCACGACCGACAGCAGCGGCTCGAACAGCGGCGCGGCCAGGGGGATGCGGATGACCTCGTCGGCGAACGGGAGCACGGCGGCGTCGCCGGCCTCGGCGATCGCGATCACGCGGGCGCCGCGGGCGCGGATCTCCTGGATGTTGGAGACGACCTTCTTGTGCAGCTCGTCCGACCAGCGCGGGCTGGGGACGACGACGAAGACGGGCTGACCCGGCTCGATCAGGGCGATCGGGCCGTGCTTGAGCTCGCCGGCGGCGAAGCCCTCGGCGTGGATGTACGCGAGCTCCTTGAGCTTGAGCGCACCCTCCAGGGCGATCGGGTAGCCGACGTGGCGGCCGAGGAACAGCACGGAGCGGGTGTCCGACATCCAGTGCGCGAGCTGGGCGATCGTCCCGTGCGCCTCGAGCACCGTGGCGATCTTCTCCGGCACGGCCTGGAGCTCGGCCACGGCGTCGCGCTGCTGGGCGGCGGACAGCGTCCCGCGCACCCGGCCGAGGTGGATGCCGAAGAGGTAGAGCGCGGTGATCTGCGCGACGAAGGCCTTGGTCGAGGCGACAGCGACCTCCGGCCCGGCGTGCGTGTAGAGCGCCGCATCGGACTCGCGGGGGATGGTGGCACCCTGCGTGTTGCAGACCGAGATCGCCTTGGCGCCGGCCTCGCGGGCGTACTTGACCGCCATCAGCGTGTCCATCGTCTCGCCGGACTGGCTGATCGAGATGACCAGCGTGCCCGCGGTGAGGACCGGCTCACGGTAGCGGAACTCGTGGCTGAGCTCGACCGTGACGGGCACGCGGGCCCACTTCTCGATGGCGTAGCTGCCGACCAGACCGGCATACGCGGCCGTGCCGCAGGCGATGATGGTGATGCGGTCGATGCCTTGGAGGAAGGCGTCGCCGATCGCGTCGAGCTCGGGGATGTGCACGGTCTCGTCGACGATGCGGCCGCGCAGCGTGTTCGCCACGGCATCGGGCTCTTCGGCGATCTCCTTGGCCATGAACGACGACCAGCCGCCCTTCTCGGCGGCGGAGGCGTCCCAGGCGACCTCGAAGGGCTCCACCTCGACCGGCGCGCCGGCGAAGTCGGTGACCGTGACGGAGTCGGGGGTGATGGTGACGATCTGGTCCTGGCCGATCGCGACGGCGCGGCGGGTGTGCTCCACGAACGCCGCGACGTCGGAGCCGAGGAAGTTCTCGCCCTCGCCGAGGCCGATGACGAGCGGGGAGTTGCGGCGGGCGCCGACGACGA
Source organism: Streptomyces sp. L7 (assembly GCF_050990935.1). Classification (GTDB taxonomy): domain Bacteria; phylum Actinomycetota; class Actinomycetes; order Actinomycetales; family Microbacteriaceae; genus Leifsonia. Next base: position 4,032,144 of record NZ_CP194644.1, on the reverse strand, counting down.
CGTGCGGCTGGTCCTGGTGCAGGGCGAGGAGGGTGAACGCGCCCTCCAGCCGGGAGACGACACGCTGGAACGCCTCGCTCAGATCGCCGGTGGCGCGGTACTCGCGGCCGAGCAGCACGGCCGCGACCTCGGTGTCGGTCTCGGACTCGAACGCGAAGCCGTCGGCGAGCAGCTCGTCCTTCAGGCTCGCGAAGTTCTCGATGATGCCGTTGTGGATGACGGCGAGGCGGCCGTCGTCGCCCAGGTGCGGGTGCGCATTGCGGTCGGTCGGTCCGCCGTGCGTCGCCCAGCGGGTGTGGCCGATGCCGGTGCCTCCGTTGGGGATCGGATTGGCCTTGAGGTCGTCCGCGAGCACGGACAGCTTGCCGGCCTTCTTGGCCATCCCGAGGTGGCCGTCAGGGTCGATGACGGCGACGCCGGCCGAGTCGTAGCCGCGATACTCGAGGCGCTTCAGCCCGCCGAGCAGCACCTCCAGGCTCTTGTCGGTACCGACGTACCCCACGATTCCACACATGCACCCGAGTCTATCGTGGGCGCACCTTAGACTTGTCGCCTATGGCTGAGAACGGCGCCGCTCGCGGCGGATCCACGGCGAACGGCGAGTCCAGCACCCCTTCGTGGAGCTCAGCCGTTCCGACTGGGCCGAGCTGGCGCAGAACACCCGGTTGCCGCTCAAGGAGACCGAGATCGTGCAGTTGCGCGGGCTCGGCGACCCGCTGGACCTGCGGGAGGTCGAGGAGGTCTACCTTCCGCTCAGCCGGCTGCTCAACCTGTACGTCGGCGGCACCAAGCAGCTCCACCGCGTGACGAGCGACTTCCTCGGCGAGCGCGCCCAACCGACGCCGTTCGTGATCGGTGTCGCGGGCTCGGTCGCGGTCGGCAAGTCGAGCATCGCGCGCCTGCTGCGCGAGCTGCTCTCCCGCTGGGACGACACCCCGCGCGTCGAGCTGGTGACCACCGACGGCTTCCTCCTCCCGAACGCCGAACTCGAGCGGCGCGGCCTGATGGAGCGCAAGGGCTTCCCGGAGTCGTACGACCGCCGCGCGCTGCTGCGGTTCGTCACAGCGGTGAAGAGCGGGGCGCCCGAGGTCCGCGCTCCGTTCTACTCGCATCTCAGCTACGACATCGTGCCGGACGCGGAGATCGTCGTGCGCCGGCCGGACGTGCTCATCGTGGAGGGGCTGAACGTCCTGCAGCCCGCAGGCGGCGGCAACCGGCTGGCCGTGAGCGACCTCTTCGACTTCAGCGTGTATGTGGACGCCCGGACGCGCGACATCGCGCACTGGTACGAGGAGCGCTTCCTCAAGCTCCAGCGCGGCGCGTTCGCCAACCCCAAGTCGTACTTCCACCGCTTCGCGCAGCTCACCGAGGAGCAGGCCAGGGCACGCGCAGCGTCGATCTGGACCTCGATCAACGAGCCCAACCTCATCCAGAACATCCGGCCCACGCGGTCGCGCGCGAAGCTCGTGCTGCGCAAGGAGGCCGACCACGCGGTCAGCTCGGTGCTGCTCCGCAAGCTCTGACCGGGTCCGGACGCATCGTGCGGGGTGCGCACGCATCGCGCGCAGAGGGCGCGAGCACACAGGACGCGTGCTCGAAGACTCTGGTCCGGCGCGCGCGCATCCCGTAGGTATGAGGCATGGCTTCACCTCGATCGCATGCCGCCCAGCTCTTCGGCCGACGGGTCCGCACGGCACGAATCGCGCTGGGCGTCAGCCAGGAGGAGATCGCCCAGCTCGCGCACATGCACGTGACCAACTACGGACGGGTCGAGCGCGGTGAGGCCAACTCGGAGCTCCACACGATCGTCCGTCTCGCGACCGCGCTCGGGGTCGACCCGGGCGAGCTCCTGGCCGGGCTGTCCGGCGACGGAATGCTCCCCGATCGGGAGCACGCGTACTCCGTCGCGGACTTCATCGCAGCGAAGCGTGCCCAGGAGACGACGTGACCGGGTATATATGCACTATGGATAAGTGCGTATAGTCTCCATCCTCTGGGAAAAGACCACGCAGGAAAACAGAGTAGACGCATGTCGTCCCCGCGCTTCGAAGCAGCCCGCATCCTGGGTGGCCGTCTCCGGACGCGCCGCGTCGAGCTGGGCCTCTCGCAGTACGAGGTGGCCAACCTCAGCCAGGTCGACGTCGCGAACTACGGCAAAGTCGAGCGCGGCGCCGGCAACCCGACACTGCTGACATTGCTGCAGCTCGCCGTCACGCTCGAGACCGAGCCGGGCGCCCTGCTCGAAGGCCTGGCCGACGTCGCGCTGCTGCCGGAGCGCACGCGGCCGTTCTCGGTCTCCGACTTCGTGCGCGAGCAGAACGCCCGGCTCGACCGGGAAGCCGCGCAGAACTGATCCGCGACAGGCGCCGGTGATCAGACGCCCAGCCGCTCCCGCACCACGTCGGCCAGCTCGTTGGCGAGGCGCTCGGCCGTGAGCTGGTCGGCGGCCTCCACCATGACACGCACCAGCGGCTCGGTCCCGGACGGGCGCAGCAGCACCCGGCCGGTGTCGCCCAGCGCCGCCTCGGCGGTCTGCACGGCGAGCTTCAGCGGCTCGTCGGTGTGGACGGCGTGGTGGTCCACACCCCTCACGTTGACCATCACCTGCGGGTAGACCGTCATCACCTTGGCCAGCTCGGACAGCGGCTTGCGCTGACGCGCCATCTCGCTGAGGAGGTGCAGGCCGGTGAGGATGCCGTCGCCGGTGGTCGCGAACTCGCGCATGATGACGTGGCCCGACTGCTCGCCGCCGAGGGCGTAGTCGTTCTGGTTCATCTCCTCGAGCACGTAGCGGTCGCCGACCGCGGTCTCCACGATCCGGATGCCGTGCTCTCGCATGGCGATCTTGAGGCCGAGGTTGCTCATCACGGTCGCGACGAGCGTGTCGTCGGTGAGCTTGCCGCGCTCCTTCATGCCGACAGCGAGGATCGCCATGATCTGGTCGCCGTCGACGATGTTGCCGTCGGCGTCGATCGCGAGGCAGCGGTCGGCGTCGCCATCATGGGCGATGCCGACGTCGGCGCCGGCAGCGAGGACGGCCTTCGCGAGGTTGTCGAGGTGGGTCGAGCCCACGCCGTCGTTGATGTTCATGCCGTCGGGCGAGTCGCCGATGACGGTCACCCGGGCGCCCGCGTCGGTGAACACCTCGGGCGAGATCCCGGCGGCCGCGCCGTGGGCGCAGTCGAGCACGACGTGGATGCCGTCGAGCCGGTGCGGCAGGCTCGCGAGCAGGTGCACGACGTAGCGGTCCTCGGCGTCGGCGAAGCGGCGGATGCGGCCGACCTCCGCGCCGGTCGGAGTGAGCTTCTCCATCTCGAGGTGCTGCTCGATGCGGTCCTCGACGATGTCGGGCAGCTTGGTGCCGCCGCGGGCGAAGATCTTGATCCCGTTGTCGGGTGCGGGATTGTGGGAGGCCGAGACCATCACACCGAAGTCGGCGTCGAAGTCGGCGATCAGGAAGGCCGCGGCCGGCGTCGGGATGACCCCGGCGTCGTAGACGTCGATGCCCGAACTGGCCAGCCCGGCCGCGACGGCGGCCGAGAGGAACTCGCCGGAGACCCGGGGGTCCCTGGCGACGATCGCGCGCGGGCGCTTGCCCGCGGCGCGCCGAGCCTCGGCGCTACGGCCCCGCGTCAGGACAGCAGCAGCTGCCTGCGCGAGGCCGAGCGCCAGGTCGGCGGTGAGCGTACCGTTCGCGAGTCCGCGGACTCCGTCGGTTCCGAAAAGGCGGGGCATGGACCGAAGCCTAGACGCTGGGATGCGTCAACGCTTGGAGAACTGCGAAGCCTTGCGGGCCTTCTTGAGACCGGCCTTCTTGCGCTCGGTGACGCGCGCGTCGCGGGTGAGGAAGCCGGCCTTCTTGAGGGTCGGACGGTTGTTCTCACGGTCGATCTCGTTCAGCGCGCGGGCGATGGCGAGGCGCAGGGCGCCGGCCTGACCCGACGGGCCGCCGCCGGTGATGCGGGCGACGACATCGTACGAGCCGATGAGGTCGAGGACCTTGAACGGGTCGGTGATGAGCTGCTGGTGCAGTTTGTTCGGGAAGTAGTCCGCGAATTCACGCCCGTTGACCGTGATGGTGCCGGAGCCCGGGACCAGGCGCGCACGCGCGATGGCCTCCTTGCGACGGCCCACGGCCGCGCCGGGCACGGAGAGGACGGGACGCGGGGCCGCCGGGGCCGCGCTCTCGGGGGTCTCGGTCGAGTAGGACTCGACGTTCTCGACGGGGGCCGAGTCGATGCTGTCTGCGATCTTCGCCACGATGGTGATAATCCTTTGTCTTTAAGTCAGTCGTGAAGGTCTGGATCGCTTACTGGGCGACCTGGCCGAGCGTGTACTGCTTCGGCTGCTGGGCGGCGTGCGGGTGCTCGCTTCCGGTGTAGACCTTCAGCTTGCGGAGCTGGGCACGGCCGAGGGAGGTCTTCGGCAGCATGCCGCGGACGGCCTTCTCGACGGCGCGGACCGGGTTCTTCTCCAGGAGCTCCGAGTAGGTGGTCGCCTTGAGGCCGCCCGGGTAGCCCGAGTGACGGTAGGCCTTCTTCTGAGCCGCCTTCTGACCGGTGAGGGCCACCTTGTCGGCGTTCACGATGATGACGAAGTCGCCCATGTCCATGTGGGGGGCGAAGGTCGCCTTGTGCTTGCCGCGCAGGAGGGCGGCGGTGTGGCTGGCGAGACGGCCGAGCACGACATCGGTCGCGTCGATGACGACCCAGTCGCGCTGGATCTCGTCTGCCTTCGGGGTGTAAGTGCGCGTCACAGTAGTGGCTGCTTTCTGTATCGAACGGAGGAGTTCGTGAATCCCACTCCGATGGGGGTTGCCGTCTCGATGAGGCGGGAACCGAAGCCGGTGGAGGGCTCACGTTCGTGTGTCGCGCCGCAGTGAGGCGGTGACACCAAGGGTCAATACTACGCGACACGCCCGGAGGGGGTCAAACCGAGGTGCAGGCATGCCCCTGCGGCGGTCAGAGCGACCGCATTCCGCGCGTCTGCTCCGCACGCAAGGCCAGCTCGGCGTCGTCGGGGTAACCGACCTCCATCAGCGTCAGCCCGCGCGCCGGCATCACCTTGAAGGCACTGGTGCGGACCCGCTCGTCGCGGAGCTCGACCAAGTCGCCCGGCGAAAGCGTGCCCTCCCCCACCTCCACGCACGCGCCCACGAGCGCACGGACCATGCTGTGGCAGAACGCGTCGGCCACGACCTCCCCACCAGCACGCGGTCGTCGTCGCGCCGCCAGGAGAACTCGAGCAGCGTGCGGATGGTGGTGGCGCCTTCGCGCGCCTTGCAATAGCTGGCGAAGTCGTGGAGGCCGAGGAGCCCGTGCGCGGCAAGGTCCATCGCGTCGACGTCGAGGTCCGCCGACACCCAGGCGGTGCGGTGCCGCTGCAGCGGATCGCGCAACGCCGGCCGGTCGGCCACGCGGTACTCGTATCGGCGCCAGACCGCCGAGAACCGCGCGTCGAAGCCTGTCGGCGCCTCCGCGGCGCGGAGGACCACCACGTCCGACACCGGCCCCAGGATGCCGTTGAGCCGCCGGGCCAGCGCTTCGTGCGCCGCCAGCGGCGGCCGCTTGCCGTGCGGCTTGCGCAGCACCGCGACCTGTTCCGGCGCGAGGTCGACGTGCGCCACCTGGCCGCGCGCGTGAACACCTGCGTCGGTGCGCCCGGCCACGGTCAGCGCCGGAGGCTCGCCCGCGCGCCGGAAGATCGTGGCGAGCGCGCCCTCCAGCTCGCCCTGGACTGTGCGGAGGGCGGGCTGACGCCCCCAGCCGCTGAAGTCGGTGCCCTGGTAGGCGATGTCGAGCCGGAATCGCGTCGCCTCGTCGGTCATCCCTCGATTCTAGAGAAGGGTGCTCAGTACTCCCGGACGAGCGCGGTCTCGCCGAACGTCGTGACGAAGCCCATCCCCGTATAAAGGGTGTCGGCGCCGGTCGGACTCGCGGCGTCCACATCGAGGACGGCCTTCTCCCAGCCGCGACGCCGGCTCTCGGCGAGCACCGCGCCCAGCAGCGCGGGCGCGATCCGGCGCCCCCGGTGCGCACGGGTGACCGCGACGGTCGAGATGTACGGCCCGGTGAAGCCCTGCCCGGCCCAATCGTCCTCGTTCACGTCGCAGAGGACGACGCCGGCGACGCACTCTCCCCGGCCGGGTTCGCGGCGAGCGCCACGAACGACACCTCTGGAGCGAAAGTCCCGCCGATCAGGGACTCCCACTGCTCGTCGCTCAGCGGCTGGCTGCCCCAGTGGTCGCCGAAGGCCTCGTCGCGCGCCGAGTGCACCGCGTCGGCGAGGTCGCTCGAGTACGGCACGATCCGCACGTCCTCCGTCGGGGTCACCTCGGGGATCGGATGTGCCAGGTCGCGCTCCATCGTGTGGAACCAGCGGACCGCGGCGAAGCCCGCGGACGTCAGCAGGCGCTCGCGATCCGGTGCCCGCCGGTCGGCGTAGCCCACCAACCAGCCCGGCAGCGTCGCGTCGAGCGCGGCCAGTTTCTGTTCCCCGCGCGCCCGCTGCCAGGCGACCAGCTCGCGCCCGATGCCCTTCCCGCGATGCGCGGGGTGCACGGTGCCGTTCATGAACTCGCGGACCAGCGAGACCTGCCGCGGCGGCTCCAGCACCGAGCCGACGGCCAGCACCGCGCCGTCGTGACCGACCGCGAGGAGGGTGTCGCGCTCCCGGTCGAGGAAGCTGAAGGCGAGCTCGTGCTCCAGCTCCTCCCGCGTGGTCAGATAGTTGGGGTGGTCGGCCGCGTCGCTCGCCCGCAGCACCGCGAGCACCGCGTCCGTGTCGGCCTCGGCGATGGGACGCCACTCGGCGACCAGGGGATGCCGGGGCACGTACGTCGGGGGCGCCTCCACACGCTCGCTCAGCGGCGGAAGGCGCTCGTCGACGATCTCTGTCCCCGGCATCCCGCCAGCCTAGCGACGATGCAGCGTAGCGACGATGCAGCCTAGCGGCGGCCCAGGTCGGCCGTCGGGGTCTTGGCCGTCTCCCGCGCCGTCAGCGCTGCGAGCGTCACGACGACCGCGATCACAGCGGTGAACACCGAGATGACGACCCAGCCGTCCGGCCCGGTGCCGCCCATCGCCGTGACGATGGTGGGGGCGAAGCCGGCCATCAGGAAACCGAGCTGCGTCCCGATCGCTACGCCGGAGAAGCGTACCTCGCGCGGGAACATCTCGTTGTAGAACGACGGCCAGACCGCGTTCGCCGCGGCGTACCCGCAGGAGAACACCGCGACCGCGAGGAGGAAGGTGACCCAGACCTCCGAGCCCGACATGGACTGCAGGTAGAACGGCATCAGCGCCGCGCTGGCGAGCGCGCCGTAGATGAACACGGGCTTGCGGCCGATCCGGTCGGCGAGCATCCCGAACAGCGGCTGGGTGACGAGCGCCACGATGTTCGCGACGACCACCAGCCAGAGCGTCACCGACGCTTCCAGCCCGGCGTCGGTCCCGTAGGCGATGGCGAGGTTGCCGAACACGGTGGAGACCGCCGCGATCATCGCGAGCACGACCACACGCAGCACGTCGCGCCAGTTCGAGCGCAGCAGGCCGACCAGCGGCAGCTTCTCGATCTCGCCGCCCTCGGCGGCGCTGACGAACTCGGGCGACTCCGGCAGCGAGCGGCGCACGACGAAGGCGACGACGACCACGACGGCCGACAGCCAGAACGGGATGCGCCAGCCGATGGAGTACAGCACGTCCTCCGGCATCGCCATGATCGGGATGAAGGCGATGGCCGCCAGCACCTGGCCGCCCTGCGTCCCGGTCAACGTCCACGAGGTGAAGAAGGCGCGGCGGCCCTCCGGCGCGTGCTCCAGCGTCATGGAGCTCGCGCCGGCCTGCTCGCCCGCGGCGGACAGGCCCTGGAGCAGCCGGCAGAGCACCAGCAGCACGGGAGCGAGCCAGCCCACCGCCGAGAACGTCGGCAGGCAGCCGATCGCGAAGGTCGAGAAGCCCATCAGCGCGAGCGTGAAGACCAGCACTTTCCTGCGACCGATCCGGTCGCCGAAGTGCCCCAGGATCACCGCGCCGATCGGGCGCGCCACGTAGGCGAAGCCGAACGTCGCGAACGACATCACCCGCGCAGTCGTGTCGGCGTCCGGGAAGAAGACGTGCGGGAAGATCAGCGCGGCGGCCGACCCGAAGATGAAGAAGTCGTAGTACTCGACGGCCGAGCCGAGGAACCCGGCGAAGGCCGCGCGCACCGGTGTGCGGGTGCGCGTGGGGGATGGAGCGACGGTGGTCATCGTCGACACTCGTTTCTTTCGTAGCTATTCGATCCGCCGGGCGCGCCCGGCACGGATCAACGGTCCGCGGTCAGGAGCGCGACGATCATGTCGCCGAGCATCCGCCGGTAGTGCGGGGCGCGCGCCTGGTTCAGCAGATCGCGGCCGAAGAGATACCCGAATGTGTGGCGGTTGGCCACCGGGAAGACGCAGAAGGAGCTGATCGCCATGTGCACGTCCGTGGCGTCGAGGTCGTCGCGGAACAGGCCGGCGGCCCGGCCGCGGCGCAGCACCTCGTCGATCAGCTCCAGTGCCGGCAGGGCGAGGCTCTCCGGCTCCCCCACCTCGCGCAGGAACGCGGCGCGGTGGATGTTCTCGATCGCCACGAGCCGGACGAAGTCCTGCCGGCTGGTGTGGTGGTCGAAGGTGCGCTCGGCGATGGCGCGGATGGCCTCCACCGGCTCGAGACCGGAGACGTCGAGCTGCTGCTCGTAGCCGCGCATCTCGGCGTAGGCGGCCTCCAGGACGCTCACGTAGAGCTGCTCCTTGCCGCCGAAGTAGTAGTAGATCATGCGCTTGGTCGTGCTCATCCGGCGCGCGATCTCGTCCACGCGGGCGCCGGAGTAGCCGCGATCGGCGAACTCCTGGGTCGCGACGGCGAGGATCTCGGCACGCGTACGCTCCGCGTCGCGGATCCGCTCGTGATCCAGCCCGGCCATCCCGCCTCCTCGCTAATGAACTATCTGGTACGTTAAGAAACCCCGGGGGCTTTGTCAAGCGCACGGTTCCGCACGGTGGTCGAGGAGGACGCATGAGCGTAGTCGGAGAGTCGTACCTGGTCGGGCTCCTGGGCGAGGGCGTGCTGCCCTCCCTGACGCCTCCCCTGCACGAGCGGGAGGCCGACGAGCAGGGGCTGCGCTACCTCTACCGGCCCATCGACCTGCTCACCCTCGACGGTGCGGGAGATGACCTCGACGCGACGATCGCCCGAGTCCTGGACGCGGCCACGCTGCTGGGCTTCGACGCCCTCAATATCACCCACCCCTGCAAGCAGCGCGTCCTCGCGCACCTCGACGAGGTGACCCCGTCGGCGGCGGCGATCGGCTCGGTCAACACCGTGCTGCTCGCGGGCGGACGACGCGTCGGCCACAACACCGACGTCACCGGTTTCGCGTCCGCCCTCCGCGACGGCCTTCCCGGTGCCGACCTCGAGCACGTCGTGGTCATCGGCGCGGGCGGGGCCGGAGCCGCCGTCTCCGCCGCGCTGCTGGAGGCCGGCGCATCCCGGCTCACTGTCGCGGACCTCGATGCCGGGCGTGCCGACGCCTTGGCCGCCTCGCTCGCCGCGCGCTTCCCGGCGGCCCCCGTCTCAGGAATCTCCTCGGACACCCTTCCCGCGCTGCTGCGCGACGCGGCGAACGCCGTCAGCGGCCTGGTCAACGCCAGCTTCGTGGGCATGCACACGCATCCCGGCCTTCCGCTCGACGCCGGGCTTCTGCGTCCGGAGTCGTGGGTGGCCGACGTCGTCTACCGCCCGGTCGACACCGAGCTCCTCAGTGCGGCCCGGGAGGCCGGCTGCCGCACGCTCGACGGCGGCGGCATGGCCGTCGGTCAGGCCGCCGACGCGTTCCGGCTCATCACCGGCGCCGAGCCCGACCGGGAGCGGATGCGCGCACACTTCGCCGCGATGATCCGGGAGGGCCGCTGATGCGCACATCCATCGCGACGGTCTGCCTGTCCGGGACGCTCGCCGACAAGCTGCACGCCATCGCCGACGCCGGGTTCGACGCCGTCGAGATCTTCGAGCCCGACCTGATCGCGGCGCCGCAGTCCCCCGAGGAGGTGCGCGCGCTCTGCGACCGGCTCGGCCTGGAGATCGCGCTCTACCAGCCGTTCCGCGACGCGGAGGGAGTGACGGAGCCCGAGTTCGCTCAGGTGCTGCGCCGGGCGGAGGCGAAGTTCGTAGTCATGGACCGGCTCGGCGTCGACACGGTGCTGGTCTGCAGCAACGTCGCCACGGCCTCCGTCGACGACGATGCGGTTTCGGCCGCGCAGCTCGCCCGCCTCGCCGACCGCGCGGCCGTGCACGGCAAGCGCCTCGCGTTCGAGGCGTTGGCCTGGGGACGGTACGTCGACGACTACCGGCGCGCCTGGCGGATCGTCGAGAGCGCGGACCATCCCGCGCTCGGCGTGTGCCTGGACAGCTTCCACATCCTCTCCCGCGGCCACGACCCCGCGGACATCGAGCGGATCCCCGGCGAGAAGATCTTCTTCGTCCAGCTCGCGGACGCCCCGCTGCTGTCGATGGACGTGCTCTCCTGGAGCCGGCACCACCGGCTGTTCCCGGGCGAGGGCGGCTTCGACCTCCCGGCCTTCGTCCGGCACACCCTGCATGCCGGTTACACCGGCCCGCTCTCGCTGGAGGTCTTCAACGACGTCTTTCGGCAGACGGATCCGGCGCGGACCGCGCGCCACGCCCTCCGGTCGCTGACCGTCCTGGAGGACGCGCTCGAGGCCGCTGCAGCCCGTCCGACGTCGGAGCCTCGCGAACTCGACCAGGTGGAGGTCAAGGCGCAGGACACCGACGCCGTCGCCGTCGTGCTGGAGCGGATCGGGTTCGCACCCCGCGGCCGCCACGTCACGAAACCGGCGTGGCTCTACGCCGCCGGCGAGGCCCGGATCGTCCTCAACGAGCACAACGCCGCGGGCACGCGCCCGCACGTCGCCGGCTTCGGCATCCGCACGGACCGGCCCCAGGACGCCGCAGCGCGAGCGGAACGCCTCGGAGCGCAGCGCGCGCACCGCCGCGTGCTCGCCGGGGAGGCCGACCTTCCGGCCGTGCTCGCACCCGACGGCACGGAGATCCTGATCAGCGGACCGGAGAGCGGGGCGGCCTGGCCCGGCGAGTTCGCCGGCGGTCGCGGCGTCCCCGACCCCGCCATCCGCGGCATCGACCACGTCAACCTCACCGAACCGGCCGCGGACATCGAGGAGGCCGTGCTGTTCTACGGGACGGCGCTCGGGCTCACGCGCGAGTCGTCGGCGGAGCTGGCCGGCCCCGCGGGCCTGGTCCGCAGCCAGGTGCTCCGCTCGGGCGGCGGCTCGGTGCGTCTCGCGCTGAACGTCGTGCCGCCGTTCGCCGAACGGACGACGACGCAGCGGCACGCGCAGCACGTCGCCATCGCGTGCGACGACCTCCACGGGCTGATCGGTCGCGCGCGAGCCCGGGGCCTGCGCACGGTCCCGGTCTCGGCGAACTACTACGACGACCTCGCCGCCCGCTTCGACCTGGCGCCTGGCGAACTGGAGCGACTCCGGGAGTCCGGGCTGCTGTACGACCGCGACGCCTCGGGCGAGTACCTGCACTGCTACACCGAGACGGTGGGCTCCGTGTTCTTCGAGCTGGTGGAGCGACGGGGCCGCTACGACGGCTTCGGCGCCGCCAACACCCCGGTGCGGCTCACCGCGCAGCACCTCTCGCACTGACGCCCCCGGGCAGCCATCGCTTCCTCACTTTCTCCCGCCACCGATCGGCGTGTTGCGGGAGAAAGTGAGGAAGCGAGAGCAGAAGAGCCCCGCATCCGGTGGGATGCGGGGCTCTTCTGGTTCGAGCGGAAGGCTCAGGCCTTCTCGGCCTCCGCCTCGGCGGTGGTCTCCTCAGCGGCCTCGGCGTCGCCGGTGGCCTCCTCGACGACCTCGGCCTCAGCGGCAGCGGTCTCCTCGGACGTGGTGTCCTCAGACGTGGCGTCCTCGGCGGCCTCGTCGTCGACGACCGGCTCCTCGACAGGAGCGGCCTTCGGGGCGGCGGCCTTCTTGGTCGACTTGACCTTCGGGGTGACGGGCTCGAGCACGAGCTCGATCTGCGCCATCGGCGCGTTGTCACCCTTGCGGAAGCCGAGCTTGGTGATGCGGGTGTAGCCGCCCTCGCGTTCGGCGACCAGCGGCGCGATCTCGGTGAAGAGCTCGTGCACGACGGACTTGTCGCCGATGAGCGCGAGCACGCGACGGCGGGCGTGCAGGTCGCCGCGCTTCGCGAACGTGATCAGACGCTCGGCGTAGGGACGCAGGCGCTTGGCCTTGGTCTCGGTCGTCTTGATGCTCTTGTGCGTGAACAGCGCGGCGGCCAGGTTGGCGAGCATGAGGCGCTCGTGAGCGGGACCGCCTCCGAGGCGGGGGCCCTTCGTGGGCTTAGGCATGATCGGTTATCTCCAGGTAGTGAAAAGTCGAAGGCTTCGCTGACGCGGCCTCAGATGGTGGTCTCGTCTTCTTCGTACCCGCTGTAGAAGTGGGCGCCGTCGAATCCGGGGACCGAGTCCTTGAGCGACAGGCCCATCTCGGTCAGCTTGTCCTTGACCTCATCCACCGACTTCTGACCGAAGTTGCGGATGTTCATGAGCTGCGTCTCCGACAGCGAGACGAGCTCGCTGACGGTGTTGATGCCCTCACGCTTGAGGCAGTTGTACGAACGCACCGACAGGTCGAGGTCCTCGATCGGCATCGACAGCTCGGAGCTGAGCACCTGGTCGACCGGCGCGGGGCCGATCTCGATGCCCTCGGCCGCGCTGTTGAGCTCGCGGGCCAGACCGAACAGCTCGGTGAGGGTACGGCCGGCGGACGCGATCGCGTCGCGCGGGCTGATCGCCGGCTTGGTCTCGACATCGACCACGAGGCGGTCGAAGTCGGTGCGCTCGCCGGCACGGGTGGCCTCGACGCGGTACGTGACCTTCAGGACCGGGGAGTAGATCGAGTCGATCGGGATCTGGCCCGCCTCGCTGTACTCGTTGCGGTTCTGCTGGGCCGAGACGTAGCCGCGGCCACGCTCGATCGTGAGCTCGACCTCGAACTTCGCCTTGTCGTTCAGCGTCGCGATGACCAGCTCGGGGTTGTGGATCTCCACGCCCGCCGGAGCCGAGATGTCCGCCGCGGTGACCTGGCCGGAGCCGGTCTTGCGGAGGTAGGCGGTGATCGGCTCGTCGTGCTCGCTGGAGACGACCAGGCCCTTGATGTTCAGGATGATCTCGGTGACATCCTCCTTGACACCGGGAACCGTGCTGAACTCGTGCAGCACGCCGTCGATGCGGATGCTGGTGACCGCGGCGCCGGGGATGGAGGAGAGCAGGGTGCGACGCAGGGAGTTGCCGAGGGTGTAGCCGAAGCCAGGCTCGAGCGGCTCGATGACGAACCGCGAACGGAACTCGGAGATGTTCTCTTCGGTGAGCGTAGGACGCTGTGCAATGAGCACTGTTGATTCCTTTCGGCTGAGTGTCCGCTATATGACACTCGCGTGAGTGAGGTGGGGTTCGTCACGCCGTCAGGCGGCGGTCCGGGGAGGACCGCCGCCTGGGCGGACGTGGAAGAGAACTAGACGCGGCGACGCTTGGGCGGGCGGCAGCCGTTGTGCGCCTGAGGGGTGACGTCGTTGATCGAGCCCACCTCGAGGCCGGCGGCCTGGAGCGAGCGGATCGCGGTCTCGCGGCCCGAACCCGGACCCTTGACGAAGACGTCGACCTTCTTCATCCCGTGCTCCTGCGCCTGGCGGGCTGCCGACTCGGCTGCCAGCTGCGCGGCGAACGGGGTGGACTTGCGCGAGCCCTTGAAGCCAACTCCACCGGAGGACGCCCACGAGATGACCGCACCGGTGGTGTCGGTGATCGAGACGATGGTGTTGTTGAAGGTGCTCTTGATGTGGGCCTGGCCCACAGCGATGTTCTTCTTTTCCTTCTTGCGCGGCTTGCGAGCGGCCGACTTGGGTGCTGCCATTTTATTTCTCCTTCAGTCCTGTTGTCGGCCTAGCGAGCCTTCTTCTTACCGGCGACGGTGCGCTTCGGACCCTTGCGGGTGCGCGCGTTCGTCTTGGTTCGCTGGCCGCGGACCGGGAGGCCCTTGCGGTGGCGGATGCCCTCGTAGCTGCCGATCTCGACCTTGCGGCGGATGTCGGCGGCGACCTCACGGCGGAGGTCACCCTCGACCTTGAAGTTGCCCTCGATGAAGTCGCGCAGAGCGACGAGCTGGTCGTCGGTCAGATCCTTGACGCGGATGTCGCCGGAGATCCCGGTCTCGCGAAGGGTCTGCAGCGCACGCGTGCGCCCGACGCCGTAGATGTAGGTGAGTGCGACCTCCACGCGCTTCTCGCGCGGGATGTCGACGCCTGCTAGACGTGCCATGGTGTGGCTTCTCCTGTGATGAGTGGAGGTCTTCAGCGATCCCGGTGCCCCGGCCTCCTCCGAGGGTGTCCCCCGCATCCGCGCTAGACGGACGCGGGTTCTGGTACCGCTTCGTTATTCAGTTGAGTCGTGCTGCGGCGATCAGCCCTGGCGCTGCTTGTGGCGCGGGTTCTCGCAGATGACCATGACCCGTCCGTTGCGACGGATGACCTTGCACTTGTCGCAGATCTTCTTGACGGAAGGCTTGACCTTCATTGTTTTATTACCTTTGTTCGCTGTCCTCGTACCTCGCCAGGGGCTACCCGGTGGCGTGGCCGTTACTTACAGCAGCCCGTTACTTGTAGCGATAGACGATCCGGCCGCGGGTCAGATCGTAGGGGCTCAGCTCGACGATCACGCGGTCCTCGGGGAGGATGCGGATGTAGTGCTGGCGCATCTTGCCGGAGATGTGGGCAAGAACCTTGTGACCGTTCGTGAGCTCCACGCGGAACATCGCGTTGGGGAGCGCTTCGATCACAGATCCTTCGATCTCGATGACACCGTCTTTTTTGGCCATAGCCTCACTGTCGCTACTAGTAGTGGATTGCTGGTCGTGCGTTGACTGGTGCCAGACATGCAGAAAGCACGCCTAAGACACCAAGGATCAATCTTATGG
Source organism: Streptomyces sp. L7 (assembly GCF_050990935.1). Taxonomy (GTDB): domain Bacteria; phylum Actinomycetota; class Actinomycetes; order Actinomycetales; family Microbacteriaceae; genus Leifsonia. Next base: position 4,017,098 of record NZ_CP194644.1, on the reverse strand, counting down.
GATACCGGCGCATTTCGCCAATTCTGGTCTATCATCTGCGCCCGCTCTGAGCGAACAGGCAACGGAATCCGGCATCTATCTACGGGATGGGCGTCGGCGTGATCCCGAACGGTGCGAGCCCCGCGGCCCCGCCGTCGACCGCCGTCAGCACCCAGATGCCATCGGCGTGCACCGCCACACTGTGCTCCCAGTGCGCCGCGGCCGACCCGTCCTCGGTGGCGACGGTCCAGCCGTCGTCCTTCACGTAGGTGTCCTGGTCGCCCAGCACCACCATCGGCTCGATCGCGACCACGAGGCCGGGACGGACCTCCGGGCCCTTGGAGCGGACCCGGTAGTTGAACACCGGCGGCTCCTCGTGCATGCGGCGGCCGATGCCGTGGCCGATGTAGTCGGTGAGGATGCCGTACTCGCCCTGCGACATGATGTGGTCCTCGATCGCCTCGCCCACCTCGTTGAGGTGACGTGCCGTGGCGAGCCGGGCGATGCCGTGCCAGAGCGACTGCTCAGTGACCTCGGAGAGCTTCTGCCGCTCGGCGACGCGCTCCGGGTGCGCCGGGTCGGGCAGCACGAACGTACGGGCCGCGTCGCCGTTCCAGCCCTCCTGGATGGCGCCGCTGTCGACCGACAGGATGTCGCCGGGCTGCAGGAGGCGCGAGCCGGGGATGCCGTGCACGACCTCGTCGTTGACCGACGCGCAGATCGTGTGGTGATAGCCGGCCTCCAGCTTGAAGTTGGACTTCCCGCCGGTCGCCTCGATCGCGGCCTCCGCGATCCTGTCGAGCTCGAGCGTCGAGACCCCCGCGGCGACCGCCGCTGCGACGGCGTCGAGGGACGCCGCCGTCGCCCGTCCCGGCGCGACCATCAGTCGGAGCTGGGCGGGCGATTTGTAGAACGACCGTCGGAAAGCCATCAAGAGGTTCAGGCGACCGGCTCGCCGGCGCCCTCCAGCGGGTGGATGCCGCGCTCGGCCAGCGCCGCACGGATGCGCGCCGCGACGTCGTCCATATCGCCCAGGCCGTCCACCTCGACGAGCAGACCGCGATCGCGGTACACATCGATCAGTGGCGACGTCTCGCGGACGTACACCTCCTGGCGGTGCCGGATGGCCTCCTCGGAGTCATCGGCGCGACCCTGCTCCTGCGCGCGCTTGGTGAGGCGCGCGACGATCTCGTCCTGGTCGGCGACGAGCTGGATCACCGCGGCGAGTTCCTGCCCTTTGGAGGTCAGCAGGTCGTCGAGGTACTTCACCTGCTCGAGCGTGCGCGGATAGCCGTCGAGGAGGAAGCCATCCTTCGCGTCGTCCTCCGCCAGGCGGTCGGTGACGAGCTCATTGGTGAGGCTGTCCGGAACGTAGTCGCCCGCGTCGACGATCGCCTTGACCTGCTGGCCGAGCGGGGTCTCGTTCTTGATGTTGGCCCGGAAGATGTCGCCCGTGGAGATATCGGGGATCCCGTACGCAGAGGTGATGCGGGAGGCCTGAGTACCCTTGCCCGCCCCGGGAGGTCCGACGATCAGCATACGGGTCAACGCAGAAGCCCTTCGTAGTGCCGCTGCTGGAGCTGGGAGTCGATCTGCTTGACCGTCTCGAGTCCCACACCGACGATGATGAGGATGGACGTGCCGCCGAACATGAAGTTCTGGCTGGCGCCGAGCAATGCGAACGCTATCAGCGGGATCAGGGCGATGATGCCGAGGTAGATCGAGCCGGGCAGCGTCACGCGCGTCAGGACGTAGTCGAGGTACTCGGCGGTGGGGCGCCCCGCGCGGATACCGGGGATGAAGCCGCCGTACTTCTTCATGTTGTCGGCGACCTCCTCCGGGTTGAACGTGATCGCGACGTAGAAGTACGTGAAGCCGACGATCAGGAGGAAGTAGAGCAGCATGTAGAGCGGGTGGTCGCCCTTGGTCAGGTAGTTCGTGATCCACGTGACCCAGGGAGCCGGGGCCTTGCCCGCCGCGGGCTGGTTGAACTGGGCGATCAGGGCCGGCAGGTACAGCAGCGACGACGCGAAGATGACCGGCACGACGCCCGCCATGTTCACCTTGATCGGGATGTACGTGTTGTTGCCGCCGTAGGTGCGGCGACCGACCATGCGCTTGGCGTACTGCACAGGGATGCGGCGTTGCGACTGCTCGACGAACACGACCGCGGCGACGATCAGCAGACCGATCGCGATCACCACCAGCATCACCTCGATGCTCTGCGACTGGCCGATCGCCCACAGGGAGCTCGGGAACTGCGCGGCGATCGAGGTGAAGATCAGGAGGGACATGCCGTTGCCGATGCCGCGCTCGGTGACGAGCTCGCCCATCCACATGATGAGGCCGGTGCCGGCGGTCATGGTGATGACCATGAGCATGATGGCGTACCAGGAGTCGTCCGTGATGAGCTGCGTGCACTGCGAGACGGCCGTGGTGCCGAACAGCGCGCCCGAACGGGCCACGGTGATGAGCGTCGTCGACTGGAGGACGCCCAGCGCGATCGTGAGATAGCGCGTGTACTGCGTGAGCTTCGCCTGACCGGCCTGGCCCTCCTTGTAGAGGGTCTCGAATCGCGGGATGACCACGCGGAGGAGCTGCACGATGATCGACGCGGTGATGTACGGCATGATGCCGAGCGCGAAGATCGAGAGTTTGAGGAGCGCGCCACCCGAGAACAGGTTGACGAGCGAGTAGAGCCCCGACGTGTCCTGGTTGGCGTTCAGACAGGTCTGCACGTTGGCGAAGTCGACGAACGGCGCAGGGATGAAGGAGCCCAGCCGGAACAGGGCGATGATCCCCAGCGTGAAGAAGATCTTCCGGCGGAGGTCCGGGGTGCGGAAGATCCGCGCGACGGCGCTAAACAAAAGTGCGTCCTGCTTTCCTGTAAGAGTCAGTCGGGTGACCGGGGTTTCCCGGCCACCCGACTGCGCTGCTTTACGGGCGGCTACTTGACGGAGCCACCAGCGGCGACGATCTTCTGCTCGGCGGAGCCGGAGACCTTGTCGACCGCAACGTTCAGCTTAACCGCAATGTCCCCGTTACCGAGAACCTTGACCTTCTCGTTCTTGCGGACGGCGCCCTTGGAGACGAGGTCGGCGATGGTGACATCGCCGCCGGCCGGGTACAGCTCGGCCAGCTTCTCGAGGTTGACCACCTGGTACTCGACGCGGAACGGGTTCTTGAACCCGCGCAGCTTCGGCGAACGCATGTGGAACGGGAGCTGACCGCCCTGGAAGCCCGGGCGGACCTGGTAGCGGGCCTTGGTGCCCTTCGTGCCACGGCCCGCGGTCTTGCCCTTGGAACCCTCACCGCGTCCGACGCGGGTCTTGTCCTTCTTGGCGCCCGCGGCGGGACGGAGGTGGTGCACCTTGAGGACCTGCTCGCGGGGCTCCGCGACGTCCTTCTTGGCCGGGGCCTTCTTCGCCGGAGCGGAGACGGTCTCGTCCTTGGTGGAGGCGGCGGCCTTGTCGGCAGCGGCCTTCGCCGGAGCCTTCTTGGCCGGAGCCTTCTTCTCGGTGCTTGCCTTCTTCTCGGCGGCCGGCTTCGCGGCGGCCTTCTCGGCGGCCGGCTTCGCGGCAGCCTTCTTGGTGGCCGGCTTCTCGGCAGCGGCCTCAGTGGTCGGCTTGTCGTCAGCCATTAGTCGATCTCCTCAACCTTCACCAGGTGAGCGACGGTGTTGACGTACCCGCGGTTCTGCGGGGTGTCCTCGCGGACGGTGACGTCACCGATGCGCTTCAGTCCCAGACTGCGCAGTGTGTCGCGCTGGTACTGCTTCTCGCTCACTTTCGACTTGATCTGCGTGATCTTCAGGCGCGCGGCCATCAGGCACCTACCTTCTCTGCCTTCTTGGCGGCAGCGGCTGCCTCAGCAGCCTCGGCCTCGGCACGCAGCAGGCGCGCGGGCGCGACCTGGTCGTAGTCGAGACCACGGCGAGCTGCGACGGCACGGGGCTCCTCGAGCTGCTGCAGCGCCTCGACGGTCGCGTGCACGATGTTGATCGTGTTGGACGAGCCGAGCGACTTGCTCAGCACGTCGTGGATGCCGGCGCACTCCAGGACGGCGCGCACCGGGCCACCGGCGATGACACCGGTACCGGCGGCGGCCGGACGCAGGAGGACGACGCCGGCGGCGGCCTCACCCTGCACCGGGTGCGGGATGGTGTTCCCGACGCGCGGGACGCGGAAGAAGTTCTTCTTCGCCTCCTCGACGCCCTTCGAGATCGCCAGCGGCACCTCGCGGGCCTTGCCGTAGCCGACGCCCACCAGGCCGTTGCCGTCGCCGACGACCACGAGAGCGGTGAAGCTGAAGCGACGACCGCCCTTCACGACCTTGGAGACGCGGTTGATGGTCACGACGCGCTCCAGGAACTGGCTCTTGTCGGCGTCACGGCTGCCGCGATCGCGGTTGGGGTTGCGCTCCCGGCCACCGCGGCGCGGCTCGCGCTCGCGGTTGTTGTCGGTCGACGCAGCGGTCTCGACCGGCTGCGCGGTCTCCGTTACCTCAGCGGCCACGGTCTGCTCCTTGTTGTTCTCGTCGCTCACAGGTCCAGCCCACCTTCACGAGCGCCTTCGGCGACGGCCGCAACGCGACCGGCGTACTTGCTGCCACCGCGGTCGAACACCACGGCCTCGACACCGGCGGTCTTGGCGCGCTCAGCGACCAGTTCACCGACCTTGCGGGCCTTGGCGGTCTTGTCACCCTCGAAGCCGCGCAAGTCGGACTCCATGGTCGACGCGGAGGCCAGCGTGTGGCCCTTGGCGTCGTCGACGACCTGCACGAAGACGTGACGGGCCGAACGGGTGACGACCAGGCGAGGACGGACCTCGGTGCCCACGATCTTCTTGCGAAGGCGGGTGTGGCGACGGTCGCGAGCGGCCGCCTTGCTCTTTCCTCTGGTACCCAGAGCCATGATTACTTACCAGCCTTTCCGGCCTTGCGACGAACGACCTCGCCGGCGTAACGCACACCCTTGCCCTTGTACGGCTCGGGCTTGCGGATCTTGCGGATGTTCGCGGCGACCTCGCCCACAGCCTGCTTGTCGATCCCGCTCACGGTGACCTTGTTGTTGCCCTCGACCGTGAACGTGATGCCGGCCGGCGGCTCGACGTTGACCGGGTGCGAGAAGCCGAGTGCGAACTCGACGCCCGCACCCTTCTGCGCGACGCGGTAACCGGTGCCGACGATCTCCAGGCCCTTCGAGTAGCCCTGGGTGACGCCGATGATGTTGTTGTTGATGAGCGTGCGGGTGAGGCCGTGGAGCGAACGCGATGCGCGCTCGTCGTCCGGACGGGTGACCAGGACCTGGCCCTCCTCCAGCTTCGCCTCGATCGGGCTCGCGACGGTGAGCGTGAGCTCGCCCTTCGGGCCCTTGACAGTGACGGTCTGGCCGTCGATCTTCACATCGACCCCAGCGGGGATGTCGATGGGCAGTCTTCCAATACGCGACATGGCGGGATCACCACACGTAGGCGAGGACTTCCCCACCCACGCCCTTCTTCTCAGCCTGGCGGTCCGTGAGGAGCCCCGAGGAGGTGGACAGGATGGCGACACCGAGGCCGCCGAGGACCTTGGGGAGCTCCGTGGACTTCGCGTAGACGCGGAGGCCGGGCTTGGAGACTCGCTTGATGCCCGCGATGGAGCGCTCACGGTTCGGACCGAACTTGAGGTTGAGCGTCAGGGTCTGGCCGACACGGGCGTCCGAGACCTCCCAGCCGGAGATGTAGCCCTCGGAGGTGAGGATCTCGGCGATGTGGGCCTTGAGCTTGGAGTGCGGCATCGACACGGTGTCGTGGTGCGCCGAGTTCGCGTTGCGCAGTCTGGTCAGCATGTCTGCGACCGGATCTGTCATCGTCATTGCGGTTTTCCTTTGTTCACCAGGTTTCGTGCAGCCGTTACACGACTGACGACCTGTGGTGGAAGTGGGCCGGCCGGGTGGCCGGCCCACAAAGAGACAAGACTACTAGAGTCAGTTGCTCGTCTCGTTCGAACGGAACGGGAACCCGAGCTGCTTGAGCAGCGCGCGACCCTCGTCGTCGTTCTTGGCGGTGGTCACGACCGTGATGTCCATACCGCGGACGCGGTCGATCCGGTCCTGGTTGATCTCGTGGAACATCGACTGCTCCGTGAGACCGAAGGTGTAGTTGCCGTTGCCGTCGAACTGCTTGTCGCTCAGGCCGCGGAAGTCCCGGATACGGGGCAGCGCGAGCGAGAGCAGGCGGTCGAGGAACTCCCACATGCGGTCGCCGCGCAGCGTGACGTGCGCGCCGATCGGCTGGCCCTCGCGCAGCTTGAACTGCGCGATGGACTTGCGGGCCTTGGTGACCTGCGGCTTCTGGCCGGTGATCAGGGTGAGGTCGTTGATCGCACCGTCGATCACCTTGCCGTCACGAGCAGCCTCGCCGACGCCCATGTTGACGACGATCTTCACGAGGCCGGGCACCTGGTGCACGTTCGTGAAGCCGAAGTCGCCCTTGAGCTGGGCGGAGATCTCGGTCTTGTACTTCTGCTTCAGGCGAGGCTGGATTTTGCCAGCACTCGTTGCAGTGTCCGTCATTACAGGTCCTTACCAGACTTCTTGGCGTAACGAACGCGGACCGTCTTGGTGACGCCGTCCTTCGTAACGGTCTCGGTGCGGAAGCCGACGCGGGTCGGCTTCTTGGTCTCGGGGTCGACGAGGGCCACGTTGGACACGTGGATCGACGCCTCGTGGGTCTCGATGCCGCCGGTCTTCGTGCCACGCTGCGTCTGTCCGACGCGCACGTGCTTGGTCACGAAGTTGACGCCCTCGACGATCACGCGGTTCTTCTCCACGAGGACCTCGATGACGCGACCCTGCTTGCCACGGTCGCCACCGCGGGCCTCCGAGCGGCCCGAGATGACCTGGACCAGGTCGCCCTTCTTGATGTTCGCCATGGTTACAGCACCTCCGGGGCCAGCGAGATGATCTTCATGAACTTCTTGTCGCGAAGCTCACGGCCGACCGGGCCGAAGATGCGGGTGCCACGGGGGTCACCGTCGTTCTTCAGGATCACGGCGGCGTTCTCGTCGAACTTGATGTAGGAGCCGTCCGGGCGGCGGGTGTTCTTCCGCACGCGCACGACGACCGCCTTGACGACATCGCCCTTCTTGACGTTGCCGCCGGGGATCGCATCCTTGACCGTGGCGACGATGACGTCACCGAGGCCGGCGTAGCGACGGCTGGAGCCGCCGAGGACGCGGATGGTGAGAAGCTCCTTGGCGCCGGTGTTGTCGGCGACCTTGAGTCGGGATTCCTGCTGAATCACTTGGCCTTCTCCAGAATCTCAACCAGGCGCCACCGCTTGGAGGCGCTCAGCGGACGGGTCTCGTTGATGAGAACGAGGTCGCCGATGCCGGCGGCGTTGTTCTCGTCGTGCGCCTTCACCTTGGAGGTGCGGCGGAGGACCTTGCCGTACAGGGGGTGCTTCACGCGGTCTTCGACCTCGACGACGATGGTCTTGTCCATCTTGTCGCTGACGACGTACCCGCGACGGGCCTTGCGGTAACCACGGACGATGGCCTCGTCGGCCGCCGCCGCGGCCGCAGCCTTGGTGGTCTCAGCCATTACTTGGCCTCCTCAGTCTCGGTCTCGGCGACGTCGGCCACGGGGGCCTCCTTCTTCGCCTTGCTCTTCTTCTCTGCTTTCGCAGGCGCGACCTCGGCCGGAGCCGGGGTCGCCCGGATCCCGAGCTCGCGCTCGCGGATCACGGTGTAGATACGAGCGATGTCGCGCTTGACCGCACGCAGGCGGCCGTGGCTCTCGAGCTGACCGGTGGCCGACTGGAAGCGCAGGTTGAACAACTCTTCCTTGGCCTTCTTCAGCTCGTCGACCAGACGCTCGTCTTCAAAGGTGTCGAGCTCGCTGGGAGCGAGCTCCTTGGTGCCGATCGCCATTACGCGTCGCCCTCCTCGCGCTTGATGATGCGTGCCTTGAGGGGCAGCTTGTGGATTGCACGGGTCATGGCCTCACGAGCGAGTTCCTCGGAGACGCCGGAGACCTCGAAGAGGACCCGACCCGGCTTGACGTTCGCGACCCACCACTCGGGCGAACCCTTACCGGAACCCATTCGGGTCTCGGCCGGCTTCTTCGTGAGCGGACGGTCCGGGTAGATGTTGATCCACACCTTGCCGCCACGCTTGATGTGACGCGTCATGGCGATACGAGCGGACTCGATCTGACGGTTGGTCACGTAAGCGGGCGTCAGGGCCTGGATGCCGAACTCGCCGAAGGAGACCTTCGTGCCACCGGTCGCCTGGCCGCTACGGCCGGGGTGGTGCTGCTTGCGGTGCTTGACTCTGCGTGGGATCAACATGGTTATGCCTCAACTCCTGCTGCGGCCGGCGCGCTCTCGGCGGCGGGAGCGTTGCCCCGGCCACCGCCGCGACGCGGACGGTCACGGTCGTTGCGCTCGCGCGACGGCTTCTGGTTGGCCTGCTCGCGAGCAAGCTCCTTGTTCGTGATGTCGCCCTTGTAGATCCACACCTTGACACCGATGCGACCGAAGGTGGTCTTGGCCTCGTAGAAGCCGTAGTCGATGTTGGCGCGAAGCGTGTGCAGAGGCACACGGCCCTCGCGGTAGAACTCCGAGCGGCTCATCTCGGCGCCGCCGAGGCGGCCCGACACCTGGATGCGGACACCCTTGGCGCCGGCGCGCTGCGCGCCCTGCAGGCCCTTGCGCATCGCGCGGCGGAACGCCACACGTGCAGCGAGCTGCTCGGCGATGCCCTGCGCGACGAGCTGAGCGTCGGCCTCGGGGTTCTTGACCTCGAGGATGTTGAGCTGGATCTGCTTGCCCGAGAGCTTCTCGAGGTCGGAGCGGATGCGCTCCGCCTCGGCGCCACGACGACCGATCACGATGCCCGGACGGGCGGTGTGGATGTCGACGCGGACGCGGTCGCGGGTGCGCTCGATCTCGATGCGGGACACGCCCGCGCGGTCGAGCGACGTCTTCAGCAGGGTGCGGATCTTGACGTCCTCAGCGAGGTAGTCGCTGTAACGCTGACCCTTCTTCGTGCTGTCGGAGAACCAGCGCGACACGTGGTCGGTGGTGATTCCCAGACGGAAGCCGTAGGGGTTTACTTTCTGACCCATTAGTTGGTCACCTTCTTCACGGTGCTGGCCTTCCTGACTGGCTTGGCGTCCTGAACCTCATCCGGCGTCGCGAGGACGATCGTGATGTGGCTGGTGCGCTTGTTGATGCGGAAGGCGCGGCCCTGCGCACGCGGCTGGAACCGCTTGAGGGTCGTGCCCTCGTCCACGAAGGCGCGGCTCACGTACAGGTCCTGCTCGTCCAGGTAGGTGTTGCTCTGGTCGGCCTTGACACGCGCGTTGGCGATCGCCGAGGCGACGAGCTTGTAGACCGGCTCGCTCGCGCTCTGCGGGGCGAACTTCAGGATGGCCAGGGCCTCCTGGGCCTGCTTGCCGCGGATCAGGTTGACGACGCGGCGGGCCTTCATGGGGGTGACGCGGATGTGACGCACGCGTGCGATCGACTCCACCATTTCTCTCCTCCTTACGCCACCGCGTTAGCGGCGGCGACCCTTCTTGTCGTCCTTCACGTGACCACGGAAGGTGCGGGTCGGCGCGAACTCGCCGAGCTTGTGACCGACCATGGTCTCGGTGACGAACACCGGGATGTGCTTGCGACCGTCGTGCACCGCGATCGTGTGACCCAGCATGGCCGGGACGATCATCGAGCGGCGCGACCAGGTCTTGATCACGTTCTTGCTGTTGGCCTCGTTCGCGGCGACCACCTTGCGAAACAGGTGCTCGTCGACGAAGGGGCCCTTCTTGAGACTGCGTGGCATCTTCTCGAACTCCTACTTACGCTTCTTGCCGGCGTTACGGCGGCGGACGATGAGCTTGTCGCTTTCCTTGTTGGGGTGGCGCGTACGGCCTTCCTTCTGACCCCACGGGCTGACCGGGTGGCGACCACCGGAGGTCTTGCCCTCACCACCACCGTGCGGGTGGTCGATCGGGTTCATCGCGACACCGCGGACGGTCGGGCGGACGCCCTTCCAGCGCATGCGGCCGGCCTTGCCCCAGTTGATGTTCGACTGCTCGGCGTTGCCGACCTCGCCGATCGTGGCGCGGCAGCGCGCGTCCACGTTGCGGACCTCGCCCGAGGGGAGGCGCAGCTGGGCGTAGGGGCCGTCCTTCGCGACGAGACGCACCGAGGCACCGGCGGAGCGGGCCATCTTGGCGCCACCGCCCGGCTTCAGCTCGATCGCGTGCACGACGGTACCGGTCGGGATGTTGCGCAGCGGCAGGTTGTTGCCCGGCTTGATGTCCGAGCCGGCGCCCGACTCGACCACGTCGCCCTGCTTCAGCCCGGCCGGAGCCAGGATGTAGCGCTTGGTGCCGTCCACGAAGTGGAGCAGCGCGATGCGCGCGGTGCGGTTGGGGTCGTACTCGATGTGCGCGACCTTGGCGTTGACGCCGTCCTTGTCGTTGCGACGGAAGTCGATCACACGGTACTGGCGCTTGTGGCCACCACCGATGTGACGGGTCGTGATGCGGCCCTGGTTGTTGCGGCCACCGGTCTTCGACAGCGGACGGAGAAGGGACTTCTCCGGCGTCGAGCGGGTGATCTCGGCGAAATCGGCGACCGAGGAGCCGCGACGACCGGGGGTCGTGGGCTTGTAGTTACGAATAGCCATGTCTGTCTTCCTCTAGTCTCAGCCGACGGCCGTGAAGATGTCGATGGATCCGGACTTCAGCGTGACGATGGCACGCTTGGTGTCCTTGCGCTTGCCGGTGCCGAACTTGGTGCGGCGGGTCTTGCCCTGACGGTTCAGGGTGTTCACCGACGCGACCTCGACCTTGAAGATCGACTCGATGGCGAGCTTGATCTCGGTCTTGTTCGAACGCGTGTCGACGAGGAAGGTGTACTTGCCCTCGTCGATCAGGCCGTAGCTCTTCTCAGAGACGACCGGGGCGATGATGATGTCGCGCGGGTCCTTGTTGACGGCGGTCATTACGCGTTCACCTCTTCCTTCTTGCTCTTGGCCGCGATGAAGCCCTCGAGCGCCGCCTGCGAGAAGACGATGTCGTCGCTCACCAGGACGTCGTAGGCGTTCAGCTGGTCGTAGGTCAGCACGTGCACGGACGGGACGTTGCGCACGCTCTTGAAAGCGAGCTCGTCGTCGCGCTCCAGCACCACGAGGACGTGGCGCGAGGTGGCGACGCCGCTGAGCAGCTCCACGACGGCCTTGGTCGAGGGGACCTCGCCGACCGTGAACGCCTGCACGGCGTGGATGCGGCTGCCGCGGGCGCGGTCCGAGAGGGCGCCGAGCAGAGCAGCGGCGATCATCTTCTTCGGGGTGCGCTGCGAGTAGTCGCGCGGGTTCGGTCCGTGGACGACGCCACCACCGGTCATCTGAGGGGCGCGGATCGAGCCCTGACGAGCGCGGCCGGTGCCCTTCTGCTTGAACGGCTTGCGGCCGGCGCCGGAGACCTCGCCACGACCCTTGGTCTTGTGGGTGCCCTGGCGCGCTGCGGCGAGCTGGGCGGTCACGACCTGGTGGATCAGCGGGATGTTGGTCTGAACGTCGAACAGGGAGTCCGGAAGCTCGATGGAGCCGGCCTTCTTGCCCTTGAGGTCGACGACGTCAATCGAGGTAGCCATTTACTCAGGCCCCCTTCACTGCGTTGCGGACGAAAACGATGCGGCCACGAGCGCCGGGAACGGCGCCCTTGACGAGCAGCAGGCCCTTCTCGGCGTCGACGGCCTGGACCTTGAGGTTCAGGACGGTCACGCGCTCGCCACCCATGCGACCGGCCATGCGCATGCCCTTGAAGACACGGCTCGGGGTCGAGGAGGCGCCGATGGAGCCCGGCTTGCGGTGGTTGCGGTGCGCACCGTGAGAGGCGGAGACGCCCTTGAAGTTGTGGCGCTTCATGACACCGGCGAAGCCCTTGCCCTTGGAGGTGCCGACGACGTCGACCAGCTGGCCGGCCTCGAAGGTGGCGTCCACGGTGAGCTCCTGGCCGGCCGAGTACTCGGCGGCGTCAGCGGTGCGGACCTCGGTCAGGTGACGGCGCGGCGTGACGCCGGCCTTGTCGAAGTGGCCGCCGGCGGGCTTGTTGACCTTGCGCGGGTCGATCTGGCCGTAGGCGATCTGGACGGCGTTGTAGCCGTCGACCTCGGGGGTGCGGACCTGGGTCACGACGTTCGGCGTGATCTCGATGACGGTCACGGGGATGAGCTTGTTGTTCTCGTCCCAGACCTGGGTCATGCCGAGCTTCTTGCCGAGAAGTCCCTTGGAGGTCTTGGTGTCGATGTTGGACATAGCGGCACTCCCCTCAGAGCTTGATCTCGATGTTGACGTCGGCGGGCAGGTCGAGACGCATGAGCGAGTCGACGGCCTTCGGCGTCGGGTCGATGATGTCGATCAGCCGCTTGTGCGTGCGCATCTCGAAGTGCTCACGGCTGTCCTTGTACTTGTGGGGCGAACGGATGACGCACACCACGTTCTTCTCGGTGGGAAGCGGCACCGGGCCGACGACGGTCGCGCCTGCACGGGTCACCGTGTCGACGATCTTGCGCGCCGAGGTGTCGATGACCTCGTGGTCATACGACTTAAGCCGAATGCGGATCTTCTGTCCCGCCATGTCTGACTCTCTCTCTTGTTATGGCGTCGTACGAGACGGATCTCTCGAACCGTTCTCGCATTGGACGCAGTGCGACGTACGCGTGGGAAACGCCACTATTCTTCTGTCAACTCACCGCACGCCTCGAGGCACAGGAGTTCCCTGCGTTTCGAGGATGTCGATTGTGAGCATGTCCTGCTGCCTGCGGCCTAACCTCCGACCACGGGCCCGAAGGCACCTGTGGCGGGTTATGCACTGCCTGGCAGTGATCCGTCCGAAGCGCACGTAAGCGCGCTCGTTCCGAAATGTTGAACCAGACAAGTTTGCCAGATTCACGGCGATGCTGCAACCCGGGCGTGTCGCGGGTGAGCGGGACGCTGTGGAAATCCCTCCACAGGCGCGTGTTCTGGGCGAGTTCTCCCCAGATTTCCGCCGCCCCCACCTGCGATCGGGCGCCCCTCGGCAGGCTGGTCGACATGACAGCACTGCACGACTCCTCCAGCCCCGCGCGACTCCACCGCCGGCGCCTCCGCACCGTCGAGCCGGGGCGGCACCCCACGCTCCAGCAGGTCGGCCGGGCGCGGTCGCGGAGGGAGCAGCTCGAACGACTGCAGCTCTTCTCCGCGACGCGGGCTCGACCGCCGGTGTTCGCGTTCTGGTCTGCGGCGCTCGTCCACGGGCTTCCCCTGCTCAACGCTCCCCCGGCGAGCACCCACGTCGTCGCCGCGGGGTCATCGCAGAGCGCCGCGCACGGCGTCGTCTCACATCGGCGGAGCGAGGGGGCGACGACGGTGCCCAAGCACGGGCTGCAGGTGACGCCGGTCGCCGAGACAGTGGCGGCGCTGGCCGGGCGGACGTCGTTCCTGGAAGGGGTCGTGCTCGCCGACCATGCCCTGAACGCCGGAGAGTTCGGCGAGCGGGTGCCGCTCACGTCCCGAGCGGAGCTCGTCGGCGCAGCCGAACTGCTGATCGACCCGGCGGAGCGGCGGCGGGCGCTCGCGGTCGCGCGGTTCGCGGACGGGCGTGCAGAGTCACCGCTCGAATCGGTGAGTCGGTCGACGATGGCGCTCGCGGGGGCTCCGCCGCCGGATCTTCAGGTCCAGGCGCGCGATCTGTTCGGCGTGTTAGGGCGGCTCGACTTCTGCTGGCCCGGACTCGGGATCGCCGGCGAGGCGGACGGGGCAGAGAAGCTGCAGCATCTGGTGTTCCGGCGGTTCCCCGAGGTTCGGCAGGAGCTGGCGGCGCGGGCGGAGCGAGACCGACGGATCGAGCAGACCGGGCTGCGGGTCATCCGCTGGCGCTGGGCCACCGGGCGGCGCTTCGATCTGATGCGGGAGTTCCTGCTGCGCGAGGGCATGCCGCTCGACCCACGGTCGCGGGTCCGCGAGCTCGGGCTGGGGCCGTGAACGCGGAAAGCGGGACCGGCGTTCGCCGGTCCCGCTCCGAACGGCGCCTCGCGCCGCCGCTCTCGTGGTTCCAAGACCGCCTAGGCGGTGTCCGAACTCTTCGTCCGTGCTCCGGTCAGCGGCTTGGTCTGGTTTGCGAGGTCCATGCTCACCATAGGCAGTCTCCCTTCGTCGACGGACCCGTTCGGTTGAAACGGTGCGTCAATTCTGCGCCCGACCCGGCGAGAGGTAAACCCCTGGTGACGAACCATCCGGAAATACAGGCCCCGGAACAGCGGTACACGGAAACACGAACCCCGGAAACGCCGAAGAGGGCCGGGCCCGAAGGCCCGACCCTCTCACAAGGAAGTCGCGGGGACTTACTTGTTGATCTTGGTCACCGTACCGGCGCCCACGGTGCGGCCACCCTCACGGATGGCGAAGCCGAGGCCCTCCTCCATGGCGATCGGCTGGATGAGCTCGACCGACATGTCGGTGGTGTCGCCGGGCATGACCATCTCGGTGCCCTCGGGCAGCGAGATGACGCCGGTGACGTCGGTGGTACGGAAGTAGAACTGCGGGCGGTAGTTCGTGTAGAAGGGGTTGTGACGGCCACCCTCCTCCTTCGAGAGGATGTAGGCGGTGCCCTCGAAGTTGGTGTGCGGCGTGACGGAACCCGGCTTCACGACGACCTGGCCGCGCTCCACGTCCTCGCGCTTGGTGCCGCGGAGGAGCAGACCACAGTTCTCGCCGGCCCAGGCCTCGTCGAGCTGCTTGTGGAACATCTCGATACCCGTGACCGTGGTCTTCTGCGTCGGGCGGATGCCGACGATCTCGACCTCGGAGTTGATGGCGAGGGTGCCACGCTCGGCGCGACCGGTGACGACGGTGCCACGACCGGTGATCGTGAAGACGTCCTCGATCGGCATCAGGAACGGCTTGTCCTTGTCGCGCACCGGGTCCGGGATGGACTCGTCGACGGCGTCCATGAGGTCGAGGACCGACTGGACCCACTTCTCGTCGCCCTCGAGAGCCTTGAGGCCCGAGACGCGCACGACCGGGGCGTTGTCGCCGTCGAAGTCCTGGCTGGAGAGCAGCTCGCGGACCTCGAGCTCGACGAGCTCCAGGATCTCCTCGTCGTCGACCATGTCGGACTTGTTCAGCGCGACGAGCAGGTACGGAACGCCGACCTGCTTGGCCAGCAGCACGTGCTCGCGGGTCTGAGCCATCGGACCGTCGGTGGCGGCGACCACGAGGATCGCGCCGTCCATCTGAGCGGCACCGGTGATCATGTTCTTGATGTAGTCGGCGTGACCCGGGGCGTCGACGTGCGCGTAGTGGCGCTTCGGGGTCTCGTACTCGACGTGCGAGATGTTGATCGTGATACCACGCTGACGCTCTTCCGGCGCCGAGTCGATCGACGCGAAGTCGCGCTGCACGTTGGTCGCCGACGGGTACTTGTCAGCAAGCACCTTGGAGATCGCCGCGGTGAGCGTCGTCTTGCCGTGGTCGACGTGACCGATGGTTCCGATGTTCACGTGCGGCTTAGTCCGCTCGAACTTGGCCTTAGCCACTGTGGTCCTCCTCAGGACTCTCGTGCAGACACCCCGGTCGACGGATTTCGACCGGAGGGTCTACGGGATTGGTTTCTTATGTTACGGGATGTTGCCTGGGAGCAGCGACCGAGGTCACTCGCCCTTGCTCTTCTGGACGATCTCGTCGGCGACAGCCTTCGGGACCTCCGCGTAGCTGTCGAACTGCATCGAGTACACCGCGCGGCCCGAGGTCTTGGACCGCAGGTCGCCGATGTAGCCGAACATCTCGGACAGCGGGACGTTGGCGCGCACGACCTTGACGCCGCTCGCGTCCTCCATGGACTGGATCTGTCCACGGCGGGAGTTGAGGTCGCCGATGACGTCGCCCATGTACTCCTCCGGCGTACGCACCTCGACCGCCATGAGCGGCTCGAGGAGCACCGGGTTCGCCTTGCGAGCAGCCTCCTTGTAGGCCATCGAGCCGGCGATCTTGAACGCCATCTCCGAGGAGTCGACGTCGTGCGACGCACCGTCGACGAGTATCGCCTTGACACCCACCGTCGGGAAGCCGGCGAGCACGCCGACCTGCATCGCGTCCTGGATGCCCGCGTCGACCGAGGGGATGTACTCGCGCGGGACGCGACCGCCGGTGACGGCGTTCACGAACTCGTACGAGGTCTCCGGGGTCACCTCGAGCGGCTCCAGGGTGATCTGCACCTTAGCGAACTGACCGGAACCACCGGTCTGCTTCTTGTGGGTGTAGTCGTACTTCTCCACCGTGCGGCGAAGGGTCTCGCGGTAGGCCACCTGGGGCTTGCCGACGTTCGCCTCGACGTTGAACTCGCGCTTCATGCGGTCCACGAGGATGTCGAGGTGCAGCTCGCCCATGCCCTTGATGACCGTCTGACCGGTCTCCTGGTTCTGCTCGGTGCGGAACGTCGGGTCTTCCTCGGCGAGCTTCTGGATGGCCGTGCCGAGCTTCTCCTGGTCGGCCTTGGTCTTCGGCTCGATGGCGACCTCGATCACGGGCTCCGGGAAGGTCATCGACTCGAGCACGACCTGGTGGTCCGGGTCGCTCAGGGTGTCGCCCGTGGTGGTGTCCTTGAGGCCGATCACCGCATAGATGTTGCCTGCGGTGACGTAGTCGACCGGGTTCTCCTTGTTGGCGTGCATCTGGAAGATCTTGCCGATGCGCTCCTTCTTGCCCTTGGTCGAGTTCACGACCGCGGCGCCCGAGTCGACACGACCCGAGTACACGCGCACGTAGGTCAGACGGCCGAAGAACGGGTGGACGGCGACCTTGAACGCGAGGGCCGAGAAGGGCTCGGTGGCGTCGGCGTGGCGCAGGATGACCTGCTCCTCGTCGCGCGGGTTGTGCGCCTCGATGGCGGGCACGTCGAGCGGCGACGGGAGGTAGTCGATCACGGCGTCGAGCATCGGCTGGACACCGCGGTTCTTGAACGCCGAGCCGCAGAGGACCGGGTAGATCTCGTTGTTCACGGTGAGCTTGCGGATCGCGGCCTTGATCTCCGGGATGGTGATCTCCTCGCCGCCGAAGAACTTCTCGAGCAGCGCGTCGTCGGTCTCGGCGACGGTCTCGAGCAGGCGGTTGCGGTACTCCTCGGCCTTCTCCTGAAGGTCGGCGGGGATCTCCTGCACCTCGTACTTGGCGCCCATGGTCACGTCGCCCTTGGCGTCGCCCGGCCAGACCAGCGCGCGCATCTCGACCAGGTCGACGACGCCGACGAAGTCGGACTCGGCGCCGATCGGGAGCTGCATCACCAGCGGCTTGGCGCCGAGGCGGGACACGATGGTGTCGACGGTGAAGTAGAAGTCGGCGCCCAGCTTGTCCATCTTGTTGACGAAGCAGATACGCGGGACGACGTACTTGTCGGCCTGACGCCACACGGTCTCCGACTGGGGCTCGACGCCCTCCTTCGCGTCGAAGACGGCGACGGCACCGTCGAGCACGCGGAGCGAGCGCTCCACCTCGACGGTGAAGTCGACGTGACCCGGGGTGTCGATGATGTTGATCTGGTTCTTGTTCCAGAAGCAGGTGACCGCGGCGGACGTGATGGTGATGCCGCGCTCCTTCTCCTGCTCCATCCAGTCGGTGGTCGAGGCGCCGTCGTGCGTCTCACCGATCTTGTGGTTGACGCCCGTGTAGAACAGGATGCGCTCGGTCGTGGTGGTCTTGCCGGCATCGATGTGGGCCATGATGCCGATGTTGCGGACCTTATGCAGGTCGGTGAGCACGTCCTGTGCCACAGGGTTCCTCCGGAAAGTAGAGAGTGGAAGGGGTGCCGCCCGGGCGCGGCACTGCGAGGAGCGCAGCGCCCGGACGACGAAGAGTTTCTACCAGCGGTAGTGGGCGAAGGCCTTGTTCGACTCGGCCATCTTGTGCGTGTCCTCGCGGCGCTTGACAGCGGCGCCCAGACCGTTGGACGCGTCGAGGATCTCGTTGGTGAGACGCTCGGTCATCGTCTTCTCGCGACGGCCCTTGGCGTAGCTGGTGAGCCAGCGCAGCGCCAGGGTGTTCGCGCGGTGCGGCTTGACCTCGACCGGCACCTGGTAGGTCGAGCCGCCGACGCGGCGGCTGCGGACCTCGAGGGTCGGGCGGATGTTGTCGAGCGCCTTCTTGAGCGTGGCGACGGCGTCCTGGCCGTTCTTCGAGGAGACACCCTCGAGCGCGTCGTAGACGATGCGCTCGGCGAGGCCCTTCTTGCCGTCGAGGAGGATCTTGTTGACGAGCTGGCTGACGACCGGCGAGCCGTAGACCGGGTCGGCGACGACGGGGCGCTTCGGAGCGGGACCCTTGCGAGGCATTACTTCTTCTCCATCTTCGCGCCGTAGCGGCTGCGAGCCTGCTTGCGGTTCTTGACGGCCTGGGTGTCGAGGGCGCCGCGGACGATCTTGTAGCGGACGCCGGGCAGGTCCTTCACACGGCCGCCGCGGACGAGCACCATCGAGTGCTCCTGCAGGTTGTGGCCCTCACCGGGGATGTACGCGGTGACCTCGGTCCCGTTCGAGAGCTTGACGCGGGCGACCTTGCGGAGCGCCGAGTTCGGCTTCTTGGGGGTGGTGGTGTAGACACGGGTGCACACGCCGCGCTGCTGGGGGTTGGACTTCAGGGCGGGAGCCTTGGTCTTGGTGACCTTCGGCGTCCGGCCCTTCCGAACCAACTGCTGAATGGTTGGCACTGAACTTCTCCTTATATGGACTGCACGGTGACAGTTGTTGCTCTTTCCCCGCACCCCGAGCGACCCGCTTCGCGGGCGATCAGGAGTTGGGAAGTATCGGACCGATGGCCGATATGCCGTGGGGGCGGTGATTCCGTGCGGTCTCTCCGCCCATCGGATGAGTACGTGCCGGCCCGCTCGGTGTCGGCTCTCGCGAGCACACAACAAGCGCGCGTCAGAGCGCACACCCGATAAATACTATCGTCCGCGCGGTGGGCGGTCAAATGAACGAGGGCGTGCTAGCGGCCTGTCCGCGCACAGCGAAAGGGCATCCGGGCGACAGCGGATACCGGCGCACGCGGAGGAGGGCGAAAGGGGTCTCCGGTCAGATTCCACATCTCAGGCCGGGATACGCTCCCTGCATGCGCAGCATTCAGGAGATCATCACCGAGACCATCGCGGTCAAGAACCGCATCATCGACGACGCGCGGCTGCTGACAGTCGGCGACGAGATCGCCGCGGCCATGGTGCGCTCGTACCGGGCCGGCGGACGGGCGTACTTCTGCGGCAACGGCGGGAGCGCCGCCGACGCCCAGCACTTCGCCGCGGAGCTGAGCGGCCACTTCATCTTCGACCGCCCGCCGCTCGCCGCCGAGGCACTGCACGGCAACGCCTCGCACCTGACCGCCGTGGCGAACGACTACGACTACGAGAGCGTGTTCGCCCGTGCCCTCGAAGGCTCCATCCGCGCCGGCGACGTGCTGGTGGCGATCAGCACCTCCGGCAACTCCGAGAGCATCGTGCGGGCCGCCAGGACGGCGAAGGAGAAAGGCGCCACCGTCGTCGCCTTCACCGGGGAGTCGGGAGGGGCGCTGCGCGAGTACGCCGACCTGCTGCTGAATGTACCCTCGTCCGATACCGGCCGCGTCCAGGAGTCGCACATCGTCTTCATCCACGCGATCTCGGAACGCGTCGAGCATGACCTCTTCGCGGCCGTCTGACGACTGGTGCCTCTTCCTCGACCGGGACGGAGTGATCAACCGCCGGATCGTGGGGGACTACGTGCGCACCGCACGGCAGTGGGAATACCTCCCGGGCGCCCTCCACGCCCTCCGGCTGCTCTCCGGCTGGGCGCCCCGGATCGTCATCGTCACCAACCAGCGCGGAGTCGGTCGAGGGCTGGTCTCACCCGACGACCTGGACCGCATCCACTCGCGGTTCCTCCACGACGTCTCGCTGGCCGGAGCGCGCGTCGACGCGATCCGCGTATGCCCGCATCTGGAGACCGATGGGTGCACCTGCCGCAAACCTCTCCCGGGGCTCGCCCTGTCCTGGCTCGCGGTGAATCGTGAGGTGAATCCGGCCCGCTCGATCATGGTCGGTGACTCCTTGTCCGACATGGAGATGGCGGAGAACCTCGCCGCCGTCACGGGCGGCTGCGCCCGGGTGCTGATCGATGATCGCTCCGACCCCGCTGCTGCCGGGATCGCCGCCGACCACCGCTTCCCCACCCTCCTCGACTACGCACTGGACGTGACGACGTGAACTCCACCCCGACCACCGTGCGCGGGCGCGCCCCGCTCCGCCTCGGACTCGCCGGAGGCGGCACGGATGTGTCGCCGTACTCCGACACCTACGGCGGCCGCATCCTGAACGCGACCATCGACAAATACGCGTACGCCTACGCGACGCTGATCGACTCGGGCGTGGAATTCCACTCCCCCGACCGGCAGACGGCGGGCTACGCCGAGACCGACGACGTCGACGCGCTGCTCGACGGATTCGGACTCCACGTCGCCGCCTACAAGCGGATGATGGACGAGTTCAACGGGGGCGCGCGCCTGCCGGTGCGGCTCTCCACCCAGGTCGACGCGCCGCCGGGATCGGGGCTCGGCTCCTCGTCCACGCTCGTCGTCGCTCTCGTGACCGCGCTGGCCGAGCTCTTGCAGACGTCGCTGGGCCAGTACGAGATCGCGCGTCTCGCGTGGGAGATCGAGCGCGAGGACCTCGCGCTCGCGGGCGGCTGGCAGGACCAGTACGCGGCGACGTTCGGCGGATTCAACTACATGGAGTCACGTCCTGGCGGGCGGATCGTCGTCAACCCGCTGCGCGTGCGACGCGAGGTGATGACCGAGCTGGAGGCGTCCCTGCTCCTGTACTTCGGCGGGGTCTCGCGCAGCTCGGCCGCCGTCATCGTCGAGCAGCAACGGAACGTCGTGGCCGGCGACAACGGGGCGATCGAGGCGACGCATCTGCTGAAGGCGGAGGCCGAGGCGATGAAGGATCACCTGCTCATGGGCGACCTCCCCGCCCTCGCCACGACGATGCGCGGCACCTGGGAGGCCAAGAAGCGCCTCGCCTCGCAGATCAGCACCCCCGCCATCGAGAACGCGTACCGGATCGCCGACCGGCACGGCATGCTCGCCGGAAAAGTGTCGGGCGCCGGAGGCGGCGGTTTCATCCTGCTCCTCGTCGATCCCGCGCGGCGATTCGAGCTGGCCCGCAGCCTGGAGTCGGAGTGCGGCGGCCAGGTCATGACCTGCCACTTCACGAAGCACGGCGCCGAGAGCTGGCGCGCCCCGAGACCGGAGCGCCGATGATGCAGCTCGCGATCCTCGCGGGTGGTCTCGGCACCCGGCTGAGCGGGGCGATCCCGGCCGGCCTCCCCAAGCCCCTCGCCCCGGTCGCCGGGAGGCCCTTCCTGGATCACCTGCTCGACTGGGCGATCGAGCGCGGCGCCGACGACATCGTTCTGCTCTCCGGTCACGGGTCGCAGGCGATCAGAGACCAGGTCGGCCGGGATCACCGCGGCGTCCCGGTGCGCCACAGTGTGGAGGCCGTCCCCCTCGGCACCGGCGGCGCGCTCGTCAACGCACGGTCGCTGCTGGCGGAGGAGTTCGTGCTCGTCAACGGCGACACCTTCGTCGATGCCGACCTCGTCGCCCTGCGCGAGGGCCTCCACTCCTCCTCGGTCGTCATGGGCCTCGTCGAGGTGCCCGACACCGGGCGCTTCGGGCGCGTCGAGGTGATGGACGGCGTCGTGACGGGGTTCCTCGAGAAGGGTGCCGGAGGCCCGGGCCTCATCAACGCGGGCGTCTACGCCCTGCGCCGGTCGGTGGTCGACAGCCTGCCGCCGGGTGCGTCGTCCTTCGAGCGGGACTTCCTCGAGCCGCGACTCGCCGAGGTGTCGCCGGGCTACCTTCGCTGCGGCCCCACCTTCTTCGACATCGGCGTCCCGGCGGACTATCGGGCCGCGGACCGGCACTTCACGGAGGACAGAGCATGACGATCGCTCCGGAGCGCGCCACGCTCGGCGGCCTGCGTCTCGACCGCGCCGACCTGGACCAAGCCGTCCTCCGCATCCTCGACCTCGTCGCGAGCGGGGCCGGCGGGATCGTCGTGCCGTCCAACGTGGCGACCTCGCGTCACCTCCGAACGGTCGGCTTCCCGCGGCTCGAGCAGGAGGCTGCCTTCTGGCCCATCGACGGCGTGCCGCTCACCTGGCTGCTCCGAATCGCGGGGAAGGGCGCGTTCCCGCGCGTCGCGGGGACGGATCTGATGAACGCACTGATCGCCCATCCCGGCACCGACGACCTCCGGATCGCCATCATCGGCGCGGCGTCCGACGCGGCGGAGCGGTTCTACCGCGAAGCCGGTCACGCCAACGTCCGCGGAGGCGACCTCCCGATAGCCGAGGCCGGCAGCCCGCTGCTCGTCGACGCCGGCGACGCGTTCGCCACCGAGTTCCGTCCGCATATCGTCTTCACCTGCCTCGGCTTCCCGAAGCAGGAGCACCTGATGCTGGATCTTCACGAGCGCCATCCCGAGGTGGTCTTCATCGGCGCCGGCGCGGCTGCTCAGATCAACACCGGGCAGTTCCCCCGGGCGCCGCGGTTCATGCGCACGGTCGGGCTCGAGTGGGTGTGGCGGATGATGCAGGACCCGTCACGGCTGGTGAAGCGCTACCTGCTCCAGGACCTCCCCTGGCTGCTGGGAATGGTGCCCGTCGCGCTCCGCGAACGGTTCCGGCGCGACTGAGCCGGCCCGCTTCACGCCCCCGCCTGCGCCCCCGGCCCGCTGTCCGAGATCAGCGGGGTGAAGAGCGCGCCGCTGCCGTCGAACGTGAGGATGCCGTGGAAGTCGAAGCTCCACGGGTCGGTGTAGCCCTGGCCGGTCGCCCCGTCGGACTTGCGGGTCAGCGTGGCCTCCGCCGAGATGCTGCCCGTCGTGCTGTCGACCGTCCAGCCGCCCGTCGTCCACACCGGGTCGATCGTGACGTCCGGGCGGGTGTGGAGCTGCCAGCGCACGTCGCTGATGTCATCGGCGGCGCTGTCCGAGAAGGTGCCGAACGGGCAGTGGGCCGGCACCGCGTCGTGCGAGGCGACGCAGCCGTCCAGCCAGGTGTTGATCGCGGTGCGCGCCGCCGCCTGGCCGCCGTCGGAGAGCCGGGCGGTGAACACGGTGGGTGAGATGGCGCTGCCGGGCGGGGTGGAGGTGATCGCGCTCATCGGCACGTCGAAGTTCGCGCTCTTCGAGACGAGCTCCACCGGGTAGGTGCCGGGGAGCGCGCGGAGCGTGATGTCCGTCGCGAGCGGCATGTTCTGGGGCTTCACGCCGGCGACCGTGTACTGGATGCCCGCCGGGCCCTCCACCATGAGGTCGACCGTGTCGGGCTCCATTCGGCCGAGACGCCAGAACGGGAGCCAGGGCAGGCCGCCGGCCTTCTCCACCACGAACGAGCGATCATACGTACGATCACCCTGCGTGATCTGCGCCTGGACCGTCGTGGTGGCGCCGCGGGTGACCGGGGCCTGGACGGTGAACGAGCTGACGCGGTCGGTGATCTTCGCGTACGCGGCGTCGTTGAGCAGCACGTCCCCGCTGTTGGCACGGATTCCGGCCAGCTTCATCGCCGCCTCCGCGCGGCCGTGCTCGAGCTCGCCCAGGTACTGCGCGACCAGTGTGCGCGGGAGGTTCTGCAACGCGACGACCGCCGACAGCGAGACGGTGACCCCGGCGGCAGTGACCAGGAGCGTGACTGCGGCGATGAGGGCGACGATCCAGCGGCCCGCGCGCGAGCGGCGAGGGACGGCGGGTGCGGGAGCCGGAGCAGGTGCGGGTGCCAGAGCGGGTTCGGGTGCGGGTGCGGAGAGAGCGGCTTCGTCCGAGAGGGCAGGGGCTGGAGCGTCGGACATCGGAACCTCTCTGTCGGGTTCCCGCAGTGTATCGGCCAGGGGTGGACCGCCGCGTCCACCCGTTCGGGTCACCCCGGCGCGCTACTCGTCGTCCGGCCGCTCCCACGGCCAGCGCGGCCTCCCGCGCTGCCGGAAGCGGCCCACGAGGACGAGCTGGTAGAGCAGCATGATCAGGAAGGCCGAGGCGCCGACGGCGATGGAGTACAGGCTTCCGAGCTGCCCGGCCGCGAACAGCACGAAGTGCAGGACGTCGCCGGTCGCGAGCGAGCCCGCCACTCCCCCGGCCAGGCAGTAGGCGAGGTAGCACGCCACACCCGCGCCGAGTGCGCTCAGCGGGGCGATGCGTTGCTGGTCGCCCGGCACGCGGATCCCGGTGAGGATCAGGAGGACGAGGAGCACGGCCACAGCTACGCCCGTCATCACCGGCCCGACCAGCGGCCCGGCGGACGGGTCCGGGATCACCTCGGTGTCCGTCCCGAGCGAGATCAGGCCGAACACCGCGACGAGGACGGCCAGGTAGAGGCCCGCGGCGAAGCAGGCGACGACGATGGCGTAGGAACGCTCCTCACGCATGGGAGCCCCCTCGGAAGCGGTTCGGAAGGTCGGTCAGTACCCCTGAGCGTACGCGTTGGCGGCCTGGTTCTGCGCGTCCGCGAGCTGCTGCTCGTAGTCCGCCTGCGCCTCGGCGTTGCGCGCCTTCAGCTTGCGTCCGCGCGCGGCGAGCCAGGCTCCCGTCCACACCGACATCTCCCGGGCGATGACGCCGGCGAGGACCGCGAACGGGTTGACCCAGACACGGCTGAGGATGAGCGCCTGCTCCTCGGCGTTGCGCGACAGGTAGTGCGCGTCCGAGAGCTCGGCGCCGATGTAGACGAGATAGACGAAGACCGCGACGAACAGGCCGCCGAGGATGTACGCCCACCAGCGCGCCCGGTTGATGATCTGGATGAGCACGACCATCCCGACGAAGAACGCCACGATCGGCGCCCAGCCGGAGAGCTGCGACGTGAAGTACTGGGTGAGCACCGGCAGGAACTCGCTGCTCGGCGTCAGCATCGCGCCGACGACGACGACGGCGACCGCCCACAGGACGGCGAACGCGACGGTGCCGACCAGGGCGATGAGGATGCCGATGCCGCGGTTGCTCTTGCGCTTGGGCGGCTCCGGACGCTGCAGGAAGATCGGCGCGACCGGCTGCGGCAGGTACGGCGGCGGGGCCTGCGCGGGCGCAACGGGCGCGGCGGTGGCCTCGCTCTGCGGTGCGGCGGGCGGCTGCTGCTGCGCGGTCGCCTGCTGCGCGATCGCCTGCTGTGCGGTCGCCTGCTGTGCGGCCTCCCCCGCGATGATGACCGGCGTGGCGGACTGCGCCGGAGACGCGGTGTCCACGGTCGCGTCGCCCGCGGCGGTGGCGCCGGGCTCGCTGGAGGATCGCGCGACGGCCGCCGCGACGTCGTCGGGCGAAGAGGTCACGGGCTCCGGCTCGATCGCCGCAGTCGGCGGCGTGGAGGCGGGAGCGGCAGGCACCTCCGCAGCGTTCTCGTCGGCGGACCGGTTGAGGTGACCGCGCGCGGATACCGGCGCGGACGGCGGGGTCGTCATCTCCGGGTCCGTGTCGTGCGGTTCGCCGGCGGATGCCGGGGCGGCCTCGGCCTGCGGGGCGGCTTCTGCCTGCGGAGCAGGTTCGGCGGCGGCCGACTCGGCCGGGGCGGTCGCAGGCGGGGAAGCAGGTTCGATCGACCCCGCTTCGTCCCGCTTGTCGGCGGGTTCCGGTGTCGTGTCGCTCATGCTGGCACTCCTCGCTGCGCCCCCGGTGGGCACCCTGTCGATGTGGTGCCCACTGTAGCAACGGGGGACGGCGGGGCGAGGGAGGTGCGGCGGGAGGGCGGCTACTTGGAGGGAGCGGGGGTCGGCGTGGAGGTGGGCCGGCTCGGCGTCACGACGAAGATGAGGCCGGACACCGTCGTGGACTCAACGCCCGCACCGGGCTTGCCCGCGGTCCCGCCGGACGAAGCGGTGGAGGTGCTGATCCCGCTGACGAGGAACAGCCGCTCTCCGGTCTGGATGCCGTTCACGAAAGCGAGCGCCTGCGCGTACGTGCCCTTCACCGTGAGAGTGACCGCCAGCGACGAGAAGTTCACCGACGTGAGCTTGGAGCTCGTGACCGGAGGCATCCCCGCGACAGGCGTCGGAGCGGCCGTCGGAGTGGGCGCCGGCGTCGCTCCGGGTGACGGGGTCGCGGTCGGGGACGGAGTCGCGGCGCCCCCGGTCGGCGCGGGCGGCGAAACCGGCTCGTAGGGCTTCGCGTCCGCGACGGCGATTCCGGCGACGGTCACGCCTGCCGCCGAGCCGAGCGCGTCCACCTCGTCGACGAACGCGGGGATCGCCGAGTCGCTCGGCACCGAGGCGGAGAGGTCGCTCAGTTGGGCGTTGAGTGCGTCGATGTCGGCGTAGTCCTTCTTGAGCGAGGCGAGGGTCGCCTCCTGCTTGGCGTTGAGCGCCTGGACGTCCGCACGCTGCGACTCCGCGGTCGCCGCGGCTGCGAGCTGAGGGGCGATGCCAAGGAACCAGCCGAGGCCCAGAGCGACGACCATCAGCAGCACAGAGCCGACGATCCAGATCTTGTTCTTGTCCACGGTCACTTCCCCGCTTTCTGCGAGAAGCGGTTCGAGAACGCCTTCTCGTCGACATGCATGGTGATGGTCACGGTGTAGACGCCGTTCTGATCCAGGTTCACCGAACCCGGCAGGGCGTCGGCGTACCCCGGCAACGTCTTGAGTGCGAGGAGCCAGGACGGAACCGCAGGGAGCGACGGGCTCTGCGCCGTGAACACGATGGTCGCGACCCGGGGCCCCTGCAACGAGGCGCTCGACTGCGGGTACAGCTCGATGGGCGTCGAAGAGTCGACGTTGACGCCCGTGATCGTGACGTTCGGCGGCAGCGTCGCCTGAACCTTCTCCAGGTACGGCGTCCAGGCGATCTCCGTGGAGGCGCCGACCTCCTGGGCAGTCTTGATGAGGTCCACCTGGTCCTGCACGGTGCGGACCTTCGCATATGTCAGCTGCTGCTTGAGCAGCCCCTGTGTCGTGGCCTGCTCTGTGGCCAAGTCGTGCTGTGCGGTAGCTGCGGTCGAAGTCGCCCAGAGGATGCCGAGCACCACGACGGCGATGACGGCTACAACACCCAGTCCGAGTCTGCCTCGGAGCGCGGCGGCCTTGCGGTCGGCCATGACTTCGGGAGGAAGGAGGTGGACGCGCGGCTCGGCCCCGATCAGGATGCCGTCGTGCCGTGGGGCGCGCTCGGTCGAGGCAGCGGTTCCGGCCTTGTCCTTCGCCTTCTTCCTGCCCGCCCCGCGCGCGGGAGTCTCGGCTTCGGCCGCCTGTTCGACATCGCCCTTCGCCTCACGACCAGAACGCTTGCCGGCCCTGCGGCCCGTCTCCGGCTTCTCCGCTGTCTGAGTCATGCTGCGCTCCCCACCGCGAGTCCGAGTGCCGTGCTGATCGAGAGGCGGTCGCGGGCGAGCTCCCCGCCTGCGACCTTGGATGAGACCTTGACCGCTGCCAGCGCGTCGCCCACCGAGACCGGGAGCCCGGTGACCCGCGAGAGGTTCTCCGGAAGGCCGGTCAGATGCGAACCGCCCCCGCTCAGCACGATCTGGCCGATCGGCTGGTCGGGACGGGTGTTCGCGAAGAACGAGACGGTGTTGCGGAGGCTGTTCAGCAGCTCGCCAGTCGCCCGGTAGATGATCTCGACGGCCGGGTGGTCGGCGGGCTCCGGGTTCACGGCCAGCCCCAGCCGGCGTTTGGTCTCCTGCGCCTGAGCCAGGTCGATGCCGAGCCCGGACTGCAGGGCGCGGGACGCGTCCTCGCCGCCGGCCGGGATGATGCGGACGAACTGCGGCACTCCGTCCGCGGCCATCACGACGCTGGTGGTGTTGGCGCCGATGTCGATCAGGACCACACCGCCGCGGATGCCGGGCCGCGAGATGAGCACCCGGCTGACGGCGAACGGGATGAGGTCGACGTCCACGACGGTCAGTCCCGCGAGCTTCGCAGCCGACACCTTGTTCGCGACCGCCTCCTTCACCGCCGCGACGAGGAGCCCGCGGATGCCGGGCCCGTGGTCGGTGACCGCCTCGGCGATGGGGTAGAAGTCGAGCAGCGCATCGGCGACCGGGACCGGGAGCATCTCCTGCACCTGGAACGGCAGCGACTCGCGGATGTGTTTCAGGGGCGCCCGCGGCACGGTCAGCTCGCGAGCGAAGACCCGCTGGTTGCCCACGCCGAGCACCACCTTCTTGGAGGTGAAGCCGCCCGACTTCCAGAGGCGCTTCAGCGCCTCGGCGACGGTGTTCGGCTCGATCACCTCGCCGCGCTGGACCGCGCCCTCGGGCAGCGGCGTCTGGTGGTAACGCAGCACGGTCGGCCGGGGCTTGTCGGCGTCGGCGACTTCGACGGCGCGGATGACGTCGTTGCCGACATCCACTCCCACGATTCTGGAGGCCATCTTCATTCCCTTCTCACCGCGCCGGACTAGCCGAGCCCGATCAACGACAGATATCCGGCGGCGATCGCGCCGCCGGCGACGACACCGACCCAGGCGCCCGTCAGCATCCACGGGCCGAACGGGATGCCGCTGCGCCGGGTCGCCTTCCGCGCGAGCAGAAGCACGACGCTGAACAGTCCCCCCAGCACGAACGCGGCGAACGCGCCGACGACCAGCTCGCCCCAGCCCAGGAAGCCGAGGTAAAGGCCGAGCACGCCGGCGAGCTTGACGTCGCCGAAGCCCATCCCGCCGGGGTAGGCGAGGGCCAGCGCGAGATAGAGGAGGTACATCGCCGCCGCCCCGACCGCCGCGCGCCCGAGTGCGCCGATGTCGCCTGTCAGGATGGCCGCCGCTCCGAGGAGCAGCGCGCCCACGATGTACGCCGGCAGGACGATGCTGTTCGGCAGCCGGTGGACATCCAGGTCGATGAGGGCCAGCGCGATGCTGATCGCGCCGAGGTAGAGGAACGCGATGGTGACGAGCACCGATGCGAGAGTGTGGGCGTCCAGTGCGACGGGCGTGCCCCAGCGGGCGAGCGCCCAGACCGTGATCCCGGCGAAGACGAGTCCGGTCCCGAGCTCTACCAGCGGGTAGCGCGGCGAGATGGAGGCGCTGCAGTCGCGACAGCGGCCGCGCAGCACGAGCCAGGAGATCACCGGGATGTTGTCGTACCCGCGGATGCGCGCGCCGCACGAGCCGCACGCGCTCGGCGGCGCGACGATCGAGCGGCCGGCGGGGACGCGGAAGACGACCACGTTCAGGAACGAGCCGATGAGGGAGCCGAAAAGGCCGAGGACGACGATGGGCATGTCAACCTGCCAGATCACGGTTGGAGATCATGGCGCCGGGCTGGGCGCTGGTCAGGGGCGGGATCGGCGCGCCGGAACTGAGGTCGTAGCCCGCGATTCCCACCTGCGCGAAGGTGTACACCGGGTTGTTGATGACAGTGCTGTATGTGCCCGCGTAGAGCTGGCCGTTCCACGTCAGGTTGTTCTTGGAGACCAGCGCGCAGGGCGTGTAGAGCATCGCCTGCACGGCGTTCGTGGTGGAGATGACGTCGGACGCCGACAGGTTGTTCTTCGCGACGAAGTCGTCCTGGTGCGTCGGGTCGGTCAGCGGGGGCGTCTTGTTGCACGTGGGCTGGTGATCCGGCGTGTTGTCCGGCGTGATGAACCAGAGGCGGTGCACCGCAGAGCTGGACGAGGTGAATGAGAGCCCGTTCGTCCCGCTGAAGTTGAACTGGTTGGCGAAGATCACGACATCGCTGGTGAGGGAGACGGTCGTGTTGTTGTTCGCGGTGGGGCCGCCGACGCAGCCGAGCATGTTGATGATCACCGGGCTGCCCGGCGCCGTGCCGCCGAGGTTGCCGTTCGTGAACGAGCACTGAGTCGACGTCGTCGCGGTCACCACCTGGAACGGGTTTCCGTTCGAGTCGCGCCAGTCGCTCGGGGTGTAGGTCACGTCGACCCATGGGGCCATCGGAGGCGCGACGCTGGTCTGGGTGTAGGTGCCGGTGACCGTCGACCCCGGCGGGTTCGGCGAGACCGAGGCAGCCGTGAGGTTGCCGACGATCTGGCCACTGCCCAGCGTGGCCGTGTTTTGGACCACGACGTTGCCGTTGACGGTGCAGGACCCTCCGAAGGTCAGGTTGCCGTTCGGGGATGCGCCGCCCACCGTCAGATTGCCGTTGAACACCGAGTTGTTCTTGTTGCAGACCAGGTTGCCGTTCTGGACGACGAGACCAGCGCTCTCGGAGAGGTCGAAGCCCGAGTTGGCCTCGACCTGGCCGCCGCCATAGAGATCGATGGATGTTCCGGACGGTTTGACTCCGGGGACCAGCCAGTTGTAGATCGCCTCGACCTGACGGGAGTTGCCGGTCGTGTTGCCCGAGATACCCCATGCCTGGGGGCTACCCGTGGAGACGATCCGGACCCGGCTCGCGCTGGAGGTCGGACAACCCGCCTGCCAGCCCGAGCCCGCGTCGAACTGGACTGCCGCCGAGTAGGTCAGTGAGCCGGTCGAGGTGTACACACCAGGGGTCGGCTGCGCGGCGCAGTTGCCGCTGATGTAGAGCCCTGCGCGCGCCGCAGCGATCCCGGCATCGGCGGACGCGTGGGACTGCACGCCGGCTCGCGTCGACGAGCTGAATCCGTAAGCGGAGACGACGGACGACGCGATGAGCGTGGTGAGGATGATGCCGACGATCATCACGCCGAGGACCGCGATGAGCGCAGAGCCCCGGTCGGAGCCAAGGCGGGAGCGCACGAATCTCGAGATCAGTAGCATGCGGGGGTTCCAGACGATCCTGCACGGCTGACGGCCGTGCTGCTGATGGTGACGTTGCCGGCGCCCGTCGACTGGCCGTTGAAGCCGATCGTGAGCTGCGGGGTGGAGCCGCTGAAGATCCCGGTGCCGTTGGTCGGCGTGATGCCTGTTGCGAGAAGAGTCCATTGCGACAGGGTCGTGGAGGTCGGTGTCGTGATCGCGCTCGGCGACATCGTATAGCGGATACTCCCCCATTCGCAGACGAGTAGTACCACGCGACGCAGACCCAGGTGAGGGTGGCGCCGCCCTGCGCGGTGCGCGCGACCAGCATCTGGTCCGTGCCTGTCGGGTTGGTGAGCAGGAAGTCTGAGGAGTTGCGGATTCCACGCTCGACCGATGCCGCGGCGAGCTGGGCGGACGTCGACGTTGCGGTCATCGAGTCGACCGTTTTGGAGGTCTGACTGAGGCTGCTGATCATCGCGCCGACGACCGCGAGCACGAGAACCAGGAGCATCGCGGCGATGACGAGTTCGACGAGGGTGAACCCGTCGTCGCGTCGCGGATCGGTCGGCTGCGTCATGTCAGGGGCCCGTTACGAAGACCAAGGTGTTCGCGGTCGCAAGGACCGCGTTGGTGTCGGTGCGGGTGACGCTCACCGAGACTTTCACGGTGATCGGGTATCCGGATGCCGGGCAGCTCGTGCCGATGGTGCGTACGGCCTTCAGCGGAACGTTGTGCGATGTCGTGGTGATGGTGCCGGCGACGACGGACGCGCAGGACGTGGCCCCCCTGACCTGCTCGATCTGCTGGTTCGCGAGCTGAGTCGCGGTCGCGACGGTCGCGTTCTGGACCGAGAGGCGGAGGCCCTGCACGAGGATCGGGATGATGGCGACCGCGATCACGGCGAGGAGGAACATGGCGACGAGAACCTCGGCTATGCCGAAGCCGCCCTCGTCGGCGGCGGAGCGGGCCCCGAGGCCTCGCACGTTCTTGTTCATGTACCACCTCCCTTCGGGTCGGATCGGGTGGACGAGAACAGGGATGGGCCGGCAAGTGACTGCCGGCCCACCCGAGTGGCAGTGATTACGGGCAGGCCGGCCCAGCCGCTGCCGCGGTCGCATCCGTGATTTGGAACGACTTGCCCGAGGCACTGGTCCCAGAGATGCAGAAGGTCTGCGGGTTCGCAGTGGTGTTCGGCTTGTAGAGGACGGCGGTGGTGCCGGTCGTGTTGGCGACGGCAGCGACCGTGGCCGGTAGCACCCCGTTGTTCTGTGTCTGAGCCGCGACGACTGCGGTCTTGAAGTTGGTCAGGTCGGACTTGGTGGCGCTGTCCTGGGCGTTGGCCTGGATGCCCAGGTAAACCGGGATCGCGATCGCGGCAAGGATGCCGATGATGATCACGACCACGAGCAGCTCGATGAGGGTGAAGCCCTTCTCGTTCTCCTCGAGGAGCCCCTGGCGGCGGCGGTTCAGCTTGCCCATGATTCGGAAGTACATTGCAGTGTCCGTTCGGTCGGGAATGATGCGGGGTGGGCGGAGGAGGTGCCCCGCTCGCTGACGATGTTATGGGGCCGGAAACGGCCCCCAGAATCCCTTGAGTGGGGGTTTAACGCCTGATCATGACCCCAAACCGAGGGGGCATTGCGGCGTGTCGATGGCGCGCCGCTAACGCACGTGACCCGTGCAGGGTACGGCTCGCGCGGAGCTACTTGATGAGGGTGGTGATCTGGAAGATCGGCATGTACAGCGCGATCACCATGCCACCGATCACGACGCCGAGGAAGGCGATCATGAGCGGCTCGATCATGGCCGTGAGCTGCTCGGTCGTGGACTGGACCTCCTCGTCGTAGAACTCCGCGATCTTCTCCAGCATGATCTCCAGCGAGCCGGAGTCCTCGCCCACGGCGATCATCTGGGTGACCATCGACGGGAAGACGGGATGGTCGAGCAGCGGGCGCGCGATGGACTCGCCCTGGCGGACGGACTCCGCCACGGCCAGCAGGGCGCGTTCGATGACCCAGTTGCCGCTGGTCTCACCGACGATGCGGATGGCCTGCAGGATGGGCACGCCGGCGCCGATCATGTTGGCGAAGTTCCGGCTGAAGCGCGCGATCGCGATCTTGGTGAGGAGCTTGCCGAAGACGGGCAGCTTGAGCTTGATCGGGTCGACGACGCGTCTGACCTTCTCCTCGTGCTTGTTCTTGGCCCACCACCACGCCGCGGCGATCCCGAGTACGAGCAGCAGGGGGCCGAGCCACACCATCGCGTGGGAGAGGATCACGAGGATCTCGGTCGGCAGCGGGAGCTGGCCGCCGAGACTCTTGAACATGTTGTCGAAGACCGGGACGATGAACAGCAGCATGCCGACGACGGAGAGCAGCGACATGATCAGCACGATCACCGGGTAGGTCAGCGCCGACTTGATCGTGCCGCGGAGCTTGACCTCCTTCTCGAAGTTCGTCGCGACCGAGTCGAGCGCGCCGTCCAGGAAGCCGCCGGTCTCGCCCGCGCGGACCATGTTGACCATCAGCGGCGGGAACACCACGTGATACTTCCGGAAGGCCTCGGACAGCGCCGTGCCGGCCTCCACCTGCTCGGTGACCTCGACCAGGATCTTCGCCAGCTTCTTGTTGTCGGTCTGCTCGGACAGCACGTTGAGCGCCTTGAGCAGCGACAGGCCGGCGCCGATCATCGTGCTCATCTGCCGGCTCATGATGGCCAGGTCCTTGAGCTTGACGCCGGAGCCGAAACTGAGGTTGATCTCCCGGTTCAGGCCTGCCGCGTCGGCCTCCGCGATGCTGACGGGCGAGAGGCCCATCGTGCGCAGGCGCGAAGCGACGGCGGACTCGCTGGAGGCGTCGACCCGGCCCTTGACGATCTTGCCGGTGGCATCGCGGCCGCGGTACGCGTACGCCGTCACGGTGGCCATCAGCGCACCACCCGGGAGTAGGAGTCGCCGTAATCCGGTCCGCTCGCGGCGAAGGCCCGGGCGGCATGATCGGTGGACGACTCGACGCGCTGGATGAGGCGCTTGAGGCCCTCGGTGTCATGCGCCTTCTCGTTCGCCGCCGCGTGGGTGATCGTGCCGCTGTTGACCAGGTCGGCGAGATGCTGGTCCATCGTGTGCATGCCCGAGCCGCGGCCCGCCTGCATCATCGAACCGATCTGGTACGTCTTGCCCTCGCGGATCAGGTTCGCGATGGCGGGGGTCATGATGAGCACCTCGGTGGCGACGGCGCGGCCCCGTCCGGAGGCCTTCTTGACCAGCGTCTGGCAGATGACGCCCTGGAGCGTCGCGGCGAGCTGTGCGCGCACCTGCTGCTGCTGGTGCGGCGGGAACACGTCGATGACGCGGTCGATGGTCTGCGGCGCGTCCTGGGTGTGCAGCGTCGCGAACACCAGGTGGCCGGTCTCGGCGGCGGTCAGCGCGACGGAGATGGTCTCCAGGTCGCGCAGCTCGCCGATCAGGATGACGTCGGGGTCCTGGCGGAGCACGTGCTTGAGGGCGTTGCCGAAGCTGTGCGTGTCGTGGCCGACCTCGCGCTGGTTCACGATCGACTTCTTGTGCACGTGCATGAACTCGATCGGGTCTTCGACCGTCACGATGTGGTCCGCCCGTGTGGAGTTGACGAGGTCGATGAGGGCGGCGAGGGTGGTCGACTTGCCCGAACCCGTCGGTCCGGTGACGAGGACGAGACCGCGCGGGAGCTGCGCGAGGTGCGACACGCTCTCGGGGACGCCGAGTTCGGCGAGGCCCTTGATCTCGGTCGGGATGAGACGGAACGCCGCCCCCACCGCGCCGCGCTGCTGGTACACGTTCACGCGGAAGCGGGAGTTGGCTGAGATGGTGAACGCGAAGTCCAGCTCCAGCTCGCGCTCGAAGGTGGCCTCCTGCCGCTCGTCGAGCAGGCTGAAGAGCGCCTCCCTGGTGCGCTCGTGGCCCCACGGCGCGGCGGCCCCGGCGGGGGTCAGCGAGCCGTCCACGCGGATCATCGGCGGCGAGCCGACAGTGACATGGAGGTCGGAGGCCCGGGCCGCGACGACGGCGCGCAGGGCCGCGACGAGCTCCTGGTCGGCGGCGGCGAGTGCCCCGCGCTCGGCCGGGGTCAGCGTGTGCAGGTCGTCGTCGGCTTCCTGGAGCACAGCCGCGGCCGGGGGCGGCGGGGCCGCGACCGTCTGCACCGGCGGCGTCGTCGGAGGGGCATAGGAGGCGACCGGCGCGGGAGCCGCGGGCGGCTCGTACGCGGGCGGCTCGTACGCGGGCGGGTCGTACGCGGGCGGGTCGTAGGTCGCGGCGGGAGGCTGGTGGGCCGGGATCGGCGGCTCGTACGCCGGCGGCTCATAGCCGCTGACCGGAGCGACGTACGCGGGCTGCTCCGGCACGGTCGGTGCGACCCCGTACGCCGTGGTCGGCGTGTACTCGTACGTCGGCGCGGGCTGCTGGTGCAGGGGCTCCGGGGTCGGCTGCGCGGGCTCCGGCGGCAGGAACGAACTCGGGAGCGGCTCCGCGAAGGCGTCGAACGCTCCGGACACCGGGCGCGCCCATCCGGGCGCCTCGAGCGGTGTCACGGGGATCTCGTAGATCGGGCGGCCCTCTGCCGCCTTCTCCACGCTCCAGCCGTCGTTCGTCGGGTCCGTTGCCATGTGCGCCTCCTAGGCCACCACTCGAATGATCTCGTCGACGGAGGTCAGGCCGAGCTTGACCTTCTCCCACCCGTCCTCGCGAAGCGTGAGCATCCCCTGCTCCCGTGCCGTCCGCCCGATCTCGGCGCTCGACGCGCGCTCGACCGTGAGGCGTTCGATGTCCTCGGTCACCGCCATCACCTCGTGCACCGCGAGCCGGCCCCGGTAGCCGGTGTTCGAGCAGGCGGTGCAGCCGACCGGCCCGAACATCGTCGGCGCCTCGGCGTCGGGCGCAACAGAGAAGCGCAGCCGACGGAGGTCATCCGGGTCGTAGGCGATCGGTTGCTTGCAGCGCTCGCAGAGCCGTCGGGCCAGACGCTGAGCGACCACGCAGTCGAGCGCCGAGCCGACGAGGAACGGCTCGATGTCCATCTCGGTCAGGCGGGTGACGGCGCTGGGCGCGTCGTTGGTGTGCAGCGTGGAGAGCACGAGGTGGCCGGTCAGCGACGCCTCGATGGCGATCTGGGCTGTCTCGTGGTCGCGGATCTCGCCGAGGAGGACGACATCCGGGTCGCTACGGAGGATGCTGCGCAGCGCGCTGGCGAAGGTGAGGCCCGCCTTCGGGTTCACCTGCACCTGGTTGATCCCCGCCATCCGGTACTCGACCGGGTCCTCGACGGTGATCACGTTGATCTCCGGCTTCGACACGGCGTTCAGCGTCGTGTAGAGCGTGGTCGACTTGCCCGAACCGGTCGGCCCGGTGACCAGGATCATGCCGTACGGCTTGGTGTACGCGTTCCGGAACGTCTCGAGGTTGCGATCGAGCAGGTTGAGGTCCCGGAGCGTGAGCGACGTGTTCGTGTTGTCGAGGATCCGCATGACGACCTTCTCGCCCCACACCGTGGGCAGGGTCGCGACGCGCAGGTCGATCTGGCGGCCGCCGTGGACGACCGACATGCGGCCGTCCTGGGGCTTCCGACGCTCGGCGATGTTGATGTCGCTCATGATCTTCAGGCGCGAGATGACGCCGTTCTGCACGGCCTTCGGTGCGCTCTGCATCTCGTGCAGCACGCCGTCGATCCGGTAGCGGACGCGCAGGTTGTCCTCGCCCGGCTCGATGTGGATGTCGGAGGCGCGGTCCTGGATGGCCTGACTGACGATCAGGTTCACGAAGCGGACGATCGGCGCCTCGTCCTCGGGCGAGTCCTCGACCGAGGACGACATGCCCTGGTCGGGCGCCGTCTCCTCCTCGAACGTGGTCGAGAGGTCGTTGAGCTCGTCGTCCGCCCGGATGTGGCGCTCGATTGCGGCCAGCAGATCGAGCGGCTCGGCGACGACGACCTCCACCGGCATCCGCGCGGCCGTCCGCACGTCGTCGATGGCGAACACGTCGCCCGGCTCGGCCATCGCCAGGAGCAGCGCTCCGCTGTTGAAACCGATCGGCAGCACATTGTGCCGCTTGCAGATCGCGCCGTTCACCAGCGCGACGGCCGCGCGGTCGACCGGGTAGTCGACCAGCTCGACGAAGGGCGCGCCGGCCTGGGCCGCGCGGGCGCGCGCGAGCTGCAGCGGTGTGATGGCACCGCGCTCGACCAGATCGCGCACGACGGACTCCTCCGACGCGGGCTCGCTCACCGAGTCCAAGTACTCGATGGGCAGGTGGCCGTGAAGGATGAGGATCTCTGTCATGGACGCCACGGGGGACCTCCTCGGATAGCAGGCCTGCCGACGTCGGGTCACCGGCAGAGCGTCGCCGTCCCCCGGGCGAGTCTCCGGGCGGGGCGAAGCCTTGTCACCCTAACTTCCGATGAGGGCCGCTCAACAGTCCCGCTTGCGGGTGCCCCGTCAACGGGGGCCAGGAGTCCGGGGGCCGGATTCAGCGGCGCCGGAGGTCGCCGCGACGACTCGCGAGGTAGACGAGGACGCCGGCCAGCACAGCGCAGCCCATCGTCGTCATCCAGAACGGGAGGGTGCCCGCGGCGTGACCGGAGACGGCCTGGACGATGCCGACGACGAAGCTCACGACGGCGACGACGAGCGCAACCGCCGCGAAGCCGACCATCGAGCGGCCGACCGTGTCGGTGTACTCCAGAAGCTGTCTCCACACGGGTTCTATTGTCCCGTACGCGGACGGCCGAACACGACGAAGGCCCCCGGGTGTTGTAGTTGTACCGCTAACGGTCTCAAATACTAAGTGCTCCTGTCCTCCACGACCCATTCGTAAGCCTCGCTCAGGGTGCCGAGGAACTTTTCACCATTCGCTCCGGATACACGGAAGAAGTCGTCTCTGTCGCCGGAGAGCCAGATTTCATAGAGGCCATCACCCGGGGGCACGAAGTTGAAGGTTCGTAAGGCCCAGCTGGCCCGATCCTTCGGGAGCTTGATCAGCTCCTCCGCCCTTCCCGCGAATAGCCCAGCTCTACCATTCTTCGGATGTACTGCTTGTGATTCACGGAATCTCGCTCAAAAACCACCTGGTCGCACGTGCCAATACACCCCGACCGCGGTCTGGAACGTGGAGAGTGCGATCATCAACGAGCTCAAGATCGGCCCATGCGCCTCCCGGATGTAAACACGCATCCCGTCCGCGCCCAGACCACTGACCTCTTCCGACGCCGCGAGGGCCTGCAACCCCTGCGCCAACTCGTGGACCGCTTCCATCCTCTCGGCAAGCCCGCTCTGCAACCCGGGCGAGGACGCCTGCCAGGCATCCGCCGAAAACTCCACCACACCCATCTGTTTCACATTCGCCGCTGCCGCTTCGGACACCTTACATATCAATCTGGCAATTTACATCAGAGATTGCAGAGAAGGGACCAACGGCGGGAAACGACGAAGGCCCCCGGCAGACGCCGGGGGCCTTCGTGTTACGAGCTACCTACACGCTTAGTTGTAGGTGCCCGGGGTGTAGTCGTCCGAGCTGAAGCTGTCGAAGTCGACGAAGCTCAGGTCGTTCTCGCTGAACGCGGAGTCGTCGGTGAAGATGCGGTTGGGGTACCGCTCCGCCTTCGCCTCCTCCGTCGCCTCCACCGAGACGTTCCGGTAGCGGGACAGGCCCGTGCCGGCCGGGATGAGCTTTCCGATGATGACGTTCTCCTTGAGACCGATCAGCGGGTCGGACTTGCCCTCCATGGCCGCCTGCGTCAGGACGCGGGTGGTCTCCTGGAAGGACGCGGCCGACAGCCACGACTCGGTCGCCAGCGAGGCCTTGGTGATACCCATGAC
The DNA here is from genome assembly GCF_050990935.1 of Streptomyces sp. L7. Lineage (GTDB taxonomy): Bacteria > Actinomycetota > Actinomycetes > Actinomycetales > Microbacteriaceae > Leifsonia. The sequence continues at coordinate 3,978,557 of NZ_CP194644.1, read as the reverse complement.
CTCCTGGCGGGCGGACGCCGTCTTCTTGCCCTCGGTCAGCGCCGCGCGGTTGATCTCGTTGTACCGCGAACGGTCGACGAGCTCACCCGGCAGCAGGTCGGTGTCGCCGTGGTCGACGACAGTGACCTTGCGGAGCATCTGACGGACGATGACCTCGATGTGCTTGTCGTGGATCGGCACGCCCTGCGAGCGGTAGACGCCCTGGACGCCGCCCACCAGGTGCTTCTGCACCTCGCGGACGCCCTTCACCCGGAGGACTTCCTTCGGGTCGACGGTGCCGACGATGAGCTGCTGGCCGAGCTCGACGCGCTGGCCGTCCTCCACCAGGAGGGTCGAGCGCTTCAGCACCGGGTAGACGTGCGGCTCGTCGCCGTTGTCCGGGGTCAGGATGACCTTGCGGGACTTGTCCGTCTCCTCGATGACGATGCGGCCGGCGGCCTCGGCGATCGGGGACGCACCCTTGGGGGTACGCGCCTCGAACAGCTCCTGCACGCGCGGCAGACCCTGGGTGATGTCGTCCGCGGAGGCCGAACCACCGGTGTGGAAGGTACGCATCGTGAGCTGCGTTCCGGGCTCACCGATCGACTGGGCCGCGATGATGCCGACCGCCTCGCCGATGTCCACCAGCTTGCCGGTCGCGAGCGAACGGCCGTAGCAGGCGGCGCAGACGCCGACCGCCGACTCGCAGGTGAGCACCGAGCGGACCTTGATGTCGGTCACGCCGGCCGCCACCAGCTTGTCGATGAGCACGTCGCCGACGTCCTCGCCGGCCTTCGCCACGACGTCGCCGTTCGAGCCGACGGCGTCGGCCGCGAGCGTGCGGGCGAACACCGAGTTCTCCACGTTCGGGTCGCGGGTGAGGACGCCGTCGGCGCCCACGGTCGCGATCGGGAGGTCGAGGCCCTTGGTCGTGCCGCAGTCGTCCTCGCGGATGATGACATCCTGCGAGACGTCCACCAGACGACGGGTCAGGTAGCCCGAGTCGGCCGTACGGAGGGCCGTGTCGGCCAGACCCTTACGGGCACCGTGCGTCGCGATGAAGTACTCCGCCACCGACAGCCCCTCGCGGTACGAGGAGATGATCGGACGAGGGATGATCTCACCCTTCGGGTTGTTCACCAGACCACGCATACCGGCGATGTTGCGCACCTGCAGCCAGTTACCACGGGCACCGGAGGTGACCATGCGGTTGATGGTGTTGTCGACCGGGAAGTTGGCGCGCATGGCCTCGGCCACCTCGTTGGTCGCCTCGGTCCAGATCTTCACCAGCTCCTGGCGACGCTCGAGGTCGGTCGTGAGACCCTTCTCGAACTCCGCCGTGATCTTCGCGGCCTTCTTCTCGTAGCCGGCCACGATCTGCGCCTTGTTCGGCGGGGTCAGGATGTCGCTCAGCGACACCGTGACGCCCGAGCGGGTGCCCCAGTAGAAGCCGGCGTCCTTGATCCGGTCGAGCGCCGCGGCGACCTCCACCTTGGGGTAGCGCTCCGCCAGGGCGTTGACGATCGACGAGATCTGGCCCTTGTCGGCGACCTCCTCCACGTACGGGTAGTCCGCCGGCAGCGCCTCGTTGAAGAGGGCGCGGCCGAGCGTGGTCTCCACGATCGCGGTGGTGGGCTGCGTGCCGGTGTCGGCTGCGTCGGAGGGCACGTAGTCGTTCAGACGGATCTTCACCTTGGCGTTGAGGTGCAGCGAGCCCTGGTCCTTCGCGAGGATCGCCTCGGAGACCGAGGAGAACGCGCGACCCTCGCCCACAGCGCCCTCGCGGACGGTGGTGAGGTGGTGCAGACCGATGATCATGTCCTGCGAGGGCAGGGTGACCGGGCGGCCGTCGGACGGCTTCAGGATGTTGTTCGAGGCGAGCATCAGGATGCGGGCCTCGGCCTGGGCCTCCACCGACAGGGGCAGGTGCACGGCCATCTGGTCGCCGTCGAAGTCCGCGTTGAAGGCGGCGCACACCAGCGGGTGGAGCTGGATGGCCTTGCCTTCGACGAGCTGCGGCTCGAAGGCCTGGATGCCGAGACGGTGCAGGGTGGGAGCGCGGTTCAGGAGGACCGGGCGCTCGCGGATGATCTCCTCGAGCACGTCCCAGACCTGCGGGCGCGAACGCTCCACCATGCGCTTGGCGGCCTTGATGTTCTGAGCGTGGCTCAGGTCGATCAGGCGCTTGATCACGAACGGCTTGAACAGCTCAAGCGCCATCTGCTTGGGCAGACCGCACTGGTGCAGCTTGAGCTGCGGACCCACGATGATGACCGAACGGCCCGAGTAGTCCACGCGCTTGCCGAGCAGGTTCTGGCGGAACCGGCCCTGCTTGCCCTTCAGCATGTCGCTGAGGGACTTGAGCGCGCGGTTGCCGGTGCCCGTGACCGGGCGGCCGCGGCGACCGTTGTCGAACAGCGCGTCGACGGCCTCCTGGAGCATGCGCTTCTCGTTGTTCACGATGATCTCGGGAGCACCGAGGTCGAGCAGGCGGCGGAGACGGTTGTTGCGGTTGATCACACGGCGGTACAGGTCGTTCAGGTCGGAGGTCGCGAAGCGGCCACCGTCGAGCTGGACCATCGGGCGCAGCTCCGGCGGGATGACCGGGACGACGTCCAGGACCATCGCGGCCGGCGAGTTGCCGGTCGCCAGGAACGACGACACCACGCGCAGGCGCTTGATGGCGCGGATCTTCTTCTGGCCCTTGCCGTTGGCGATCTGCTCGCGGAGCAGCTCGGCCTCGGCGGCCAGGTCGAAGGCCAGCAGACGGCGCTTGATCGCCTCGGCGCCCATGAACGCCTCGAAGTACAGGCCGTAGCGGTCGACGAGCTCGTTGAAGTCCGCGTCCTCCGGCTTGAGGTCGCCGACCTTGAGGGTGCGGAACGACTCCCACACGCGCTCCAGGCGGGCGATGTCCTCGTCGTAGGACTTGCGGATCTGGCCCATCTCCTTCTCGGAGGTGTCCTTGACGCGACGCTTCTGGTCGGCCTTGGCACCTTCCTCCTCGAGGGCGGCGAGATCGGTCTCCAGACGCTGAAGACGGTCGGCGACGCGGGCGTCGCGCTGGTCGGCCAGCGTCTTGATCTCCAGGCGCAGCTCGTTCTCCAGGCCGGGGAGGTCGGCGTGACGGCCGTCCTCATCCACCTGGATCACCATGTAGGCGGCGAAGTAGATGACCTTCTCGAGGTCCTTCGGCGCCATGTCGAGCAGGTAGCCGAGGCGGCTGGGCACACCCTTGAAGTACCAGATGTGCGTGACCGGCGCGGCGAGCTCGATGTGGCCCATGCGCTCACGGCGGACGGAGGACTTGGTGACCTCCACGCCGCAGCGCTCGCACACGATGCCCTTGAACCGGACGCGCTTGTACTTGCCGCACGAGCACTCCCAGTCGCGGGACGGGCCGAAGATCTGCTCTCCGAAGAGGCCGTCCTTCTCGGGCTTCAGCGTGCGGTAGTTGATGGTCTCCGGCTTCTTGACCTCGCCGTAGCTCCAGCGACGGATGTCGTCAGCGGTGGCCAGGCCGATACGCAGCTCGTCAAATGTTGTCGATTCGAGCAATGTTTACTCTCTCCTAGAAAAGATTCGTCAGTTGGGTCTGGCTACCGGGTCAGATTTCGTCGATCGACGACGACTCGAACCGGGAGGAGATGTTGATGCCGAGCTCTTCCGCAGCGCGGAAGGCCTCGTCGTCGGCGTCGCGCAGGCTGACAGTCTGCCCGTCGGCCGAGAGGACCTCCACGTTCAGGCAGAGCGACTGCATCTCCTTGATGAGGACCTTGAAGGACTCCGGGATGCCCGGCTCCTGGATGTTCTCACCCTTGACGATGGCCTCGTAGACCTTGACGCGGCCGAGGATGTCATCCGACTTGATGGTCAGGAGCTCCTGGAGCGCGTACGCGGCTCCATAGGCCTCGAGGGCCCAGACCTCCATCTCACCGAAGCGCTGGCCACCGAACTGCGCCTTACCACCGAGCGGCTGCTGGGTGATCATCGAGTACGGTCCGGTCGAACGCGCGTGGATCTTGTCGTCGACCAGGTGGTGCAGCTTCAGGATGTACATGTAGCCGACCGACACCGGGTCCGGGTAGGGCTCGCCGGAGCGGCCGTCGAAGAGCTGCGTCTTGCCGGAGGACCCGATCAGGCGGTCGCCGTCGCGCGTCGGGAGGGTGGCGTCGAGCAGGCCGGCGATCTCCTCCTCCTTCGCACCGTCGAACACCGGGGTCGCGACCTTGGTGTTGGGGGCTGCGCTGAACGCGGCCTCCGGCAGGTCGGCGGCCCACTTGGGCTTGCCCTTGATCTCCCAGCCGTTCTTGGCGATCCAGCCGAGGTGGATCTCCAGGACCTGACCGAAGTTCATGCGGCCAGGAACACCCAGCGGGTTCAGGATGACGTCGACCGGCGTGCCGTCCGCGAGGAACGGCATGTCCTCGACGGGCAGGATCTTGGAGATGACGCCCTTGTTGCCGTGACGGCCGGCGAGCTTGTCGCCCGCGGTGATCTTGCGCTTCTGGGCGATGTAGACCACGACGCGCTGGTTGACGCCGGAGCCGAGCTCGTCGTCGCCGTCCTGCGAGTCGAAGACCTTGACACCGATGATCGTGCCCTCTTCACCGTGGGGAACCTTGAGCGAGGTGTCGCGCACCTCGCGGCTCTTCTCGTTGAAGATCGCGCGGAGCAGGCGCTCCTCGGCCGACAGCTCGGTCTCGCCCTTCGGCGTGACCTTGCCGACCAGGATGTCGCCGGGGCGCACCTCGGCGCCGATGCGGATGATGCCGCGCTCGTCGAGGTCGGCCAGGAGGTCCGGGCTGACGTTCGGCAGGTCGCGGGTGATCTCCTCCTTGCCGAGCTTGGTGTCGCGGGCGTCGACCTCGTACTCCTCGATGTGGATCGAGGAGAGGGTGTCGTCCTTCACCAGGTTCTGGCTGAGGATGATCGCGTCCTCGAAGTTGTGACCCTCCCACGGCATGAACGCGACGAGCAGGTTCTTGCCGAGCGCGAGCTCGCCGTTCTCGGTCGCGGGGCCGTCTGCGACGACCTCCCCGGCCTCGATGCGGTCGCCCTCGTCCACGACCACGCGGTGGTTGTAGGACGTGCCCTGGTTGGAGCGGTCGAACTTGCGCAGGTAGTAGGACTTGACCGTGCCGTCGTCAGCCTGGACCGTGACAGCGTCGGCCGAGACCTCGGTGACCACACCGGACTTCTCCGCGGTGACCACGTCACCGGCGTCGATGGCCGCGTAGCCCTCCATACCGGTTCCGACGACCGGGCTCTCCGAGCGGAGCAGCGGCACCGCCTGGCGCTGCATGTTCGCACCCATGAGGGCTCGGTTGGCGTCGTCGTGCTCGAGGAACGGGATGAGCGAGGTGCCCACCGAGACCATCTGGCGCGGGGAGACGTCCATGTAGCCGATCTCGTCGGCGGGGATCAGGTCGACCTCGCCGCCCTTCTGACGGGCGAGGACGCGCTCCTCGGTGAAGTGGCCGCTCGGGTCGAGCGGGGCGTTGGCCTGCGCGATGACGAAGTCGTCCTCCTCGGAGGCGGTCAGGTAGTCGATCTTGTCGGTGACCCGGCCCTCGACGACCTTGCGGTACGGCGTCTCGATGAAGCCGAAGGAGTTGATCCGCGCGAACGACGCGAGCGAGCCGATCAGACCGATGTTCGGGCCTTCCGGCGTCTCGATCGGGCACATGCGGCCGTAGTGCGACGGGTGCACGTCGCGGACCTCGACGCCTGCGCGCTCACGGCTCAGACCGCCCGGGCCCAGCGCCGACAGGCGGCGCTTGTGGGTCAGGCCCGCGAGCGGGTTGTTCTGGTCCATGAACTGCGAGAGCTGCGAGGTGCCGAAGAACTCCTTGATCGCCGCGACGACGGGTCGCACGTTGATCAGGGTCTGCGGGGTGATCGCCTCGATGTCCTGCGTGGTCATGCGCTCGCGGACGACGCGCTCCATGCGCGAGAGACCGGTGCGGACCTGGTTCTGGATGAGCTCGCCGACGGCGCGGATGCGACGGTTGCCGAAGTGGTCGATGTCGTCGGTGTCGAGGCGGATGTTCGTCTCGACGCCGTTGCGGAGGCCCTTGAACGTGGTCTGGCCGTCGTGCAGGGAGACCAGGTACTTGATCGTCGCGATGATGTCCTGGACGGTCAGCACCGAGTCCGTCAGCGGGGCCTCGAGGCCGAGCTTGCGGTTGATCTTGTAACGGCCGACCTTGGCGAGGTCGTAGCGCTTCGGGTTGAAGTAGAAGTTGTCCAACAGCGCACGCGCGGCCTCGGCGGCGACCTGCTCGCCCGGACGCAGCTTGCGGTAGATGTCCTTCAGCGCCTCCTCCTTGGTGAGGATGGCGTCCTTCTCGAGGGTCAGCTCGATCGACTGGAAGCCGGCGAACTCGGCGAGGATCTCCTCGCTGGTGAGCCCGAGGGCCTTCAGGAACACGGTGACCGACTGCTTGCGCTTGCGGTCGATGCGGACACCGACCTGGTCGCGCTTGTCGATCTCGAACTCGAGCCACGCACCGCGGCTCGGGATGATGCGCGCCGAGTAGATGTCCTTGTCGGAGGTCTTGTCGGCGGCGGCCTCGAAGTAGACGCCCGGCGAGCGGACGAGCTGGGAGACGACGACACGCTCGGTGCCGTTGATGATGAACGTGCCCTTCTCGGTCATGAGCGGGAAGTCGCCCATGAAGACCGTCTGGGTCTTGATCTCACCGGTGAGGTGGTTCATGAACTCGGCCTCGACGTAGAGCGGGGCGGAGTAGGTCTTGCCCTTCTCCTTGCACTCGTCGATCGAGTACTTCTTCTCCTCCAGGAACGGGTTCGTGAAGGAGAGCTGCATGGTCTCGCCGAGGTCCTCGATGGGAGAGATCTCCTCGAAGATCTCCTCGAGGCCCGTGTTGGCGGGCAGATCCTGACGGCCCTGCGCCTCGGCTTCGGCGACGCGTGCATTCCACGCGTCGTTTCCGACCAGCCAGTCGAAGCTCTCCGTCTGCAATGCGAGCAGATCGGGGACGGTGAGGGTGTCCGTGATCTTGGCGAACGAAAGACGAGATGCGGCTCGTCCGTTCTTGGGTGTCTTGTCGGTGTTGGTTGCGTTGCGCGCAGCAGCCAAGGAAATAACCTCCGTGGGCCCCGTCGGGCGAGTTACTGTCGGTCGAGATGTGGTGTTGTGAGGGACGAGGACTCCCAGACACGTCGCGTGACGCCGTATCTGACCCGGTGAACCGGGCCCAGACGCGCGCGGGGGAAAAGTCAGAGCCGACCGCAATATGAAGGCAAGAGTGTGCGTGGGAGCGCAAAGAACCACTATATGTCAAACTGACGCGCCGTGTCCAGTCTTTTCTTGACCGGAGGCGCAGTCTCGGTGTATAACCACGCGGACTGCCGGATATTCCCGCTGTCCGGCGGCGGATTCCGCGGCCGGTCGCGCGCTACTTCAACCGCGGAGGCAGCGAGTCGACGGTCGCGATGACCGCCTCCTCGCGGGACCGCGGCCGCCAGCCGAGCACGGTGCGGGCCTTCGCGGAGGACCCGTTGCGGTAGACGCCGATGTCGGGCAGCGAGCCGCGCACCCGCCGGCTGAACGGGGCCGCGGCTTTGAGCACCCACGACGGCATGACGCGGGTCTGCACACGATCCCCGGCCGGCGAGCCGAGGTGGCCGCGGATGATGAGGGCCAGCTCGGGCGCGCCCAGTGCGTCGCCGGCCGTGGCGAGGAACCTCTCGCCCGCGGCCTCCGGTCTGGTCATGGCGAGCAGGTGCAGGTCGGCGACATCGCGCACGTCCACGACGCCGAAGTACACGTCGGGCAGGCGCGGGAGGCGGCCCTCCTTCACGAGTCTCACCAACTCGACGGAGCTGGAGTAGTCGGGGCCGAGCACCGGGCCGAGGATGCCGACCGGGTTGACCGTGGCGAGCTCCAGGGAGCCGCCCTCCTTGGCGATGAAGTCCCACGCCGCGTGCTCGGCGAGCGTCTTGGAGCGGACATACGCGCTGATCGGGCGGCCGCTGTCCAGCTCGGTCCAGTCCGCCTCGGTGAACGGCTCGCGGCTCGGCGCGTGGCCGTAGCCGATCGCGGCGAAGGAGGAGGTGAGCACGACCCGCTCCACGCCGGCGTCGCGGGCCGCGCGCAGCACGCGCAGGGCGCCCTCCCTGGCGGGCCGCACCAGCTCGTCGGGGTCCTTCGGCTCGGTCATCGGGAACGGGGAGGCCACGTGGAGGACGAACCGGCAACCGTCGACGGCGTCGGCCCAGCCTGCGTCGTCCAGGAGGTCGGCGACGGCGAACTCCAGCCGGTCCCCCGCGTCCTCGCTGTTCCCTTCTCCCAGGTCGGCTCCCGCCGCCAGCTGCGACCACACGTCCGCGGCGCGCTGCGGCGACCGGATCGTGGTCCGGACGTCGTAACCCGCCTCCAGCAGGGCGAGCACGCAGTGCGCACCCACGAATCCCGAACCACCGGTGACCAGTACGCGATCGCTCATGAGCCCCATCCTCCCCCAGCGGAGTCGTCGGCGCGACCGGCCGTCACCGGCGCACGAGCGCGATCGCCTGAGCTCGGGAGGAGACCCCGAGCTTGGCGAAGATCGCGTTGATGTGGGTCTTGACCGTCGAGCCGCCGACGAAGAGGGCGGCCGCGATCTCGCCGTTGCTGAGCCCGTCGGCGACGAGCCCGAGCACCTCGGCCTCGCGACGGGTGAGCGTGGGAAACCGCTCCACGAGTGCGCCGGCGGGGTCGGCCGGGCGGGCGGGTGGCGCCGAGGTGAGCGAGCCGATGATGCGAGCGCCCACCTCCGGGGCGAAGGTCGCCTGGCCGCGCGCGACCGCCCGCACGGCGGAGGCCAGCTCGGCGCGCCCGGCATCCTTGGTGAGGTAGCCGCGGGCGCCCGCGCGCAGCGCGGTCAGAATCGACTCGTCGTCGGCGAAGGTCGTCAGCACGAGCACCGCGGAGCCCGGCGCCTCGCGCACGATCCGCTCGGTGGCGCCGACGCCGTCGAGCACCGGCATCCGGAGGTCCATCAGCACGACGTCGGGACGTTCGGCCACGGCGAGCGCCACCGCTTCGGCGCCGTCGGCCGCGGCGCCCACCACCTCCACGTCGGGCAGCAGGCCGAGCACGGTGACCAGCCCGTCGCGGATGATCGCCTGGTCGTCGGCGACGACGACGCGGATGCGGTCGCCTGCAGTCGTCTCGGCGCTCATGCCGTCCTCGCCGCTCATGCCAGTCGCGCCTCCGCGGTCACGGTGAACCGGCCGCCGTCCGCGGTCGCGGCCACGGAGCCGCCGAGCGGGAGCGCGGAGAAGCGTTCGCGCATCCCCTCGAACCGTGTCCGCCGCCCGAGGTCGCGAGCGCGGCGCCGCGCGACGTGGCGGCGGGCGACGTGGCGGCGGGCGACGTGGCGGCCGGCGACGCGATCAGCGGCGAGGAGACGGTGAGCAGCACCCGTTCATCCTGCCAGTCGAGCACCGCGTCGACCGGCGCGCCCGGCGCGTGCTTGCGCGCGTTGCTCAGGGACTCCTGGAGGGCCCGCTGCAGCGCCGTCGCCTGGTCGGAGCCGAGTGGGCGCGGTGTCCCGGACTCGTGGAGCGCTGCGCTGCCGCCGAGCGTGCGATGCGCGGCGACCAGGTCGTCGAGCGTCGCCCGGAAGTCGGCGGCGACGACGGTCGTCGTCGCGGTCCCCTCGGGGTCGCGCAGGGCGGCGACCGCACGCCGCGCGTCGGCGAGGCCGTCCGCGGCGAGCCCGCGTGCCGCCACCACACGTTCCCGAGCGGCGGCGGCGTCGCCGGCCTCCAGCAGCGCGTCCACCGCGTCGAGCTGGATGACCAGGCCGCCGAGGCTGTGCGCGAGCACGTCGTGGAGGTCGCGGGCGATCGCCACCCGCGCGGCTTCCTCGCGTATGGCGAGCTCCCGCTCCCGCAGCAGCGCGCCCTGCTGCTCGGTGAGGCGGAACTGCCTGCGGCTGAGGCCGGCGAAAGCCGCCAGCACGATCCCGGCCATCTCGCCCAGCACCGCGGCGACCGGCGAGCCGAACGGGAGGGCGCCCACCGCGACCAGCGCAGCGGCGAGCGCGGCGACGGCACCGCCGAGCGGCAGCGGCCACGTCGGGTCGCCCACCAGATAGAGGACCGCCACGGCGGCGGGAACGATCGCGATCCCGTCGGTGGCCGGCGCGACGAACGCTCCGGTCACCGCCGACAGCAGGCACAGCACGAGCGCCGCGCGCCGCCAGCCGACGAAGGTGAAGACCGACCGCACGAGCCACGTCGCCACCGCGAACAGCGCCACCGCGAGCACCCACGCCGGGCGATCCGCGGAGTGGGCGCGCACCAGCGACCAGCCGACGGCGCCCGCACCGAAGATGTTCAGTACGAGCGCCAGCAGCCCCGGTCTGCTCCAGAAGTTCACGAGACCATCATGCGGCGAGCGCGGCGTGCCGATCGAGACGCGCCGAGAAGACGGCGGTCCGGGCGGCGCGGTTGGCGGCGAAGACCAGGAAGATGACCCCTGTCGCGGTCGCCAGGTGCGAGCCGGCCGTCGAGGCCAGCGCGTCCACACCGACGCGGACGGCGATGACCAGCACCCACAGCACCATCCCGAGCACGCCGGTCCGCGACTCGTACGTCGCGATGTAGCGGGCGTCGTTTCCCAGCTGGACGGGGGACTGGAGCGGGCGGAAGTGCGCAAGCCCGCCCATCCAGGCGCCGACGGCCAGGGACAGCACGAGCTCGCCGGCCACCACCGCCAGATCGAGCGGGCTGAGCGATGTCGGCTTCACCTGCTGGACGATCAGCACGACGCCGACCACCGACATGATCGCCGGGAAGCGCCACATCTTGGCGATGGACACCGGACGCCAGGTCAGCTGCCGGTAGCCCACCCAGGCGATCAGCAGCAGGATGAGGATCGCGTTGGTCAGCGTCTGCACGTTCATGGTCCGAGTCCTTCCGGCCGGGGAGGTCCGGCACTCCTCAAGAATCGCGATCCGGCGCCCGTGCCGGGACCGCCCGGCGGCGGAGAGCGGGTGGAGATCCGGGTGGAGATCGGGTGGAGGCCGCGGACTACGCTGGACGCCGTGCCACAGAACCCGCCGCTCCCCTCGGTCGTCCTCGCCGAGAGCGGCTACCTCGCCGCGATCGAGCCGGACCGGTTCGTGCCGGGCGCCTTCCAGCTCGTGGTCGACGGGACGCCGCAGTCGCACGTCGACCTGGACGACCCCAGCAAGCTGTTCTTCGAGTACATCCAGCGGATGGGCAACGTCATCGACCTCATCGGCGAGCCGGGCCAGCCGATCACGGCCGTGCACCTCGGCGCCGGCGCACTGACCCTGCCGCGCTACATCGCCTACACCCGGCCGGGGTCGCGGCAGCAGGTGGTGGAGTTGGAGAGCCGCCTGGTGGACCTGGTGCGCGAGAACCTTCCGCTGCCCCGCTACGCGCAGATCCGCGTCCGGCACGGCGACGCGCGGGAGGTCGTCGGCAAGCTGCCGGCAGGGCTGCGCGGAGAGGTCGACCTCCTGGTCATCGACATCTTCAGCGGGTCGCGGACCCCGGCGCACGTGACGAGCGTGGAGTTCTACCGCTCGGCGGTGTCGCTGCTGAAGCCGGACGGCATCGTGCTCGTCAATGTGGCAGACGGGCCGCCGCTGACGTTCGCGCGCAGCCAGGTTTCGACGCTCGGCGCGGTCGTGGAGAACGTCGCGGCGCTGGCGGAGACGCAGGTGCTGAAGGGGCGCCGGTTCGGCAATGTCGTGCTGGTCGGGTCGAACTCGCCGCTGCCGCTGGAGTGGCTGCCGCGCCTGCTCGCGAGCGGGCCGCATCCGGCGAAGGCCGTGGCCGGCGAGGAGTTGCGCCTGTTCGCCGCGAACGCCCCCATCGTGACCGACGCCACGAGCGTGCCGTCTCCCCCGCCGGCCCGCAGCATCTTCCAGAGCGGCACGCGCCGCGACTGACGCGCCGAGCACGTCGCCGCGGAGGGCTCGGTGCGTCAGGCGTGGCGGAAGTGGACGGGCTGGCTGGGGCGGAGCTGCGCGAAGGCGTCGAGGGAGCGCGCGGCGACCACGGCGATCACCGGGTAGCCTCCCGTCACCGGGTGGTCGGCCAGCAGGACGGTCGGGCGGCCGTCCGGCGACACCTGCACCGCGCCCGCGACCATCGGCTCGCTCGGGAGTTCGTCGCGCACGGCGCGTTCGAGCAGCAGCGGCGGGGCCGGCTCCACGCCGCGCGCGTGCGCCGGGAGACGCGGCGGGTCGAGCCGCAGCCCCACGCGGTCGCCGTCGGCGCTCGCCCGCCACTCCACCGAGAAGAAAGCGTCCACCGCCGCCGGTGTGAACCAGTCCGCACGAGGACCGCGGTGGGCGCGGACCTCCACCGGGCCGTCGCCGAGGTCGGCGGTCGGGACGAAGTCGATCGCGGGCACCGACGCGACGGGCTCGGCGCCGAACGGGACGAGGTCGCCCTCCGCGAGCGGCGCCGGGCCGAGGCCGGAGAGGGTGTCGCGGGACCGGGAGCCCAGCACGGCCTCCACGGCGATGCCGCCGCGCACCGCCAGGTAGCTGCGGACGCCCGCGGCCGGCGGCGCGATCCGGAGTTCGGCGCCCTCCGACGCGTGCACCGCGGTGTCCGGGTCGACCAGGTGACCGTCGAGGATCACCCGGGTCGCGGCTCCCGTGACCGCGAACCACGCCGCCGACTCGAACCGCGCAGCGAATCCGCCGAGCACCAGTTCCAGCCCGGCCGCGTCCGCCGGGTTGCCGACCAGCCGATTGGCGAGGCCGAGCGCGCCGCGATCGAGCGCGCCGGACGGGCTCACGCCGACCGCCGCGAGGCCCGGCCGGCCCAGGTCCTCGACCAGCGCCAGCGGACCGGGCCGGAGGACGCAGAGGCCGGTCACGCCTTCACCGCCGTGAACCGCACCACCACGCCGGGCCGCAGCAGAGCGGGCGGGTCGGCCGCCGCGTCCCAGAGCGTCGCGTCGGTGCGGCCGATGAGCTGCCAGCCGCCCGGGCTCGACCGCGGGTAGACCCCGCTGAACTCGCCCGCGAGGCCGACCGAGCCGGCCGGCACCGCGGTGCGCGGGGTCGCCCGGCGCGGGACGACGAGGCGGTCGTGGTCGGTGACGAGGTACGCGAAGCCCGGCGCGAAGCCGCCGAACGCCACACGCCAGCGGGAGCCGGTGTGCCGCTCCACCACCTCGGCGGGCGTGACGCCGAGGAGTCCGGCCACCTCCGCGAGGTCGTCGCCGTCGTAGCGGACGGGTAGTTCCACGACCTCGTCGTCGGCGGCCTCCGCCGGCTCCGGGACGGTGCGCTCGGCCCAGCCGCTCGCGGAGGCCGGGCTCAGGACGTGCGGGTCGAGCACGATCGCGATCGTGCGCGCGGCGGGGATCAGGTCGAGCACGCCGGCCGGACGCGTGCGCTGGAGGGCGGAAAGCATCCCGAGCACCTCGTCCAGCGAGCCGAACTCCACAAGGAGGGCGCTGTCGCCATAGGGGATCACCCGGCCGGTCACACGAACGGCCTCACCGCGATGCCGGCCTCGTCCAGTGCGCGGCGGACGGCTTCGGCCATCCGCACGGCGCCCGCGGTGTCGCCGTGCACGCACAGGGAGTCGGCGGCGACCGCGACCACCGCGCCATCGGCGGCCTCCACCACGCCCTCGCGCACCATCCGCACCGCGCGGGCGGCGATGGCGGCCACGTCGGAGAGCACGGCACCCGGCTCCGTGCGCGGGACGAGCGTGCCGTCGGAGCGGTAGCCGCGGTCGACGAAGGCCTCGCGGACGAACCGGAGTCCGCGCGCGCCGGCCGCGCGCTCGACGGCCGAGCCCGGGAGGCCGAGCAGCGGCAGCGAGGAGTCGAACGCGGCCACGGCCTCCGCCACCGCCGCGGCCTGCGCCTCGTCGTGGACGATGCGGTTGTAGAGCGCGCCGTGCGGCTTCACGTAGCGCACTTCGGTTCCCGCGACGCGCGCCATCCCGGCGAGCGCCGCGAGCTGGTAGAGCACTTCATCGCGCAGCTCGCCGGCCGGGACGTCCATGCTGCGCCGGCCGAAGCCCGCGAGGTCGCGGTAGGACACGTGCGCGCCGACGGCGACGCCGTTCTCGGCGGCCAGCCGGCAGGTGGCGAGCATCGTCGACGGGTCGCCGCCGTGGAAGCCGCACGCGACGTTCGCGCTGGTGACCAGCCGGAGCATCGCGGCGTCGTCGCCCATGCTCCAGGCGCCGAAGGACTCGCCGAGGTCGCTGTTGAGGTCGACGCTGGTGCGGTCGGCGCTGGGCTCCATCCGCCTATTCTGCGATATCGGCGCCGACACCCGCACGTCTGCCGGCCGCGCGTGCGCGGTGCGCACGCACCTTCGCCCGGTTGCCGCAGCGCTGCATCGAGCACCAGCGCCGGTTGCCGCTGCGCGAGGTGTCCAGGTAGACCAGGCCGCAGTCGTCGGCGGAGCACTCGCGGATGCGGCCGTCGGCGTCCGGGCCGAACAGCCGCACGGCGTCGCGCGCGACCGTGCCCAGGGCCTGGTGCGGGCGGGCCAGGGTGCGTCCGGCCTGGCGCCCACCACCGGCCAGCACCGGCGGAATGTCGGGGGTCGCGGCGAACAGGTTCACCACGTCCACGTCCGCCGGGGACAGCGTCTCCGCGCGGCTGGCCTGCCGGGCGAGCCGGCCGATCGCCGCGCGCAGCATCTCGGCATCGCGGAACTCGCGTTCGCCGGTCGTCGCGGACACCTCGGGGAAGCGGGACTGCAGCCACGCGCCGAGCTGGTCGGCGTCGTCCACCGAACGCCACTGCGGGTCGTCGGCCGCACCCTCGACGCCGCCGAGGACGTCGGCGCCGCCGGTGTACGCGAAGTCGAGAGCGAGGGCACCGGAGTCGAACCACCAGCGCAGGCCGTCCGCATCATCCATCCACTGCCCTGTCTCACGGGGCAGGAGGGCGTCGGTAGGCACCGAACCAACTTAGTGGGTTTCCGCGGCCTCCTCGAATCGCCGTCCGTTCCTCACTTCCTCCCGCTCCCGCGCGGTGTGTTGCGGGAGAAAGTGAGGAAGCGATGGCTGCGCGGGGGGGGGGGGGGGGGGGGGGGGAGGGAGGGAGGGGAGGGAGGGAGGGAGGGAGGGAGGGGAGGGAGGTGGGATACTGGGCGGATGACTGCGATGCGTCCGGATCCGCGTGCGACGCTCGAGGGGGCCACGGTCCGGCTACGGGCGCTCAGCCTCGACGACCTGCCCGACCTCCACGACGCGATCGGGCACCGTGCGGTGTTCGAGGGGGCTGGGGCGGCGGGCTCGCCGCGTACCGGGACACCTACGAGGAGTGGCGCGAGTTCATCCTCGGCTACCTCGCCTGGGAGACCGCCAACGTCACCGCGGTCTGCCTGCGCGACGGTGACCGGGTCGTCGGGACGACGACGCTCGGCGACTTCGACCTCGCGAACGGCTCGGCGCACATCGGCTGGACAGCGTACGCGCCGGAGGTCTGGGGCACGCGCGTCAACGCCGAGACCAAGCGCCTCCTGCTCGGCACGGCGTTCGACCACGGGTTCGAGCGGGTGAAGCTGCAGGCGGACGTGCTCAACGAGCGCTCGCGGGCCGCGATCCTGCGGCTCGGGGCGACCTTCGAGGGCGTGCTGCGGCACACCCAGCCGCGGGCCGACGGCACCTGGCGCGACACCGCGGTGTACTCGGTGCTGCGCGAGGAGTGGCCGGCCGTTCGGGACGGGCTCGACGCCCGGCTCGCGGCCCAGACCGCCTAGCCGAGCCGCAGGTCAGTCGGCGTCGAGAACTTCTGTCGCGGCTGCCGCGGCCATCCGCCGTTGCGCCGACGAGACCTCCCGGTGCACCCAGGAGATGAGGTTCGCCGAGTCGAACCGCCGGCTGCAGGCCCCGCAGGCGAGGGCGCGCGCCGGCTTCCGGTAGCGGTAGTGCGTGTGGCCCTGCGGACACGTCCCCACCCACGGCGCGAGGTCGTCCGCGATCGCACCGCCGTGCAGCCGCTTGCCCTCGTAACCGAGGTCGAGCGCGATCGCCCGCCAGCGCGGACCGTGCCCGGCGCGGGAGCCCGCCAGGGCGTGCGCCACCTCGTGCAACAGGATCTGGTGGATGTCGTCGTCCTCGTAGCGGGCGGCCAGGTAGCGGGAGACCGTGATCCGCTTGGCGGTGTAGTTGCACAGCCCCGCGCGGGTCTTCGCGTTGTCGAAGTCGAAGCTCCACACGGCAGGGTCGAGATGGAGGGTGATGAGGGCCTCCGCCCACCGGCGCACGCGCTCCAACTCTGCCATCAGCGTCGGCTCCCTGGTCGGCTCATGCCAGGAATCCTACGCCGGGGAGCCGACGCCGTTGCCGACGCCGTCTCCGCCGCCGGCGTCGCCCTCACCGGCGCCCGCGGCGGCGCGCTGCGCCTCCAGGAACCGCTGCACGACGGCCACCGCCGTGAGCGCACCCTCGATCTCCGCCGGGGAGGCGCCGAGCTTCTCGCGCAGGAACACGGCCGCCGTCATGTCGGACAGCGCGGCCTCGTACTCCTTCAGGTCGAAGTGCACCTTGCCGCGGTTCTGCACCGCGAACGCTTCCAGCGCCGTCCACTCGCGCCCGCGCGCCTCGTCGACGCAGCCGGTGAGCTCCACGATCGCCTCGTCGAACTTGCCCTGGTACTGCAGCACCTGGCCGCGGCGGATGCGCGCGCCGAGGAGCTGCTCGCGGTCGCCGGTGAAGCGCGCCTGGCGCACCGCCTCGTTGGCGACCGTGTAGGCCTCGTCCAGCCGGCCGAGCAGCCGGAGCAGGACGGTCTTCTCGTTGAGCGCGCTCAAGCTGCGCAGGCTGCCGAGCTCCTCGAGCCGCTCGTCGGCGGCGCGGAGGTCGACACGCTCGCGCAGGGTGGACGGATCGTATCCGAGGATGATGCTCAGGGTCGGCTCCCAGGTCGTGCGGTTCACGTCCAGCGTAGTCGGCAAACCTGCGTTGACCCGGTCACCGCGCGTTCGGAGCCGTCAGTCGACGACGCGCACGTCCTTCCAGAACGCGACGTAGTTGCTGTAGTCCTTGCCCACGCGGTCGAACGAGCTCGGGTACGGCGTGGGGTAGCTCCACGCGCGGTCCTGGAGCACCGTGCCGCCGTCCTTCACGGAGAAGTACTGGCACTCGCCCTTCCACGGACACGTGTACGGAGTGGCCGACTCCACCAGGTGCTCCGAGTTGACGCTCTGCGGCGGGAAGTACCAGTTGCCCTCGATGCGGATGAGGTCCTCAGTCGGGGCCTCGGCGATGACGGTGTCGTTCAGTACTGCTTTCATGAATGCAAACCTCCTGATCGCAGTGAACACCCGGTTCGACCGGATCATTCCGACGGCCGGGAGTTCATACCGACCGCTCAGGCGGCCCGCAGCACCCGGACGTCGAAGACCGTGCCGAGCCTGCCGGACGCGGCGAGCGCGGCCGCGTCCGCGCCGGCGGCGATGCGCTCCTGGCCCGAGACCGAGGCGGTGAGCAGGTGGGCGACGGCGCCGCGCAGGCCGGTGAAAGCGGCGCAGGCGGCTGCGGCCTCCGGCGAGCTGTAGTCGATCCCGAGCGCGGCGAGGGCGTCCACCACCGCGCCGGCGCCCAGGAGGTCCTCCACCGCGAAACGGGTGCCCCCGGAGGCCGAGGATCCGCCGGCGGCGACGACTGCCACCATCGCACGGCGGCCGAGGCGCACCTGCTCGGCGAGGATCCACTGCGCGACCGCCGCGGCGTCGGCGAGGCCCGCGGCGACGACCGCACCCGCCCCGGGGAGCGCAGCGGCCTCCGCGATCGGCCGGTCTTCGATCACGTCCACCCAGACCACCACATCGGCGTCCGCCGCGACGGCGGCCGCCCCGTCCTCGGCCCAGTCGAAGCGCACCTGGTACTTGGCCTGGCGGTGGGCGGCGGGGACGGTCGAGGGGTCGGTCTGCGAGCTCACCGCCTCAGCGTAGCCCGGCGCCGAAGGCGGTCGTCGCGTGTTGCGCCGGGTGACGCGGACCGTCGGCGCGACGCGCGGTGGAGGGCCGCTGCTCGCCCGGCGTGCGCCTCAGCTGGTGGCGGATCAGCTCGAAGTCGTGCCGGGTGAGCTCGATCAGTCCGGCGCGGAGCTGGTAGCCCCAGTCGCGCGTGTCCCGCGTGAAGTCGAGGGAGGCCAGCAGCGGCCGGATCGGCGTCGCGACGGCGTCGTGGTCCCAGTCGACCCGGCGCCGCCACGGCAGGAAGTCGCCGCCGGCGCCGCGCATCTGCTGCCCCTGCGTGGCCTGGAAGACGTCGGCGTCGGCCAGCCTCCCGACCGCCGTGAACTGCTTGAGCGGCTCGCCGTCGAAGGACTCGCGCGGCGAGTAGAACACGAACCCGTCGGAGGGTCCCATCCGCTCCAGGGGCGCGCGGGCACCGTGGTTCACCTGCGCGAAGCCGCCGGCCACGCCGCGGAGCACGTGATCGTGGTGCACCACGCCCAGCCAGTACCGGATCGCCATGCTCCCGTTGTAGCGCACACGTCGGACATCGCGGGCCGCGACGGGCTGCGGTGTCGAATCCCGGGCCCCCGCTCGACGTCTTCACGAGTGCCCGCTACGGAAGGACGACGGATGCGCTACCTCCTCCTGCTCAGCACGGACGGCCCCGCCCCCGCGGAGTCGATCCAGCGCTACACGGTCGAGCTGATCCGCGCCGGGGTGCTCCTGGTGGGCGAGGTCCTCGCGGACGACGACGGCACGCACGTCGAACTGACCTTCGGCGGCCCGCGCACGAACGCGGGCCTGCAGCCGTTCTCCTCCGTCCGGCCGGCCGCCGTGTGGATCGTGCAGACCTCCGATCGCGCCGAAGCCGTCGAATGGGCGCGACGGCTCCCGCTCGGTCGTGGCAGAGTCGAGGTGCGCCGCATCCTGACCGGGGCGGCCGAGACGTGAGCGCGGGAGGAGCGGTCGTGGTGGAACGGGAGCGCACGACCACCGACCGGGCGGCCGTGGACGCCGTGGAGGCCGTGTGGCGCATCGAGTCCGGCAAGCTCGTCGCCGCCCTCGCGCGCTGGACGGGCGACGTGGGGCTCGCCGAGGAACTCGCGCAGGACGCGCTGGTGGCCGCGCTCGAGCAGTGGCCGGAGGCCGGCATCCCGCGCAACCCGGGCGCCTGGCTGACCACCGTCGCCAAGCGCCGCGCGATCGACGGCTGGCGCCGCCGCGAACGACTCGACGAGCGCTACGCGGCGCTCGCCCGCGACCTGGAGCAGCGGGAGGACGACGACCCGGCCGCGGTCGTGGAGGAGGAGATCCAGGACGACCTGCTGCGCCTCGTGTTCGTCGCCTGCCACCCCGTGCTCGCCCCGTCGGCGCGGGTCGCCCTGACGCTCAAACTGCTCGGCGGCCTCACCACCGAGGAGATCGCGCGCGCCTTCCTCGTCCCCGTCCCGACCATCGCGCAGCGCATCGTGCGCGCCAAGCGGACGCTGACCTCCGCTCACGTCCCGTTCGAGGTGCCCGACCGCGTCGAGTACCCCGAGCGGCTGGCGTCGGTGCTGGAGGTCGTCTACCTGATCTTCAACGAGGGCTACTCCGCCACCGCGGGCGACGACTGGATGCGCCCCGACCTCTGCCAGGAGGCCCTCCGCCTCGGCCGCGTGCTCGCCGAGCTCACCCCGCGCGAGCCGGAGGTGCACGGCCTGGTGGCGCTGATGGAGTTCCAGGCCTCCCGCCTCCCGGCGCGCGCCACCGCCGATGGCGAGCCGATCCTGCTGCAGGACCAGGACCGCACCCGCTGGGACCGCATCCTGATCGGCCGCGGGGTCGCCGCCCTGGCCCGCGCCGACCGGCTGGTCGGCTTCCGCGGCCGCGGCCCCTACGCGCTGCAGGCCGCGATCGCCGCCTGCCACGCGACCGCCGCCGCGCCGGAGGACACCGACTGGGAGGAGATCGTCGCGCTCTACGGCGCGCTCGCCGCCCTCCACCCGTCGGCGGTCGTGGAGCTGAACCGGGCGGTCGCCCTGTCGATGGCGTACGGCCCGGAGGCCGGTCTCGACGTGGTGGACCGGCTCGTGCTCTCCGGCGAGTTGGCGTCGTACCACCTGCTGCCCTCGGTCCGGGCCGACTTCCTGCTGAAGCTGGGCCGGACCGCGGAGGCGCAGGCGGAGTTCCTGCGCGCGGCCGCGATGACCGGCAACGAACGCGAGCGCGCGCTGCTGCTGGCGCGGGCGGACGAAGCCGCGGCGGGGTGACGGACGGGGACGGACGTCCGGGAGCGCTCCGACAATGTGTGGCCCGACACGGAGGATGGGTGACACTGACGCGGAGGATGCGTGACACTGGGGTGCGTGAGAGTCCTCCTCAAGCTGATCCTGGACTGCGACCCTGATGCGGCCTGGCGTGCCCTGCAGAGCCCCACGGCCTTCCGCGAGGT
Organism: Streptomyces sp. L7; assembly: GCF_050990935.1. GTDB lineage: Bacteria > Actinomycetota > Actinomycetes > Actinomycetales > Microbacteriaceae > Leifsonia. Next base: position 3,958,199 of record NZ_CP194644.1, on the reverse strand, counting down.
GGCGCTGCCGTGGGTGGACTTCCGGTCGGACGAGCCCGCGGGCTTCCCGACCGTGTGGGACACGGCGGAGCACCGGGTGAGCGTCCGCGCCCTCGGCGCCGTCACCGTCGGAACGCAGGCGATCCGTCTCGACACGCTCCGCTCGACCGACCCGCGCGAGCGCGCCACGCGCATCCTGCGCGACAGCGGCGGCGGGGTCGGGGGCGTGCTGTCCGCGATCCCGCACCTCGACCACCGGATGGCCATCGCCCCCGACCCTGCGGGGCCCGGGCCGGACGGCCGGCTCCGCACGCTGTACCGCGACCGCCTGGTGGTGCGCGCCGGCGTCGTGACCCCGCTCGCCTGGTACGGACTGTGGGCGTTCTGGCAGTGGCGCGGGCTGCGCCTGCGGCGCCTCGCCCCCACCTGGGCATACGATCCCCCCACGCCCGAACCGGTTTCAGCCACGACGGAGGCAGCAGCATGAGCACCATCACCCCCGAGCCCTCCCCGAGGTCGCGGCCGGACGCGGGCGCGTCGCCACCGCCGTGCAGACCGCGGACTGGCGCCGCAGCGTGTTCGCCCTGTACGCGTCCGTGCGCCGGATCGCCGCCTCCGACCCGGCGGCGGCCCACGCGCACTGGATCTCGTGCCGCAACGACCTGTTCTCGTCGCACCCGGCTACCCCGCTGATGGACGAGGACCGGGATCGCTTCACCGGGCTGCCGGTGTCGCCGTACGACCCGGACTGGCGTTTCGAGCTGCCGATCCACCCCGCCGAGAAGGCGACGCGGATGGACGTGGAGACCGGCACGGACGGCGTCGTCCCGTTCGAACTGCTCGGCACAGTGCGCGTCCCGCTGGCGGGATCGCTCGACGTCTGGCGGCTGTCCTCCTACGGCGGCGGCCTGTTCGTCCCGGTGAAGGACGCCCTCGCCGGCCGCCGCGGCGGCACCTACGGCGGCGGCCGCTACCTGATCGACACGATCAAGGGCTCCGACCTCGGGATGACAGCCGACGACTACGAGAGCACGATCGTCCTCGACTTCAACTTCGCCTACAACCCGTCCTGCGCGTACGACCCGGCGTGGGCGTGCCCGCTCGCGCAGGCGGGCAACACGCTCAGCGCGGAGGTGCCGGTCGGCGAGCGGTACGGCGGCGAGTGAGGGGTCAGGCCTCCACCAGCGTCAACCGCTGCGTCGGCCGCGTCATCGCCACATAGAGCGATGCCGCCCCGCGGACCGACTCCGCGGCGAGCGCCGCCGGGTCGGCCAGGACCACCGCGTCGAACTCAAGGCCCTTCGCCTCGTAGCCCGTCAGCACCGAGATCGGCCGCGTGAGCCCGGCGGCTCCCCGCGCTGCCGCATCGCCGAACCGCGAGCGGACCGCCGCCGCGACAGCCTCCACCTCGGCGGCCGTCGCGATGACGGCGAGCGTCCCCTCGGCGTCCACGGACCGGTCGTGCGCCACCGCCTCGGCGACCGCGGCGGGGAGACCGGACTCCTCCGCCGCCACCCGACGGATCGGCCAGTCGCCTTCCCGCACCGCGCGCGTCGGCGTGATCGGCAGCCCCGCCGCCGCCGCGATCCGCTCGGCCTCGCGGGTGATCTGGGCGGGCGTGCGGTAGTTGACCGTCAGCTCCTCCAGGCGCCAGGCGTCCTTGAACACCGGGCTCAGCGCATCGTCCCAGCTCGTCGCGCCCGCGGCCGACGCCACCTGGGCGATGTCCCCGACGATCGTGAACGACTTCATCGGGCAGCGGCGCACCAGCACGCGCCACTGCATCGCGGACAGCTCCTGCGCTTCGTCCACCACGACGTGCCCGTAGGTCCACGACCGGTCGGCGAGCGCGCGCTCGGCGGTCGTGCCGCGGTCCTCCTGCTCGGCGAAGCCGTCCGCGAGCTGCTCGGCGCTGACCAGTCCCTGCACACCCATGTTGCGGATCGCCGCGCGCGCGTTCTCGAGGTCGCGCTTGCGCTGCCGGTCGCGCTCGCGGGAGGCCTGGTCGGCGCGGCCGGGGAAGTCGCCGAGCAGTTCGGCGGCCTCGTCCAGGAGCGGCACGTCGGAGACCGTGAACGGCGCGTTCCGGTCGCGCAGCAGCGCCTCCCGCTGCGCAGGCGTCCACCGTGGCGTCAACTCGGCCAGCCACGCGGGACGCGCGTACAGGTCCTGCAGCAGCTTCTGCGGGGTGAGCGGCAGCCACGCGGTGTTCAGCAGCACCCGGACGTCGTACGACGTGCGCAGGTCCTCGCGCAGCACCCGGAGGTCCGCCTCGTCGATCGTGGAACCGCCGGCCCTGAGCTGGGCCGCGAGCTGGTCGGTGAGCTCGCCGAGCGCCTGCTTCACGAACGTGACCCGGGCGACGTTGTGCGGCTTGCCGGTGCGCTGCGCCTTCCCGAGCGCGCGCTGCACGAGGTCGGGATGGACGACGAGACGCTCGTTGTCGACCACGATCGTCTGCGGCTCGGCCGGCGCCTTCTGCCGGGATTTCACGGCGCGGGAGAGCAGCCGCGCCATCTGGATGGAGCCCTTCAGGCGCGCGGCCTCCGGCTCGTCCTCGGCCGTGGTGTCCACGCCGGGGAACAGCTCGCCCAGCGTCTGCATGACGACGCCGGTCTCGCCGAGCGACGGGAGGACAGCCTCGATGTAGCGCAGGAACGCGGGGGACGGGCCGACGACGAGCACGCCGGAGGCGCTGAGCCGCTGCCGGTTCGCGTACAGCAGGTAGGCGGCGCGGTGCAGCGCGACCGCGGTCTTCCCTGTGCCGGGACCGCCCTGCACGACGAGCGCGCCACGGAGGTCGGAGCGGATGATGCGATCCTGCTCGGCCTGGATGGTCGCGACGATGTCGTGCATGCGGCCGGTGCGCTGCGCGGTCAGGGCGGCCAGCAGCGCGCCCTCGCCCTGCACATGCTCGCCGGACGCGTCGCCGTCGAGCAGCGCCTCGTCGAAGACCTCGTCGTCGATCCGGACCACCTGGCGGCCGTTCATGGTGAGATGGCGGCGGGCGCGCACGCCCATCCGCTCGGTCGCGGTGGCCTGGTAGAAGGCGCTCGCCTGCTGCGCGCGCCAGTCCACGAGCAGCGAGCGCTGGTCGTCGTCGCGCAGGCCCACGCGGCCGATGTAGCGGTGGTCGGTGCCGTCGACCGGCTCCTCCAGCAGGAGCCTGCCGAAGACGAGCCGGGCGTCCACGTCGCGGAGCTGCACGAGCTGGTCCTCGTAGAGGCGGGCGAAGGCGTCCCGTTCGCTGCGCGCCTGGTGGTTGCTCCCCACGCTCTCGCGGCGCACCCGCGTCAGCCGCTCCTCCGTCTCCGCCCGGAGCGTGTCGAGACGCTCGTACAGGCCGGAGACCACGGTGCGCTCACGATCGAGCTCGGATTCCTGCACGCGCGAACCACCTTCCGGGATTACGGGCCGAAAGTCTACGACCTCCGGCTATGAATCCGCTCCCAGCAATCATCCGGCGCGCACCCGGTAGACTAGACGGACCAGCACGACTGGCCTGCCGGCATCGCCGGTGTGCGCGAGCGCCGGGCGGGGCCCCCGCCGCGCACCATCCCTCTTCTTTCCGGCGAAGACGTCGCCCTTCCGCGACGCCGCCGGACCCGCCCTCATGGGCGAAACCTGCCAGAAAGGCACCAGTGACCAACCAGACTTTCGCCGACTTCGGCGTGCCCGCTCCCCTCGTCGCCGTCCTCGCGGCCGACGGCAAGACGGAGCCGTTCCCCATCCAGGCCGACACCCTGCCCGACACGCTCGCCGGACGCGACGTGCTCGGGCGCGGCAAGACCGGCTCGGGCAAGACGATCGCGTTCGCGCTGCCGATGGCCGCGCGCCTCGCGGCGTCGACGCCCGCGTCGGCCGGCGGCCGTCCCGCCCGCGGAAACCGCCGGCCCCGCGGCCTCGTGCTCGCGCCGACCCGTGAGCTCGCCACCCAGATCGACGCCACCCTCAAGCCGCTCGCGGGCGCGCTCGGGCTGACCACGACCACGATCTTCGGCGGGGTGTCGCAGAGCCGGCAGGTGACCGCTCTGCAGGCCGGCGTCGACATCATCGTCGCCTGCCCCGGTCGCCTCGAAGACCTGATGAAGCAGGGCATCGTCCACCTCGACCAGGTGCAGATCACCGTGCTGGACGAGGCCGACCACATGGCTGACCTCGGCTTCCTGCCCACCGTCACGCGCATCCTCAACGCGACCCCCGCCCGCGGCCAGCGCCTGCTCTTCTCGGCGACCCTGGACAACGGCGTCGACAAGCTGGTGAAGAAGTTCCTCACCAACGAGGTGCTGCACTCGGTGGACGAGGCGACCAGCCACGTGGAGGCCATGACCCACCACGTCTTCGAGGTCGCCGATCAGGACGCCAAGAAGGACCTCATCCACGCGCTCGCCTCCGGGCGCGGCCGCCGCATCCTGTTCATGCGCACCAAGCACCAGGCCAAGCGCCTCGCCAAGCAGCTCACGTCGGCGGGCATCCCCGCCGTCGACCTGCACGGCAACCTCAGCCAGGGCGCCCGGGACCGCAACCTCGCGGCGTTCGGAACCGGGGACGTGCGCGTGCTCGTGGCGACGGACGTCGCCGCCCGCGGTGTCCACGTGGACGAGGTGGAGCTGGTCGTGCACGTCGATCCGCCCGCGGAGCACAAGGCGTACCTGCACCGCTCGGGCCGCACGGCGCGCGCCGGAAGCGCCGGCGACGTCGCGACCGTGATGCTGCCGGAGCAGGCGGGCGACGTGAAGTCGCTGCTGCGCGCGGCCGCGATCACGGCGAGGCCGCAGCGGGTGACGGCGGAGTCCGCGGCCGTGACCGCGTTGGTCGGCGAGCGCGCGGAGCGCGTCGCCCCGGCGGCGGTCACGAACGGCGGCGGCAACGGCGGCGGTCGCGGTGGTGCGACCGGTGGTGGACGCGGCGACGCGGGTGCCGGCGGTGCGGGCACCGGCGGTGGCCGGCGACGCCGTCGCGGGGCCGGGCAGAACGGGGCCGCGGGTGACGCGGGCCAGAACGGCGCGGGCCGCGAGGCCGGAGGTCGCAACAGTGCCGGCCGGAATGATGGCGGCAGGAATGCGGGAGGCCGCGGCGGCAATGGTGGCAACGGAAGCGACCAGGGCGCCGCGGGCCGCACCGCCGGCGGCCGGAACGCCGGAGGCCAGAACGGCGGCGGCCGCAACGGCGGAGGCCAGGGCGCTGCTGGCCGCAACGGCGGAGGTCAGAGCGGCACCGGCCGCGAGGGCGCCCGTGACAGCTCCCCGCGCGGGAACGGCCGCGGCCGTCGCGCCTCCAGCGGTGACGCCGCGCCGCACACGGCCGGGACCGGCCACAAGGGCGGCTCGACCCACGGATCGAACTCTCCGCGTCAGGGCATGCGCGTCGGTGACCTGGTGAACTCGGGCACCACCCGCGGCCGCGGCACCCGCCGCGCCCACGGCTGAGACGCCCCGTCACGCGACAACGGAGGAGATCCGACGGCCACGCCATCGGATCTCCTCCGTTGACTGCTTTTCGGCTCGTTCGTGAGCGCGACTCCTCCGTTGCCCCGCGGCGCCCCTAGCGGGCCGCGGGGGCGGCCAGGGTGGCGATGCCGGCCTCGATGCCGTCGATGAGGAGGCGGAAGCTGCGGTCGAGGTCGTCGGGCAGGCCGAAGCCGCCGCCGAGTTCCAGGGTGATGAAGCCGTGCAGGGCGCTGCGCAGCATCCGGATCGCGTCGACCGTCGCCTCCTCCGGCAGCCCGAAGCCGCGCAGCGCCGCGGCCAGGACGGCGATCGTCTCGCCGGCACGGGCCGCGAGCCCGGCGTCGTCCTCCGAAGCGAGATCGGGGGCGACCTGCGTCGCGGCGTACCGCCCGGGGTGCCGGTGCGCGTACGCGCGGACCGCGTCCGCCGCCGAGTGGAGGGCGTCCGGCCCCGAGCGCCCGATGGTCGCCTCGGCGAGCACGCCGGTCAACTCGGTGACGCATTCGGTCGCGACCATGCGGCGAAGGTCGTCGAGCGATGCGACGTGCTTGTACAGGCTCGGCACCGCCACGCCGGCGCGGGAGGCCACGGCCGCGAGGGTCAGCCGGTCGAGGCCGGTCACGCCGCCGGCGTCGACGAGGTCGAGGGCCACGGCGCCGACCGCGGAGCGGGTCAGCCCGGCCCTAGGCACGGGCGCCCCCGATCGGTCCCCTACGCATGCGCCTCACCCCATCCGCTCCCCCGCCGCTCCGCCAGGAACCGCAGGGTCGCGGGCACGATCACGTCCGGCCGCTGGGCCTGCGGGTAGTGGCCCGACTCGGGCACGCGGACGACCTCCGCGCCGAGGGACTCGATCCAGTCGGCCTCCGCGGCCGGGTCGCGGTAGTCGGGGTCGAGCGCGCCGACGAAGGCGAGGATGGGGGCTTTCACCTCCGGCAGCCGGGGCTCGACGACCGAGTGCGTGAGCTGGAGGGTGAGGTGGCGGAAGGAGCGCAGCCGGCCGGGCTCCTTCATGTTGCGCTTCAGGTCGGCGGCGTGCTCCGGGAGCCACGGCGCTGTGCGGCCCTTGTTGATCGAGCGGTAGTACCCCGCCCAGACGCCCGGGCCCCAGGGGCCGGCGAACAGCACGCGGTACATGCCGTGGATGGCGGCGACCGTGACGCGGCTCATCGCGGGGTCGCGCAGCAGCGGACCGTAGAGCACGAGGCCAGTGATCGCGTCGGGACGCTCGGCGGCGGCCCAGGCGGCGGCCGCGGCGCCCATCGAGTTGCCGAGGACGACGGCGTTGCCCCCGAGTTCGTCGATCAGTGCGATCAGGTCGCGTGCGGTCGCGATGTCGCCGAACTCGCGGAACGTCGTGTCCGACTCGCCGTGCGCCCGGAGATCGGTGACCGCGACGCGGTAGCCGGCCTCCAACAGCGGGCCGGTGAGCTCGCGGTAGGTGGAACGCAGATCGCCCATCCCGGGGACGGCGACGACGAGCGGGCCGGAGCCCTCGACGGTGTAGCTGATGCGTCCCTCGGGGCGCTGCAGGTACCGGACCTGCGAAGCGATGGAAGTGTTCATAGCCAAAAAGCTAATACCATTAGCCAAACAATGCAAGCAAAAGATTCGAAAAAAATCAGACGATCTTGCCGACCGACGCCATCGCCGCCTTCACCAGCACGCCACGACCGCCCTCCAGCTCCTCGCAGACCGTGTGGGAGACCGCCTCCTCCGGCGTCATCCACGTGATCTCGAGCGCGTCCTGCCGCGGTTCGCAGGTCCCGGTCACCGGCACGACGTACGCGAGCGAGACCGCGTGCTGCCGCTCGTCCGTGAACGCCGACACCCCGGGCAGCGGGAAGTACTCCGCGACCTGGAACGGCACAGCGCTGGCCGGCAGCAGCGGGAACGCCATCGGCCCGAGGTCCTTCTCCAGGTGCCGGAACAGCGCCTCGCGCAGCGTCTCGCCATACATGACCCGGCCGGAGACGAGGGTGCGGGTGATCTCCCCCACCGCGTTGGCCCGCAGCAGCACGCCGACCTCGGTCACCTGGCCGAGGCCGTCCACCCGCACGGGCACGGCCTCCACGTAGAGCAGCGGCAGCCGCCGGCGGATCTGCTCCAGCTCGATGTCGCTCAGCCAGGCGGGACCGGGCAGGACGCCGTCGCCGTCGAGCGGGTCGGGGGTCGGGTCCGGGTCGGGGGTGCGCACGCTCATGCACTGATCCTACGGATCACCCACCCTGCCGCCACCCGTACAGACCGATCTGTGGACTGCGCCGCGATCTGGGGGGATGTGGAGGACAAGATGTCGTGCGCAGAATGGACCATGCCCTTCCCCGCTCCCGAGCTGCACCTCGACCACGAGGCCGTGCTCTGGTCCGCCGGCGAGGCCGACCGCGTCGGCCGCCCCCGGCTGATCCTCCTGCACGGCTACGGGTCGGACGAGGCGGACCTGTTCGGGATCTCGGCGTACCTGCCGCTGGAGCCGGTGATCGCCTCGCTGCGGGCGCCGATCCCGGAGGGCCCGGGCTTCGCGTGGTTCTCCCGCTTCACCAACGTCTCGGTCGACCCGCTCGCCGCCAACGCCGACGCCGCCGCCCGCGCCGTGCTCCACTGGCTGGACGACCAGCCGGATGCGCCGACCGGTCTTCTCGGCTTCTCGCAAGGCGGCGGCCTCGCCATCCAGCTCCTGCGCCTGGCACCCGAGCGCTTCGACTTCGCCGTGACGCTGTCCGCGTTCGTCGTGCAGGGCGCGCAGGACGGCGATGCAGTGCTCGCCGAGAGCCGGCCGCCGGTGTTCTGGGGTCGCGGCACGCACGACGACACCATCCCCGCGGCCGGTGTCGCGCGCGCGGCCGAGTGGCTGGAAGGCCACACGACGCTCGACGCGCGCATCTACGAGGGGCTCGGCCACGGGATCTCGCCGCTCGAGCTCGGCGACATCTCGTCGTTCATCGGGGCGCACCTGCCGCGCTGACGACCCGACGCGGCGGCCCCGACCGGCCTCCCCTTGGCGGTGTCGGTGGCCGGGAGCAGGATGGATGCGATGAGCGATGTGCTCGACCGGTTCTCCCCCGCGACCCGTGAATGGTTCCGCGGGGCCTTCGCCGCGCCCACCGACGCGCAGACCGGCGCGTGGGAGGCCATCTCCCATGGACGCCACGCGCTCGTCATCGCGCCGACCGGCTCGGGCAAGACGCTGGCGTCGTTCCTCTGGGCGATCGACCGGCTGGCGAGCGAGGAGCGCCCGCGGGACGCCCGCCCCGGCACGCGCGTCCTCTACATCTCACCGCTGAAGGCGCTCGGTGTGGACGTGGAGCGCAACCTCCGCGCTCCGCTGGTCGGCGTCACGCAGACGGCGCGACGGCTCGGCGCCGAGCCTCCCCATGTCAGCGTCGGTGTGCGCTCGGGCGACACGTCGTCGGCCGACCGCCGCGCGCTCGTCGCATCGCCGCCGGACATCCTGATCACCACGCCCGAGTCGCTCTTCCTCATGCTCACCTCTCAGGCGCGCGAGACCCTCGCAAGCGTGGAGACCGTGATCGTGGACGAGGTGCACGCCGTCGCCGCCACCAAGCGCGGCGCCCATCTCGCGCTCTCGCTGGAGCGGCTCGACGCCCTCCTGGAGAAGCCCGCGCAGCGCATCGGCCTGTCCGCGACGGTGCGTCCGCCGGAGGAGGTCGCCCGGTTCCTCGGCGGCAGTTCGCCGGTCGAGATCGTGGCCCCGCCCGCGGGCAAGCGCTTCGACCTCCGCGTCGTCGTGCCGGTCGAGGACATGAGCGAGCTCGGCACCTCCACGTACACCAGTGACAACGACGACGGCTCCGCGCCGCAGGCCGGCTCGATCTGGCCGCACGTGGAGGAAGCGATCGTCGACCGGGTGCTGGAGCACCGCTCGTCCATCGTGTTCGCGAACTCGCGGCGGCTGGCCGAGCGGCTCACCGCCCGGCTCAACGAGCTCTACGAAGAGCGAGTGCTCGGCGGGGAGGCCGGAGCGGGGTCCGGCGGAGGGGGCGACGCGACCTCCCGGCCCCCGGCGGAGCTGATGGGCGGCTCTGGCCAGACCAAGGGCTCCGCCGCTGTCGCCGACGCGGAGTCGCTCATCCTCGCCCGCGCGCACCACGGGTCGGTCAGCAAGGAGCAGCGCGCCCTGATCGAGGACGACCTGAAGTCCGGGAGGCTGCGCTGCGTCGTGGCGACCTCCAGCCTGGAGCTCGGCATCGACATGGGCGCGGTGGACCTCGTCGTGCAGGTGGAGGCGCCGCCCTCGGTCGCGAGCGGGCTCCAGCGGGTCGGCCGCGCCGGCCACCAGGTCGGCGAGGTGTCACGGGGCGTCGTGTTTCCCAAGCATCGAGCCGACCTCATCCACTCGGCGGTCGCGACCGAGCGGATGGTCGGCGGCCTGATCGAGACGATGCGGATCCCGACCAACCCGCTCGACATCCTCGCCCAGCAGACCGTCGCGGCGACAGCGTTGGAGCCGCTCGATGCCGACGACTGGTTCGACACCGTGCGCCGCAGCGCGCCGTTCGCGACCCTGCCCCGCAGTGCCTACGACGCGACCCTCGACCTGCTCGCCGGCCGCTACCCGTCCGACGAGTTCGCCGAGCTGCGCCCCCGCATCGTGTGGGATCGCGACGCCGGTACGCTCACCGGCCGGCCCGGCGCCCAGCGGCTGGCCGTGACGAGCGGCGGCACCATCCCGGACCGCGGCATGTTCGCGGTCTACATGGTCGGCGAGCGCGCGAGCCGCGTGGGCGAGCTGGACGAGGAGATGGTCTACGAGTCGCGCGTCGGCGACGTGTTCGCGCTCGGGTCGACGAGCTGGCGCATCCAGGAGATCACCCACGACCGCGTGCTCGTCTCGCCCGCGTTCGGCGAGCCGGGGCGCCTGCCGTTCTGGAAGGGCGACGGCATCGGCCGGCCGGCCGAGCTGGGCGCGGCGGTCGGCGCGTTCGTGCGCGAGCTGAGCGCGGCCTCCCCGCCGACGCCGAGTTGCGCTGCGTGGAGGCCGGACTCGACGCGTTCGCGACGGCCAACCTGCTGGCGTTCCTGCGCGAGCAGAAGGAGGCCACCGGGCACGTGCCGACCGACCGGACGCTCGTGGTCGAGCGGTTCCGCGACGAGCTCGGCGACTGGCGCGTCGTACTGCATTCCCCGTACGGCATGCCGGTCCACTCGCCGTGGGCGCTGGCCGTGCAGGCGCGCGTGCGCGAGCGCTACGGCATCGACGCCGGCGCGATGGCGGCGGACGACGGCATCATCGTGCGTATTCCCGACACGGAATCCACGCCTCCCGGCGGCGAGCTCTTCGTCTTCGAGCCGGCCGAGCTGGACGAGCTGGTGACCTTGGAAGTCGGCGGCTCGGCGTTGTTCGCCTCCCGGTTCCGCGAGTGCGCGGCCCGCGCACTGCTGCTGCCCAAGTACAACCCCGGCAAGCGGTCGCCGCTCTGGCAGCAGCGGCAGAAGGCGTCGCAGCTCCTGGACGTGGCGCGCAAGTATCCGAGCTTCCCGATCATCCTGGAGACGGTGCGCGAGTGCCTGCAGGACGTCTACGACCTCCCGGCGCTGGACGAGGTGGCGCAGAGCATCGCCCAGCGGCGCATCACGCTGGTCGAGGCCGCGACCGAGACGGCCTCGCCGTTCGCCCGCTCGCTGCTCTTCGGGTACGTCGCGGCGTTCATGTACGAGGGCGACAGTCCGCTGGCGGAGCGGCGGGCGGCCGCGCTGTCGCTCGACGCGGGGCTGCTGGCCGAGCTGCTGGGTCGCGCGGAACTGCGCGAACTGCTCGACCCGTCGGTGATCGAGCGCGTGGAGTTGCAGCTTCAGCGCCTCGATCCCGAGCGACGGGTGCGCGGTGAGGAGGGCGTGGCCGACCTGCTGCGGCTGCTCGGTCCGCTGACGGTGGCGCAGGTCGCGGAGCGGCTGCAGAGTGAGGACGCGGCGGCCGACGACGGGTCGAGCGACGGGGAGCCCGCCACCGCTCCGCATGCGACCCTCGCCACAGCCCGCGCCCACCTCACCTCCCTGGTCGACTCCAAGCGCGCCCTCGCGGTCACGATCGCCGGCGAGGAGCGTTTCGCCGCCATCGAGGACGCCGGCCGCCTGCGCGACGCGCTCGGCGTGCCGCTGCCCATCGGCGTGCCCGTCGCCTTCATCGAGCCGGTGGACGACCCGCTCGGCGACCTGGTCAGCCGCTACGCCCGCACCCACGGCTCGTTCGAGGTCGCGGAGGTCGCCTCCCGGTTCGGCCTCGGCCCCGCGATCGTGCACGACGCGCTGCGCCGGCTCTCCCGCGACGGCCGGGTGGTGGAGGGCGAGTTCCGCCCGCACGCGACCGGCTCCGAGTGGTGCGACGCCGAGGTCCTGCGGCGGCTGCGGCGGATGTCGCTCGCCGCGCTCCGCCAGGAGGTCGAGCCGGTCGAGACCCCGACCTTCGCGCGGTTCCTCGCCGACTGGCAGCACCTCGGCTCCACGCTGCGCGGCGTGGACGCCGTGGCCTCGGTCGTCGAGCAGCTCGCCGGGGCGCGCATCCCGGCCTCCGCGTGGGAGTCGCTGGTGCTGCCCAGCCGCGTCGCGGACTACAGCCCGGCGATGCTGGACGAGCTGACCGCCACCGGCGAGGTGATCTGGGCGGGCGACGGCTCGCTGCCGGGCAACGACGGCTGGATCAGCCTCAACCTGGCCGACTCCGCCCCACTCACGCTGGCTCCGCCGACGGACCACGATCCCGACGAACTGCAGCGCGGCATCCTGGCGGCCCTCGCCCGCGGCGGCGGGTACTTCTTCCGCCAGCTCTCCGACACCCTCGGCGCCGAGCGCGGCGAAGCGATCGAGGACGCCGTCCTGGTCACCGCCCTGTGGGACCTGGTCTGGGCCGGGCTGGTCACCAACGACACGCTCGCTCCCCTCCGCACCCTGACCGGCGGGGGCGGCGGCGCCCACAAGCGCCCCCGGCAGCCGACCCGCTCCCGGATGTACCGCGGCCGCGTCAGCGCGCCGCGGACGTCCGCGATGGTCACCCGGATGGGACCGCCTACGGTCGCCGGCCGCTGGTCGCTGCTCCCGGAGCGGGACCTGGACTCCACGATCCGCGCGCACGGCCAGGCCGAGACGCTGCTCGACCGGTACGGCGTCGTCACCCGCGGCTCCGTGATGAACGAGGGGACGCCGGGAGGCTTCGCCCTGGCCTACAAAGTGCTCAGCGGCTTCGAGGACAGCGGTCGCGCGCGCCGCGGCTATTTCGTGGAGACGCTCGGCGCCGCGCAGTTCGCGAGCGGCCCGACCGTCGACCGGCTGCGCACGTTCGCCCGCGATCACACGCAGCCGCGGCCCTTCGACGCGGTCGCCCTGGCGGCGACCGACCCGGCGAACGCGTACGGCGCCGCGCTGCCGTGGCCGGCCGTCCCCGCCGCGACCGGAGGCGTGGAGGGCGGCACCGGCCACCGGCCCGGGCGCAAGGCGGGCGCCCTGGTGGCCCTGGTGGACGGCGAACTCACCATCTACGTGGAGCGCGGCGGCAAGAGCCTGCTCTGCTTCGCGGACCAGGAGGACGAAGGGGCGCGCCCCGCGCTCGTGGCGGCCTCCCGCGCCCTGGCCGGTCTGGTGACCTCCCGTCGCGTGGACAAGCTCGCGATCGAGACGGTCAACGGCGCGAGCGTGCTCGGCAGCCCGCTCGGCGCGGCGCTCTCGGAGGCGGGATTCCTCGCGACGCCGCGCGGCCTCCGGCTGCGAGGGTGACGGCCGATGCCTGAGGGCGACACCGTCTACCAGACCGCCGCGCGACTGCGCCGCGCTCTTCAGGGCAGGCTGCTGACCGAGACGGACTTCCGGGTGCCGCAGTACGCGACCGTCGACCTCAGCGGGAGGCACGTCGACGAAGTGGTCAGCCGAGGCAAGCACCTGCTGATCCGGGTCGGCGACCAGACCATCCACAGCCACCTCAAGATGGAGGGTTCGTGGGAGGTCTATCCGCCGGGCGGCCGCTGGCGGCATCCCGGGTTCCAGGCGCGTGTGGTGCTGCGGACCGCCGAGACGCAGGCCGTCGGCTTCCAGCTCGGCATCCTGGAGGTGGTGCCGCGGTCGCAGGAGGACGCGGTCGTCGGCCACCTCGGCCCCGACCTGCTCGGGCCGGACTGGGACGCCGAGGAGGCCGTGCGCCGGCTCGCCGAACACCCCGACACCCCGATCGCCGTCGCTCTGCTCGACCAGCGGAACCTCGCCGGCATCGGCAACGTCTACGCCAACGAGCTGTGCTTCGTGCGCGGGATGCTGCCGACCCTCCCGGTGCGGGAGGCCGACCTCCCGGCGACCGTCGACCTCGCCCGCCGCATGCTCGTCGCCAACCGCGACCGCCCGCTGCGCGTGACCACCGGCGACACCCGACGCGGCCGCAACACCTGGGTCTACGGCCGCGACGGGCGACCCTGCCGACGCTGCGGGACGCTCATCCGGCGCTCGGACGTACCGAGCTGGAGGAACGGGTGACGTACTTCTGCCCGGTCTGTCAGATCTGAGGCGGCGCGAGGGCAGGCGGCCCTAGGCTCGACGCATGTCAGACCGGCCCGCACCCGACGACGCTCATCTCCCCGCCGACGCCACCGTTGAGGAGCGACGGGAAGCCGGCGACCGGCTCCGCGAGCGCATCTACGTGACGTTCACGGCGCTCGCGATCCTGATGGCGCTGAACGCGCACGGCGAGCACCTCGACTCCCCCACGGTGCTGTGGACGCTCGTCATCTCGGTGGTCGGCGTGCTGCTCGCGGGCCTCGCCTCCGACCTGGTCTCGCACATGATCGTGCACAACACCCTGCCGACCGCCCGCGAGTTCCGGCACCTGCTGGGCGTCGCCTCCCGGGCGCTGACCGTCATCGTCATCCCGGTCCTCGTGCTCGCCGCGGCGATGCTCGGCTGGATGCAGGCGAGGACAGCCGTCGTGATCGCCATCACCGCCCTCATCGCGTCGCTCGCGGTGATCGCGCGCATCGCGGTGTCGCGCACCGGGCTCGCGTCGTGGAAGCAGCTCATCGTGCTCGTCGGCATCGTCGCGCTCGGGGTGCTCGTCGTGTTCCTGGAGCAGCTCGCGCACTGAGCCCGGGCGCGTGCCACCGGGGTGTCGCAGGCGCGTGCAAGGATGACGTATGCCGATCGCGCGCACCCGACCCGATCCGCGCAAGCTGAGCGCTGCCGAAGCGGAGCTCTTCCATGCCTTCTACCTGATGCGGCGCGGTTTCGACCGCACCCTCGACGCCCAGCTCCAGCGGGACGACGGCATCTCGATCTCCGAGCTCGAGGTGCTCATGGCGCTCGTGCGCTCCCCGGGCGCCGGCTGCGGGTGCGCGACCTGGTCGAGCTGACCGGGTGGGAGAAGAGCCGCGTCTCGCACCAGGTCACCCGCATGGAGGGCCGCGGCCTGGTCGAGCGCGAGGACTGTGCGGAGGACCGCCGCGCGAGCTGGATCCGGCTCAGCCGGGACGGCCGCCGCGTCGTCGTGCGTGCGCTCCCGAAGCACACCGCGACGATCCGCCGCATCCTCTTCGATGCGCTCACGCCGGAGCAGCAGGACGAACTGCTCGCGATCTCCACCCGGATGACCGACGCGATGGCCCCTGGAGACGTTCCCGCCGAACCGGATGCGTGAGGGTTCTCGCAGCGCCGATCGCCCCGTTGCCGTGAGCATGCTGAGAACTCCTCGCTGATCTGCTGGTCATTCCGCCGGAACACCGCGGGAAACCAGGCTGTTCGCAGGCCGCACCCCCTAGCGTCGTTGTGTGCGACGCCCGAACTATCCCTCAGGTGACTCCGGCGCCGGCCGGGAGGACCGTCCCGAGCCGCCGACCGAGATCTTCGGACGTGTGCCCGCGTCCGACCCGCGCCGGCCGGTGCGGGCGACACGGCCGGCGTCCGGCGTGCCCTCCGGGCGGGGCGGCAGTGGTGGCCGGGCTGCGGGAGCGGGTGCCGCCGGTGCGGGTGCCGCCGGTGCGGGCGCAGCCGGTGCCGCAGGCGCGGGCGCCGCCGGCGCAGGCGCGCCCTTCGACCTGTTCGGACTGTCCGGTTCGCCGGACCCGAGCCGCGCCGAGGGCGGCTTCGGCGACGGCGGCTTCGGCGGCGGCGGCGACGGCTCCGGTGGCAGCGGCAACGGCTCCGGAGGCGGCGCAGGCGGCGCCAAGCCTCCGAAGAAGCACCGTCGCGCCAAGCGCATCATCGCCTGGACCGCGGCCGGGCTGGCCGTGCTCCTCGTCGTCTTCGGCGGCTACGCCGCGTACAGCTACTTCCGCTTCGTCGGCGGCGTGAACCACGTCGACGTCATCAGCAAGACCGGCAACGACGTCGACGGCGCGGACCAGAACATCCTGCTCGTCGGCGACGACCACCGCCCCGACAACGCGACACAGGCGGAGCTCAACCAGCTCAGCACCACCGCGGACGGCGGCGGCACCAACACCGACACGATGATGATCCTGCACATCCCGGCCGACGGGAAGTCCGCGACCCTCATCTCCCTCCCCCGCGACTCCTGGGTGGACGTGCCCGGCCACGGGATGAACAAGCTCAACTCGGCGTTCTCGCTCGGCAACGGCGGCAGCGACCCGACCAGCGGCGCGAAACTGCTCATCCGGACCGTGCAGAACCTCACCGGGCTGTCGATCGACCACTACGTGCGCGTCTCGCTGCTCGGCTTCTACACGATCGCGAAGGCCCTCGGGCCCGTGCAGGTGTGCCTCAACAACGCGGTGAACGACCCGTACTCCGGCGCGAATTTCCCGGCGGGCGTCTCGACGCTCGACGCCTCGCAGGCACTGTCGTTCGTGCGGCAGCGGCACGGCCTCCCGCGCGGCGACCTCGACCGCGTCGTGCGCCAGCAGTACTTCCTCTCGGTGGAGGCGCACAAATTCCTGTCCGCGGGGACCTTGCTCAACCCGGGCAAGCTCACGAGCGCGCTCGACGCGATCAGCGGTTCGCTGGAGACCGACCCCGGGCTGAACTTCCTCCAGCTCGCGGCTCAGCTGCAGGGCCTCAGCGGCGGCAAGCTCCAGTCGGCGACCATCCCGATCTCCGGCACACCGACCATCACCGTCGACGGCTCGGACCTGTCGATCGTGCAGGTCGACACCGCGGCGATGCCGGCGTTCGTCAAGAGCCTGACGGGCACGCCGTCCGCCTACGACAGCGCGACGGCGGCAAAGCCCGCCGACACGAAGGTGACCGTGCTCAACGGCGGCAGCATGAACGGCGCGGCGGCCACGGCGACGCAGACGTTCAAGGCCGCAGGCTTCAGGACCGGCACGGCCGGCGACGCGAGTTCGCAGCAGACCACGACGATCCAGTACCCGTCTGGCCAGGAGTCGCAGGCCAAGGCCGTCGCGGCGCTGCTCCCGGGCGCCGCCGTGCAGGAGACCGGCAGCGTCAAGAGCGTCACCGTCGTCCTCGGCGACGACGGCCTGATGCCGGCCGCCCCCGGCGCCGCCTCGAGCGGCGCCGCCGCCCCTGCCCCTGCTCCCGCGCCCGCGCCGGCCCCCACTCACTCCGGCCCCACCACCAACTACTCCAGCACCGTCTGCATCAACTGACCCAAACCGCCGAGCACGTGGATTCTCTGCGTACTCGGCGGTTTTCGGCTGACTTTTCGCGTACTCGACTGTTGGGCGGCCGGCGTGGTTGAGGGGGGTCAGTCGAAGAGGCGGCGGAAGACGTTGGTGTCGGCGAGGTCGATGAGTTCGTCGCCGCGGCCGGACATGATGGTGCGCAGCGCGTAGAGGGTGAAGCCCTTGACCTGCTCTGCGGTGATCGCCGGGGGATGCTCAGCTCCTGGCGTGCAGTGACCACGTCCACGAGGGCGGGGCCGTCGTGGGAGAAGGCGGTGCGCAGAGCGCTCTCCAGGTCGTCCGGCTTCTCGACCCGCTGACCGTGGATGCCGATCGCCTGCGCGACGCGGGAGAAGTCCGGGTTCTCCAGGCCGGTGCCGAAGTTGACGAAGCCCGCGGCCTTCATCTCGACCTCTACGAAGTTCAGCGAGGAGTTGTTGAAGACGACGATCTTGACCGGCAGCTTCATCTGCACCAGCGTCAGCAGCTCGCCCATCAGCATCGCCAGACCGCCGTCGCCGGCGAGCGCGACCACCTGCCGTCCGGGGAACGCCGCCTGGGCGCCGATCGACTGCGACAGGGCGTTGGCCATGCTGCCGTGGTTGAACGAGCCGATCAGCCGGCGCGAGCCGTTCATCCGCAGGTAGCGGGCCGCCCAGACCACAGGCGAGCCGACGTCCGGGATGAAGACCGCGTCCTCGCTGGAGAGCTCGCTGATCAGCCGGGCGACGTATTGCGGGTGGATGGGCGTGCGGTTGCGGTCGTTGACGGCCAGTTCGTCCAGGCTCTTGCGGGCCTTCAGGTAGTGCGAACGGGACGCGTCGAGGTGCTTGGTGTCCTTGCGCTCCTCGATCAGCGGGAGGAGCGCCTCCACGGTGTCTTTCACGCTGCCGACGAGCCCGAGGTCGATCGGCGTGCGCCGGCCGAGGTTCTCGCCGCGGAGGTCGACTTGGATGATCTTCGCCTTCGACGGGTAGAACTGCTGGTACGGGAAGTCGGTGCCGAGCATCAGCAGCGCGTCGCAGGCCTCCATCGCCCGGTAACCGGAGGAGAAGCCGAGCAGGCCGGTCATGCCGACGTCGTACGGGTTGTCGTACTCCACGAACTCCTTGCCGCGCATGGCGTGGACGACCGGCGCCCGGAGCGCGCTGGCGATGTCGATGAGCTGCGGGTGCGCCCCCTCGACGCCGGCTCCAGCGAGGATGGTGACCTTCTTCGCAGCGTTCAGGATGTCGGCGGCGGCCTTCAGCTCGCCGTCGGCCGGTCGCGTGACGCGGGGCGAGTACACGATGGGCGCGGACGGCTTGCGGCCGACGCTGTCCGCGAGGAGGATCTCGCCCGGGATGACCACGACCGCGACGCCGCGGCGCTCGATGGCGGTGCGCATCGCGATCTCCAGCACGCGCGGCATCTGCTCGGGGAGGCTCACGAGCTCGGTGTAGACCGCGGCCTCGCGGAACAGGTCCTGCGGGTGCGCCTCCTGGAAGTAGGTGCTGCCGATCTCGGGCCCCGGGATCTGCGCGGCGATCGCGAGCACGGGCACCCGGCTGCGGTTGGCGTCGAAGAGGCCGTTGATGAGGTGGAGGTTGCCGGGGCCGCAGCTCCCGGCGCAGACGGCCAGCTCACCGGTGAGCGCGGCCTCCGCTCCTGCCGCCAACGCCGCGGCCTCCTCGTGCCGGACATGCTCCCAGGTCACGTCGCCTGCGCGGCGGAGCGCGTCGGTGAAGCCGTTGAGCGAGTCGCCGGGGATGCCGTAGACGCGCTTGACCCCCGCCTCGCGGATGATCTCGACGATGGTGTCGGCGACGGTGGTCATGCGGCGTTCTCCTCTGTCGGCTGGGCTGCGACGGGTGATCCGGCGGCGGATAGCCTCACGCTACTCCGCGGTCGCCCGCCGCGTCTGGTCCCCCGACCGGATTCATGCATCACGCACAGAGGTCGTCCGCACTACTGTGTTCAGGTCATGGTCACGCAGAATCGCGCACTCGCCACCCGCGACGCCATCCTCCGGGGTGCTGCCGAAGTGTTCGGCGCCCGCGGCTACGGGCTGGCCTCCATCTCGGACATCGCGAAGGCCGCCGGGCTCACGAAGGGCGCGCTGTACTTCCACTTCGCGTCGAAGGACGAGCTGGCTCTCGCGGTGATCGCCGACCAGCACCGACGCACGATGGAGGCCTCCGTCGCGATCCTGGCGGAGGGCCGGCCCGCACTGGAGTCGCTCGTGCTGCTCTGCAGGAGCCTCGGGCGGCAGCTCCTGGAGGACCCGGTGGTCCAGGCCGGCATCCGGCTGACCACCGATGTCGGGACGGCCGGCCAGGCCATCGTCGAGCCGTACGAGGACTGGTTCCGCGCGATCGAGGAGCTGACCACGAAGGCGATCGAGGAGGGCGACGTCGCGGAGCGCGTGGACCCCCGGATGTTCGCCCACCTGCTGTCGCCGGCGTTCACGGGGGTGCAGCTCGTGTCGGCGACACTGACCGGCCGCGCGGACCTCCTTCAGCGCATCCGGGAGCTCTGGATCGTGCTGCTGCCGGGGATCGTCGCGGAGGGGCGGCTCGACGCGCTGCGGGCGCTGCCCGATCTCGTGGTGGAGTGAGTCCGGTGGGGGTGGTCGGGGGGACCGTTGGGAACCGCCCGACCGACATCCCCCAGTGGTCGCCGGTGCGACGTGTACGTCGGTCGGGCGTTCGCCCCCGCATGGCCATATTACATGCATAACCGGTCGATCGGTTTGTTTCGATGCCCCGTCGTTCCGGGGTTCCCCCGGGCGTGTCGGTTAGACTCGCGCGATGGGGGGTCCGCGCGAGCGGGTCGAGAGCAGCAGCACCGGGGAGGTCGCCGATGTCGGCACGGACGAAGCAGAAGAAGCGCGCGACGATGCGCCTCGTCTACATCGACTTCTGGTCCGCCCTGAAGATGTCGTTCCTGATCGCCATCGTGCTGGCGGCCGTGACCGTCGTGCTCACGCTGCTCGGGTGGTCGGTGCTCGACAAGGTCGGGCTGGTCGGCTCGATGGCGACGTTCCTGGAGAGCATCGCCGGCGCGCAGGGCTCCGCCCTCGTCGCCGGGTTGACCTTCAACAACGTGATGATGTTCACGCTCGTGGTGTCGCTGCTGGAGGTCATCGTCGTGTCCTCGCTCGGCGCGATCTTCGCGGCCCTGTTCAACCTGGCGACCACTGTGGTCGGCGGGTGGAAGGTCACATTCGGGAGCGACTAGCCCGTTCGGGTCCGGCGCTGTCGACGGCGTCGCTGTCGGCCGCGATGCGCTGAAGGCCGCCCACCAGGAGTCCCACCCCGAACGCGAAGGCGGCGGCGGAGTCGCCCTCGTCCAGCGGGTCGGAGGCCTCCCCTGTCGCCAGGACGCCGATGCTGTCGAACTGCATCCGCTGCTGCTCGTGGGAGACGTGACCGAGCACGAAGTGCAGGAGCGCGGTGGTCGCGCGGCCGGCAGTCTCGGCGTCGAAGCCTCCCGCGCGGACGGCGGCCTCCAGGCGCTGCTGCGCCGGGGCGGCGCCCAAACCGAGCGCGGCGGTGCTGGCGACGACCTCCGCGCCGTCGCGGTAGGCGAGGAGCGCGTCGCGGAGGGCGGCGGACTCGGCGCGCACGCGGTCGGGCCACGGCGCGTCGGTCCGCGTGCCGACGGCGCGGCCGACGATGCGATCGGCGAGCTCGGCCAGGAGGGTCTGCTTGTTCGGGAAGTGCCAGTAGAGCGCGCTCGGCTGCACGTCGAGAGCGGCGGCGAGGCGGCGCATGGTCAGATCCGGCAGGCCGTAGTCGTCGAGGATGCGCAGGGCCGTCTCGGCCACGTCGTCGCGGCTGTGTCTGCGTGCGCTTTCGTTTCCCGTCACGGTTTCACTATAGTGAACGCTGTTCAGGTGAACAGTGTTCAGGTGAAGGAAACCCGATGACCGACTCCCCCGCACCACCCCGCCCCAGCCCGCGACGGCGTCCACGCCCGCAGAGACCGCGCCCTCCCGGCCCGAGGGCGTCCGCTCAGCCCGCCCCGCCCGCCGCGGCATCGACGCGACGGACATCGCGCGCGTCGCCGTCATGGCCGCGATCGTCGCCGTCCTCGGCCTCCCCGGCGGCTTCACCGTGTTTGGCGCGGTGCCGATCACTGCCCAGACGCTCGGCGTCATGCTCGCGGGCGCGCTGCTCGGACCGTGGCTCGGCGCAGTGTCGATGACCGTGCTGCTCGCCCTCGTCGCTGCCGGGCTCCCCCTCTTGGCGGGCGGCCGCGGCGGCATCGGCGTCTTCGTCGGGCCCTCGGCCGGCTACGCGCTCGGCTGGATCGCCGGCGCCGCGGTCATCGGCCTCATCGTCCACGCCGGCAACCGCAAGCCCGTCGTCTGGCGCACGTTCCTCGGCGTCGTCGTCGGCGGCATCGGCGTCGTGTACGCGTTCGGCATCCCCGTGCAGAGCTTCGTCCTGCGGCTGCCGCTCGGCCAGACCGCCCTTCTGAGCCTCGGCTTCGTGCCGGGCGACCTCATCAAGGCGGTGCTCGCGACCGCGATCGTGGCGACGCTGGTCCGCGCGTACCCGCGGGCGTTCCGGCGCACGTGGGCTCCGGCTCCCCGTCGGGATGACACTCGGGCCGCATGAGCCCGATCGTCCCGCTGCGCGACGACGACCCGGCCCTGCTCGACAGGCTCCGGGAGGCGCGGTCGTCCGGCCTCGTCCCGCTCGTCGTCGACGGTCGACGTCCGGCCACGCACCTGGCCGCGGCCGTCGACGCGGCGTCGCACGCCGACCTGGCGGCCCGGGACGGGTCCGAGCGGATCGGCTGGGCGACGTTGACCTCCGGCAGCAGCGGTCCGCCGCGGATCGTGCTGCGCACCCATGAGTCGTGGGCCGCGTCGTTCGAGGCGGTGACGGAACTGCTGGGCGACGGCCGGGCGGTCGCCCTCCCGGCTCCCGCGTCATCGTCGCTGACCCTGTTCTCGCTCGCGCACGCGCTCGACGGCGGCCCGGAGGCGGTGCTCGTCGGCGCCGCAGCGGACTGCTTCCACGGCACACCCGAGTCGCTGCGCCGGCTGCTGGAGTCGGGTGCCGCGCGCGGCATCCGGTCCGCGCTGGTCGGCGGGTCGCACCTCGACCCGGCGCTGCGGGCCTGGGCCGAGGCGGAGGGGATGCGCGTGACCGCCTACTACGGGGCGGCGGAACTGTCGTTCGTGGCCGTCGACCACGGCCACGGGCTCGAGCCGTTCCCCGGCGTCGAGCTGCGCGTGCGCGACGGCGAGCTGTGGGTGCACTCGCCCTACGTCGCCCGCGGCTACGCCGGTGCGCCCGGCCCGCTGCGCCGCGACGGCGCCTGGGCGACGGTCGGCGACCGCGCCGAGCTCGTGCGGACGGCGGACGGCGGCGAGCGCGTCCGCCTGCTGGGCCGCGCGGACGGCGCCATCCTCAGCGCGTCCGCCACGATCGTGCCGGACGAGGTCGAGGCCGCGTTGCGCTCGGTGCCCGGCGTGCGCGACGCGGTCGTGTTCGGTCTCCCGACCGGCCGGGTCGGGGCGCTCGTCGCCGCGCTCGTGGAGCCGGACGGCAGCCTCCCGCCGCTGTCGACGCTGCGGGCGGCCGCCGCGGAGCGCCTCGCGCCCGCCCACCGTCCGCGCCGCTGGTACGCGGCGGAGTTGCCGCGGACCGCCGCGGGGAAACCGGCGCGTGCGGAGGCCGTGCGGCGTGTGCTGGCGGGAGAGGTGCAGGCGATTGAACGCTGAGACCGCCGTCATCATCGCCGCCCGCCGCACCCCCGTCGGCACCCGCGGCCGCGCCCTGGCACGCCTGCGCGTGGAGGAGCTGGCTGCGCCGGTCCTGCGTGCCGCGCTGGACGACGCCGCCGGCGCGACGGGGGCGCCGATCGAGGTCGCCGACGTCCTGCTCGGCAACTGCATGGGTCCCGGCGGCAACCCGGCGCGTGTCGCCGCCCTCGCCGCCGGGCTGGACCCCGCGATCCCGGGCGGCACTGTCGACCGCCAGTGCGGGAGCGGACTCGCGGCCATCCTGGACGCGGCCGCAGCGATCCGGGCCGGCGACCCGAGGCCACGGCTCGCCGGGGGCGTGGAGAGCGCCTCCACCGCACCCGTCCGCTCGCTGGACGGGGTCGCCTACGCCCGAGCGCCGTTCGCGCCGGAAGGCTTCCCGGATCCCGACATGGTCCGGGCCGCGGAGGATCTGGCCGCGCACGACGGCATCCCGCGGTCGCGACTCGACGCGCACGCTGCGCGCAGCCACGAGCGGGCGCGCGCCGCGCTGGACGCAGGGCGGTTCTCGGACGAGCTGGTGCCGTTGGCGGGGCTCGACCAGGACGACGCGATCGGCGGGGCCGAGCGGCTGCTGAGCCGACTGCCCGCACTGTTCCCCGGCGGTGCGCTCACGGCGGCGACGTCGACCCGGATCGGAGACGGCGCCGCGGCGGTCGTGGTGGCCCCGGCGGGCACCGGTCCCGGACTCGCGGTGCGTGCGTCCGCGATCGTCGGCTGCGACCCGGCGCTGCCCGGGATCGGGGCGGCGCCGGCGATCCGTGCCGCGCTCGCCCGCGCGGGGGTCACCGCGCAGGAGGCCGCCGCGTTCGAGCTGGTGGAGGCGTTCGCGTCGCAGAGCATCGCCGTGCTGGAGCGCGTGGGCGTGGCGGAGGACGATCCCCGGGTGTGCGCCGACGGCGGTGCGCTGGCGCTCGGCCACCCGTGGGGCGCGAGCGGGGCCGTGGCCGTGGTGCGGCTGTTCAGCCGGCTCGTGCGCGGCGGGGCGCCGGCGGGGACGCTCGGCGTCGCCGCGGCCTCGGTCGGCGGCGGCCTGGGTGTGGCCGCGGTGTTCGAGGTGGTGCGATGAGCGCCCTCCAGCTCGACGGCGTCGGCGTCCGCCTCGGCGACGTCGACGCCCTCCACGACGTCACCCTCGACCTCGACGCGCGCACCATCGCGGTCATCGGCGAGAACGGGTCGGGGAAGTCCACCTTCGCGCGGCTCCTGGGCGGACTGGTCGCCGCCTCCGCGGGCGAGCTGCGCATCCTCGGGCTCGACCCCGCCCGCCAGGCCGGCGAGCTGCGGCGGCGGATCGCGGTCGTGTTCAGCAACCCGGACGCGCAGATCATCATGCCGACGGTCGCCGAGGACGTCGCCTTCTCGCTCCGCGCCGACCGGCTCGGACGGGAGGCCACGGCGGCGCGGGTCGCCGACGCCCTCGACCGTTTCGGCCTGACCGAGCTGGCGGACCGGCCCTCCCACGACCTCTCGGGCGGCCAGAAGCAGCTTCTCGCGCTCTGCGGCGCGTTCGTGCGGCGCCCGGAGCTCGTGATCGCGGACGAGCCGACCGCCTACCTGGACGCGCGCAACGCCCGGCGCGTCGCCGACCACCTGTTGGAGGACGCCGGGCACCGGCTGGTCCTGGTCACGCACGACCTCGGGCTGGCCGCCCGCTGCGACACGGCGGTGCTCTTCGCGGGCGGCACGGCGGCCGCGGTCGGCGAGCCCGCGGACGTTGTCGCGGCGTACGAGCGCCTGCTCGCCGAGGGCAGCCTCCCGTGCTGACGCTCTACCGCCCGGGGTCGGGGCTGCTGCACCGGATGCCGGCGGGACCCAAGCTGCTGCTGGTGCTCGCGGCGGTGCTCGCCGTGTCGCTGCTGCCCTCCACGTGGGTCGCTGCTGCGGTCGCCGCGGTGCTGCCGGTGGTCGCCTACGCCCTCGCGGGCCTCGGCGACGGGATGCTCGGGATGCGGGAGCTCGCCCGTCAGCTGCTCGCCATACGCTGGGTGATCGTGATCACCCTCGCCGGCCAACTCCTCTTCCTCGGCCCGCAGCCCGCCGTCGCGAACACCGCGCGCGTGGCGTCCGCGGTCGTGCTCGCCGCGTTGCTGGTGCTGACGACGCGGGTCGCCGACCTCCTCGACGCCGTCGAGCGGGGCCTGCGACCGCTGGCGGCGCTGCGGATCGACCCAGCCCGGACCGCGCTGTTGCTGACCGTGACGCTCAGCACGGTTCCGGTGCTGGCGGGGCTGGCGCGGGACGTCCGCGACGCCCAGCGCGCGCGGGGCGCCCGGGCCGGACTGCGGGCGTTCGCCGTGCCGTTCCTGGTGGTGGCGTTCAAACACGCGGACGAGCTGGGCGACGCGTTGACGGCGCGAGGCGTGCGATGAACGGCGGCCCGCGGGTGCTCGGCCCGACCGTGGACGACCAGACCCGCTGCATCCACTACCGGACACCGCTCGATGTCATCGCGATCCGGTTCGCCTGCTGCGGCGAGTTCTACCCGTGCCACGCCTGCCACGCGGAGACCGCCGGCCATCCGGCCCGGCAGTGGCCGGTCGCCGACCGGGGCCGGCGCGCCGTGCTGTGCGGTGTGTGCACGGCGACGCTGACGATCGCCGAGTACCTGGAGACCGACTCCTGCCCGGAGTGCGGGGCGGCGTTCAACCCGGGGTGCAAGCTGCACACGGAGTTGTACTTCCAGGTGTGACGCAAAATAATCTGGCGCGCGATTCGTGCCGAATGTGGCGAAAGCGGCGCGGATTCACGCGATTCGTCACGAATGCGCGGTGGAAAAGACGAGCGACCGCCGGGTGCGGCGTGCGCACCCGGCGGTCGTTCGTCAGGACCTTACTGCTGGTGACCGACGGCCTTGCCGTTGGACATCTTCAGGTCGTTCCAGCCGATCACGGCCCCGCTGCTGTCCTGCGCCGACAGGGCGTAATCGCCCTTGGCGAGCGGGTTCGGCATCGTCAGGCGAAGGTCGCCGTCCGCCGGGACCTGGATCCAGCCGCCGCCGACGGCCTTGCCGGAGATCCACACCGACACCCACTGGCCGGCGTACTGCGTGCCGACGGGGTCGGGAGGGCGGCGCCGGCGGTGCCGTTGGAGGACCCGGCGACCAGGTAGTAGCCCTTGGCGGCGATCGTGCCGCTCAGCGGTACGACGCCGTTCGCGGCGCCGGTGCCGGCTCCGGAGCGGTACTGCACGCTCCAGCCGGTCAGCGCCACGGGCTGGTCGCCCGCGTTGTAGAGCTCGATGAACTTGTTGGCGTAGGCGGCGCCGGCGCTCCCGCCGGACAGGTACGCCTCGTTGATGACGACACCGGTGCCGTCGGTGCTGGCGAAGGCCGGAGTCGCGGCGAGGGAGCCGGCGGCGAGGCCCGCTCCGACGGCCACGGCGGTGGCAGCGCGCCACAAGGTGCGCAATCTGGATGACATTTCTCTCCTCGGTCGGGAAGGGGAACTCGTGCGAGCCCGCGGTCACCTGAGAAATCGCAGAGAACCGCGGACTGTCTCGTGTGTGAACGTACAGAAAACTTGAACGGGGGTAGACCGCTCATTTGAGCACTGCCACGGCCGCGGGGCTCGTCCAGGCGCGGCGGCCTCCCGGCGCCGGCCGCGCGGGTGGGCCATGATGGTGTGCATGCGGATCGACGAGATCGCCCACTTCCGGGCGCTGGCGGCGGAGGGCCATCTGGCGCTGGCCGCCGAGACGCTCGGGGTCTCGCAGTCGACCCTCTCGCGATCCCTCGCCCGTCTGGAGGCGGAGGCCGGCGTCGAGTTGTTCGACCGGCGCCGCGGCCACCTGGAGCTCAACCAGTACGGCGAGATCCTGCTGGCCCACGCGTCCCGGGCCGAGGCGGAACTGGAGACGGCGCGCGCCCGCATCGACGCCCTCCGCGATCCGGCGGCCGGGATCGTGTCCCTCGCCTATGTGTCATCGTTCGGGAGCTGGCTGCTGCCCCGGGTGGTCAGCGAGTACCGCAGCCTGTTCCCCGACATCCGCTTCGCCCTGCGCGGCGGGACTGCGGACACGGTACTCGACGCGCTGCGCGAGGGCTCGGCCGATCTGGCGTTCCTCAGTCCCGATCCGCGCGACGCCGACATCGAGTGGGTGCCGCTGACCGCGGAGCGGCTGGTACTCGGCGTGCCGGTGGGCCATCCGCTCGCCGCCCGCACAGAGGCCGCGTTCGCGGACCTGACCTCGGCCGAGCTGGTCGCGTTGCGCCCGGGGTCGGGCTTGAGGACGATCGCGGACGCCTACTTCGCCGCGCACGGCGAGGTGCTGGCGCCGGTGATCGAGGTGACCGAGCTGTCGACACTTCGGGCGCTGGTGCGCGACGGCGTCGGCGTCGCGCTCATCCCGGACACGCCTGCGGAGCCGGGGATCGTGGCGGTGCCGCTCGCCGATGAGGCGGAGCGCGTCATCGGCCTCGCCCGCAACCGCACCCGCTCGCAGTCGGCGGCGGCGGAGCAGTTCGCGCGGTTCGTGCGCGAGGAGCTCACGGCGCTCTGAGCACCCTCCCGCGCGACGCGCTCGACACGCTGCTCAGGCGCCCTTCGCGGCGAGCGCGCCCAGCGCGCCCCACAGCCGCTCGATGTCGGCCGGGAGCTCGTCGAGGCGCCCGCGTTCCGCCGCGATCATGTAGGCGCCGAAGAAGCCCTGCACGGCCACCACGGCGACTTCGCGCGGCGTGAGCCCCTGCGGCAGCGCGTCCTCCTCCTGCTCCAGGTAGGCCGCCACGACGCCCACCCAGTGGTCGTAGGGGTCGGCGTCCGGATCCGGCGGGAGGATGGTCTGCGACAGCGCCATCGCCGCCCGCACCCGCACGTCGGACGCGAACACGGCGCCGACCCGCCTGGTCAGCTCGGCCGCGGCCTCCACACCGCGAAGGCCGCTCGCGTCCACGTCGGAGACGATCGCCGGCCAGTTGCCGTACTTCTCCACGACCAGCGCCTTCGCGAGGTCGAGCTTCGACCGGAAGTGGAAGTACACCGCGCCCTTGGTCAGCCCGGTGCGCTCGACGATCCGCTCGAGCCGGGCGCCCGCGTAGCCGTGCTGGTCGAACTCGTCCGCGGCGGCCTCGAGGATGCTGGCGCGGCTGCGCTCGGCGCGCTCCTGACGTGGCATGCGGGGGCCTCGATCCGTTCGATGCGTCGGTCCCCCC
Organism: Streptomyces sp. L7; assembly: GCF_050990935.1. Taxonomy (GTDB): domain Bacteria; phylum Actinomycetota; class Actinomycetes; order Actinomycetales; family Microbacteriaceae; genus Leifsonia. The sequence continues at coordinate 3,930,284 of NZ_CP194644.1, read as the reverse complement.
AGCGGCCAACTCTAACCCGTGCCGGCGGCGGGACCTGGCAGGGTGCTCGATTGCGCGGAGTGTCGGGGCCGCGCCACCCGGACGGAGCGGAGCTCAGCAGGAGTCGGCGAACAGCCGCCGCGGCCGCTCCGGGTCGGCGTCGTCGAACAGCACCGACGCCACCTCCCTGGGCGCGCCCAGCGGGTCCTTGCGTCCGGTGGCCACGAACGACCAGTCGGCGTCGCGCTCCGGGTCGTGCTCGATCCAGACCGAGAAGTTCCAGAACCCGCGCAGGTGCTCGCCCAGCAGGCCCGGGCCGTCGACGACGAGGACGCCGTCGGGCTCCGCGGCGCGGAACGGCGTGACGACCTCGCTGCGGAGCGCGTCGGGGGTGACGTGCGCCGTCGCGTGGGTGCGCTCGACCTCCTGGCCCGACGCGCGGAGGGCGTCGGCGAGCGCGTCCGCCGCTGCGGGGAGGTCGGCGCCCGCGACTCCGGTGACCGCGATGAACCGCGGACCCCGGGTGTAGTGCTGGAGGAACTCGGCCGCGAGCCCGTCGAAGAAGGACGCGCGGTCGGTGGTGGTGCTGCCCATGCCGCGAGTATCCCACCGGAACGCCGGAGGCTGCCAGCGGACGGGGCCGTACCGTTCACGCAGGTGCGCGGCCTACCCTGGAGGGGTTGCGGTCCTGGTGGGAGGAGAACGACATGGACGCGGATCCGGCAGACGAGCTTCATCCGCCCGAGGCTGTTCCGGAGCTCCCCGACGAGCGGGCGATGGGAATGATGAGCGTCTCGCCGCAGCGGCGGGCCGAGCTGGAGTCCCGCGCGCGCGAGTGGATCCGCGACCTGGCCGCCGCCGAGCCCGACAGTGAGGCCTTCCGCCGGAAGATCACGGGCTTCTCCCGCCTCGGCGACTCGGAGATGCGGGAGTCGAGCGAGGCCTCCCGGCAGCTCCTGAGCCGACCGGCCACCGCCCTGGCGGCAGCGCGCGGCAAGGCGGTGCGGACAGACCCCCAATACGGCGTCCTCCGCACCCTCCAGGCGCTGCGGGCGACGGTGAGCGACTTCGATCCGCAGCACACCAGTGGGCGCTACCGGATGCTGGCGCGGATGCCCGGCGGACGCCGCCTCCGCAAGTACGTCGAGCGGTTCGAGTCGGCGCAGAAGCAACTCGACCAGATCGTCGTCTCCCTCGACCACGGCGAGCAGTGGCTGCGCCGCGACAACGAGGAGATCGAGAACGAGCGCGCAGCGCTCTGGAAGACCACCGAACGGCTGAACGAGTACGTCACCCTGGCCGCCGCGCTCGACCGCGCGACAGTGGAGCGCGCCGAGGACCTGCGCCTCACCGACCCGCTGCGGGCGACGACGCTGGAGAAGGAGGCGCTCTTCCCGATCCGCCAGCGCCGCCAGGACCTCACCACCCAGATCGCGGTGTCCGTGCAGGCGTACCTCGCCCTCGACGTGATCAAGAAGAACAACGTCGAGCTGATCAAGGGCGTCGAGCGGGCCAAGACCACGACGGTCTCCGCGCTGCGCACGGCCGTCGTCGTCGCACAGGCCCTGGAGAACCAGCGCCTCGTCATCGACCAGCTCGGCGCGCTCCACCAGAGCACGAACGCCCTGATCGGCCGTACCGGCGAGGTGCTGCGCGACCAGACGGAACAGATCCAGAAGGAGCAGACGACTTCCGCCGTCGACGCGCAGGTGCTGCAGCGTGCCTTCGACGACGTGTTCGCCACGATGGACGGGATCGACGTCTACCGGGGGCAGGCGATCACGAGCATGTCCCAGACGGTGGACGCGCTGGAGCATCAGGTGGCACGGTCGCGGAGCTACCTGAAGCGGGCGCGGCCGGACCGGGATCAGGCGGGGCCGGTCAACTGAAGATGGCCCACTCCGTGCGGTCCAGCCGGGTGTTCGCACCCCGCACCCGGAGGTACCAGTAGCGTTCGTCGCGGTGCAGATAGTGGCCGAGGATCGTGGTGTAGTGCCAGTCCCCGTCGACCAGCGTCCAGTGGATCAGCGAGATGAACTGATCGTGCCGCAGGTACGGGACGGCCGCGAAGTCGTCCCGTGTGAAGGGCGACGAGTGGTGTGCGTCCTCCGTGTTCGCCGTGCTCATGCGGCAACGATGCCGTGCGGGGGACGGAGCCGATAGGGACCAAAGTCACGCGGTCCCCAGCCACGCGAACCCGTACGGGGCGAGCGTGCCCGTGTCCCAGCCATCGGCCAGGAGGGCGACGTGCCCCTCCCCGACATCGACGGTCGCCTCCCGGCCGGACAGGTTGTGCAGCGTCACGACGCCGTCGCGGCGCAAGGCCAGCACTGCGGGATCCCCGACGTCCACCGTCGTCCAGCCGGCGGCCGCGGCGTGCGTCTCGCGTCGCACCCGGGCGAGGTCGCGGGCGAGCGACAGCAGCGAGCGGGCGTCGTCCTCCTGTGCCCGGGCGTTGACCGTGCGGAAGCCGAAGGGGCCGTCCACCTGCGCGCCGAGCGTCAGCGGGGACTCGGCGGCCGTCGTGAAGCCGCCCCACGCCGTGCCGTCCCACTGCATCGTCGTTCGCGCGGCGCCGCGTCCCTCCACCGAGAGGTCGTCGCCCGGGCCCAGCTCCTGGCCGGCCTGCAGCAGCGGCACGCCGGGGAGGGCGTGCAGGAGGCTCAGCGACATCCGCACCCGCTCGGCGGGCTGCAGCATGGGCGCCCAGCCGCGCCGGATACCGCGACCGTAGATCAGGGCGCCGTCGCTGCCCGCGAACGCCGCGAACACCTCCTGGCGCTCGTCGTCGCTCAGCAGCGACAGGTCGAGCTCGTCGGCGTTGCGCATGAAGTTGAGCCGGGACTCGGCCGGGATGTTCTGGTCGAGCCGGCGGAGCGCGTCCACGATCGGCTGCGCCTGCCCGCGCGCGAGGGCGAGGAAGGTCGCGTTGTTGAGGCTGAAGTCGATGACCGCGTCGAAGCGGTCGTTCTCGATCAGCGCGGCCATCGCCTCCGGTGGCTCGGAGGCCTCCGCGACGAGCGCCACGTCGGACCGGATCTCACGCAGCCGCGCCCGCAGCCGATCGAAGAACACGGCGTCGTCCACATCGGTGTCCGGCCGGCCCTTGCCCTGGACGAGCAGCAGGGCGGCATCGATGCGGAAGCCGTCGACGCCGACACCGAGCCAGTGGTCGAGCAGCTTGACGAGCTCCTCGAAGACGTCGGGATCGGTGGCGTTGATGTCCGGCTGGAACGAGTAGAACTGGTGGTGGTAGTACCGCCCGGCGCGCTCGTCGAAGGTCCAGACGCTCTCCTCCTCGCCCGGGAACATCGGATGGTCTCCCGGCTCCGTGGAGTCGTCGTCGCTCCAGACGAAGAACTTCCCGTCGCGCCCGTCGGTGTCCTCCCGCGCGGTGAGAAACCACGGGTGCCTGTCGGAGGTGTGATGCGGCACAGCGTCGATCAGCACGCGCATTCCGAGGTCGTGCGCCCGGCCGAGGAAAGCGCGCAGGTCGTCCAGGTCGCCGAACCGCGGATCCACGGCGAGGTGGTCGTCCACGTCGTAGCCGTTGTCCCGACGCTCGCTCGGGTAGAACGGCAGCAGCCAGATCCAGGTGACGCCGAGGGACGCCACGTACTCGAGGCGGGCCGTCGCGCCGGGGAGGTCGCCGAACCCGTCGCCGTCGCTGTCGGCGAAGCGGGAGAGATCCAGGCCGTAGACGAGCGCGCCGGGGTCGGTGGCCCAGCCTGCGGGGTTGTCGGGGGTGTCTTCCTGCATGAACGACATGCCTCCACTCATACCCCTGTTTCCTCTGTCGAGGAGCACGTAAACGCCCCTACAAATCGCGTTCAGGGGCGTTTACATGCCCCTCGGCGTCAGGAGGCCACCGGGTCCAGGCGGACGATCACCGCCTTCGACACCGGGGTGTTGCTGCCGGTCGCCGCGCTCTGCAGTGGCACGAGGACGTTCGCCTCCGGGTAGTAAGCCGCCGCGCACCCGCGCGCGGTCGGGTACGACACCACCCGGTAGTTCGGGAGGACGCGGTCGACCTCGTCCGGCCACTCGCTGTGGATGTCGACCCGCTGGCCGTCCGTGAGGCCCAGCTCGACGAGGTCGTCGGGGTTGACGAAGATCACGTCGCGGCCGTTCTTGATGCCCCGGTAGCGGTCGTTGAGGCTGTAGATCGTCGTGTTGAACTGGTCGTGGGAGCGCAGCGTCTGGAGGATCAGCCGGCCCTCCGGGCGCTCCAGCGGCTCCAGCTCGTTCACCGTGATCATCGCTTTGCCGGTCGCGGTGTCGAAGCGGCGCTCGTCGCGCGGTCCGTTCGGGAGGACGAAACCGCCCTTGCGGCGGATGTCCGCGTTGAACGTCCCGAACCCGGGGACGACGCGGCTGATGTGGTCGCGGATGACGTCGTACTCGGCCTCGAAGCCCGCCCAGTCGATCCCGTGCGTGCCGCCCAGCGTCGCCTGCGCGAGCCGGCAGACGATCGCCACCTCCGACAGCAGCCCGGGCGCGACCGGCGGCACCTTGCCGTGCGTCGCGTGGACCGCGCAGACGCTGTCCTCCACCGACAGGAACTGCGGGCCGCCGGCCTGGAGGTCCACCTCGGTGCGGCCGAGCGTCGGCAGGATCAGCGCCTCCTCGCCGGTGACCACGTGCGAACGGTTCAGCTTGGTCGAGACCTGCACGGTCAGGCCTGCGCCGCGCATCGCCGCCTCGGCGGCGGCGGTGTCGGAGATCGCGGCGACGAAGTTGCCGCCCATCGCGAAGAACACGTCGATGTCGCCGCGCTGGAGACCTTCGAGCGTCTGCAGGGCGTCGAAGCCGTGTGCGCGCGGCGGGTCGAAGCCGAACTCGGCCTGCAGCGCATCGAGGAACGCCGACGGCATCTGCTCCCAGATACCCATCGTCCGGTCGCCCTGCACGTTGCTGTGCCCGCGGATCGGAGAGGCCCCGGCGCCCGGCTTGCCGATGTTTCCGCGCAGGAGCAGCAGCGTGATGAGCTCCTTGAGCGTCGCGACCGCGTTCTTCTGCTGCGTCAGCCCCATCGCCCAGGTGATGATGACCCGGTCGGAGCGGATGTAGAGGTCCGCGAGGAGGTCGATCTCCTCCCGGGTCAGCCCGGTGGCCTCCAGGACGGTGAAGTCGTCGAGGGTCGCGATGTGCGCCCGGAACTCCTCCAGCCCGAGAGTGTGCTTCGCGAGGAAGTCATGGTCGAGGACCGTGCCGGGGGCGGCGTCCTCGGCCTCCAGCACGCGCTGCGAGACGGCCTGAAGCAGCGCCATGTCGCCGCCCGAGCGGATCTGCAGGAAGTGGTCGGCGATCTGCGTGCCCTTGCCGATGATGCCGCGCGGCTTCTGCGGGTTCTTGTAGCGGATCAGCCCGGCCTCCGGCAGCGGGTTGACGGCCACGATGGTCGCGCCGTTGCGCTTGGCCTCCTCCAGCGCGGTCAGCATGCGCGGGTGGTTCGTACCCGGGTTCTGGCCCATCACGACGATCAGGTCGGCCTTGCCGAAGTCGTCGTAGGCGATGGTCGACTTGCCGATGCCGATGGTCTCGCCGAGCGCCGTGCCGGTCGACTCGTGGCACATGTTCGAGCAGTCCGGCAAGTTGTTGGTGCCGAACGCGCGGGCGAAGAGCTGGTAGACGAACGCGGTCTCGTTCGCGGTGCGGCCGCTGGTGTAGAACGCGGCCCGGTCGGGCGACGCGAGGCCGTTCAGGCGGTCGGCGATGAGGGCGAAGGCCGCGTCCCAGCCGATCGGCTCGTAATGGTCGGCGCCGGCGGGCTTGTGCACGGGCTCCACGAGCCGGCCCTGCATCCCGAGCCAGTACTCCGACTTGTCGAGCAGGCTGGTCAGCGAGTTCTCAGCCCAGAAGCTGGTCGGGACCGTGATCGGCGTCGCCTCCCAGGTGACCGCCTTGGCACCGTTCTCGCAGAACTCCAGGATGTTGCGGTCGCCCGGGTCGGGCCACGCGCAGCTCATGCAGTCGAAGCCGTTCTTCTGGTTGATGGCCGTCATCAGCTTCGCGGTGCGGGCCGGTCCCATGTCGCGGATGGCGGGCTCCATCGAGTGCAGGATGGCCGGCACGCCGACGGCCCACTTCTTGTTGGGGCCGACCTCCAGGTCGGGGTACTCGTTGCCGGGGTTGACGTCCGTGTCGTGCATCAGGCCATCGCTTTCTGCTGTGTCTCCGTCACCATGATCCGCTCGCCGCCCGAATAGACGACCATCGACGACCCGCGGAGGAACCCGATGACCGTGAGGCCGAGCTCCCGGCCGAGGTCGACCGCGAGCGACGACGGCGCCGAGACCGCCGCGAGGATCGGGATGCCGGCCATCGACGCCTTCTGCACGAGCTCGAAACTGGCCCGGCCCGACACCATCAGCACGGTCCCGCTCAGCGGGAGGCGGCCCTCCTTGAGCGCCCAGCCGACGACTTTGTCGACCGCGTTGTGCCGGCCCACGTCCTCGCGCAGCACGAGCAGCGCGCCGGTCGCGGCGTCGAACAGCGCCGCCGCGTGCAGGCCTCCGGTCTTCTCGAACATCGCCTGCCCCTCGCGCAGCCGGTCGGGCAGCGTGGTGAGCAGTTCGTCGGTGATCGCGACCGGGTCGGCGTCGACCGGATACGCGGAGCGGGTGCGCACGGCGTCGATGCTTGCCTTGCCGCACAGACCGCAGGAGCTGGTCATGTAGAAGTTGCGGTCGAGGCTCGCGTCCGGCCGCGGGACCCCGGGCGCCAGAGTGACGTCGAGGACGTTGTAGGTGTTCTCGCCGTCGACCGTGCCGCCCGCGCAGTAGCGGATGGCGCCGAGCTGGTCGCCGTGCGAGATCACGCCCTCCGAGACGAGGAAGCCGGCGGCGAGGTCGAAGTCGCTGCCGGGCGTGCGCATGGTGATCGAGAGCGGCGTTCCCGCCACCCGGATCTCAAGCGGCTCCTCGACGGCGAGCACATCCTCCCGGCGGCTGCGCGATTCGCCGACGACGATGCGCGTGATCTGTTTTCGCGATGTCGTGCGACTCATGCTCCAGGCTTATCACGGCGTAGCGTGAGACCGGAACGGAATGCCCGCAGTGGGTCATTCGAATACTGCGGGAAGAGGATCGCGAATGGGCATGACGCGGTGAGCGGGGCCGGCACCGTGACCGGGAACGGCGGACGGCCGACCTGGCACGAGGCGCGGGCCATCGCCGCGGCAGCGGGGACCGCGCTCCCGCCCGAGAGCGTCCCGCTGCACGCCGCGATCGGACGGCGGCTGGCGGCGGACCTCGTGACGCCGATCGACCTCCCGCACTTCGCCTCGGCGGCGATGGACGGCTGGCTGGTGGCCGGCGTCGGCCCCTGGACGCTGGTGGAGGGCTCCCCTTCTCGCGGCCAGGCGAGCCCGATCGTCACCGGGGCCCTCGTACCGGCGGACGCGTTCGCCGTGCTGCGCAGCGAAAGCGGGGAGGTCTCCGGTGGTGCGCTGCGCTCGACCGTCGCGGGCGAGCCGCGGCGGGGTCACCACATCCGGCGGCCGGGCACGGAGGCGCTCAGTGGGGAGCGGCTGATCGCCGCCGGCGCTCTCCTCAACCCGGCGCACGTGGCACTCGCCGCGGCCACCGGCGCCGACGAACTGCTCGTGGCGGCCCTCCCGTCGGTCGCGCTCGTGTTCACGGGCGACGAGGTGGTGACCTCCGGAGTGCCCGCTCCCGGCCGCGTGCGCGACAGCTTCGCCGTGCAGCTCCCGGCCCTGGTCGGGATGCTCGGCGGCCGGGTGACCGGCACGGCCCGCGTGCCCGACCGGCTGGAGGACACGGTCGCCGCGCTGCGCGACGCCGACGCGGCGCTGATCGTGACGACCGGGGGCACCGGTGCGTCGTCGGCCGACCACCTGCGGGACGCACTGCGCGCGCTGGGCGCGCGACTCCTGGTCGACGGGGTGGCGATGCGGCCGGGCGGCCCGACGCGGATCGCGGAACTGCCGGACGGCGGGCTCGTCGCCGCGCTCCCGGGCAATCCGCTCGCGGCGATGGTCTCGGCGATCACGCTCGTGGAGCCTCTGCTCGCCGGACTCGCTGGACGGGAACCCGAGCCGGTGCGGACGGTGCGCGGCGCCACGGTCGACGGGCGGCCCGGGTCGACGGTGCTCGTGCCCTACACGGAGGCCGACGGTCGCGCGGTCGTCGCGGCCTGGCGCGGGGCGGCCATGATGCGCGGGCTCGCGGGCGCGAGCGGCATCCTGGTGGTGCCGCCGGAGGGCGTCCGGGACGGTGAGGACGCGCAGGCCGTGCGCGTTCCGTGGGTCGGGGTCCGCTGAGGACGCCCCTCGGACAAGCACGCACACGGGTCGCAACACGCCGTTACCGCGTGCGCGTCACGGCGTGTTGCGACCCCTCTACGGAGACGGCGGTGGGGCGGTCAAGCGCCGGCGTCGGCGCGGGTCGCGATCGTCTCGAACCCGCTGCCGGAGGACCCCGCCAGCCGCCGCCCGATCGAGGCGGCGACGCGCTCGGCCTGGAGCTTCGCCAGCTCGGCCTTCTCCCCTGCGAACAGCTCGTCGACCGTCCCGTTCCAGAGCAGCAGCCAGCGCTCGAAGTGCTCCGGCAGCAGCGGCGACAACGCGTGGAGGTCGCTGTGCACCTGGAGGGCGTTGCGCCGGTAGACGCCCGCGCGGAAGAGCACGGTCTCCCAGAAGTCGCACATGATCGGCAGGTGCGCCTCCAGGTCCATCTTCGCGATGTCGGTGAAGATCGGGCCGATGAGCGGGTCGGCGTAGGCACGGCGGTAGAACTCGATCACCAGACGCTCGACGTCGGCGCGGGAGCTCAGGTCGTGCGGCACGCTCCCTACGATAATCAGTTCCTGCCGGACGGATCGTGTGAGCACGTCATCAATTCCCCAAGCTGGGATACGGTGGCAGTCGCCGGAAGGAGAGCAGATGGACGAGCCGATCGGAACCGCCCGAATCACGGACAGCACCGAGCCCGACACCACCGAACTCGAGGCCGGGGGTCTCGAAACCGAGGAGGCGGACTCCCCGGAGACCGGGATCACCTACGACGAACAGCTCTACCCGGCCCGGCCGCGCCGGTTGCGGCCCCGCGCCAACCTGCGCGGCGGCGCGATCCGCCGCACGGTCTCCGACCCGCGCGCCGCGAACGGACTGAACCCCGCCTACGTGCAGTGGCTGGTCCGCCAGTCGATGCTGAAGGACGCCGACGTGCTCAGCCGCCAGCTCTCCGGCTCGCCGAGCATGTGGCGCAACCCGTACGCGCGGCCCGACGCCCGCCGCGCGGTGTCGACCTCCGACGTCTGGTTCACGGCTTACCCGATCTCGCTCATCACCCGCAGCGACCAGAGCTTCCTCGCCGCCCTCGCGGACCCCGAGCTGTGGAGCGTGTTCGAGCAGATCGGCATCAATGGCGTGCACACCGGCCCGGTCAAGCGCGCCGGCGGCATCCGCGGCTGGCAGGAGACGCCGAGCGTCGACGGCCACTTCGACCGGATCGGCACCCAGATCGACCCGATCTTCGGCGACGAGGAGACCTTCCAGCGGATGACCGACGTCGCCGAGGAGCACGGCGGCGTCGTCATCGACGACATCGTGCCGGGCCACACCGGCAAGGGCGCCGACTTCCGCCTCGCCGAGATGGCGTACAAGGACTACCCCGGCATCTACCACATGGTCGAGATCCCGCCGGAGGAGTGGCACCTGCTGCCCGAGGTGCCGGAGCACCGCGACTCGGTCAACCTCGACCTGGCGACGGAGTCCGCCCTGGCCGAGCGCGGGTACATCATCGGGGAGCTTCAGCGCGTCATCTTCTACGCGCCCGGCGTCAAGGAGACCAACTGGAGCGTCACCGCGCCGGTCGTCGGCGTCGACGGCGTCACCCGCCGCTGGGTCTACCTGCACTACTTCAAGGAGGGGCAGCCGTCGGTCAACTGGCTGGACCCGACGTTCTCGGGCATGCGGCTGGTCATCGGCGACGCCCTCCACTCGCTGGGCGACCTCGGCACGAGCGCGCTGCGACTGGACGCCAACGGCTTCCTCGGCGTCGAGAAGAGCGCGGAGGGCCTCCCGGCCTGGTCGGAGGGCCACCCGCTCTCGCACGCGGCCAACCACGTCATCGCGGGCATGGTCCGCAAGGTCGGCGGCTTCACCTTCCAGGAGCTCAACCTGACGGTGGAGGACATCCGCGACACGGGCGCGGTCGGCGCGGACCTGTCCTACGACTTCATCAACCGCCCCGCGTACCACCACGCGCTCGCGACCGGCGACACCGAGTTCCTGCGGCTCACGCTCCGCACCTCGCTGGAGCTCGGGGTGGAACCGGCGAGCCTCGTGCACGGCCTCCAGAACCACGACGAGCTGACCTACGAGCTGGTGCACTGGGCGACCCTGCACAAGAACGACCTGTACCCGTTCCGGTACGAGGAGCTGCCCGGCGGCGAGCTGGCCGAGCTGATCCGGTCGGAGCTGGTGGAGAAGCTGACCGCCCCCACCGCCGACTACAACCTGGTCTTCACGACGAACGGGATCGCCTGCACCACGGCCTCCCTCATCGCCGCGACGCAGGGCCACGCGACGCTCGACTCCATCACGGAGGCGGATGTCCCGGCGATCCGCGACGCCCACCTGCTGCTCGCCGCGTTCAACGCCTGGCAGCCGGGCGTCTTCGCGCTGTCGGGCTGGGACCTGCTCGGCGCGCTCACCCTCCCCGCGAGCTGGTCGCCGACCTGATCGCCGACGGCGACACCCGCTGGATCGAGCGCGGCGCCCACGACCTGCTCGGCATCGCGCCGGACGAGGAGCGCTCGGCGTCCGGGATGCCGCGGGCCCGCTCGCTGTACGGCACGCTTCCGGACCAGCTCGCCCGTCCGGACTCCTTCGCCAGTGGGCTGCGCGACCTGCTGCGCATCCGCTCCCGCTACGGGATCGCGACCGCGCGACAGGTGGACGTGCCCGATGTCGCGCACCCCGGGATGCTGGTGCTGGTGCACGAACTCGAGACGCTGGACGAGCACGGCCTGCCGGTCGTGCAGCTGTCGGTGCTGAACATGAGCGCGGAGGCTGTGGACGGGACGGTGCGGTCGGACGCACTGCCCCTCGGCGCGACCGTCATCGACGCGGGGGATGACAGCGAGATCTCGACGGTCGACAACCTCAGCAGCTTCCCGCTGAGCATCGGGCCGTACGGGGTGCGGTTCCTGGTACTGCGACGACCGGAGGCGTAGGGCGATTCGTGCCGAATGTCGCGAAAGCTCGCGGCTGAGTGCACATTCGGCACGAATGTTCCGGGTGAGGGGACCAAAGGCCCGCACCCGGACTCCGCGCGCGGCGTAGCCTCAGCCATCGAGGCGCCCGGCCGACGGCGGGCTGCCGCGGAGGAGCTGAGTGGAATGCAGGCGCACGCAGGAGACTTCCTGGTCATCGCATCGAGCCGTCTCGAGGAGCCGGCGCGGGTCGGCTACATCGAGGAGGTCCACGGCGAGAACGGCGCACCGCCGTACGTCGTCAAGTGGGAGGAGGACGGCCGCACCACGATCGTCTTCCCCGGCTCGGACGCACACATCGAGCATCGCGGCCGCGACACGAACAGCGTGTCGTATTGAGGCCGGCTAGCTTCCGTCCCCGAGATGCACCACAAGACGGTTGTGGACGTGCGTCACATTCGGGGACGACCAGGCCGTCAGCTCCGCCTCATGCTTCTCGATCCACGAGCGCACGCTGCCGGTGAGGGTCAGCTCCGTCCCGTCGACCTTCACGACGATGTTGCGGGCGTCGAGGGCGGCATTGCGGATGATCGCCTCCCGTACCCGGTGCTCCACATCCTGCGCGTCCGGGCGGCCGGTGAGCTGGATGCGGTTGTCCAGGGCGCGGACGCCGTCGATCCTCCGCACCGCCTTCGCTGCTGCCGTGCGCTGATAGTTCCACTCCACCAGACCGCTGAGGATCACGGTGCGACCCTGCACTTCGAGATGGATCCGGTCCTCCGGGATCCCGGAGGACCAGCGCAGGACGTCGTTCACGGCCTTGGCGAGCTCGAGCCCTTCCGGCTCGCCGAGGATGCGGCGCAGGTGCAGCTCGTCGTTCACGGCGCTGACGCCGACCACCCGCTGGGCGGCCGTGACGGCTGCGGCGCGCTGGCTGAGCGACCCCACCTCGCCGGTGAGCGTCACGATGCCGCCGTCGACGGCGACCCCGATGTGCGCCGGATCGTCGAGGCCGGGCTGCCAGCCCAGCTCGGACTGAACGTCGTGCCGGATCTTGAGATCCTCTGCGGAATGGGTGACGGTCTTCGAGTTCATACCCACAGACTGGAGCCGATCCGCCGCGGTCACGAGGGGCGAAAGTCCCGCCGCTCGGGCTCGGCCGCCGGTCACTCGACGTCGTGGGAACCCGCCGCGTTCTGCTCCCCGCCTCGACGGGCAGGTCCGAGTCGTAGACGAAGACCACCCGGGCCGGAACCTCGCCGGCCAGTACGCTCGCGACCGCCCGGTTGACGTCGCGGATGTCGTACCGCGACGCGATGACGCGTGTGCGACCGACGGCATGGAGGGCGAACACCTCGGCGAGATCCTGCCGGGTGCCGACGATGGATCCGATGATCGAGATCCCCTTGAGCACGGTGTCGAACACCGGGACGGTGAGCGTCCCGCCCGCGGGGAGCGAGACCAGCACGAGGCGGCCGCCGCGGTTCAGCGAACGGTAGGCCTGATCGAAGACGCCGGGGGCCACCGCGAGCACGATGGCCACGTCGGCCCCGCCCAGATGGTGGAGGACGGTGGCAGGGTCGACATCCCGCGCGTCGATCGCGTGGTCGGCCCCGAGCTCGACCGCGAGTTCGAGCTTGTCGGTGTCCACATCGACGGCGACGACTTGCGCGCCGACCAGCCGGGCGTACTGCACCGCGAGGTGGCCAAGGCCGCCGATGCCGAAGACGGCGACACGCTCGCCCGGCACGACGTGGGCCGCTTTGACCGCCGCGTAGGTCGTCACGCCGGCGCAGGACAGCGGCGCTGCGTCGATCGGAGAGACATCGTCGGGGACCGGCACCGCGAACCGGGCGTCGGCGAGCGCGAACTCGGCGTAGCCTCCGTCGACGGAGTAGCCGGTGTTGTACTGCTGCTCGCACAGGTTCTCCCGGCCGTCGACGCAATAGCGGCACTCGCCGCAGGCGTGGCCGAGCCACGGCAGCGCGACGCGTTGTCCCAGCGTGCGCGAGGTCACCCCGTCGCCGAGACGCTCCACGATCCCCACGCCTTCGTGACCGGGAACGAACGGGAGGGTCGGTTTGACCGGCCAATCGCCGTCGATGGCGTGGATGTCGGTGTGACACAGCCCGCACGCCTCGAGCCGCACGAGCACCTGCCCGGGTCCCGGCGAGGGGATCGGTCGCTCCTCGATGGTGAGGGGCTGATTGAACTGGCTGACGACAGCTGCGCGCATGAGCGGTTCCTTCCCGTGTGGGGTCAGTCTTGCCGGGTCGCCGGGGGCGCGCTGGGCCGAAGGTCCCTCCAGGCCGAAGGTCCCTCCGGGCCTCGTTGTGCGCTCGCGCGGGCCTTTCGGCCCTGCTCCCGGTCACTCCGCTCCGCGACACTCGGACCGAGCGTCTGGAGGAGCAATGAAGCACTGGATCCGCATCGTCCTGACCGCGCTGACCGCACTCGTCGGGCTCACCGCCGTCGCCGGCGGCGCCGCGCTGGTCATCGGGACCGTGACCCCGTCGACACTGGGCGGGATCGTCCCAGGGAACTCCTTCCTCGGCGGGAGCCCGTTCACGTCCTATCTCGCGCCCGGCCTGCTGCTGGCCGTCCTCGTGGGCGGGACGCACCTCACGGCCGCCGTGCTGGTCGGGCGCGGCTCGCGGTCCGGTCCGCTCGTCGCGGCCGTCGCCGGCTTCGGGATCCTGATCTGGATCTTCGTGCAGATGATGTTCATCCCGTTCAGCGTGCTCCAGGCGGTCTACTTCGCGGCCGGGCTGGCCGAGGTCGGGCTGGTCCTGCTCGGTCTGGGTCTCCTCCGCCGCGACCAGGTCGTGACACCGTGACCGCGACCCTCCGGTTCCTCGGAGCGACGGACACCGTCACCGGCTCGCGGTACCTGGTCGAATCGCAGGGCCACCGCGTCCTCGTCGACTGCGGGCTGTTCCAGGGCTACAAGGTCCTGCGCGAACGCAACTGGCAGCCGTTCCCCGTCGACCCGGCGAGCATCGACGCCGTCGTGGTGACACACGCCCACCTCGACCACACCGGCTACCTGCCCGCGCTCGTTCGCGACGGCTTCCGCGGGCGCATCCACGCCACGCACGGCACTGCCGAGCTGAGCCGCCTGATCCTGGCCGACAGCGGACGCCTGCTCGAGGAGCAGGCGCAGTTCGCCGCGCGGCACCACAGCTCCAAGCACGCGGTACCGCGCCCGCTCTACACCGAGCAGGACGCCCTCGCCGCACTGGAGCGGTTCGAGCCGCACCCCTTCGACGCCGAACTGGACATCGCCGGCCTCACCGCACGGTTCGTCCCGGCCGGCCATATCCTGGGCGCCGCGCAGGTGCGTCTGGAGGCCGAGGGCTCCCGGCTGCACTTCACCGGCGACCTGGGGCGCTCCGACGACTCGCTGATGAGACCACCCCGTGCCTTGGAGGCGACCGACGTCCTCGTCTGCGAGTCGACCTACGGCGACCGCGAGCACCCGGGAACGGACCCGGCGTGGCCTCTCGGCGAGATCGTGCGCGAAGTCTGCAGCAGGGGCGGTGTGGTGATCCTGCCCGCCTTCGCCGTCGGCCGGGCCGAGACCCTGCTGCTGCAGCTCAGCCGGCTGCGGGCGCGGCACTCCATCCCGGACATCCCGGTCTTCCTCAACAGCCCGATGGCCGTCGACGCCGCCGAGATCTACGCCCGCTATCCGGAGGAGCACCGCATCCGCCCCTCCGAATTCGAGGCGATGTACCGGCTCGCCACTCTCGTGCGGACGGTGGACGATTCGAAGCTGCTCAACCTGCGCGGCGGTCCGGCGATCATCATCTCGGCGAGCGGCATGCTCGAAGGCGGCCGCGTGCTGCACCACCTCGCCGCGTACGGCTCCGACCCGCACAACGCCATCGTGCTGACCGGGTTCCAGGCGGGCGGGACCCGCGGTGACGCGCTGCGCCGCGGGGAGCGCAGCCTGCGGATCTACGGGCGCGACATCCCGATCCGAGCGCAGGTGCACGTCCTCGACATGCTCTCCGCGCACGCGGATGCGGGGCAGATCGTGGACTGGTTGCGCACCGCGCCGACTCCGCCGCAGGCGGTCTACCTGACCCACGGGGAGCCGCACGCGGCCGACGCGCTGCGCGTGCGGGTACGGCGATCGCTCGGCTGGGAGGCGCGCGTGCCGGAGTTCGGGGAGAGCGTCAGCCTGCCCGTGGCGAGCGGGTCGTGAAGCGCGCCGCCCGCCGCGCCACCCGGTGCGGGTACGCCCGGCGGCGCACCGCCGGCGCCCGCGGGGCGCTCAGCCGCGCGTAGTACCAGATCTTCGCGATCTCCACGAGGACCAGGTACACCAGCACCAGGCCGACGAGCGCGAGGAAGAACAGCGCGGGCAGCGGCGTGAAGCCGAGCGTCCCCGCCAGCGGCGAGTAGGGCAGCCACGCCCCGACGGCCACCACGGCGAGCACCGAGGCGGCGAGCGGGAGGGAGGCGCGGCTGCGCAGGAACGGCACCCGCCGGGTGCGGATGACGAACACGATGAGCGTCTGCGTCGCGATCGACTCGATGAACCAGCCGGAGCGGAACTCGGGCGGGGCGGCGTTGAACGCGAAGAGCATCAGCCCGAAGGTTGCGAAGTCGAACAGCGAGCTGATCGGGCCGAAGAGCAGCATGAAGCGGCGGATCGCGCCGATGTCCCAGTGCGACGGCACCTTCAGCTGCTCCGCGTCCACGTTGTCGCTCGGGATGGCGAGCTGGCTGGAGTCGTAGAGCAGGTTGTTGAGCAGGATCTGGCCGGGCAGCATCGGCAGGAACGGCAGGATCACCGATGCGATCGACGCGCTGAACATGTTGCCGAAGTTGCTGGAGGTGCCCATCAGCACGTACTTGATGGTGTTGGCGAAGATCCGGCGGCCCTCCGTCACGCCGTCGGCGAGGACATCGAGGTCCTTGTCCAGCAGCAGCACGTCGGCGGCGTCCTTCGCCACATCCACGGCCGAGTCGACCGAGACGCCGATGTCGGCGCTGTGCAGGGCCAGCGCGTCGTTGACGCCGTCGCCGAGGAAGCCGACAGCCCGGCCCTTCTGGCGCAGCGCGCGGACGATGCGCGCCTTCTGCTCGGGCGAGACCCGGGCGAAGATCGTGGCGGCGCGGGCGGACTCCCCCAGTTGCGCATCGTCGAGCGCGTCGACCGCGTCGCCGGTCAGCGTGCCGATGGACACCATCCCGAGTTCGGCGCAGACGCGCCCGGCCACCACGGCGCTGTCCCCGGTGGCGATCTTGACCCCGATACCGAGGTCGGCCAGGCGCTTCAAGGACGCGCGGGCATCCGGCTTCACGCCGTCCACGAACGCCAGGAAGCCGCGCAACGTCAGGCCGGTCTCGTCGTCGGCGCTCAGGGAGACGAGGTCGCCGGCCGCGCGGGTGGCGATCGCGATGACGCGGGAGCCCGCGGCGTAGAGCTGCTCCAGGGTCGCGGTCGCGTCCGGGCCTGCGGCGGTGCACAACGGGAGGACCGACTCCGGAGCCCCCTTCACGACGACGATCGGAGCGGAGCCGGTCGCGGCGACCAGCGCGCCGGCCATGCGCCGCTCGTGGTCGAACGGCATGGCGTCCAGCTTGCGGTATGCGGAGACAGGAGCGGTCGTGGCGTCGTCGCTCTCCCAGAGGGCTGCGTCGAGCGCGTTCAATCCGACCGTCTGCGGAGCGGACGGGTCGGTGTCGGTGGCGAGGAGGCCGAGCAGCAGCACCTCGGCCGCGTCCACATGGTCCAGCGGAACCGGGCGGTCGAAGACGATGCGACCGGTGGTCAGCGTCCCGGTCTTGTCCGTGACCAGGAGATCGAGGTCGCCCAGGTCCTCGATGCAGACCATCCGTTTCACCAGCACCCGGCGTCGCGCGAGCGCGCGCGAGCCCGCGGCCAGGCTGGTGCTGACCACGGCGGGCAGCAACTGCGGGGTGATGCCCACGGCGATCGCCAGCGAGAACAGCAACGACTCGATGAGCGGCCGGCCGAGCAGCAGCGCCGCTACGAAGATGAGCGTGGTGAGGATGAGGGCGACCAGCAGCAGGAAGGTGGAGAACTGCCCGAGACCGCGCTGGAACTCCGTCTGGGGCTGCTGGGTGCCCAGGCCGACGGCGATGCGGCCGAACTCGCTCGTTCCGCCGGTCGCGACCACGACGCCGACACCGCCACCGGCGTGGACGACGGTGCCCATGAGGGCGCAGCAGTCGAGGTCGCCGACGCCCGCGCCCTCCCGCACCGCGTCGACCGACTTGGCCGCCGCGCGCGCCTCGCCGGTCACGATGCTCTCGTCGCACTCCAGGCCGTTCGCCTCGATGAGCCGCAGGTCGGCGGGGACCACAGTGCCCACCGAGAGCAGCACGATGTCGCCGGGAACCAGCTCCGTGACGTCGACACTCCGGCGCGTGCCGCCGCGCAGCACGATCGAGGTGTGCCGGAGCCGGTCGTGGAGGGCGTCGGCCGCTTGCTCCGCCCGGAACTCGTTCACGAACCCCAGCCCGACGCTGACCACGAGGATGACCGCGATGATGACGGCCTCCGTCCCCTGGCCGACGAACGCGGAGATGATCGCGGTCGCGAACAGCAGGATGAGGATCGGGCTGCGGACCTGCCGGCCGAGGACGCGCCACGGGCGGGCGCGGTGGCCCCGGACCGCGTTCGGGCCGACGCGGGTGAGCCGGGCGGCGGCGTCGGCGTCGCTCAGCCCGGCCGTCGAGGTTCCCTGCCCGGCGAGCACGGCGGCCGCATCCTGAGAGGCGGCGAGTCGGACCGGGCTCAGCGCAGCGGGTGCAGCGGGTGCAGCGACCGCGGCCGTGCCCGGCGCGCCGGTCACTCGGCCTCGCGGTGCGCTCGCGCGATCACGACGGGCACGCGGACGTTCAACAGCACGTCGTGGCCGACCGAGCCGAGCATGACCCGCTTGGCGCCGTGGCGATCGCGCGTTCCCACGATCAGCATTCTGCTGCCTTCCGCCGCCTCGACCAAGCCCCGGGCCGGCGCCGCCTCGATCGCGTCGGCGCGGACGTCGATCTCCGGGCGGAGCTCCCTTGCGTGCCGAGCGGCCTCGTCGAGAACGCGCCGCCGCCGGTCGTCGAGGGACACTTCGGGCACGAACCCCGCGAGCAGCGGGTTGGCGGTGTAGCCGACGCAGACGATGCGCAGCGGTTCGCCGAGCGCAGCGGCCTCGTCCGCCGCGAACACGACCGCGAGCTCGCCGGGCCGCTTGCCGTCCACGCCGGCCACGACCCCGGTTCCTGAGCCGGCCCAGCCGTGCGGGACGACCGCGACCGAACAGGTCGCGGTCGACGCGACGCGGAGGTGCAGCGATCCGGCGAAGCCGCGGTCACGCTCCGAGCGCGAGCGGGCGCCCACCACGAGGAGGTCGGCGTCGCGGGAGGCCGACGCCAGCTCCGCGCCGACGTGGCCGTAGAGGTAGCGCGTGCCTACGTCGAGGACGGGGCGCGGCAACGGCGCGGGTTCGGGTCCGGTCAGGGCGGGCACCCGCGTCGAGGCGGCCTCGGCGATGCGGAGGGCTGCCTCGCGCTCGGTCGCCAGCAGGGACTTCGCCGCCAGGACGAGCAGGTCGCTCGGGCCGTCCGCGTCGTCCCCCCAGGAGTGCTCCAGCACGAAGACGAGCTCCAACCGGGAGCCGTCGCGGACCGCGCGTCGCGCCGCCCACTCCAGCGCGCCCCGGTGCCCGGTCTTACCGTCGACTCCGATCATGATCGTCTCGGTCATCGCATCCTCCAGCCTTCAGGGAACGCGACGAGTCTCGCAACCCGGGTCGCGGTCCCCCAGTGCCGAAAGTCCCACGTGACTTTGGACCCTGGCCGCGAGCGGGCGACGGACGCGAAGGTGTCGGCATGAACGACACCGCACCGGCCGCGCGCGCGGCCATCGTCTACGAGTCCATGTTCGGAAGCACGCGTCAGGTGGCCGAGGCCATCGCGGAGGGGCTGCGACCGTTCGCGTCGGTGACCGTCGTCAAAGTCAAGGACGCACCCGAGGCCTTCCCGGAGGCCGAACTCCTGCTCGTCGGCGCGCCCACACACGTGCACTCGCTCAGCCGGCCCGCCACGCGGGTCGAGGCGGCGAAGTGGGGCGACGACGCCGAGCGGCGACTGACCCTGGAACCCGACGCCGAAGGCATCGGCGTGCGCGAATGGCTGGAGACGTGCGGGGACGTGCCGGCGCGGTTCGCCGCGTTCGACACGCGCGCCGACATGACGGAGATCTTCAGCGGTTCGGCGGCCGCAGCCATCGACAAGCGCCTGCGCAGGCTCGGGTCGCACCGGCTGCTCGCGAAGCACAGCTTCCTGGTGGACAAGGACAGCGCACTCGAGGCCGGCCAGCTCGACGACGCCCGCGAATGGGGCCGGACGATCGGCGAAGCGCTGCGTACGACCGCCGCCGTCTGAGATCGACTCGGGTCAGCTCACGACCCGTGGATCACGAGCACCGGGCAGTCCGCGTGCTCGACCACCGAACGCGACACCGAGCCCAGCAGGAGGCCGGTGAAACCGCCCAGTCCACGACTGCCCACGATCAGCATCTCCGCGTCCTCCGCCACGGCGATCAGCTGACGCGCAGCGGACCCGGAACGGATGACGGTCGAGTACCAGGGCGGCAGCGTGTCGCCGAAGACTTCGTGGGACGCGTCGGCGGCGATGGTGTGAGCATCCCGCTCGGGGTCCCAGCCGCCCATGACATAGCCGGGCCACGACGGCGGATACTCCCACACCGTCACACCGACCAGGCTGCAGCCCAGGCGCTCGGCCATCCGGGCGCCGCGGCGCAGTGCGGACAGCGACTCCGCGGAGCCGTCGAGTCCGACGACGATGCGGCCGCCGGGGTGGATACGGTCCTCGGACTCACCGCTGAGAGGCGCGTCGCTCATGATTCTTCCTTCTGTTGCTGTGCAGAGGTCACCAGCGCTCGGGTTCCGGCTCGCGCCGGAACCGGCGGCCGGACATCGAATCGATGTCGATGCGAACGTAACGGTATTTGAGGGTCGGAATCCAGGGCTGCAACGGAGCCTCGTCCGCCTCGTCGATCTCCGCCTGGTGGTCGAGCTGCCGGGCATGGCCGTGGACGATGACGCTCCAGGCCTCGTCATCTGTCCAGCCGTCGGTCTCGAACGCCACCGTGTCGTGCACGGTCAGCTCCAGCAGCTTGGTGCCAGGAGCGGTCCTGAGCAGGATGCTCGACCCATCGGAGTAGAAGTTGACCGGGTAGATGTCGGGCTCGCCGCCCACGGCTGTCGCCAGCCTGCCGACCGTAGCGCCTTTCAGGACCTCCCGGCATGCGTCGCGGTCCAGCACCTGGACCGGGTCATCCGATGACATGGCTCTCTCCTTCCGTCGTCGGCTGCTCCACGCGCGCCGCCGTCGTCGGGGCATGCACCACGATCGTCGGCGAGGACAGGTTGAGCAGCACGTCGTATGCGACAGCGCCGAGGCTGCCGAGCTGCGCATGGGCGCGGCGCGAGTCCCCGATCACGAGGAGTTCCGCGCTGCGGGCCAATTCGTTGAGGGCCGCGCCCGCGGGCCGGCGCACCACGCGGCTGCGGATGACGATGCCGGGCTGCCGCGCCCGCGCCCGCGAGACGGCGGACGCGAGGAACCCTCGTGCCTCGTCGTCTCGCCGGAGCTGCCAGTCGCGCCGCTCGTCGGCGTCGTCCGGGTGGAACGTGACGTGCGCCTCCGACGAGCGGACGGTCATCAGCTCGCAGTGGTGGTCGCAGGCCAGGTCCGCCGCCAAGTCGACGGCCGCCTGCCCCGCCGGGGTGTCGTCGACGCCGACGATCACGCCGCGCCGCATCCGCGAGGCGGCTTCGGGGATGATCGCGACCGGCCCCGTCGCGAGGTTCGCGAGCTGGAGGCTGCGCGAACCGAAAGCGCGCCCGTAGTGGAAGCCGGTCTTGTGGGTGCCGACGACGACCATCGTCGCCTCGTCGCTGAACGAGGCGAGCTCAGCCATCGGGCTGCCGACCCGGAGCTCCGCATCGATCGGCACGTCCACGCCGAGCGAACGGGCGTAGTCGAGTTCGGCGTCCAGACGCTTCCCTGCGTCCTGGTCGACCTCCTCGATGAGCTGCGAGCCCACCGCCCCCCACTCGTCGTCGGCGACATGGACGAGGGTCACGCCGACCCCTCGCTCCCGTGCCCCTGCGACAGCCCAGCGGATCGCGGCTCGGGCCGGTACCGATCCGTCGACGCCGACGATGTACCTGCGGACCTCCATGGCGGCACCTCCGTGTGAAGTCTGCTCAACGGAATCGGCGGCCCGAAGGGCCATTGGTCCCGTGGGACCTTCGGCCCGCCCGGTACACGAGCGCGGCGCTTGACTCGGTGACGGAACGGGAGGCGGGACGATGCCGGTCATGAGAGCGTGGCGCACCACGAGAGCGAGTGGCGGCCTCGAAGAGGTCGAGGCCACGGTGCCGGAGCCCGAGTCGGACGAAGTGCTGATCGAGGTGGAGGTGTGCGGGGTCTGCCGCACCGACCTCCATGTGATCGACCGGGAGATCCCCGTGCACCGTCCGGGGGTGACGCCCGGCCACCAGGCGATCGGCACGGTGGTGGACATCGGCGACGCTGTGACGTCGCTGCAGCCGGGAGACCGCGTCGGCGTCGCCTGGCTGCGCCGCACCTGCGGGGAGTGCGCCTTCTGCCGGCGGGGAGCGGAGAACCTGTGCCCGAACTCGGAGTACACCGGCTGGGACGCGGACGGCGGCTTCGCCGAGTACCTGGTGGCGCCGGCCGCGTACGTCTACCCGATCGCGGCGGACGCCGACGCACTGGAGACCGCACCGCTGCTGTGCGCCGGGATCATCGGCTACCGGGCGCTCCAGCGTGCTGAGCTCCCAGCGGGCGGCACCCTCGGCATCTACGGCTTCGGGTCGAGCGCACACGTGACGGCACAGCTCGCGATGGCGGGAGGCGCACGGGTCTTCGCGATGACACGCGGCCCGCAGAACCGCGACCTCGCCCGCGAGCTCGGAGTCGACTTCGTCGGCGAGGAGGAGGACGAGCCGCCCGAGCCGCTGGACTCCGCCATCGTGTTCGCGCCGGCCGGCGGTCTCGTCCCGGTCGCGCTGCGGGCCACCGCGAGCGGCGGCACCGTCGTGCTCGCCGGCATCGAGATGTCCGACCTGCCGCCGCTCTCGTACACCGAGTCCCTGTTCCGCGAGCGCGACCTGCGCACCGTCACAGCCAACACCCGGGAGGACGGGGCGCGCTTCCTCGCGCTCGCCCGCAACCTCCGGCTCCGGCCGACGGTGACGGCGGTGCCGTTCGACGGGCTGGCGGCCGCGATCGACGATCTGCGACGCGGTAAGGCCAGCGGCTCGCTGGTGCTGCGCGTCGCCTCCTAGAAGGGTGAAGACGATGACCGACCGGACGGTGGTCTGCTGGGACGGCTCCACAGCAGCGGAGGCGGCGCTCGCCTGGGCGCTCCGCCGCGCGCGTGACGAGGGCGCGACGATCGAGCTCTTCGATGTCGTCGATGCGGGCCTCTACCTGGGCGACGACGCAGCCCGCGACCGGGCGACCGAGCAGGAGGAGGACCGGCTCGACTCGCGGGTGGAGGACCTCGCGGCGTCCGATCCCGGCGTCGTGGCCGGGGCGGTGATGCTGGTCGGGGATCCGCTCGACGTGCTGACCGCCCAGGCCCGTGCCGACACCATTCTCGTGGTCGGCACCCGGCACCGCGTCGGGCCCCGTGTCCGCTACGGCTGGTCGCTCGGGTCGCGGCTCGCCACGGCTGCCGCCGGTCCGGTGGCCGTCATCCCCGTCGAGGAGGCGGAGGCGGCGAGCGCACGGTCGGGGGTCGTCGTGGGAGTGGACGGCTCGGAGGTGGGTCGTCTCGCGCTGGAGTTCGCCTGCCGGGAGGCGGAGGCGCTGCGCCAGCCGCTGACGGTGGTGCACTGCTGGGTGGCTCCGCTCTCCGAGCAGCCGCTGGTCGTCCCCGACGACGAGTTCGTCACCTCGCAGCAGAGCGAACGGCAGGACCTGCTCGACGATCACGTCCGCACGGTGCGGGATAAGCACCCCGACATCACAGTGCAGGGCGTCCTCCTGCGCCAGAACCCGATCTCGGGCCTCCGCGTCCAGTCCGAGCACGCGTCGATGCTGGTCGTCGGCAGCAGACGGCTGACCGGCTGGAAACGCACCTGGCTGGGGTCGGTCTCCCACGGCCTCGTGCTCGACCTCGCCGCGCCCACGGTCGTCGTCGGTCAGGAGACACAGGTGTACGCGACGGCGCCGGACGCTACACTCAGCGCCTAGGGGACCCGTGCCGCCTCCGGCACGTGCCTCCGTGCGGCTGCGCCCGGGCCGCCACCCGAGAGGAGGCCCGCGATTCAGGACGATGAGCCGATCACGTTCCCGGACGCGCCTCGGGGCGAGCTGGACCACGCCCTCGGCGAGCTCGTCGAGCAGGCGCGGAAGGTGCTGGAGACGCAGGGCCGGCTGCGCGCGCTCGTCCGCGCGAACCGGGCGGTGGTGTTGCACCTGGAGCTGCCGGTGGTGCTCAGAACGATCATCGAGGCCGCCGTCGAACTCGTCGGCGCGCGCTATGGCGCACTCGGGGTGATCGCGGAGGGCGGCGGGCTGGAGCAGTTCATCCACGTCGGGATGTCGGCCGACATAGTGGCCCGGATCGGCCATCTGCCGGAAGGCCACGGGCTGCTCGGCGCCCTCATCGACGACCCCCGCCCGATCCGCCTGGACTCGATCGCCGACGATCCGCGGTCCTCCGGCTTTCCGGCGGGCCACCCGCCGATGACGGCGTTCCTGGGGGTCCCGATCACGGTGCGCGACTCCGTGTACGGCAACCTGTATCTCACCGATCCGGTTTCGGGAGGGTTCACCGAGGACGACGAGCAGCTCGTGAGAGCCCTCGCGGCGAACGCCGGCTTCGCGATCGACAACGCACGGCTGTACGCCGAGACCGTCGCCCGGCAGTCCTGGACCGCGTCCTCCGCCGAGATGACGGCGAGCATCCTCGGCAGCGGAAACGCGGAGGCGCACCAGGAGTTCGCATCTCGTGTCGCCGCCCTTCTCCGGGCGCGCTCCGCGGTCGTGCTCGGAGTGCATGAGCCCGGCGAACCGATGCCGCTGCTCGGGCGCAGCGACGGCCTGGTGGACGCCGGGAGCGTGCCGCTGGAGAACGACCGCGTCCGCAGCGCGGTCGAGGGCGGCCAGCCGTCCAGGCTCGAGGAGTTGAGCGGCTACGCGCTCGCCGAGGGCTGGGAGCCGGGTCCCGCGCTCGTCGTCCCGTTCGACGGGAAGGTCGGCCAGCCCGAGGTGCTGATCGCCGTCCGGGAGAGCGGGGATCTGCCCTTCTCCGCGTTCGAACTCGAACGCGTCGTCACCTTCTCCCGGCAGGCCGCGCTCGCAATGGAACTCGCGGACGCACGCGCGGACCGAGAGCGCGTGGTGCTCCTGGAGGATCGCGCGCGCATCGCCCGCGACCTCCACGACCACGTCATCCAGCAGCTCTTCGGCGCGGGGCTCGAACTGCAGAGCGTCCAGTCGTCGCTCGGCCCCGGTCTGCTGGCCGACCGGATCGACGGCACCGTGAAGTCGCTCGACGACGCGATCGCACAGATCCGTACGGCGATCTTCTCGCTGTCCCGGCAGCAGGGGCCGGCCGAGAGTCTGCGGCACCGGCTGCTCGACATCGTCCAGGAGGTCGGCGAGGCGCTCCCGCAGCCGGCGACCGTCTCCTTCTCGGGCCCGGTGGACCTGGTGTCCGACCCCGCGCTCGCCGACGACGTCGCGGCGTTCGTACGGGAGGGACTCACCAACGTGGTCCGGCACGCGGGGGCCGGCAGCGCCACCGTCGAGGTCGTCGCATCCGCGGACGAGATCACGGTCGACGTCGCGGACGACGGCAACGGGATCGGGGAGACCTCGCGCCGGAGCGGCCTGCGCAATCTGTCCGAGCGCGCCGAACTCAGGGCGGGCACGCTCGACGTCGAGTCGACCGCCCGGGGGACCCGGCTGCGGCTCCGCCTGCCGGTGACCGAAGGGAGCGCCGGATGAACCCGTCGACGATCCGCGTCTTCCTCACCGACGACCACGAGATCGTGCGCCGCGGCATCGCGGGGCTGATCGACGCCCAGGACGACATGGAGGTCGTCGGCGAAGCGGCGACGGCGGCTCAGGCGCGGGCCAGGATCCTGGCCGTGCGGCCCGACGTTGCGGTGCTGGACGTGCGACTGCCGGACGGCAGCGGCATCGACGTCTGCCGAGCAGTCAAGCAGGCGGAGCCGGGGATCCGCTGCCTGATGCTCACCGCGTACGACGACGAGGACGCGCTGCGCAGCGCGATCATCGCCGGAGCCGACGGTTACGTCGTCAAAGACATCCGCGCCAGCACACTGCTGGACGACATCCGAGCAGCGCATCGGGGCAAGCGCCTGATCGACCCGCGCATCGCCGAGCGCGTCTCGGCGACGCTGCGCGAGCCCGCCGACGACCCGCGGTTCGCGTCGCTCGGCCTCCGCGAGCGGCAGGTGCTCGCGCTCATCGCCGACGGCCGCACGAATCGCCAGATCGCGGAGCGGCTGGGCCTGGCCGAGAAGACGGTGAAGAACTACGTGAGTTCGCTGCTGGCCAAGCTGGGCCTGGAGCGGCGCACGCAAGCCGCGGTGCTCCACCTCGAGCACCGCGGCCGCGTCTGACCGGACTCGGGTTCCCGGTCAGCCCCCTCTTCCCCCGGTTCTTTCCCCCGGTTGTTTCCGCCGGTTCTCAGATCACCGACCAGCCCGCGTCACTCGGGAGGACGGCGCCGTTCACGTTCGACGAGTCGTCGCTGAGCAGCCACGTGATCGCCGCCGCAAGCTCCTCCGCCGTCGCCGGTTGCGGCACGTTGGTCTGCAGGTACGGAGCCATCCGCTCGCCCGCGAAGGCCGACCGGAACTCCGCCTGGATGTTCGTCATCGTCGCTCCGGGAGCGACCGCGTTGCAGCGGATCCCCTTCGCCCCGTAGAAGAACGCCGTGCTCCGGGTCAGACCGTTCACGGCATGCTTGGACGCCGTGTACGCGGCGCCGGCCGCCGATCCCCGAAGGGCGGCCTCGGACGAGACGTTGACGATGGTCCCCGCTCCACGCTCCAGCATGCCGGGCAGCACAGCCCGGGTGAGCCGCATCACCGCGGTCAGGTTCACGCGCAGCACCCGGTCCCAGACGGCGTCCTCCACCTCGGCGGGCGGGAGGAAGTCGTCCATGATCCCCGCGACGTTCGCCAGCGAGGTGACCGTCCCGTCTGCGAGCCGCATGACATCGGCCACGACGTCCTCGTTGCTCACGTCGCCGGCGAAGGTGATGAGACGATCGGACCCGAACTCCTCGGCGAGCGCCGCCAGCCGAGGCTCGCTGATGTCCGTCGCGACGACGGTGGCCCCCTCGGCCAGCAGGCGGACGGCGGTGGCCCGGCCGATCCCGGAGCCTGCGCCCGTCACGATGACCCGGGCGTCGGAGAACCGCCCCTCCACGATGTGCGTCGACATCTCGCGCGCCCCGTCAGGCCTTCGGGCCGGCGGTGATCGGAACCTTGGTCGGAGACGGCAGCGCGGCGAACGGGACGTCGACCTTCAGCACTCCCTTGTCGAAGGTCGCTGCGATCTTCGACTGATCGGACTGCTGCGGGAGCATGATGCGTCGATAGAAGCTCTGGCTGGACTCCCGGACGACGTACTTCTTGTCCTTGTCCTCCTCCTTCTCGTGCTTCTCCGCCTGGATCACCAGCGCGCCCTCGTCGATGTTCACGGAGACGTCGCTCTCGTCGAAGTCGGGAAGGTGGACTTCGACCACCAGCTCGCTGTCGTCCTTCGTGTAGATGTCGGTCGTCGGAAGCATCGTGCGCCGCGTCCCGAGCATCCCGTTCTCGAAGAAGTCCCGCTCCATCCGGCTCAGCTCGGCGAACGGGTCGAAACGGACCAGATTGCGTGCCATGTCAGTGTCCTCTCTTCGGTATCCACGTTGACCCCGAAACCGTATGTCGCCATCACGGCACGGGTGTGGGTCGAAGGTCCTGCGATTCGGTGGGACCTTCGACTCACCCGCGCGACCCCGGCACGCGGATGCTGGGGCCATGAGCATCAGCAGCGCACCCGGATCAGGGACGTCGAGCACGCCGGCACGCACCTTCAGCGATCTGACCGTCCGCCGGGCGGTCGAGTCGGAGTTCGCCTGGACGCCTGACGTCACCGCACCCGCCATCGGCGTCTCCGTCGACGGCGGCGTCGTCACGCTCACCGGGGAGGTGGGCACCCTCCATGAGCGCATCGCGGCGGTGGAGGCCGCCCAGCGGGTCGCCGGGGTCCGCACCGTCGCCGACGAGCTCCGGCTGCCCGAGCCGGGCGACGACCCGCACGGACACACCCTCGCCGCCGCGGTCGACGGCATCCTCGCCTGGACGGCGGGGGTCCCGCGGACGGGCATCCACGCCGACGTGCAGGGCCACCGCGTGGTCCTGACCGGCGAGGTCGAATGGGACGCGGAGCGGGTGGCCGCCAAGCGGGCCGTCGAACGCCTGCACGGCGTCCACGCGGTCGAGAGCCGCATCGAGCTCACCCGCCGACCGCAGGCCGACGACATCGCCGAGGAGATCCGCAACGCGCTGGTGCGCAACGCGATCCTCGACGCCGGCCGCATCACCGTCTCCGTCGACGCGGACGAGATCACCCTGACCGGCTCCGTCGGCTCCTGGACCGAGCACCAGCAGGCGCTGCGGACCGCCTGGTCGTCGCCGCACGTGCGGCAGGTGCACGACCTGCTGCGGGTCGAGCCGCGGGAGATCTGAGACCGTGGGCGGGAGGTTCTGATGCATCCCTCGAAGATGGTTCTGCCGCCGATCGTGTGCGGCGTGGACGGGTCCGAGCAGTCCCGCCGGGCGTTCCACGAGGCCGTGCGGCTCGCCCGCGCGCTCGAAACGCGCCTGGATGTGGTGATGGCGTGGCAGCCCTCCACCTCGATGTACGACGCGTACTTCCCCGATCCCGGGCGAGCGCCGAAGGTGGTGGCGTTCGAGATCCTGGAGGACATCGTGCGCGCCGAGTTCGGCGACGAGACGCCCGAGTGGGTGCGCGTGCTCGCGGCACCGGGACATCCGGGCAAGGTGCTGGTGGAGGCTTCGCACGACGCCGAACTGCTCGTCGTCGGAAGTCGCGGCCTGAGCGAGCTGGCGTCGCCGTTCCTCGGCTCGGTCAGCCTGTACTGCACCACGCAGGCGGGTTGCCCGGTGCTGGTCGTGCGCCCGGACAGGCAGACGCGGAAAGATCCGAAGGAGAAGGGCGAATGACCGACCGGACGATCGTGGGATGGGACGGCTCGCCGGAGGCGGACGTCGCACTCGAGTGGGCCGTCGAACGGGCCAAGGCCGAGCAGGACTCGATCGTTCTGGTGGACGTCGAGGATCTCGACGCGCTCGCACCGGGCCAGGTGGTCACCGAGGACGTGGTGGCCCAGCGGCACCTCGCGGCCGACGCCGCAGCGCAACGCGTGTCCGACGCGAACGGCGGGCTCCGGATCAGCACGCACGTGATGGCGGGCCTGCGACTCGACGAGCTGCTCCGCTTCTCCCGGGCCGACAATCTGGTCGTCGTCGGGACCGGGCGCCGGCACTGGCCGCACGTCCGCTACGACTGGTCGCTGGGGTCGCGGCTCGCGGCGCATGCCCGCGGCGCCGCGGCGATCGTGCCCGGGCTCCCGGAGACGGGACGGACGGCGGTCGTCGTGGGCGTCGACGGGTCGGAGGTGTCGCTGAAGGCCGCGCGATTCGCGTCACGGGAGGCCAGGAGGCTGGGCGGCGAGCTGCGCCTGGTGCACGCCTGGCTCGATCCACTGGTCGGGATTCCCGAAGTCCAGCAACCGGATCACCGTTTCACGATCGACCTCGAGGCCGAGCACGACATGATCCTGCGGTCCGTCGCCCGCACTGTGCGCGCGGCCAACCCCGACCTCCAGGTGACGGGCTCCCTCGTCCGGGACGACCCGAGGCATGCGATCCTGGCGC
The DNA here is from genome assembly GCF_050990935.1 of Streptomyces sp. L7. Taxonomy (GTDB): domain Bacteria; phylum Actinomycetota; class Actinomycetes; order Actinomycetales; family Microbacteriaceae; genus Leifsonia. The sequence goes on along the minus strand of NZ_CP194644.1, from coordinate 3,901,098 downwards.
ACCTCGACGACGCGGCTCTGCTCGTCGTCGGGACCGAGCAGGCTCGCGGGCTCGACCGGATGATGCTCGGCTCGGTGAGCCACGCGCTGATCCTGGCCATCCGGGTGCCGACGATCGTCGTCGCTCCCGAGTGCCTGATCTGAGCTGGAAGGCGGAGGAGCCATGTTCACCGATCGCCGCCAAGCCGGGCAGACCCTCGCGGAGCGCCTGCGCGATCTGCGCCACTCCGACGCCGTCGTCCTCGGGCTCCCCCGCGGCGGCGTCCCCGTCGCCGCCGTCGTGGCTGAGGAACTCGAACTGCCGCTCGATGTGATCGTGGTGCGCAAGCTCGGCATCCCCGACCAGCCCGAAGTCGCGATGGGGGCCATCGGCGAGGGCGGCGCGGAAGTGCTCGACCCGACGATGGTCGCCCGCGGCTGGCTCAGCGAGGAGGAGGTCGAAGCCGTCGAGCAGGCCGAGCGGCGCACGCTCGACCAGCGGCTGGCGCTGCTGCGCGAAGGCCGTGAGCGGATCGACCTGCGCGGACGGACCGCGATCATCGTCGACGACGGGATCGCGACGGGCGCGACGACCAAGGTCGCGTTGCTCGTCGCGCGGCAGCTCGGGGCGAGCGAGGTCGTCATCGCCGCGCCGGTCATCTCGCCCCGCGCGCTGGACGAGATCGAGGACGCGGACCGGGTCACGTGCGTGCTCCTGCCCGCCCGTTTCCAAGCGGTCGGGCAGTATTATCGCGACTTCGGGCAGACGGAGGACGCCGAGGTCGTGCGCCTGCTGCACGAAGCCTCGCTTCGCCCGCGTCGCTCGCGCCCCCGGCTGCCGGACACCTCGGACGAGGAGGCGATCGCGGATGTCCGCGCGATGGCGACGCCGCTGCTCTCCGACGCCGACCTCGACACGCTGGCCGAGCGGGCGGCGCGGGCGCGGTTGATCTGCATCGGAGAGGCGTCGCACGGGACACACGAGTTCTACGCCTGGCGCGCCGCCCTCACCAAGCGCCTGATCGAGCGCGGCGACATCCGCTGGATCGGGGTCGAGGGCGACTGGCCCGACTGCTTCCGCATCGACACGTGGGTGCGCGGGCGCAGCGAGCAATGGGAGGACGCACGGCAGCTGCTGTCGTCCTTCGAACGCTGGCCGCGCTGGATGTGGGCGAACACCGATGTCGCCGAGTTCCTGGACTGGCTGCACCGCTGGAATCTGACGCAGGAGCGCAGCCGCCGGGTCGGGTTCTACGGACTGGACGTGTACTCGCTGTGGGAGTCGCTGGAGGCCGTGATCGACTGGCTCGCCGCCAACTCGCCCGACGACGTTCCGACCGCTCTGCGCGCCTGGCGCTGCTTTGAGCCGTACGGGGAGGACCCGCAAGGCTACGCGTGGGCGACGCGGCTCGTCCCGATGTCGTGCGAGCCGGACGTGATCGCACTGCTCACCAGCGTGCGCGAGCACGCCGGCCGACTCGGCGCCGGCTTCGACGACGACGAGTCGCGCCTCGATGTGCTGCAGAACGCCCTGACCGCGGCGGACGCCGAGCACTACTACCGGATCATGCTGCAGGGCGACCGCGAGTCGTGGAACGTCCGCGACATCCACATGGCCGACACCGCCGACCGGCTCGCGGAGCGTGCGGGACCCGACGGCCGGGGTGTCGTCTGGGCCCACAACACCCACGTCGGAGACGCCCGCGGAACCACCATGGGCAACGAGGGGATGGTCAACATCGGCGAGCTCCTGCGCGAGCGCCACGGCCTCGACGACGTCTGCCTGATCGGCTTCGCGTCACGCGAGGGCACTGTGCTCGCCGCCCGCTCCTGGGGCTCGACGGAGACCGCGTTCCGGCTGCCCGCGGCCAAGGCCGGCAGCCACGAGGATCTGCTCGCCCGAGCGCTCCCCGGTGCGGCGGTCCTGATCTTCGCCGGAGCCGCTGGGACCGAGTGGCTGAGCCGCGAACGCGGCCACCGCGCCGTCGGTGTCGTGTACGACCCCCGGCGGGAGACGGGCAACTATGTGCCGACCGTCATGGGCCGCCGCTACGACGCGCTCCTCTGGATCCCGCAGACGACGGCGCTGACGCCGCTGACCCACGAGCCGCGGCCGGAGTCGCCCGAACTGGAGACGGAGCCGACGGGGTTCTGACCCGACGTCGGATGTCAGGCATTCCGCCGGTCCAGCACCCGGGCCTCCGCCTCGGCGACGCGCCCGATGGTCCGGAGGAAGCTGTCCGGGTTGAGCGAGATCGAGTCGATGCCGCTCGCGACGAGGAACTCGGCGAACTCGGGGTGGTCGCTCGGGCCCTGCCCGCAGAGGCCGACGTGGATTCCGGCCTGGTGCGCGCGGGCGATGGCCTCGGCGATCATCCACTCCACCGCGGGGTCGCGCTCGTCGAAGAGGGCGGCGAGCTGCGCGGAGTCCCGGTCCACGCCGAGGGTGAGCTGCGTGAGGTCGTTGGAGCCGATCGAGAAGCCGTCGAAACGGGTGGCGAACTCCCCCGCCCGGATCACGTTCGACGGGATCTCGCACATCATGTAGACCTTCAGGCCGTTCTCGCCGCGGACCAGGCCGTTCGCGGCCATCTCCTTCAGGACCAGGTCGGCCTCTCCCGGAGTGCGGCAGAACGGGACCATCACGATGATGTTCGCGAACCCGATCCGCTCCCGCGCGCGCTTGAGCGCCCGGCACTCCAACGCGAATGCCTCCCGGTACTTCGGATCGTAGTAGCGGGACGCGCCGCGGAACCCCAGCATCGGGTTCTCCTCCGGGCTCTCGAACGCGGCGCCACCGACGAGGTGGGCGTACTCGTTCGCCTTGAAGTCGCTCAGCCGCACGATCACGTCGTGCGGGTGGTACGGCGCCGCGAGCTTGGCGAGCCCGCGCGCGAGCGTCTCGACGAAGAACTCCTGCGGATCGTCGAACCCCGACGTCAGCGCACGGATGCGCCGGCGATCGTGCTCGTCGGCGACCCGCTCGGGATGCACGAGCGCCATCGGATGGACGGTGATCAGGTTGTTGACGATGAACTCCATGCGGGCCAGCCCCACACCGGCGGCGGGCAGGCGCCACCAGCGGAAGGCCGCCTCGGGACTCGCGACGTTGACCATGACCCTGGTACGCGTCGCGGCGACCTGGCGCAGGTCGATCTCGGTGCTCTCGAACCCCAGCACGCCGTCGTAGACGTGGCCGATGTCCCCCTCCGCGCAGGAGAGGGTGACCGCCTGGCCGTCGACGAGCGTCTCCGTCGCCGACCCGGTGCCCACGACCGCGGGGATGCCCAGCTCCCTGCTGACGATCGCGGCATGGCTCGTGGAGCCGCCGTGGTCCGTGATGATGCCGGAGGCGCGGGCCATGATCGACACCCAGTCGGGGTCGGTCATCTCGGCCACCAGGATCGCGCCGTCCGGGAAATCGGCCATCTGCGCCGTGTCGCGGACGACGCAGACCCGGCCCGTGGCGATCGAGTCGCCGATGGCGGCGCCCGACAGCAGCAGCTCGCCCGACTCGGTCAGGTGATGCTCGGTGAAACGCGCCGCACTCTTGACCGCCTGCACCGTCTCGGGCCGCGCCTGGACCAGGTACAAGTCGCCGGAGGCGCCGTCACGGGCCCACTCCATGTCCATCGGGCGCCCGTAGTGCTTCTCCACCAGTACGGCCCAGCGGGCGAGCTCCAGGATCTCGCGGTCGCTCAGCACGAATGCGCGCCGCTGCCTGGCGGGCGTGTCGACGATCCGGGTGCGCGCGGTCCCGCCCTGCTGGTAGACCATCTTGCGCGCTTTCGCGCCGAGGCTCCGCTCGATGATCGGCTCGACGTCGGGAACGTCCAGCAGCGGCTTGAAGACCAGGTAGCGGTCGGGGTCGACCTCGCCTTGCACCACCATCTCGCCGAGCCCCCAGGCCGCGCTGACGACGACGACCCGGGGAAGCCGGTGTCGGTGTCGATCGAGAACATGACGCCCGAGCCGCCGAGATCGGAGCGCACCATCCGCTGCACGCCGATCGAGAGGGCGATGTCGAGATGGTCGAAGCCCTTGATCTCCCGGTAGCTGATCGCGCGATCGGTGAAGAGGGAGGCATAGCAGCGCCGGCAGGCGGCCAGCAGCTCGCGCTCCCCGACCACGTTGAGGAAGGTCTCCTGGGCGCCCGCGAAGCTGGCCTCTGGCAGGTCCTCCGCGGTGGCGCTGCTGCGCACGGCCACCGCCGGCGCGCGCGATCCGGCCCGCTCGGCGAGCCGGCGATAGCTCGCGACGATCGCGTCGGCGATCCCGCTCGGGAACTCCCCCGCCAGGAACAGCTCGCGGAGCGCTTCGCCGGTCTCGCGCAGCGTCGCGGTCCTGGACCGGTACGCTTCCAGCCGCTCCCTCATCGCCTCCTCGATGCCGTTCGCCGCGACGAAGGCACGGTACGCGGAGGCGGTCGTCGCGAACCCGTCGGGGACGCGGATCCCCTCGTCCCTGAGCCCACGGATCATCTCGCCGAGCGACGCGTTCTTCCCCCGACCCGCGGCACGTCGCGCATCCCGACATCCTCGAACCAAACGACGTCGTCGTCCATGAGCCCGCCCTCTCGATGTCGCCGGCGCCCTCCCAGGACGAACCGGTCGGGCTCACGCTACGGCGGCGCCCGGGCCGGCTACAGGGACTTTCGGCCCGCTCGCGTCGGCAGCTCGGCCTCCAGCCGTTCGACATCGGCCCGGCCGCAGAGCTCCGACGCCGGCGTCGTCACCGCCGCGCTTCCGGCCGCGACGGCCGTGCGGAAGGCATCCTCGACGGATCGCCCCTGGGCCATCCGGAGCACGAAGCCTGCGAGGAAGCTGTCGCCGGCGCCGACGCTGCTGACCGCCTCGACAGCCGGGGCCGGAAGCCGGTATCCGCCCTCGCGTGAGGCGAGCAGCGCGCCGTCGGCGCCGAGGGTGAGCGCCACATACTCCGCGGCGCCTGCCGCGACGAGCTCGGCGGCGGCCGCGAACCGGCTCTCCTCGTCGTCGAGCTCCGCACCGACGTGGGCTTGGAGCTCTCGGAGGCTCGGAGCGACCAGGAACGTCCCCTCGGCGAGCGCGGCGGCCAGCCCGGGTCCCGTCGAGTCGACGACGCACCGCGCGCCGCCCTCCCTCGCCAGCACGACGACCCGGGCGTAGAAGTCGTCAGGGACCCCCGGCGGGAGACTGCCGCTGGCGACGACATAGCCTCCCGGCGAAACGGCGTCCGAGACGTAGTCGAGGCACTGGCGCCATTCGTCCTCGCTCAGCTCCGGGCCGTCGAGCACGAAGCGGTACTGCTTGCCGTCCGCGATGTCGTCGACCGTGAAGCTCTCCCGGGTGCTCCCCGGATCGGAACGACCATGCTGGGCAACCGCTCCGCTTCGACGAGGCGCCGGTAGGCCTCGCCGATCGGGCCGCCCGCGGTGAACACGGCCAGCGTGCGCCCGCCGAGACGGTGCACCACCCGCGACACGTTCACCCCTCCTCCGCCGGGAGCCAGCCGGCTCGTGCTGCAGCGGAGTTTGTGCTCCGCGACGACCTGAGGGGTCGACGTGCTGATGTCCAGGGCCGGGTTCACCGTCAGAGTCAGGACGGGCGCCGGCCGCTCGGGTGCGTTGCTCACGAGAGCAGGATAGGACGCGACGGCCGACTGTCCACGGGTCCTTCGACCCTGCCCGTGCAGCGTCGTCGAGGCTTGACTGCGCACATGACGATGCCCGTTTCCGAGCCCCGCCGGCGACGCTCGTGGATCCTCTGGCTCCTGTTCGCCTTCGCGTTGATCGGGATCGGGGTGACGGTCTTCCTCCCGGGCGCCCTGGGCCGGCAGACCGCGACGCTGACCTACACGGCGTTCGTGACCGACGTGCAGGCGCACAAAGTCGCCACCGCGACGATCGACGCCGACGGGACGGTCGACGGCACGCTGACGTCCGGCGCACAGTACACGAGCGTGATCCCGCTCCCGGTCGCCGGCCAGCCGGTCCTCGCCTCCCTGCGTTCGGCCGACGTCGCCGTGACCTTCGCGCCCGCGAGCCAGGGCTCGATCTGGTCGACGCTGGGGACGTGGCTGCTCATCCTGGGTCCGATCGTGCTGGTGTGGTGGTTCATGGCGCGGATGGCGAGACGCGCCGGCGCCTCCGGCGGGATCTTCGGTGTGACCAGGTCCTCGGCGAAGCTGTTCGAGCCGTCGGCGCGGACGACGACGTTCGCGGATGTCGCGGGCTACGAGGGTGTCAAGGCGGAGGTCTCGGAGATCGTGGACTTTCTGCGTCACCCCGAGCGCTATCGCCGGCTGGGCGCGGCCGCTCCGCGCGGCGTGCTGCTCGTGGGACCTCCCGGCACCGGCAAGACGCTGCTCGCTCGCGCCGTCGCCGGGGAAGCACAGGTCAGCTTCTTCTCGGTCGACGGCTCGAGCTTCGTCGAGATGTTCGTCGGCGTCGGCGCCTCCCGCGTGCGGGACCTCTTCCAGACGGTGCGCTCGAGTGCGCCGGCCATCCTCTTCATCGACGAGATCGACGCGATCGGGCAGCGACGTTCTGGCGCGAACTCATACGCGTCCAACGACGAGCGCGAGCAGACGCTCAACCAGCTGCTCGCGGAGATGGACGGCTTCGAGACCTCGTCGGGCGTCGTCGTGCTCGCGGCCACCAACCGGCCGGACGTCCTCGACGCCGCGCTGCTGCGCCCCGGGCGGTTCGATCGGCACATCACCGTCCCGCTCCCGAACGTCGTCGAGCGGACGGCGATCCTGGAGGTGCACTGCCGGGACAAGCCCCTGGACCCCGCGCTCGACCTGGAGTCGGTCGCGCGCGGCACGCCGGGGTTCTCCGGCGCCGACCTCGCGAACCTGGCCAACGAGGCGGCGATCGAAGCCGTCCGCGCCGGGCGCGAGTCCATCGGCGGCCAGGACTTCCGGGCCGCGCGCGATCGGCTCATCCTGGGACGCCGGGAGAGCTCCAGCGTGCTGCTGGTGGAGGAGAAGCGGCAGGTCGCCGTGCACGAGAGCGGCCACGCCGTCGTCGCCGCGCTGAGCGAGCGCGCGGACCCCGTCGACAAGATCACCATCCTGCCCGCCGGCGACACGTTGGGCGCCACGGAGCAGCTCCCGCTCGCCGAGCACCACCTCCAGGGCGAGCGGGCCCTCCTCGACCGCCTCGCGGTGGCCCTCGGCGGCCGGGCCGCCGAGCTGGTCGTCTTCGACGAGGCCTCGACGGGCGCGGCCTCCGACCTCGCCGCCGCCACGGCGCTCGCCACCCGCATGGTCCGGGACTTCGGGCTTTCGCCGGCGCTCGGCCCGGTCGGCTATCCGACCGGGGAGGACGCCGCCGAGAGCGGCGCCACGCTCAACCGCCCGTACTCGGAGGAGACGCAGCGCGCGGTCGACACGGAGGTCGCACGTCTCGTCCGGGAGGCGGAGGCCAGGGCCGTCGACCTCCTCTCGCGCAACCGCGGCGCTCTCGACGAGCTGGTGGATCGCCTGTTCGAGGCCGAGACGCTCGACGGCGCCGTGGTCTACGAGCTGCTCGGCCGACCGGCGCCGGAAGGCGTCCCCGAGCTGGGCGTGCAGCTCAGCCCCGCCGGCGACCGGCGCGCGCTGCCCGGCGCCGTGCCCTCCACCGCATCAGTTCGTCCGCGGCCCACACGATGACGGGACAGGGGATCAGCAGGGCGATCACCCAGCCGGGAAGCGGTGCGGTCCCGAAGACGCGCTGCAACGGCGGCAGCAGGCACAGCGCCACGACGAAGAGCAGCTCCGCGCCGATCGCCGCCAGCAGCGGACGATTGCTGAAGACGCCGAGAGCCAGGAGCGACGCACGCTCGGTGCGGGCCGCGAACGCGGTCCCCACCTGGCACGCGACGATGGTCGCGAACGTCGCGGTGGTCGCCTGCAGATAGACCGTGTGCAGCGGGTCCCCCTGGCCGACGGGCGCCCCTGGATACCAGCCGCCGGCCGCCAGCACCGCGAAGAAGATCGCCATCGCGAGCGCGGCCGAGATGCTCCCCATGAGCGCCCAGGCCCGGAACAGGAGTCGACGCGTGATGAGCGGCTCCGAGCGCGGGCGCGGGCGCCGCGACATCAGATCGGGCTCGCCGCGCTCCCTGCCCAGCGCGAGGGCGGGGAGGATCTCCGTCCCGAGGTCGATCGCGAGGATCTGCAGGACGGTGAGGGGCAGCGGGATGAGGCCGCCGGACAGCGCGAATACCGCGAACGGGACGACCTCCGGCACGGCGTGGACGAAGATGTAGAGCACGAACTTGCGCAGGTTGTCGTACGCGCGCCGGCCTTCGCGCACGGCGGTGACGATGGTCGCGAAGTTGTCGTCGGTGAGGATCATCGTGGCGGCCTCCCTCGCCACGTCGGTGCCCGACCGACCCATCGCGACCCCGATGTCCGCACGGTGCAGAGCGGGCGCGTCGTTGACCCCGTCTCCGGTCATCGCCACGACCTGGCCCCCGTGCTGGAGCGCCTCGGCGATGCGCAGCTTCCCTCCGGAGTGCTGCGGGAGAAGACGATCTCCCCGGCTGGGCGAGGAAGCGGTCCAGCTCGGGCTCGGACAGCGCGTCGGCCTCGGCGCCGCCGATCACCCGGTCGGCGCCGATGCCGACCTGTCTCGCGATCTCGGCCGCCGTCCTCCCGTTGTCGCCCGTCACCACGTGGATGGTGATCCCCGCGCTGTGACAGGCCTCGACCGACGCCGCGACCTCCGGGCGCGGAGGATCGAGGAGGGCGACCAGCCCGAGCAGGCACAGCTCCGACTCCGCGGAGTCGGCATCGGACGGCACGTCCGCCGTGTCACGGGCGGCGAGCGCGAGAACGCGCAGACCGCGTCGCGCGAACTCCTCGACCGCCGCCGACGCCGTCGAACGCAGCTCCGTCGACATCGGCTCGTCGCCGCCGGGGCGGTTGATCGTCGCGCAGAGCGGAAGCAGCCCTTCCGGCGCCCCCTTGACGGAGACCATCAGAGCGCCGTCGCGGCGGCTCACCACGCTCATCCGCTTGCGTTCCGGATCGAACGGGTACGTGGCGACCCGCGAAGCCGTCTCGACCCCCGCCTCCGAGGCGGCCGCGCGCAGCGCCTCCTCCATCGGGTCGGTGGTCCGCTCCAACTGGTTGCAGTCGGCCATCACCTGGAGCAGACGCGTGAGGTCGCCGCCGCCCTCCACCGGATCGTGGACGCCGTCGACGGTCCACAGCCGGTAGACCGTCATCGCGTTGCGGGTGAGCGTCCCGGTCTTGTCGGTGCAGATCACGGTCGTCGACCCGAGCGTCTCGACGGCGGACAGCTGCTTCACCAGCGCCCCTCTCCGGGCGAGGACACGCACCCCGACGGCGAGCGCGAGCGTGATCGTGGGGAGCAGCCCCTCCGGGACGTTCGCGACCAGCAGCCCGATCGCGAAGACCGCCGCGTCGGGGACGGTGAGCCCGGCGAACAGCCCGAGCGGGAGGAACAGCGCCCCGACGCCGACCGCGACGCCCGCGATGAGCCAGGTCGAGCGCCGGACCTGACGCTCCAGCGGGCTGGCGGCGGGCGAGCCGCGCCGGGACAGCACGGCGATGCGGCCCAGCTCGGTCGCCGCGCCCGTCGCGAAGACGACGGCCGTCGCATCGCCCGACGTGCATTCGGCCCCGGAGAACACCGCGTCGGGCGCATCGACCAGCCGGTCCGCGGTGTCGACGCCGCCGGCCGATCTGACCACCGGCACCGACTCGCCGGTCAGCGCCGAGAGATCCACCTCGACACTGCCGTCGATCAGCCGCGCGTCCGCCGAGACCCGGTCGCCCTCCGACACCACGAGCACGTCGCCGGTGACCAGGTCGACCGCCGGGACTGTGGTGGGGGCGCCGTCGCGCAGGACGCGCGCCTGCAACGGCAGGTAGCGCGCCAGGGCCTCCACCGCTCTCTCCGCCTGACGCTCCTGAAGGAACGCCACCGCAGCGTTGATCACGATCACCACGACGATCGCCCAGCTCAGCACCGCCGTGCCGGAGACGTAGGCCAGCACCGCGGCCATCCAGAGCAGCAGGGCGAGCGGGTGCGAGAACTGGCGCAGGATCTGACGCGGCCAGCCCGCACGTCGCGCGACAGGCAGCGCATTGGGTCCCTGGACCGCCAGGCGTCTCGCCGCCTCCCGGCTGCCGAGGCCCTCCGTGCTCGACCGGAGGTCCCTCAAGAGGAGTCCGACCGGCTCGCGCGTCGGCCGTTCCTCCTGCGTCGGTCGCTCCTCCTGCACAGAACACCCCTTCGCCGTCAGCCGAGACCCATCGAGCCAGGACAGCGCCCGCGCCCACAGGGGCTTAAGGCCCACCCGACGGGCGAGGCGAGCGCTATCGTGCAGGAGCCGACGACGGCGACGGATCGGAGGACACCGGAATGGGACCGCTGCTCCAGCACCCGGTGACCTCGGCGGTCCTCGACATGGACGGGGTCGTCACCGACACCAGGGAGCTCCATCTGACGGCCTGGACGCTGTTGTTCGGCGCCGAACTCGACGGGATCGCACCGGGCGGCGGACCGTTCACCCCGATCGACTACGAACTCTACGTCGACGGGAGGAGCAGGGAGGACGGCATCCGGACCCTGCTCGCCTCTCGCGGCGTCGGGCCCGAGCGCCTGACGGCCGCGCTCGTGGAGCGGCTCGCGCAGCGCAAGCAGCAGCTGTTCGAAGAGCAGCTCCGCGTGCACGGCGCTGCGGTGCTGCCCGGCGCGCTGCCGTTCCTTCGGGCGCTCCGCCTCGCCGGCGTCCGCGTGGCGCTGGCCACGGCCAGCAGGAACGCCCGGCTCGTGCTCAGCGGGACCGGGGCGCTCTCCCTGTTCGACGCGGTCGTCGACGGGACCGACGCCGCGGCGCTCGGGCTGCCCTCCAAACCCGATCCCGCGCTCTTCCGCGAAGCCTGCCGGCGGCTCGGGGCCCGGCCCGCGGACGCCCTGCTGGTGGAGGACTCCGAGTCGGGTGTCGCGGCTGCGGCTGCGGGCGGCTTCGGCCTCGTCGTCGGGATCGCCGAGGGACCCCGCCGTGCGGCCGCGCTGCGCCGCGCGGATGCCGACATCGTCGTGCCGGGCCTCGACGCCCTCGGCGTGCGGGGAGCCGGGCTGATCGAGCCCACCGACGACGCGGAGCACTGGGTGCTCCGCTTCGACGGCTACGATCCGGCGGCGGAGAGAACCCGCGAGAGCCTGTGCACGGTGGCGAACGGGTACTGGGGAACGCGGGGCGCCGCCGAAGAAGCGGTGCTGGGCGGCCACCACTCCCCCGGGACCTATCTCGCCGGCGTCTACGACACGGTGGACGACGGCGGTGTTCCGGCCGAGGAGATCGTCAACGCGCCCGATTGGCTGCGGTTGACGTTCCGGCCGCCAGGCGCAGAGCCGCTGGGCGCCGATCGCGACGAGCTGCTCGAGTACCGGCAGGAGCTCGACCTCCGTCAGGGCGTCCTCCGCCGTGTGCTCACCGTCCGGGACGACGCGGGACGGGAGACCACCTTGCGTTTCCGCCGGTTCCTCTCGCAGGCGGACCCCCGGCTCGCCGTCCTGCAGGCGACGATCGTGGCCCGCAACTGGTCGGGGCCCGTCACCGTCCGGAGCGGGATCGACGCAGCGGTGCGCAACACCACCACCGACACTGCCACCGTGGGCACCGCGCGGAGCCGGCGGCATCTGGCGCTCCGATCGCACCGCGAGCTGTCAGAGGACACGCTCCTGGTCGACACCGAGACGCGCACCTCAGGCGTCCGGATCGCACTGGCGCAACGCACCCGGACCTATCGCGGCGGCGTGCTGCTGCCGACGGCGCCGACCTACGCCGAGCAGCGCGGTCTCGCCTTCCACGAGTTCACGGTCGACCTGGACGAGGGCGAGCCCGTGGTGGTCGAGAAGGTCGTCGGCGTCAGCACCTCGCGCGACCGCGCGACCGGCCGGCCCGAGGCGGCCGCCGCGGACAGGGTCGCGCGCGCACCGCGGTTCTCCGAGCTGCTCGTCGACCATGCCCGGCGCTGGGAAGGGCTCTGGTCCGCGTTCGCCGTCGACGTCCAGCCGCCGGGCGACCACAGTCTCGCCGTCAACGTCAACATCTTCCACGTCCTGCAGACCCTGGCGCGGGCGGACGCCGACCTCGACGCGGGGGTGCCGGCGCGCGGGCTCCACGGCGAAGCGTACGGCGGCCATGTGTTCTGGGACGAGCTCTTCGTGTATCCCCTGCTCACCCTTCGCCGCCCGGCGTTGAGCCGCGCGCTGCTCGCCTACCGCCACCGGCGTCTGCCGCAGGCGCTGCGCGCGGCCGCGGAGGCGGGCCTGGCCGGAGCGATGTTCCCGTGGCAGAGCGCGACGACCGGAGAGGACGTCACTCCCGATCGTCTGCTGAACCCGCTCACCGGACGCTGGATCCCCGACCATTCGCGCCTGCAGCGGCACGTCGGGCTGGCGATCGCGTACAGCGCGTGGCAGTTCTACCAGACGACCGGCGACGCCGAATACCTCGCAGAGGAGGGCGCGGACCTCATCGTCGGCATCGCCCGCTTCTTCGCGTCGCTCGCCCACTGGGACGAGGCCTGCGGCCGGTACTCGATCCGGGGCGTGATGGGCCCGGACGAGTTCCACGACGGTCCCCCCGACCGGCCCGGCGCAGGACTCACGGACAACGTCTACACCAACGTCATGACCGCCTGGGTGCTGCTGCGCGCGGCCGACACGGTCCGGCTGATCGCGAGTCGGCCCGACTCGGACGCCGCGGACGCCCTCTCGGTGTCGGACGACGAGCTCGCCCACTGGGCGCACGTGGCGCAGCACTTGCGCATCGTCTTCAACGCCGACGGGACGCTGTCGCAGTTCGACGGCTACGACGACCTCGCGCCGATCGACCTCGACCGCTATCGCCAGCGCTATCCGACCTCCGGGCGGCTCGACCTGGTCCTGAACGCGGAAGGGGACACGACGAACCGGTACCAGGTGTCCAAGCAGCCGGACTCGCTCATGCTGCTCTACCTGCTCTCCGCCGAGGAGCTGCGCGAACTCCTCGAGAACATGGGCTACCCGCTCGACGCGGACGCCATCGTCCGCACCGTCGAGCGCTACTCCCGGTCCTCGACGTACGGGTCCACCCTCTCCAACGTCGTCCACTCCTGGTTGGAGGCACGGCGCGACCGCACCCGCTCCTGGCAGTTCCTGGAACGCACCGTCCAGAGCGACCTGGCCGACATCCAGGGAGGCACCACCCGGAACGGCATCCACCTGGCGGCCATGGCGGGGTCGGTCGACCTGCTCGTGCGCTGCTACGCCGGCCTCGAGACACGCGCGGACACGTTGTGGTTCCATCCGCTGCTCCCGGCGGAGCTCGAGTCGTTGCATTTCACGATCGTCTACCGCTCGCAGCGGATCGCCGTGTCCATCGCCCACAGCTCGATCCGTCTCGAGTCCTCCGCCGGCGACGCCGAGCCCGTCCGCGTGAGCGTCGAGGGACGGGCCGTGCTGCTGCACACCGGGGAGACGCGCGACTTCGAATTGTGATCCGGCCGGGAAGCGGACCAGGGACCTACGGCCCTATGACCCGCGGTCGGCGCGGTCGATCCTGAACCTGGGGCGCACGGCGCGCCGGTTGCGAAGGGGAACTCCGAAATGGACATTCATTCACGCGCTCTGCGGCTCACCCGCGCGGCAGTGCTGGCAGGCGCCGTCATCCTGACCCTCGGCGCGTCGGCCGCATCGCCGCCGCTGCAGACGGCCGACGGAATGGGACCGCACTTCTACAGCGGCGTCACGGTCGACGTCTCTGGCACCGTCGACGGCGACGTCTACGCCGCCGGGCAGAACGTCACCGTCAGCGGCGACGTCACCGGCGACGTCATCGCGGCGGCCCAGACGATCACCATCAGCGGCCACGTCGACGGGAACGTACGGCTTGCCGGGCAGGCCGTCACGATCACCGGCGATGTCGCCCGCAGCGGCACGATCTTCGCCTCCGATCTCCTCGTCGACGGCAACGGGTCCGTCGGGAACGACCTCGTCGCGACGGCCGGTTCCGCCCGCATCGCAGGCACCGTGGGCAGGGACCTCCTGGTCAGCGTCAGCGACCTCCGGATCGATGGGACGGTCGGCGGCGATGTGACCTACGCCAGTTCGACAACGGCGCACATCGCCGACGGAGCGGTCGCCGGCACCGTGAAGCATGTCCAGACCCAGCAGACGTCGACCGTCCAGATCTCCCCGTGGGCCGCAGTACTGGGCTGGTTCCTGGGCTTCCTGTACGCCCTCGTCGCGTTCAGCCTGCTCACCCTCGCCGCCGGTCTGCTCGTCCCCCGCATGCTTCAGCGCGTCACCGACCGGCTCCTGCCGTCGCCGTGGCGGGCGCTCCTGGTGGGCTTCGTCGCCGCGGTCGTCGTCCCGATCGGGCTCCTGTTCCTGCTCGTGACGATCGTCGGCGCCCCTCTCGCGCTCGCCGCCCTGCTGATCTGGGTCGTGCTGACGCTCGCGACGTTCCTGGTCGGCGCCCACTACCTCGGGCGCCTGGTGCTGCGCCGCTCCCACCCGGTGCTCCAGTCGTTCGTCGGCGGGCTGATCCTGCTCGTGGGGCTGCAGATCCCGCTGCTCAACATCCTGGTCTGGCTGGCGATGGTGTTCTTCGGACTCGGCGCCGAACTGCTGGAGCTGTACCGGCAGCGGCCCTGGAGCGTGGGGACCACGACCCCTCCGGCGTCACCCGCGACGGCGCCGCCGGAAGCGCAACCGATCCTCACGAGCGAGCCGCCTCGGCAGTAGCGGAATGGAGAGAGGAGCCCGGTGTGTCGATCGCCGACGCGGCCGTCGAAGTCCGCGGCCTCCCGGGTCCCTCACCAGTCGTCGCGTCCGTCCGACCCGCTCGGCACGACGAACGAGTACTCCTTCGGCGTGACCAGCACCGGGCACGGGAGATTCAGCAGCACATCGTGGCTGACCGAGCCGAGCAGTGAGGAGGCGAAGCGGCCACGCCCGCGCGTCCCCACGACGATGGCGACGGCTCCCGTGCCCTGCTCGATGAGCGCCTGCGCCGGGTTCTTCCGCACCAGGATCGGGGTGATCGGCGCCGCCCGGGCGATCGGGACGTCCGCGACGGCCTCCGGGATCACCGCCTGCTCGCGCTTCAGGAAGGCCGGGTCGGCGTGCTCGCCGGACTCGATGGCCGAGTGGAGGGCCTCCGGCACGTCCCAGGCGTGCACCGCCTCGACCTGCGCGCCCGACCAGCTCGCCTCGGTCACCGCGAGCGCCAGAGCGGAGCGTGCGAACGCGGAACGGTCGACGCCGACGACCACCACGTTCCGCTCCGGGCGCGGCGACGCCGGAATCACAGCGACGACGCAATCGGCCTTCGCCGCGAGCTTCAAGGGGAGGGTGCCGATCCGCGCTCCACTCAGCAGCGGCCCCTTGTCGGTCCCCACCACCAGCAGAGCGGCGCCCGCCGCCGCACCGAGAAGCGCGCTCGCCGGTGGGCCTTCGGCCCAGCGGACCTGCACCGTCACGTCCGGCGCGAGCGCGTGGACATGGTTCCTCGCCTGCTTCAGCCCGGTCTCGACCGTGGTCTCCAGGTCGAACCGCGGGCCGAAGACGGCCCCACCGAGGCGCGTGTCGATCGCGTGCACCACCTCCAGCGCGCCTCCGCGCTCGACGACCCGGTCGACTGCCCAGTCGAGGGCCCGCCACGCCGACGGCGAGCCGTCGAATCCGACCACCGTGCGCCCGTCGGTCGCCATCGTCACCAGTCCCCCTCCATCCGACCGGTCAGAGTGTGCAGGTTCACCCGGAACACCACCGCGGCTGCGGACGGCCGGCCGACCTGGGCCTGCGCCTCGGGGAGCCGCGGGATGTCGAGCGTGCGCATCATTCCCAGCTCGGCCCCTTGGTGACCGTCGGTCGCGGCGGACACCAGCGGTCGGAAGCGATCGACCAGGAGCTGCACGGCCGTCTTGGCCTCCGCGCCGACGAGCTGCTCGAACCGTCCCCACCCGATCACGCTGCGCCAACGATCGATGTGGTCCAGCTCGTCCACTTCGAAGCAGACTTCCGGCTGCGTCCGCAGCGCCTCCACCTTCCTGCCCTGCGCGCTGTGGCAGTACACGGCGCCGTCGCGATAGGCGTAGGAGATCGGGACGACATACGGCTGTCCTTCGGAGATCATCCCGAGGCGGCCGACCAGGCGGCTGCCCAGCAGGTCGTCGATCTCCTCGCGCGTCATCTGGTCGGGCATGGGTGACTCCTCACGTCGATCGGCTCGATGTCGAGCCTGCCTGCAGTCGGTGCCCCTCTGCCAGGACCTTCGACCCTTGCCGTGCCGGAGGCGCGGGCGGTCCAATGGCCCCATGAGAAACCACTACGAAGCGTCCCGGATGGGGATGCACGACGTGCCGACCGCCGGACGCGTCCTCGTCGTCGCGGTCGTCGCCTGGAGTCTCGCCTGGAAGGGCGCATCCCTCTGGCGTGCAGCCAGGAACGGCAGCAAGCCCTGGTTCGTCACGCTGCTGCTCACCAACACGCTCGGCGTCCTCGACGCCGTCTACCTGTTCGGGGTGGATCGCCGTTTCGGCAGGAAGGAGCTCGAGGAGCTGGAGGAGCTCGCGATCCTGGAGGCCACCGGCGAGCCCGAGCAGGAGGGCCACCCGCAGGAGACGTGAACCGCACAGCAGACAGAGCGGCGGGAACAGTGGCGAAGGCGGCTGACCCATGCTGTCGGTCTCGCACCTCCTCCGGGGGCGTGTCCTCGCCGGACTGACGCTCCGCACGCTCCCGCGCGAGCTGCTGGCCGGGGTGACGCTGCTGGCGATCTCCGTCCCGGTGAACCTGGGCTACGCCCAGATCGCAGGGTTGCCGCCGGCCACGGGGCTGTACGCGTTGATCGTCCCGGCGGTCGTCTACGCCCTCATCGTCTCGTCGCGCCAGCTCGTGGCGTCGCCCGACGCGGCGGCGTCGGCGCTGGTCGCGTCTTCGCTGGGCGGGATGGCGGTCGCCGGCTCGAAGGACTACCTCGCGCTGGCCTTCGCCCAGGCCATCATCGGCGGCGTCGTCTTCGTGCTCTGCGCGGTCTTCAACCTGGGCTTCCTCGCCGACTTCCTCTCCAAGCCGATCCTGATCGGCTTCGTGAGCGGTCTCGCCCTGGACATCCTCGTCAGCCAGCTCGCGACGATGCTCGGGGTGCGGATCACCAGCAGCGCGGAGTTCATCACCAGAGTGTCCGAGCTCGTCGCCGGGCTGGGCGGGGCCAACGGCTGGGCGATCGCCATCTCGGCCGGGTCGCTGGTCGTGCTCCTCCTCGGACGGCGGTTCGCCCCGCTCGTGCCCTGGGCGCTCATCGTGCTCGTGGCCTCCACCTCCGTGGTGGCGTTCGCCGGGATGGAGAGCCTCGGCGTCCGCACCCTGGGTCCGGTCGAACGCGGTGCACCGACGTTCGCCTGGCCCGTCATCGAATGGTCCCAGTGGCTCGCACTCGTGCCGTCCGCGCTGTCGCTGACGATGGTCGCGATGAGCGAAGGGCTGCTGGTCTCCCGCGCCTTCGGCGAGCGCCGCGGCTACCGGGTGAATCCGGACCGGGACCTGCTGGCGTTCGGCGCGGCGAACATCGCGTCCGGCCTGACCGGCGGCTTCACGATCGGGTCGTCGACCTCCCGCACCGCGGCGATGGACCACGCGGGCTCACGCAGCCAGCTCCCCGCACTGGTGACGGCGGCCGGCACGCTGCTGCTGATCGTCTTCGGGACGGCCCTTCTCGAACACATCCCTTCGCCGACCATCGGCGCCATCGTCGCCGTCGCCGTGCTCCCGCTGCTGGACGTCGGCGAGTTCGTCTCGCTCTGGCGGCTGTCGCGGTTCGAGTTCGCGATCGCGGTCGCCTGCTTCCTCGCCGCGCTGCTGATCGGGCCGGTCGCGGGCATCGTCATCGCCGTGGTCCTCGCCCTCGTCAACCTCGCCCGCCGCGCGGCGAACCCGGCGATCGACGTGCTGAGCACCACAGGCTCCCCCGAGCACTCCCTCCTGCCGGTCGAGGGCGAGGTGACCCAGACCGCTCCCGGCCTGATCGTGCTGCGCTTCGCCGCACCGCTGTTCTTCGCCAACGCCGGGGTGTTCGAGGAGGCGGTGAAGACGGCGGTGACCGAGGCGGGACCCGACCCTCTCGAGCACATCGTGCTCGACCTCGAGGCGGTGACCGACATCGACGTCACCGCCGCCGAACGATTCCGCGCCGTCCAGGGCTGGCTGGGCGAACACGGGGTGCTGTTGCACTACTCGCGCGTGCGCCCCGACCTCGAACTGCGCCTCGAGCACTTCGGCCTGCTCGAGGACCGGACCCTCTACGGGACGAACCAGGCCGCGATCGACGCGCTCGCGCCCTGACGGCCGCAGGGCCGCCTCGAACCGGCGGGACCTTCGGCCCGCCCGCCGATCCGTTCGAGCATCACGCTGGTCCCGACCGAAGGAGAAACCGTGGACATCGTCGCGAGCGCGCCGGGCATTTATCTCGGCTGGGGTGGGTTCACCATCCAACTCGGCAACCTCATCGTCATCGTGGTCATGCTCGTGCTGTTCGCGCTGGCGCTGCTGCTGCCGTTCCCGAAGGCGAGGCGCCGGCGATGAGCACGCAGGAACGGCCGGCTCGACAGTCCGCCGAGCCGGCAGGCGAACCGCCGGCCGCCGGCCAGGACGAGGAGATCTACACCTGGACGGGCCGCGCGCGTCGCTGGCTGCTGAAGCGCCTCCCGCCGCAGAAGCTCCTGCCGCAGGACCAGCCCAGCTATGTCTCGTCGTGGATCTATGTGTTCGGGATGGCGTCGCTTGCCGCCCTCGCGGTGGTGATCCTCTCCGGCCTCGTGCTCAGCCTCAACGGGCCCGCCTGGTACCACTCCTCGGGCCTCGGGCACTTCACGAACAGCGTCCACCTGTGGAGCGTCGAGCTGTTCTTCCTGCTCATGGTCGTGCACCTGTGGGGCAAGTACTGGATGGCCGCGTGGCGCGGAGGCCGGGTGCTCACCTGGATCACGGGCGTGATCGCCTTCGCCGTGTCGATCGCGGCGGCGTTCACCGGCTACCTGCTGCAGACCAACTTCGATTCGCAGTGGATCGCCTTCGAGGGCAAGGACGCCCTCAACGCCGTCGGGATCGGCGCCTGGTTCAACGCCGCCGACCTCGGTCAGATGTTCACCTGGCACATCGTGCTTCTCCCGATCGGCGTCGGCGCGATCGTCGTGCTGCACGTCCTCCTGGTGCGCGTGCACGGCGTCGTTCCGCCGATCGACGCGACCGAGACGGACGACCAGGTCGTCCACTCCTACAACGAATCGGAGGGGCCGCGATGAAGCGCACACCCAGCATGACCTGGCGGCGCCACGACGATGTCGCCGGCCGGCCGTGGCACGGACGCGTCCGCGACTACGACCTCTTCAAGGAGGTCACCATCGGCTTCGTCGTGGTGGGCCTCCTGACGCTCGGGCTCGCCGCGGTGTTCGGCTCGCCGGACGAGCCGGGCGTGACCTTCGCCTCGTGGTCGGCGAGCGATCCCGTCGACTTCGCGTCGACCGCGACGGCCGAGCTCGGCGGCACCAGCGACACTGCGCAGTACGGACCGCCCTACAACGACACGCAGGGGGCCACGCAGACCCTCGGCCCGCTCGACCTGCAGAGCCTGTCGGGCGTGCGCCTCCCGATCGACACCGCGAAAGCCTTCGTCATCGGGCCGCTGCGAACGCTGCCGTCGGTACCGTCTGCGGTGTCGCGCTGGACCAACGCCTCCCCGGCGCAGCAGGCGAAGTGGACGGCCGCGTACGAGAAGGCGCTCGCAGCCGACAAGGGCAGCACGCTGCCGAGCCCGTCCTCCGGCGACTACGGCCCGGTGCCTGCGATCATCGCGTCGCTCAGCGGGATGGCGCGCAGCGGCGCTCTCGACGGCGCGCTCGCCAGCCAGAGCGGCTTCTACCCGCTGAACCACACGCCGGCGATCCTCTTCCTCGGCGACGGCCAGTACTTCCAGAACCTCGCGGCGGACCAGCACCTCACCGGGGACCAGTGGGGGATGATGAACGAGACCGGCAACACGCCGGGGCAGGCGTGGCTGTGGCTCTTCTCGCTCTTCTACCAGGTGGAGCCGTTCGCGTCGCTCCCGAACGCCGACCTGGTCGTCGTGCTGATCATGGGCGTCTTGACGGTCCTGCTCGCCCTGCTGCCGTTCATCCCGGGCCTGCGCACCATCCCGCGCTGGATCCCGCTGCACCGGGTCATCTGGCGGGACTACTACAAAGCGACCCGCCTCAGCGCCAGTACCGGGCAGAGCGCGACGGCGTCGTCCGCCGCGTCGAGTTCGTCGGCGCGCAGCGGCACGTCGGACCGGGAGCCTTCTTCACCCCGCAGCGAGACCGGGTAACCCCAGTCGTCGCGCGTGAGGGCGCGGTCGAGGATCTCAGTGCAGAGGCCTCGGCCGTCGCACCGTGTCCAGTCGATGTGGAGGGCGTGGTGGCTGCTCATCGAGCGGCTGCCCGCCGCACACAGCGGCCGTGGGCGTGCGAGCGCACGTCATGGTCGAAGACCGTGAGCGCGCTGCGCACGAGCCGCGCCGTCCCGTCGGGGTGGTGGCACGAGCCGCGACCGACGACGAGGCCGGTGATCCGGGCGAGGTCGGCGGCGTTCTCGGCGACGGCCTGACCGGAGGCGACGGCGGCGAAGCGGTCGGCCATCGTCGGGAGGCCGAACATGCAGGGGCCGCACTGCCCGGCCGACTGGCCGGCCAGGTACTTCACGATCCCGGCGGTCACGTCGAGCGCGCAGCGGTCGTCGCCCAGCACGTGGATGATCCCGGCGCCCGGTGCGGCGTCGAACGGCGCGAGGTCGAGGGCGGTCAGCGGGAGGTCGAAAGCCTGCGCCGGCACCCACGCGCCGTGGTAGCCGCCGATCAACGCGGCGGAGACCGTCGCGAAGTCGAGTTGCAGGGCGGCCAGGGTCTCGCGCACGGTGGCATCGGTGCGGATCTCGTAGACGCCCTGCTTCGGGACGTCGCCGGTGACGGTCACCAGGCGGGTGCCGGGGTCGACCGGATCGCCGACGGAACGGAACCAACGGGCGCCGTGGCGGGCGATCAGCGCGACGTGCGCGAGGGTCTCCACATTCTGGACGACGGTCGGCCGGCCGCGGAGACCCGAGGTCGTGAGGCGCTTGGTGCGGTCGACCGGGCGGGGGTCGTCGTTCTCGATCAGGTTGACCAGGGCGCCGGCCTCACCGGAGACGAAGCCGCCCGCGCCCTCCACGACCTCGATCCCGCGCGCGTCCTGCCGCTCGGCGATCGCGCGCTCCACCGCGCGGAGGGCGTCGCCCTCGGCCACGATGAGCACGTTCCGCGCGCCGATCGTCTTCGCAGCGGCGATCATGCCGTCGATCACGAGGTGGGGCGCATTACGCAGCAGCACGGCGTCCTTCGAGGACAGCGGCTCACCCTCCGTGCCGTTCGCGATGAGGATCGGGGCACGGCCGCGGCGCCGTCCGCCCGCGTCGAGGGCGGCCGACAGCTTCCGCCAGGCCGGGAAGGCGGCGCCGCCGCGGCCGGTCAGCCCGGAGGCTTCCAGCTCGGCGAGCATCGCGTCGGGGTTCCGCTTGGGCAGCTCGCCGTAGGCGCGCAGGTGCGCGTCGAGCGACGCTCTGTGCCCGGCGGCGAACAGCCGTCCGGCGTCCACGGCGCGCATCGAGCCTCCCGACGTGGTCGGTTCCATCGTCATCGTCATGCGTCGTCCCTCTTCCCTGAGTAGGGCAGTCCGGCGGCGAGGCGCCGCGTGTTCGAGTGCTCCACGAAGCGGGCCGACAACCGCCAGATCACGGCCGCGGCGACGAGGAGGGTGCACCCGGCGGTGATCAGCAGGAACCAGCCGCTGGTGCCGTTCGTCCCGTTGCCGATGCCGTGCAGGACGGCGATCGGCCACATCGCATAGGTGAACCAGTGCACGAAGCGGAAGGCGCGCTGGCCGATCCGCCTCCGCAGCAGGCCGGTGATGGTGATGGCGACGACCAGGTCGAACGCGACCGTTCCCAGGCCCTGCCAGAACGGCTTGAACGACCCCGCGAACGGCACGACGACGTCGAGCAGCGAGAGCTTGGCGTACGAGTCGAACATCAGCGTCCCCACGTGGAGCACGAGGAAGACGCACGCGAGCAGCGACACGTTGCGGTGGATCAGCGACACCGAGAACCGCGGCATCCCGGGCAGCGGACGCCCGGAGCGCGTGACGATGCCGAGCACCAGCGTCAGCGTGAACAGCAGCAGCGCGATGAGGCCGGACGCGCGGCCGAAGGCCCACAGCAGCTCACTCATCGTCGCTCCCCTCCGTCGGCCTTCGCATCAGGAGCCTGACGACGTGCTGCTGGACGACCCGCCCTGGCTCGGCTGGACCGGAGCGGGGGCGGGAGCCGGGGCAGCGGGCGCGGGAGCCGGTGCGGCCGGGGCGGGAGCGGGAGCCGCAGTCGGGGCGGGCGCGGCAGGGGCCGGCGTCGCGTTCGGCGTGGGCGTCGCGGACGGCGTGGCCGCCGGAGTGCCCACCGGTTGCGCCGCCGCGGCGTGCTTGGTGTGAGTCGTGTCGAACAGCACCGCGCCGGCGGCTCCCGCCGCGGTCACGCTGCCGACGCCGATCACTGTCGTCAGCACACCGACGATCCGCTTGCCTCGTGTCCAGGTCGCCATCCGTCCCTCCTCCGCTAGGTGATACCTCCACCATCCCGGCGAATTCTTGACGGATTCTTACGTCACATGGGGAGAACCTGACGATCGGCTATCCATTGCCCTAGGCGGCGACCGGCTCCCGCTCCCGTGTCGCCGCTCCCGCGGCCCAGGTCCGGTAGCCGCCGTCGAGGTTCGCGACGTCGAATCCGTGCTGGGCGAGGATGCGCGCCGCGGTGTGCCCGCGCTGCCCCACCTGGCAGTGCACGACGATGGGTCCGGAGGGCAGCTCGGCGAGCCGGTCCCGGAGGTCGTCGACCGGGATGTTGACGGCGCCGGGGATCGCGCCGGCCGCGTGCTCCGCCGCGGTGCGGACATCCACCAGCGTCGCGCCGCCTGCGAGCGCCGAATCCAGCTCGTGCCATTGGATCGCGCGGGTCGCACCCGTGCGGAGGTTGTCGGCCACGTAGCCGAGCTGGTTCACCGGATCCTTCGCAGAGCCGAACTGCGGCGCGTAGGCGAGCTCCAGGCGCGCCAGCCCGGAGGCGGTGATGCCGCCGGCCATCGCCACCGCGAGGACGTCGATCCGCTTGTCCACGCCCTCCCCGCCGACGAGCTGCGCGCCGAGGATCGCGTCGGTCGCCGGGTCGACCAGCAGCTTCATCGACATCGGCTGCGCGCCCGGGTAGTACGTCGCGTGCGAGGCGGGGTGGGTGTGGATGACGCGGTGCTCGCGCCCGGCCGTCACGAGCTGCCGCTCGCTCCAGCCGACCTTCGCCGCGACCGTCTCGAACACCTTCACGATGGCGGTGCCGAGCGCGGGCGTGTTGCGCTCGTCGTGGCCGGCGATCACGTCGGCGACCGAGCGGCCGTGCCGGTTGGCCAGCCCGGCCATCGTGACCAGCACGTCCTCGCCGGACAGCGCGTCGACCTTCTCGACTCCGTCGCCGACCGCGAAGATGTGCGGGTCGCTGGTGCGGTTGCGGGCGTCGACCGCGATGCCGCCGGTCGCGCCGAGCGCCACGCCGGCCGTGCGGGCGAGGTCCACGCTCGGCACCACGCCGGACGCGTCGACGATGAAGTCGGGACGCAGCGCGCCCCCGTCGGCGAGGACGACGACGCCGCCCTCCACCGTGTCGATCGTGACGCCGGTGCGCACGTCCACGCCGCGGCTGCGGAGCTGGGCCTCCAGCGGCACCACCATCTCCGGGTCGAGCGGGCTCAGGAGGTGCGGACCGCGCTGGACGAGCGTGACGTGGATGCCGCGCCGCACCAGGTTCTCGACGGCCTCGAGCCCGATGAAACCGCCCCCGACGACGAGTGCCGACGGGTGGTCGGCCACTGCGTCCACCAACGCGCCGATCGCGTCGACGTCCTCGACGGTGCGGAGCGTGTGGGTGGGGATGCCCGGATGTCCTGCCGCCTCCCGCGCGGAGGCGCCGACGGCCAGGATCAGCTCGTCGTAGCCCTCGGTCGACGTTTCGCCGCTCGCCAGGTCGAGCACGCGGACGGTGCGCCGCGCGGCGTCGATCGCGAGGACCTCGTGGCCCGTGCGGACATCCAGCCGGAACCGGGACGCCAGCGACTGCGGCGTCTGCAGCAGCAGCGACGACCGGTCGCGGATCACCCCGCCGACGTAGTACGGGAGGCCGCAGTTCGCGTACGAGACGTACGGGCCGCGCTCGAACACGACGATGTCGCGCGACTCGTCCAGTCGGCGCAGCCGGGTCGCCGCCGACATGCCTCCGGCGACTCCGCCGACGATGATCGTTCTCACTGGGATGGTCCTTCTTCCATGCGGGTCCGGGGAGCGGATTGCGTATACCCCCTTCGGTATCGTACTATACCTCAGGGGGTATTCCGAATCCCCACAGAGCGAATCACCGGAGAGGACCTGCTCATGTGTTATCCCGTTCCCTGCGCCACCTGCGGAAAGACGACCTGGGACGGCTGCGGACAGCACGTCGCCGACGTGCGCCGCAATGTCCCGGCCGCCCAGTGGTGCGAGGGCCACGCCGAACAGCCCACGACCGCGACCGGCACGGGCTTCCTCGGCCGCCTGTTCGGACGGAGCTGACCGTGGACCGCGCCCCCGCCGACGTCAAGCCTGTGCTGAACCGCCTGCGCCGCGCGCAGGGTCAGCTGAACGCCGTGATCGCCGCCGTCGAGAACGGCGGGAAGTGCCGCGACGTCGTCATCCAGCTCTCCGCGGTCTCCAGCGCGCTCGACAAGGCCGGTTTCCAGATCATCGCCACCGCGATGGAGAAGTGCCTGAACGACCCGGACGACACCACCGATCCGATGACGGTCGAGGAGCTCGAGAAGCTCTTCATGACGCTGGCGTAGCCCGGCCGGGTTCCCCCGCCCGGCGCGCCACCGCCGCGACCGACACCGCCGACGTCGCCAGGCTGATCAGCGCGCCGAGCAGGATCGCCCCGCCCTCCCCCGGCGCCAGCGTGTGCGCCTGCAGAGCGAGCGTCACAGCCGCGACCGGCACCCCGAGCTGCCCCGCCGAGGCGACGGCCTGCGCCCACGGGAGCCCGGCTATCCGGGAGGCGAGGTGCGCCAGCACCGCCCCGACGCCGAGCACGACGCCGAGGAGGATCATCGCCGGATGCGCGACCAGCGCCCGCAGATCCAGCGAGGCGCCGAGCCAGACGAAGAAGAGCGGACCGAAGAAACCCTCCGTCATCCCGAAGAGCTGCCGCGCCAGCCGGTGCGGCTCGCCGACGGCCGACAGCACGAGCCCGAGCGCGAATCCCGCGATCATGATCGAGAGCTGCGCGAACTGGGCGATGGCGGCGAACGCGAACAGCACCAGCAGGCTCAGCCGCAGTTCGAGGGCGAACCGCCGGCGCTCCGAGTAGGCGTGCAGCGCGCGGCGACGGTCGGAGCGGACCCAGCGGGTCAGCACGACCCCCAACCCGACGGCGAGCGCGGCGATGACCAGCACCCCGATCCCTGCGGTCAACGCCCTCCCCGGCTCCACGACCAGCGGGAGGAGGACGACGCACACCACGTCCGCGACGGCGATCTGCGCGACGAGCTGCGACGCCGACCGCTTGTCCACATTCACGGACTGCAGCATCGGCAGCACGAGCGCCGCCGACGACGAGGCGAGCAGGACGCCGTAGAGCAGGCCGTTGCCGGAGTGCGCCACGGCCGCGAGCGCGGCGGCCAGCACCGCGGAGGCCGCACCGACCAGGCCCGCGCCGAGCGCACCGCGGGCGAGCGCGGCGCGGACATCCGGATCGCGCACCGGCACGTGCGAGCCGACGACCACCATCGTCAGCCCGAAGCCGATGGAGGCGAGAAGCTGGAAGTCGTCGTTCGCCGGGTCGACCAGGTGGAATCCCGAGACGCCGATCACGAGCCCGCCGAGCACCTCCCCCGCCACGACCGGCACGCGCCAGATCGACCGCGCGGACGCCAGCGGGCCGAGCAGGCCGACGGCCACCACGAGCGCGAGCACGGCGAAGCTCATGCGGAAACCGTAGCCGCATCGCGGGCCGCAACGGCGTCTGCGCGGCCGCTACGGCGCGCCGCACCACTCCATAGCCGATCCTTAGGGCGTTCTCAGCCGACGTAAGAAACCACAAAGATTCGACCAGCATCGTTGGAGGCATGACAGACACCCGGGCCGCGACGACGGCACCCCCGCGACGCCCCCGGTCGCGCCGCGGCGCCGCGACCCGGCACCGGCGCGGCGCCCGCACCGTGCGCATCCTGTTGGTCGCCAGCGTCGTCGCGGTGCTCGGGATGTGGTGGTTCAGCGTCCCCGCGACCTTCGCCTCCACGCCCGCCAACGCGATCACCTCGCTCGGCGAGCTGAGCGGCCTGGTCGGCGCGCTGCTGGTCTGCTACCAGGTGCTGCTGATCGCCCGGGTGCCGTGGTTCGAGAACGCGGTCGGGCTCGACAAGCTGGTCTCCTGGCACCGGTCGCTCGGCGCCTCGGTCATCTTCCTGGTCGTCGCGCACGTGGTCTTCATCGTGCTGGGCAGCGAGGTGATCGACAAGAGCATGCCGTGGGACGAGTTCTGGACGGTCTACCGCTCGTATCCGGACATGCTGCCCGCCCTCGTCGGCACCATCGCGTTCCTCGCCGTCGGGCTGTCCAGCGCGCGCCTCATCCGGACGAAGCTGTCCTACGAAGTCTGGTACTGGCTGCACCTCACGACCTACGCCGCGATCTTCCTCACGTTCCTCCACCAGCTCAGCGCGGGCCTCCACTTCGTCGGCTACCCGGTGAACCGCGTGCTGTGGATCGCGCTCTACCTCGGCACCGCCTCCGCCGTGCTGACCTGGCGCTTCATCCTCCCGACGATGGACGCCTGGAAGGGCCGGATGCGCGTCGTCGCGGTCGTCCCGGAGGGCCACGGCCTCAACAGCGTCTGGCTCGAGGGACCGCACGTCGACAAGCTGGGCGTCCGCGCGGGCAACTTCTTGCTGTTCCGCTTCTTCGCCTGGGGCCACCTCGGCACGGCGCACCCGTACTCGGTGTCGGCGGTGCCCGCGAACGGCCGGCTGCGCATCACCGTCGGCTCCCTGGGCGACCACTCCACCGCCCTGACCGCGCTGAAGCCCGGGACGATGGTGTTCGCCGAGGGACCGTTCGGGCACTTCACCGCCGACCGCGCCAGCCGCGGCAAGCTGCTCCTCATCGCGGGCGGCGCGGGCATCGGACCCATCCGCGCGCTCGCGGAGGAGCTGGTCTACCGTGGCGGGCGCCCGGTCGTCCTGTACCGGGTCAGCGCGCCGGAGCAGCTCGCGCTCCTCGGCGAGCTTCAGGCGATGGAGGGCGTCACGGTCATCCCGCTCGTCGGCCGTCGCGCGGAGCTCGGCTACGACCCGCTCGGCCCGGGCTCCCTCCGCCGCATCGTCCCCGACCTCCACAATTGGGAGGCGTTCGTCTGCGGGCCGGCGGGCATGGCCGAGCAGGTCGAGTCGTCCCTGCGCGAGCTGCGGATGCCCAAGCGATTCATCCACCGAGAAGAACTGAGCATGTCATGAACGGACAGCGATCATGAACAACAAGTCCTGGCGCGGCACCATCCTCTTCACCATCATCCTCGTGGTGATGGGCGCGACGGTCGGCCTCAAGCTCTACGGGTCGGGCGAGGAGACCAGCGCGCTGTCGTCGGCGCACGCGTCCACGACGCCGTCCGCCGCCCCCGCACCGACCGCCGCCGGCACGACCGCCGCGCCGTCCGCGGGCGCGGCTGCGCCCGCCGCCGCCACGAAGACCGTCACGGGCACCGCGGTCGACACCCGCTACGGCCCCGTCCAGGTGAAGGTCACGTTCGAGGGCACCAAGATCACCGCCATCGACGCCATCCAGTACCCGACCGAGAGCGGCCGCGACCAGGAGATCAACTCGCAGGCCATCCCGATGCTGCAGCAGGAGGCGATGGCCTCCCAGTCGGCGAAGATCGACACCATCTCCGGAGCCACCTACACCTCGGAGGGCTACATCCGGTCGCTGCAGTCGGCCATCGACCAGCGATGAGGTTCGTCGAGACCGTCATGGGCATCCCGATGTCGATCGACATCCGGGAGGCCGCCGAGACCGTCGCGGCTGCTGCTGCCGAGCGCGCGTTCCGGCTGCTGCGGGACGCCGATGCGCGCTTCTCCGCCTATCGGCCCGACAGCGAGCTCAGCCGGGTGAACGCCCACGGCGGCGACGTGTCCGGGGCGAGTGAGGAGTTCGCGGAAGTCGTCGGGCTCGGCTCGGCGATGGCGGAGGCCTCGGGAGGCGCGTTCCGCATCCGGCGCCCCGACGGCGCCTGGGACCTCGACGGCGTTGTGAAGGGCTGGGCGGCCGACCGCGCGGCGCGCTCGCTCGCCGCGAGCGGTCTCCGGGACTTCTGCCTCAACGCGGGCGGCGACGTCGCGGTCTCCGGCAGCCCCGGCGACGGCCGGCCGTGGAACGTGGGCGTGCGCTCCCCGGCGAGCGCCGCGGAGGTGCTCGCCGTGCTGGAGGTCCGGGACGGCGGCGTGGCGACCTCCGGCGCCTACGAGCGCGGCGCGCACATCGTCGACGGCCGCACGGACGGGGCGGCGACCGGGCTGCGAAGCGCGACCGTCGTCGCCGCCGACCTCACGACGGCCGACCTCCTCGCGACCGCGGTGTTCGCGCTCGGCGAGGACGGGATCCGCTGGGCCCTCGGCAACGGCGCGCGCGGTGTGCTCGCCGTCGACGCGGCCGGCCTGCTGGTCGGGCTCGGCGAGCTGGCCTTTGCGGGAGCGGGGCAGCCGCGGTGAGCGGCGACGGGCTCGCAGGCGACCCCTCCTATACTGCGGGCATGGGTGAGCGCCGCCGTGTCCTGATCGCCGAGGATGACAGCCGTCTGGCCGGGATGCTCGAGACGCTGCTCGTCTCCGACGGCTACGACGTGGAGATCGCGCGCGACGGCCAGCGCGCGCTGCACCGTGGCCTCACCGAGCAGTTCGACGCCGTCGTGCTCGATCGCGGTCTCCCCGCGGTCGACGGGCTCGGCGTGCTGCGAGGTCTCCGGAGCAACGGCGTGACGACGCCCATCCTCATCCTCTCGGCGCTCGGCACCGCCCCCGACCGGGTCGACGGGTTGAATGCCGGCGCGGAGGACTACCTCGCCAAGCCGTTCGACATCGACGAGCTGCTCGCCCGGGTGCGCGCCCTCATCCGCCGGGCGTCGTCGGATGTGCCGACCGTGCGCTTCCCCGGCGGCCAGCTCGACGTCGGCAGCCGCACGGTCACGCTCAGCAGCGGCGAACGCACCGTGCTCTCGGACCGCGAGGCCAGTCTCCTCGAACTGCTGGCACGGCGCCCCGAGCAGGTCTTCTCGCGCGCCGTGCTGCTGGACGAGGTGTTCGCCGACGCCGACGACCCCGGCGTGGTCGACACCTACGTGCACCACCTCCGCAAGAAGTTCGGCCGCACACTCATCGAGACAGTCCGCGGCGTCGGCTACCGGCTGGGCGGAGTGGGATGAAAGCCGACCTCCGCGAGCTCCGCACCGCGTCGGCACGGCTCGCCCTGCAGTTCGCCGGGATAATCATGGCGCTGTTCGTCATCCTCGGCGCCGTGGTGTACATCGTCGTCTCGACGGGGCAGGCGGAGGCCGCCAAGCGGGCACTCGCCGACGCGTCGCAGGTGGACTCCGTGCACGACGCACCGCACAACCTCCTGGTCACCGTGCTCCTCCCGCAGGGCCGGGACATGTCCCCGGACATGCCGGACGGACTGCCCGACGAGCGCGCGCTGCAGGAGGTCGCTCAACACGGTGGCATGATCACCGAGACCATCGTGGCGGACGGGAAGGGCTACCTCACCCAGACCGACGTGCGGCGCGGCAAGGTGGTGCAGATCTCCTACGGCCTCGCCGAGCAGCAGGAGGAGATGGGCCGCCTGCTCACCGCGCTCATCATCTCGGGCGTCATCGCGACGGTGGCGGCCGCGCTCGTCGGACTGCTCCTGGCGCGCCGGTCGATGCGCCCGATGTCGGAGGCCCTCGCGCTGCAGCGGCGGTTCGTCGCGGACGCGGGCCACGAACTCCGCACGCCGCTGACGCTGCTGAGCACGCGGGCCCAGCTGTTGCGGCGGCGGCTCTCGCGCGGCGGGAGCGCCGCGGGGGACGACGACGTGCGATCGGGCCTGGACGAGATCGTCGACGACAGCCGCGCCCTGACGGAGATCGTGGAGGACCTCCTCACCGCCGCCGACCCCCGCCAGAACGCGGAACCGGAACGCGTCGACATCGGCGAACTCGCCGCCGTCGTCGCCCGCTCGGCCGAGGGGCGCGCGCACGAGCGCGACATCGCGCTGACCTCCCGCGCCGCACCGGGAGCCGTGGTGACGGGCGCGCCGGTGTCGCTGCGCCGGATGATCGTCGCCCTGGTCGACAACGCCCTCGACCACGCCGCCTCGCGTGTCCAGGTCGACGTCTCGACGGACCGCGACGACGTTCTGCTGTCGGTCGCCGACGACGGACCCGGTTTCGGCGACGACCTCCACGACCGCGCCTTCGACCGCTTCGCGTCCACGCGCGCGGCGGACAGCCCGACCGGTCGCGAGCGCCACTACGGACTCGGGCTGGCGCTCGTCGCGGAGGTCGTCGACCGGCACCACGGGCGCGTGAGCGCGACAGATCGGGACGGCGGGGGCGCGGAGGTCGTGGTGCGGTTGCCGAAGGGCGCTGCCGCGCGCACCTGATTCCCGGGCGATTTGCGCCGAATGTCGACTTCCGCCGAGCGGGAGTCGACATTCGGCACGAATGGCGCCGGTGTCAGGCGTCGGTGAGTTCGGTCGGCTCCACGACGGCGTCGACGAGGGCGCCGTTCCGCCACACCGTCAGCTCCAGCCGCCGGCCGATCGTGCTCGCGATCATCAGCCGCTGGAGGTCGGCGACCGCGTGGATGCGCATGCGGTCCAGGGAGATGAGCACGTCACCGGTGCGGACGCCGGCGAGATCGGCCGGGCTGTCCGGGACCACGGACATCACCTGGATGCCCGTGCGGGCGCCGGCCGTGCGGGCGATCTCGGGGTTGAGGGTGATCTCGGCGCCGGCGATGCCGAGCCAGCCGCGGCGGACGCGACCTTCCCGCATCAGGGTGTCCATGATCTGGCGGCTCGTGGCGTTGATCGGGACGGCGAGGCCCAGGCCGGTCCCGGCGACGGCGGTGTTCACGCCGATCATGCGCGCGTTGCTGTCCGCGAGCGCTCCCCCGCTGTTGCCGGGGTTGAGGGCGGCGTCCGTCTGGATGACCTCGTCCACCACGCGGCCGGACCGGGTCGGCAGCGACCTGCCGAGCGCCGAGACGATGCCGGCCGTCACGCTGCCGGCGAGGCCCAGCGGGTTGCCGACGGCGACGACGAGCTGGCCCACCTGGAGCCGGGCGGCGTCGCCGAGCTCGACCGGCGCGGGGACGGGCGCGTCCGCCCGCAGCATCGCGAGGTCGGAGAGCGGATCCCGGCCGATGACGCGGGCGCGAACGCGGGTGCCGTCCTCGAAGGCGAGGTCGACGCTCCCGGCTCCCTCCACGACGTGCGCGCTGGTCAGGAGGTGGCCCTCCGCCGAGATGACCGTGGCGCTGCCGAGGCCGACCCCGCGGGAGGTCCGCGCGGTGACGGCGGCGACCGCCGGACCGACGACGCGCGCGACGTGAACCACCGCCGTCGAGTAGGCGTCCAGGGCGTCCGCATCCGTCATGAGACGAGTGTGCGCCCCGCGCGGGGCGTCGGGGCCTCCCGTTCGCCGACGGCTGACGGTCCACGGCGCACGATCGCCCGAGAAGGCGGCGGCCGGTGCGTCCGCCACGTCCCGCGGCGGCACGGAGGGACGCGCACTGAAGATTCGGACCGAAAAAGTCCTCCCGGACGGCTGGAATCGACAATCGTGATCAATTTTTGCTGCGGAAACCGTAGTCGCGTGAACATCTGATCGCATATGATTGCGACGCCCGCCGTCGAAGGAGACTGGATGTGAGCGAGCAGCCCGCCATCAGGCTGACCGGACTGACCAAACGATTCGGGACGGTCGCGGCCGTCGACGACCTCGACCTGGAGATCGCCGCCGGCGAGTTCTTCTCGATGCTCGGCCCCTCCGGCTCCGGCAAGACAACCGTGCTGCGCTGCATCGCCGGCTTCGAGCAGCCGACCTCCGGCACGATCGAACTCTTCGGACAGGACGTCACCAGCAGGCCCGCGGCCGCACGCGACGTCAACACCGTCTTCCAGGACTATGCCCTCTTCCCGCACATGAACGTGCTGGACAATGTCGCCTACGGCCTCCGGGTCCGCGGCGTCGGCCGTTCCGAGCGGCGCAGGCGCGCCATGGACGCCCTCGACTCCGTGCAACTGACGGGCTTCGCCGATCGCAAGCCCGCCCAGCTCTCCGGCGGCCAGCGGCAGCGCGTGGCGCTCGCCCGCGCGACGGTCGTGCAGCCGAAGGCGCTCCTCCTCGACGAGCCGCTCGGAGCCCTCGACCTCAAACTGCGCCAGCAGATGCAGGTGGAGCTCAAGCAGCTCCAGCACGAGCTGGGAATCGCGTTCGTTTTCGTCACCCACGACCAGGACGAGGCCCTCACCCTCTCCGACCGGATCGCGGTCTTCAACAACGGGCGGATCGAGCAGCTGGGGACCCCGCGCGAACTCTACGAGCACCCGAACTCGCGGTTCGTCGCGGACTTCGTCGGCACCTCCAACCTGTTCGACCGCGAGCGCGCCCGCAGCATCCTCGGCCTCGATGGGGAATACTCCATCCGGCCGGAGAAGCTGGAGCTGCACACGCTGCCGGACGGCTCCGGCTCGCCGTCCGCGGCCGGGACGCTGGTGGAGTCGGTCTACGCCGGCAACAGCATCCGCCGCGTGGTCGACCTCGACGCGGGCCTGCGGATCTCGGTGCTGGAGAGCAACGACCGCACGCACCGCACCGAGCTCGACCGCGGCTCGCGCGTGCACGTGACGTGGAACGACGACGACCTCCGGAGGCTCGGCGGCGGCGCGCAGGACGAGGCGCCCGACGACTTCCCGGACGCAGACGTACCTCGCAGCAGAGGTGTAGAAGAGAGGCAGGACTCATGATCCGTGCAACGAAGCGCGTGGCGCGCTCGGCGGCCGCAGCGGCGGCCGTCTCCGCCGCCCTCCTGGTGCTCGCGGCCTGTTCCGGCGGCGGCTCCACCGGCGGCTCGGGCGGCTCGGTGCCGAACGTCCCGATGGCGAAGAAGCTCGGGACCAACGAGAACCAGCTCAACCTCATCGTCTGGGCGGGCTACGCCGAGGACGGCTCCAACGACCCGAAGGTCAACTGGGTGACTCCGTTCCAGCAGAGCACCGGCTGCCAGGTCAACGCCAAAGTCGCGGGCACGTCCGACGAGATGGTGCAGCTCATGCGCACCGGCGACTACGACGGCGTCTCGGCCTCCGGCGACGCCACCCTCCGCCTGGTCTACGGCGGCCAGGTCGCGCCCGTCAACACCAAGCTCGTGCCGAATTACACGACCATCTCCAGCTTCCTCAAGGACAAGGCCTGGAACTCGGTCGACGGCCGGATGTACGGCATTCCGCACGGCTGGGGCGCCAACGTGCTGATGTACAACAAGGCCGCCGTCACCCCGGCGCCGGACTCCTGGTCGGCCGTCTTCGACGACGCGTCCAAGTACGCCGGCAAGGTCACCGCCTACGACTCCCCGATCTACATCGCGGACGCCGCGCTCTACCTGAAGGCGCACGACCCGTCGCTGGGGATCAAAGACCCGTACTCGCTCACCGAGAAGCAGCTCGACGCGGCGGTCTCCCTGCTGAAGAAGCAGAAGACCTCCATCGGCGAGTACTGGTCGGACTACACCAAGTCCGTGCAGTCGTTCGAGTCCGGCAGCAGCGTGGTGGGCACGTCGTGGCAGGTCATCGCGAACCTCATCCAGAGCGACGGCAAGGTGCAGGTCGGCACGACCGTCCCGAGCGAGGGTTCCACCGGCTGGTCCGACACGTGGATGATCTCGTCCAAGGCGAAGCACCCGAACTGCATGTACCAGTGGATGAACTGGATCACCTCCCCGACGGTCAATGCGCAGGTCGCCGAATGGTTCGGCGAGGCGCCGGCGCAGACCAAGGCGTGCGAGAAGACCCAGGACCCGACGTTCTGCACCCAGTACCACGCGCTCGACGCCGGTTACGCGTCCAAGATCCACTACTGGACCACGCCTCAGACCAAGTGCGTCGACGGCAGCGGGAACGACTGCACCGCGTACAGCGAGTGGGTGACCAAGTGGCAGGAGATCAAGGGATGACGGGAGTCCGGGGATGAAGGGAGTCCGGGGATGAAGGCCCGCCTGGGCTTCCTGCTCGGGCCTCCGCTGCTCTGGCTCGTCGTCATCTACCTGGGCTCGATCGCCGTCCTCCTGGTCTCCTCCTTCTGGACGGTGAACGGGTTCACGGGCGCGGTCGTCCCGACCTTCACGCTGGAGAACTACGCGACGCTGTTCACCGACCCGGTCTACGGGACGGTCGCGCTGCGCACCCTCCTCGTGGCCCTCGGGGTGACGCTCATCGACGCCGTGGTCGCCTTCCCGCTCGCCCTGTACATCGCGAAGGTGGCCCGGCCGAGCCGGCGCGCGGCGTATCTCGTGGCGGTGACGACGCCCCTGTGGGCGAGCTACCTGGTCAAGGCGTACGCCTGGCGCATCCTGGTCGAACCGGGCGGCCCGATCGCCGTCGCGACCGGCGGCTGGACGCCCGGCTTCGGCCTCCCCGCGACGATCATGACGCTGGCGTACCTGTGGCTGCCGTACATGATCATCCCCGTATACGCCGGGTTCGACCGCGTGCCCGACTCGCTGTTCGAGGCCAGCTACGACCTGGGCGCGTCGACCTGTCGCACGATCAGGACGGTGGCGTTCCCGCTGGTCTTCCCTGCGATCGTGGCGGGGTCGATCTTCACCTTCGCGCTGAGCTTCGGCGACTACATCGCGGTGGGCATCGTGGGCGGAAAGACGCAGCTGCTCGCGAACCTCATCTACGGGCAGCTCGTCACCGCGAACAACCAGCCGCTGGCGGCGGCGCTGTCGGTGATCCCGCTCGTCGCGGTCGTGCTCTACCTGCTCGCGGTCCGCCGCACCGGCGCATTGGAGAACGTGTGAAACTGCTCTCGACTCCCGCGCGCATCGTCGTCGGGCTCTGCATGGTGGTCGGCCTCGTGATCCTCTACGTGCCGCTGCTGCTGATCGTGCTGAACTCGTTCAACAGCTCGCGGACGTTCTCGTTCCCGCCGCCCGGCTTCACGCTGCAGTGGTGGGTGGATGCGTTCCACTCCCGCGGCGCGGCGGACGCGCTGGCGACCTCCGTGATCGCCGGGCTCTGCGCCTCCGCGATCGCGCTGGTGCTCGGGACGATGGCGGCGTTCGCGGTGCAGCGCTTCCGGTTCTTCGGGCGGCAGAGCATCAACTTCCTGGTCGTGCTGCCGATCACCCTCCCGGGCATCGTGACCGGTATCGCGCTCGCCTCGACGTTCACGACGGTGCTCGGGCCGGTCGGCGTGACGCTCGGGATGGCGACGGTCATCATCGGCCACGCCACGTTCTGCATCGTCATCGTCTACAACAACGTTCAGGCTCGGCTCCGGCGGATGGGGACCTCGCTGGAGGAGGCTTCGGGCGACCTCGGGGCGCGCGGCTGGCAGACGTTCCTCTGGGTGACGCTGCCGCAGGTGCGCGGGGCGCTCGCGGCCGGGGTGCTGCTGGCGTTCGCGCTGAGCTTCGACGAGATCGTGGTGACGACCTTCACCGCGGGTCCGGCCGTGCAGACGCTGCCGATCTGGATCTTCCAGAACCTGTTCCGGCCCAATCAGGCGCCGGTCGTGAACGTGGTCGCGGCGGTGCTGACGATCCTCGCGATCATCCCGGTGTGGATCTCGCAGCGGCTGGCCGGGGACTCGGTCACCAGCCGCGTCTGACGTCGCGGCGATTCGTGCCGAATGTCGACTTTCGCTGAGCGAGAGTCGACATTCGGCACGAATGCTCGAGGGATCAGGCCTCGCGGTGCTTCGGCGAGCGCGTCGCGGTGTGCGACGCGTCGCGCTCGACGGCGCCGCCGAGGACCTCGTCGATGCGGCCCCGCAGTTCGGCCGGGATGGTCACGCCGGAGGCCTTCACGTTCTCGACGACCTGCTCCGGGCGGGAGGCGCCGATGATCGCGGTGGCGACGTTGTCGTTCTGCAGCACCCAGGCGACAGCGAGCTGCGCGGGCGTGAGCTCGAGCTCCTGCGCGATCGGGGTGAGCTCCTGCACGCGCGTGAGGACGTCGTCGGTCAGCCAGCGCTTGACCGCGCCGGCGCCGCCCTTCTCATCGGTCGCCCGGCTGCCCTCGGGCAGCGGAGCGCCCGGCTTGTACTTGCCGCTGAGCACGCCCTGCGCCACCGGCGACCAGACGATCTGCGAGATGCCGAGCTCCTTGGAGGTCGGCACGACCTCGGCCTCGATGACCCGCCACAGCGCCGAGTACTCGGGCTGGTTCGAGATGAGCTGGAAGCCGAGCTCCGTGGCGAGAGCGTGACCGGCGCGGAGCTGGTCGGCGGTCCACTCGCTCACGCCGATGTAGAGCGCCTTGCCCTGCCGGACGACGTCGGCGAAGGCCTGCATGGTCTCCTCCAGCGGTGTGAAGAAGTCGAAGCGGTGGGCCTGGTACAGGTCGACGTAGTCGGTCTGGAGGCGGCTCAGCGAGCCGTCGATGGACTCCATGATGTGCTTGCGCGAGAGCCCGACGTCGTTGTGTCCCTTCGGACCGGTGGGCCCGAACACCTTCGTGAAGATCTCCAGCGATTGGCGGCGCTCGCCCGCGAGGGCCTCGCCGAGGACGGTCTCCGCCGCGGTGTTGGCGTAGACGTCTGCGGTGTCGAAGGTGGTGATCCCGGCGGCGAGAGCGGCGCGGACGCACGCGGCGGCCCTGTCGTTCTCGATCTGCGAGCCGTGGGTCAGCCAGTTTCCATACGTGATCTCGGAGATCTTGAAGCCGGAGTTGCCGAGGTACCTGAACTGCACTGTCGTTCCTTTCGAGCGGAGGTCGATCTCGATCGTACGCACGCGCGATTCAGCGACGCCAACAGTGATTGGTTCTAGGATTCAGTGGCGTCAGTGCTGAGTGGAGGTTGCGACGAAAGCCTGCATGTCATCGCTCCTTGAAGTACCGGAACAGGTGCTTCTCCCGAATGGTGCGCACTCCCCACCACTGCCCCACGAAGCCACTGAGCCAGAGGGCGCAGACGAGCGGGACCCCGATGACGAGCGAGCTTTCTGCTCCCGCGGCGAAGACGGCTCCGAGCAATGCAACCACGGGAAGGGCGAGAACCGCCGACACGACCCCCCATGCCAGCGTCTCTGCGCCGACGATGCTCAGGAGGTCACCGCGCGAAGCGCCGGCATGGAGCGCCGAGGCGAAAGCCAGCCGCCGGGAACGGACGCCGAAAAAGCCCAACACCAGCCCGATCAACGCGGCACAGGGGCCGGCGGCACGAGTGATCCGTTCCGCGAAAAGCGAAGGGCCGTCGAAACTCCTGCCCATCGTCGGATTCAATTGAACGATGGTAGGCGGATCCTCGTCGTCGCTCGCCAGCAGCACGGTGGAGAGCAGAGCACCGGTCATGTCCTGCGCTGGCCAGACGTCGATCCAGCACTCGTCGAACGGCTGATCGGCGATGGCGGGGGCCAGCGCCACATACGAGAGTCCTGGCCTTCTGCCGTCCTCGGGATACAGATAGTCTCCGCCGACGCGCACTGTCCGAGTCGTGGTAGCCAGTACGTCGGCCGAGGTGAGCCCTAAAGCGTCCACGGCTTCGGGCCCGAGCAGGATGCCGGCGGCGCGCGTCGACGCCCCGATGACCGCGATGAATCCGGCTGACACGTCACTGACGGGAATCGGTGAGCGTTCGAGGGTCGTCGGTGCGAGCTGTCGAGCTGTCGATCGCAGTGCTCCAGCGGCGGACACCCCGGGCAGCTGGGCCAGGCGGTCGCAGCGCGCACCATCCACGCGCTCTCGCGCCGTCACGATCGAGATGGAGGCGCCGGCGCGGACGAAGTCTTTCGCTCGCTCCGCGAGCCGGTCTGTCGCGATCAGATCGGCCGTGGCGAGCAGACTCACGGCCGCAGCGGCGACGACAGCGGTGCGGCGGGTGGCTGCCGTACCGGTGATGACATTCCGCCACGCCTCCCGCCCGATAGCGCGGAGCCTCATGGCGCCGACGGGGGTGTGGCCCCAGCCGTCCACTCGCGACGGAGGACGATGTGATCGGTACAGGCTGCACGGGTATCGGGGTCATGAGTCGCCACCACCACGATGGTGTCCGCGGCGGCGATCGCTCCGATCGACGCGTTGACCGCATGCGCGGTCTCCCTGTCCAGTTGCGCCGTCGGCTCGTCGACCAGGAAGAGGTCGGGCTCGGCCGCGAGCCCTCTCGCCAACATGAGTCGCTGTGCCTCGCCTCCGGAGAGCTCGCGGAAGGGATGATCCGCCCTGCCGAGGAGGCCGAATACGTCGAGCAGGTCGTCCGCGCGGGCATCCGCGGCCGCCGGCGAGTGACCGCGGGCGAGGAAGGGAAAGGCGACATGGTCGCGCGCGGTGCGCCTCGCCGTGCCGTACGGGTTCTGGAAGACCCACCCGGTCCGGACGCCTTCAGGCACCGTGATCGTGCCTTCTGCCGGCGTCATCCACCCGGCGAGCAGCGCCAGCAACGTACTCTTGCCGGCCCCGGACGGACCGGTCACGGAGTACACCCGACCGGGCATCAGCGTGATGCTCAGCGCGCGGAACAGCCACGCGCCGCCCGCGAAACGATGACCCACGTTCGAGAGGACTACCCGCATGACCGTCGCGAATCCGGTCTCGTATCGACCCGCTGCGGGATCTTTCCGTCGGGGAACACGACGATCGTCTCCCCCAACTGCGACCCGAGGATCTTCACGCGAGAGGGGTCTCCCCGCGAGGCGACGCATCCTTCGGCGCCCTGGACTCCGAAAATCGCGCTGGGGACGACGATGGAGACCTCGACGGGTTCGCTGAGTACAAGGCGCGCGTCGATCGATCGCACCTCGGAATCGGATGCGTCGGCTTTCCCCGCCTCTCCGAGCATCGACAGTTCCGGGACGTGCACGACTCCGTCGGGACCGACCGCGAAACGGGTTTCGGCGACGACGGCCACGCGTGGTCCCGGCAGCAGATCAGCAGGTGATTCGCTGACGACGACGGTGGGCGAGAGAGCGGCCAAGGTCGCCAACGTCGATCCCTGATCGACCGGAACACCCGCGGGGAGGTCGCAGCGGGATACCGAGACGGTCGGCGCCGGCAACCAGAGAATCGACGCGGCGGGGACGGTGTCCGAAGCGATGGTGACGCCGATGCGTGCGAACGCCTGCGCGGCGGCGAGCATCGTGTTCCGCCCCATCATGCCGTC
Source organism: Streptomyces sp. L7 (assembly GCF_050990935.1). GTDB lineage: Bacteria > Actinomycetota > Actinomycetes > Actinomycetales > Microbacteriaceae > Leifsonia. The sequence continues at coordinate 3,861,570 of NZ_CP194644.1, read as the reverse complement.
GCTCTCGATCGGAGCCCCGAGGCGCTTCAGCTCCTCCTGGAGAGCGCGGACGTCGTCGCCCTTCGAATCCCGGGTCAACTCCCGCCACAGGGGCTCCCGGGTCGCGAGCGCGAGGTACGGCTTCCCGTCGACCGACACCGGAGACGTCCCCGATTCCACACTCATCCCCGGCTCGCAGGGAAAGGAGGTGACCCGTCCGGTCGCCGGAGCCAGGAGCGGCACCGGTACAGAGGTTCGGATAGAAAGCTGAATGCTGCGCGCGTCGTCGAAACGGTCTTGCCCGACGGGTAGCTCCGTCGTCGGAGCGGCCGCGCGGAGGGCATCGGGTGGCCTTGCGACGACGGTCGCAGCGGCCGCGGCACCGGCGGCGGCAGCCGCGACGAACAGGATGGCGATCCAGCCGAGCCGACCCAGGAGCGATCCTCTAGCCACCGAGGAGGCCATCGGGGTCTAGGTTGCAGGCGTCTATCGCTGTGGTCTTGGCGTCATCGGTCGGCAGATCCCCGGCGCGATAGTCCTTGACACCGTACCCGGGCCCCACCAGATCATTGCGTTTGAAGCAGTCGACGATCGCTGACGCCATCTCCTTGTGCGAGGGATTGACACGCATCTGGACGTAGAACATCGCGATCGGCCACTCGCCCGACTCTTCGGAGCAGCCGGTCTCCTTCTTGTGTGCTTCGTCGTTCGACATGGATGGCGCCGGCGAGTACGAACCGCCGTCGAAACCGTAGTGCGTCAGCGTGATTCCCGCCGCGGACAGACACGTCGAGTACCGTTCCTTCATCTCCGCGTACTCCTGGTCCGAGATCCTCCCGTCCTCGAGCGCGGCCTTGACGGCAGGCGATGTCGCTTTCTGGAACTCCTGCCGCATCTCGTCGGCCCAGGAAATCTGCCCGGGAGGGATGTCGTCGTTTCGGTCGGGTGAGCCGCCCGAGCACCCGCTCAAGACGGCGACGGCGGAAACCAGGAACAACGCTCTGCGAAAAGGGTGAGAGGGCACTGTCTTTCTTTCGGCGATAGTGGCGGATGGCGTCGAGCATCGCGCGACGCCATCCACCGGGTGTTGCTTGGACTACTTCACGTCGTAATAGGCGGTGTTCCCCATGAGGGCCGGCGCTACACGGGCCCTGGCCCAACTGCCCGGCGCGGTCCAACCCGCATAGACGCATCCCTGGTCGCACACCGTCGATTTGTGCGTGCGCGCAGAGTGGTAGTAATCGGAATGGCCCGGGGCATAATCCCAGGTACCGCCCTCCCGGGCGACCACAACAGCCTGCGCAGCAGTCGCGCCGCCCGCGAGCAGCGCGCCCGACACGACGGTCGCGGCGAGAGCCTTGGTCAAAACCTTCATGGTTGTCCCCGAACTACTTCACGTCGTAATAGGCGGTGTTCCCGCCGATGGCCGAGATGGCCTGAGCCTTCGACCAGGCGCCCGGTGAGGTCCAGCTCGCATAAGCGCACCCCGCACCGCACGCGGTCGACTTGTGGGTGCGCGACTTGTGGAGGTAGTCCGAGTACGTGTACTTGCCTGTGACGCCGTAGTTCCAGGTGCCACCCTCCACCGACACGGAGGTCGCCTGCGCGGCGGTGGCACCACCGACGAGGAGCGCACCCGCCACGGCCGTCGAAGCCACGGCCTTCGTCCAGATCTCCATTGTTCTCCTGCTCCCATTCCACGGAGTTGCCCGGAATGTCCACAGTTAGCCTACCGACATGTTCCACCTATCGTGCAAAATTTCATAAATCTGCCCGCACGACCTCCGCGGCCGCCTGTGGCTTACCGGCGTCCTTCCAGTTCGGCGTCGCCGAGTGGCCGACGCCCGGGATGGCGCTGAGACGCGCCTCCGGCAGCAGTCCCCCAGCCGCGCGACCGCGTGCCGCAGGTAGGCCGGCGACTTCTCCGCCAAGATCAGCGGTTCGGGAGTAGCGGTGCGGTCCGCTGGACCAGCGGCGCGCCGACCATGAGAATGTCCCCATGACCCAGGTGAACCCCAACCGGCCCCCGCCGGCGCCGAGCGCGAGCGCATCCGCCAGGCGGACGAGGGGACCGCCGACTGGCGCGACTGGGGTCCGTACGTCGCCGAGCGCGCCTGGGGCACGGTCCGCGAGGACTACAGCGCCGACGGCGAGGCCTGGGACTTCTTCCCGCACGACCACGCCCGCAGCCGCGCCTACCGCTGGAACGAGGACGGCATGGCGGCGTTCTCCGACCTGAAGCAGAACTGGTGCCTCGGTCTGTCGCTCTGGAACGGCGAGGACGCCATCCTCAAGGAGCGGATGTTCGGCCTCAGCGGCCCGCAGGGCAACCACGGCGAGGACGTCAAAGAGTACTGGTGGTACCTCGACGGCACCCCGACGCACTCCTGGAACACCTGGCGCTACCACTATCCGCAGGCCGCGTACCCGTACGAGGACCTGATCGAGACCAACGCGCGCCGCTCCAAGCTGGAACCGGAGTACGAGCTGGCCGACACCGGGATCTTCGACGCGGGCCGGTACTGGGTGGTGACGGTCGACTACGCGAAGGACGGCCCGCACGACCTCCTGATGCGCGTCACGATCGAGAACGCCGGGCCGGAACCTGCGACGCTGCACGTGCTGCCGACGCTCTGGTACCGCAACACCTGGTCGTGGGGGTACGACGTCGAGAAGCCGGCCCTGCGGTTCGAGGGCGGGCGCATCGTCGGGTCCGGGCCCGCCGGGACGCTGGCCTTCAGCGGGGAGGGCGATCCGGAAGCGCTGTTCTGCGACAACGAGACCAACACCGAGCGCCTGTTCGGCGCCGTGGACTCGCCCGCGTATTCGAAGGACGGGATCGAGGACCATGTCATCCACGGCGCCGCGACCGTCAATCCGGCGCAGGTCGGGACGAAGGCCGCCCTCCACTACGAGGTGACGCTCGGGCCGGGCGAGAGCCGTGTCCTCCGGCTGCGGCTGACCGGCGGCGCTGGCGACCCGTCCGCCCTCGCGCCGCAGGAGCTCGGGCCCGGCTTCGACGACGTCGTCGCCCGGCGCCGGGCCGAGGCGGACGCCTTCTACGCCGGCCTGGAGAACGCCCCGGCCGACCCTGACGAGGCGCGCGTGCTGCGCCAGGCCTTCGCCGGCCTGCTCTGGTCGAAGCAGTACTTCCACTTCAACGTCGACAAGTGGCTGGACGGCGACCCCGCCGGCCCGCCGCCGCCCGCGGGCCGGGCCTCCGTGCGCAACGGGCAGTGGCGGCACTTCGACGCCGACGACGTCATCCTGATGCCCGACCCGTGGGAGTACCCGTGGTTCGCGGCCTGGGACCTCGCCTTCCACTGCGTGACGATGGCGCACATCGATCCCGCGTTCGCGAAGGGGCAGCTCGTGCTGCTGCTGCGCGAGTGGTACATGCACCCGAACGGCCAGCTTCCCGCCTACGAGTGGAACTTCTCGGACGTGAACCCGCCGACGCACGCGTGGGCCGCGATCCAGGTGTTCCTCATCGACGGCGGCACCGACTTCGGCTTCCTCGCCCGCATCCTGCACAAGCTGCTGATCAACTACACGTGGTGGACGAACAGCAAGGACGCCGACGAGGACGACCTCTTCGAGGGCGGCTTCATGGGCCTCGACAACATCGCGCCATTGAACCGCTCGACGCTGCCGCCCGCGGTCGGGACCATCGAGCAGGCCGACTCGACGGGCTGGATGGCGACCTACGCGCTCGACCTGCTGGAGATCGCGCTGCGGCTCGCCCGCCAAGACGACGTGTACGAGGACGTCGCCGTGAAGTTCGGCGAGCAGTTCCTCCGCATCGCCGGCTCGGCCAACAACTCCGGGATGTGGGACGACCAGGACGCCTACTTCTACGACGTGCTGCACCTCGCCGACGGCAGGGACGTCCCGCTCAAGGTGCGCTCGCTGGTCGGACTGGTGCCCGTGGTGGCGTCGCTCGCCTACGACGAGCCTGGCGTGCGGACGCTCCCCGAGTTCCGCCGCATCCTGAACCAGTACCTGACGAAGCATCCGGAGCTCGCCGAGGCCTTCCACCGGCGGACGATCGGGACGGAGCAGGTCTATCTCCTCGCGCTGGTGTCGCCGGAGCGGCTGACGCGCATCCTGAAGCAGGTCTTCAACCCCGCTGGGCTGCTCAGCGACCACGGCATCCGGGGCGTCTCCGCCTACCACCGCGAGCATCCCTTCACGGTGGAGGTCGACGGCGTGAAGGCCTCGGTGGACTACGAGCCCGCGGAGTCCACGACCGGGTTGTTCGGCGGGAACTCCAACTGGCGCGGCCCGGTCTGGTTCCCGCTCAACGCGCTGCTGGTCGCGGCGCTGCAGCACTACCAGTCGCACGGCGAGGCGGGCGTCCGCATCGAGGACCCGCTGGGCTCCGGCAACGCCCTCACCCCGGGAGAGGCGGCCGACGACCTCGCCCGGCGGCTGATCTCTCTGTTCCTGCCCGGCCCGGACGGGCGGCGGCCGTCCGACGCGCGCTACCCGCTGCTGTCGGCGGACCCGCGCTGGAAGGACAACGTGTTCTTCTACGAGTACTTCGACGGCGACACCGGGCAAGGGCTCGGCGCGTCGCACCAAACGGGGTGGACCGCGATGGTGGCGCACCTGATCCTCACACGGCATCGCGCGCCCTGAAATTCGTCACGAATGTCGCGAAACGGCGTCCCATAGGGGACATTCGTCACGAATGTCCCTGCGCGACACGCCGCGACCCACGCGCCTCCCAGCCCGCTCGGATGCGATTGACTGGCGCCGCTCCATCTCGACGACAGCCACGACCTTGCTCGAAAGGATCCACCATGACCGCACCGCAGAGCCCCGCCTCCGCACCCCTCGACCAGCCGCTGTACGGCGCCTCGTTCGGCGACGCCATCCGCCGGTTCTTCAAGAAGTACGCCGACTTCACCGGCCGGGCCAGCCGCAGCGAGTTCTGGTGGTGGTACCTGTTCGCCGTGCTCATCGCCATCGTCTACTCGATCCTGCTGACGACGCTCGGCACCATCGGCAACGGCGGCCGCGGCTACGGCCCGATCGGCTGGATCCTGATCGTCGTCTACATCATCTGGGGCCTGGCCATCCTGGTGCCGAGCCTCGCACTGATCTGGCGCCGCCTGCACGACGCCAACCTCGCCGGGCCGTTCTTCTTCCTCGGCTTCATCCCGCTCGTCGGCTGGATCATCCTGCTGGTCTTCTACGTGATGCCGTCCAAGCCGGAGGGCGCACGGTTCGACCGGCGGTAACGCCGCTCAGGCTCCCGGCCGGATTCCCACGGCCGGGAGCAGCACGCCGTCGATCAACGACAGCAAGTACTCGCGGTCGACGGGCTGCTGCAGGATGAGCACCCGGTAGGCCGTCATCGACGGCACGATCATCGCCAGCGTCTCGACGTCCGTGTCGGCCGGGATCTCGCCGCGTTCGATCGCCCGGTGCATGAACAGCCGGTTGAGGGAGGCGCGCGGCTCCACGATCGCGGCCGTCACCGCGTCCACCAGGTCGGGGTCACGGGCGAGCATCGACGTGAGGCCGGCCATGATCTGGAGCTTGCGCTCGCCGTCCTCGATCGTGTGCGGCTTCATCATCGCGACCAGGTCGCCGCGCAGCGTGCCCGTGTCGGGCAGGTGCTCGAAGTCGATCGCGTTCTTCTTCATGCACGCGACGGCCTCGACCACGAGCTCGCCCTTGGACGCCCAGCGCCGGTAGACGGTCGCCTTGCCCGCCTTGGCGCGCGCGGCGACCATGTCCATCGTCATGCGGTCGTAGCCGGTCTCGGCGAGGACCTCCAGCGCGGCGTCGAGAATGTCGGCATCGCGGGTGTGATCGCGTTTCCGGCCGAGCTTGGACGCGGAGCCGGTGGCGTCGAGCTGCGTCATTGCGGCCTTCCCCCTGAGTGTGTCTGCGACGGGTGACGTCGGGTCTTGTGATGTCTTCCTGACCATTCTAAGGTTAATTTTAGAACTCGGGAGATCCGAAACTGCTGAGTTTCGTATATGCTGTCCCGCATGACCCAGACTTCCCCTTCTCCCTCGGTCGCGCCGGCAGCGCCGGACGGCGGCGGTCCGCACTCCCGGCGCTGGTGGACGCTCGTCACCGTGGCGATGGCCCAGCTCATGGTCGTGCTCGACTCGACCGTCGTCAACATCGCCCTCCCGTCCGCCCAGGCGGACCTCGGCTTCTCCAACGCCGACCGGCAGTGGATCGTCACCGCCTACTCGCTCGCCTTCGGCAGCCTCCTGCTGCTCGGCGGCCGCATCTCCGACCTGATCGGACGGAAGCGCGCCTTCATCATCGGCCTGATCGGCTTCGCCGGGGCCTCCGCGCTGGGCGGCGCGGCCGGCACCTTCGGGATGCTCGTCGGCGCCCGGGCGCTGCAGGGCGCGTTCGGCGCGCTCCTGGCCCCGACCGCTCTCGCGGTGCTCACCACCACGTTCACCGTCCCGAAGGAGCGCGCCCGCGCCTTCGGCATCTTCGGCGCGATCGCCGGGGCCGGCGGAGCGGTGGGCCTGCTGCTCGGCGGCATCCTCACCGAGCAGTTCAATTGGCGCTGGAACCTCTACATCAACGTCTTCATCGCCATCGCGGCGATCATCCTCGCGACGGTCTTCGTCACCGCCGGCCACCGCACCGGCCCGCGGCCGAAGCTCGACATCCCGGGCACGATCCTGGTCTCGGGGGCGCTGTTCTCGCTCGTCTACGGCTTCGCGAACGCCGAGAGCGACGGCTGGGACTCGCCGCTGACCTGGGGCTTCCTCGCCGCAGCCGGCGTGCTGCTGATCGCCTTCGTGCTCTGGCAGCGCAAGGCGGCGCACCCGCTCCTGCCGCTGCACATCGTCCTCGACCGCAACCGGGGCGCCTCCTACAGTTCGATCCTCATCGCCGGCTCCGGGATGTTCGGCATCTTCCTGTTCGTCACCTACTACCTCGAGACGACGCTGAAGTTCACACCGATCCAGACCGGCCTGGCTTTCCTGCCGATGATCGTCATGCTGGTCATCGCCGCGCAATTCTCGACCAACCTGTTCGTTCCGCGGTTCGGGCCGAAGGTCATGGTCCCGATCGGCATGGTGATCGCGGGCTCCGGGATGCTGCTGCTCACCCGCCTCGGCGTGAGCGCGAACTACGGCACCGAGATCCTCTCCGCACTCATGGTCATGGGCGTCGGCATGGGCTCGATCATGCCGGCGGCCATCCAGACGGCGACCCTCGGCGTCGACCGCCACTTCGCCGGCGTCGCCTCGGCGCTCGTCAACACGAGCCAGCAGGTCGGCGGCTCGATCGGCACCGCGCTGCTCAACACGCTCGCGGCGACCGCACTGACCGACTACCTGTCGGCGCACCTGCCGCCCACGCCGCACGTCATCCAGGAGGCGGCGGTGCACAGCTACTCGACCGCGTACTGGTGGAGCGCCGGGTTCTTCGCCTTCGGCGCGGCGTTGTCGGCGCTGCTGTACCGGCGGCGCCGACCGGCAGTGGAGGCGGGCGCGGCGGCGTCGGCGACCGAGGCGGAACCAGTCGTCGCGCACTGACTGCGCGCCAGGCGACGGCGTGGCCGGCCGTCGCCTGGCAGTCCCCTGAGTGCGGGTGTACTGTGCGGGCCGACCGGTCTACTGTCCACCTTCGGTCTGCGTTCTCTTTCCGCGCGGACCGCGGAAGGAGTCCCGTGGCCCTCAACCTGCCCCTGCCCCCGCACCTCAGCGTGCGCCTCGATCCCGACGCGACCGGTGAGCTGCTGGTCGACGGGTCGCCGGAGTGGTTCTCCGAGGCGACCACCGAGCGGTTGCGGGAGGTCGTGCTCGGGCGCGTCGGCGAGATCGCTGCGAACGCCGGGCACCCCGTGCAGCTGACGGTCTCCGACGAGGAGGGCGACTGGCTGCTGGTGGTGCACCCGGACGGCTCCATCGGCGACGAGGAGGAGCTGGCCGCCGAGAGCATGGCCGAGCCCGTGCCGTTCGCCGATGTGCGCAACGCCGCACATCATCCGGAGCCCGCCGCGTTCAACGACCTGCTCGGCGCCGGCGGCCGCGAGGCCGATCCGACGCCGTTCACCGACTTGCTCGGTTCGTCGAAGCCGACCGCGCCTGTGCCGCTGCCGGTGGCTCAGCCCGAGGCGCAGGGCCGGCCTGCTCCGGCCAAGCCAGTGAGCACCTCCCCCGTCACCCGGCCCGAGCCCGTCGAGCTGGTGCCGCGCTCGCCCGAGCGGACGTCGTTCCTGCACGTGGAGAAGCCGCGCCCCGACCTGGCGCGTTCCGGTTTCCGCGGCGCGCTCTCGCGTGCGGGCATCCCGATGTCGCCATCAGCGGCGGAGCTGAAGGAGCGCGAGGAGTTGGACGCGGTGAGCCGGCACTGGGCCGGCCCGCGCACCATCGCGATCGTGAACGGGAAGGGCGGCGCCAACAAGACGCCGACCACCGCATTGCTGTCGGCCGTGTTCGCCCGCAACGGCGGCTCCGGCGTGCTCGCCTGGGACAACAACGAGACTCGCGGCACGCTCGGCTGGCGCACGGAGCAGGACGACCACGACGCGACGCTCCAGTCGCTGCTGCCCGCTGCGGACCAGCTTCTGTCGGCCGAGGCCCGCAGCGCCGACATCGGTCACTTCGTCCACCACCAGAACGCGGACAAGTACGACGTGCTCCGCTCCAACCCGACGATGCTGGCGACCCAGCAGCGCATCTCGACCGCCGACTTCGACCGCCTCCACCAGGTGGCGACGAAGTTCTACCGCCTGGTGATCATCGACAGCGGAAACGACGAGTCGGCCGAGCGCTGGCTCCGGATGATCGACCACACCGACCAGCTCGTCATCGCGACGACGGCCCTCGGCGAGCACGCGGAGGCCGGCGCCCTCCTGCTGGAGGCGCTGATGCAGCGCGACGCGCAGTCGGCCCGCCTGGCGCGGGACGCGGTCGTGATCGTGTCCCAGTCGGAGCGCACCGGCCCGGAGTCGAACGTGACCCGCGTCGCCAAAGGGTTCGAGCCGCTGGCTCGGCGTGCGGTCACCATTCCGTTCGACCCGGAGATGCACGGCGGTCGGCTGGCGTTCGACACGCTGGCGCCGCGGACGCGGAGGGCGTGGCTGCACGCGGCAGCGGCGGTGGCGGAGGGGCTGTAGGGCACTACCTCCCCCCGAACCGCGCCCTCGCCTCCGGCGTCACCGGGGTGAAGAAGTTGATCACCGTCCCGTCCGGGTCCCGGAACAGCATCGAGCGGTTGCCCCACGGCAGCGTGGTCGGCTCCATCACCAGACCGCCGGCGAGGGATGCGATGCGGTCCCGCTCGGCGTCGACATCGTCGACCAGGAACTCCAGCATCAGGCCGGCGTTCGCGCGCGGGGCGACCGAGGCGGCGGCGAAGCGGTCCGTCAGCGCGGTGGCGCTGATCGCGATCGCGCCGCGGGACGTGACGAGCTCGGCGAACTGGTCGTTCGCCCAGCGTGCGGGGACGCCGAGGGCCTGTTCGTAGAACGCCACCAGGCCGGGGACGTCGTCGGTGGGGAAGCGGACGGATGCGAAAGACATGGGAGTCTCCTAACGGCTATGTCAGTCAGCTTATATAAGTTGACTGATACAGTGCAAGACATGCCCGAGCAGAACATCCACGGCCCGCGCGACTTCGGCGATCGGCTGACCTACCTCGTCCGGCGCATCGACGGAGCGCTCGCGCACCGCCTCGACCAGCGGCTGCGCGACTACGGGCTCACCCCCGCGCAGCTGTCGGCGCTCGCGCAGCTCGATGTCGAGCACCCCGGCACCCTGACCGGCGCGCAGCTCGCCGACCGCTCCGGCGTGACCGCGCAGTCGATGTCCGCGGCGATCGCACGTCTTCTGGATCGCGGGCTGGTCAGCCGGACGCAGAGCATGGTACACGGCAGGCGGCTCGACGTCTCCCTCACGCCGGCCGGAGCCGAGCTCCTCCGCACCGTCCAGCACGAAACGCTGGACGCCGAGGCCGCAGTCGACTTCGGGTTGGACGACGACGAGCTCGAACAGCTCAAGCAGACACTACGGCGCGTCGCGCGCGCCCTCGGCGTGTTCCTGCCGGCCGAGCACGCGGGAGGGCGACCGGAGCGGCCTCAGCGGTAGTCGTACACCCGCTTGTACTTGCCCTCGCTCCGCGGCAGCTCGCCCGGCTCGGCGAGCGCCACGTCCACGGTCGTACCGATGTGCACCTTGATCTTCTGCCGGAGCACCTGCGTGGCCGCTTCGCAGACCTCGCGGTCGAGCTCGGGATGACGCTCGATCCGCACGGTGAGCGCGTCCATCCGGCCGTCCTTGCGCAGTTCGAGGATGAAGTGCGGCGTCAGCGTCTCGATGCCGAGGACGAGCTCCTCGATCTGGGTCGGGAACAGGTTGACGCCGCGCAGGATGATCATGTCGTCGTCGCGACCGGTGATCTTCTCGATGCGGCGCAGTGCCGGGTAGGCGCTGCCGGGCAGCAGCCGGGTCAGGTCGCGCGTGCGGTAGCGGATGACCGGGAACGCCTCCTTGGTCAGCGACGTGAAGACCAGTTCGCCGGTCGTCCCGTCGGCCACCGACAACCCGGTCTCGTGGTCGATGACCTCGGGCAGGAAGTGGTCCTCCCAGACGTGCGGGCCGTCCTTCGTCACGACCGACTCGCTTGCGACGCCCGGGCCCATCACCTCGCTGAGCCCGTAGATGTCGACCGCGTCGAGGCCGAGGCGGCGCTCGATCTCGGCGCGCAGCTCGTTCGTCCACGGCTCGGCGCCGAGGATCGCGACCTTCAGCGACGTCCCGCGCGGGTCGAGCCCTGCGGCCTCGATCGCATCGGCGATGGTCAGCAGATAGCTGGGCGTGCACATGATCGCGTCCGGCTCGAAGTCGTGGATGAGCTGCACCTGCCGGGCGGTCTGGCCGCCCGACATCGGGATGACGGTCGCGCCGAGCCGCTCGATGCCCGCGTGCGCGCCGAGACCGCCGGTGAACAGCCCGTAGCCGTAGGCGTTGTGGACCTTCCAGCCCGCGGCGACCCCCGCGGCCTGGAGCGAGCGCGCGACCAGGCCGGCCCAGCGGTCGAGGTCGCCCTGCGTGTAGCCGACCACGGTGGGTCTCCCGGTCGTCCCGGACGAGGCGTGGATGCGGCGGACCTCGTCCATCGGCACCGCGAACATCCCGAACGGGTAGGTCGACCGGAGGTCCTCCTTGGTCGTGAACGGCAGACGGACGACGTCCTCCAGCGACCGGATGTCGCCCGGGCCCACACCGGCGGCGTCGAACTTCGCCCGGTAGAGCGGCACGTTCTCGTAGGCGTGCCGCACCGTCCACTGCAGACGCTTCAACTGGAGGTCGCGGAGCTCGTCGCGGGTGATCGCCACAGGGTCGATCTCGCCCAGGTCTGGGGCGGCAGGGGCCGGTGTCGTCGTCGACATGGTGTCCTTACGGTGTCATTCGGTCGTGCCGCCGTGCTCGACGGCCGACCGGTTGGTGGTGAGCGAGCGGCCGCGGAACTCCGCGACGACGTCGCCGGTCTCGTCGGTCACGGTGACGTCGTAGACGCCGGTGCGGCCGACCACCGTGCGGCGCACGGCCCGCGCGGTGAGGGTCTGACCGGCCCGGGTCGACTTCAGGAAGGCGATGTCGGCGCCGGCCGCGACGGTCACCCGCTCGTCCTCGTTGCAGGCGATCGCGAAGGCGGTGTCGGCGAGCGCGAACACCAGGCCCCCGTGCGTGATGGCGAAACCGTTGGTCATGTCCTCGCGAACCGTCATACTGACGATCGCCTCGCCCGGCTCGTCCTTCTCGACCACCATGCCGAGGGCCGCGGAGGCGCGGTCCCGGAGCATCATGGGCCGGAGTGACGCTGAGCTCCTGTGCGCACCACCCACGGAACCTCCTCGTTCCTTACCGATCGTTCAGTAAATAGTGGCATCGAGGGTGCTCCGGCGCAACAGCGGGTCCCGAAGTTCACCCGCGGGACGGATCACGACACGGAAAGCACGCGGTGTCCACGGGCCGGAAGCACGACCGGCTCGGCACTCACTGCGACGCCGTCGAGCACGGGACGCAGCGTCACCGGGTAGGGAGCGACGTTGATCGCGACCACGGCGGCGGCCTCCTCGTTCGCGACAGGGACGGCGACCGCACCGACGCGATCGGCCCCGAGCTCCAGGCGCTGTCGCGCGCCGACCGTCGCCAGCAGCGACCGCCAGAAACCGGCGTGGACGGGATAGTCGGCGCCGAGCACGATTGCGACCCCGCCTCCGGACGTCTCGACGCGCATCGCCGCCGGGAGGCCGCTCCCGGACTCGCGCAGCAGCGTCTCGCCCGCCCCGGCGAGGAGCTGGGCCCGGGTCACGCGGACCTCCCGCTCACCGTACTCGGCGAGCGGGCCGACCGCCCGGACGCTCGGGAAGTACTGCCGGTCGGCGTGCATGCTCTCCACCACGACGCCCGCGCCGGTCACGCCGAGCGCGTCGGCGAGGACGGTGCACGGCGAGCCGTCGACGTCCTCCGCGGGGAGGTCTCCGGCGAGCAGCAGGCGGCCTCCGGTGGCGAGGTGCCGGGCCAGGAACTCCTGCACGCCGCGGCCGAGCTCGCGCCCCGTCGCCAGGACGATGAGCTCGCGGTCCCGCCCGTCCCGGGTGTCGGCGGGCGCGCCGGCGCTCCACGCCGCGTCGCTGCCGGCGGCGGCCTGCAGATCGAGCGCCCGGAAACTCCAGCCGCCGAACACGAGCGCGCGGGCGAGGGTCTGCCGCACACCGAGGCCGCGGTGCCGCTCCCGGTCGCGCACCTGCTCCGCGCGACGAGCGGCCGCGGGATGCCGGTACTCGGTGAGGTAGTGGTCGGCGACGAAGCCCAGCACCAGATCGTCGGTGAGCTGGGTCGCTGTCGCGAACAGCGCGGCGTGCTCCCCCACGGTGCGCGCCGCCTCCACGACGCCGTCGAGCCCCGCGGACGGCTCGCCCTCCGGCCCGAGCGGCGCCGCGAACCCGTGCCGCTCGCCGGTGAAGGAGATGCGGTCGTTGCCGTCGCCCACGGGCTCGTCGAGCAGCGGGTTCATCCCGCCCGCGAACAGGTAGTAATTGATCAGCCGGGTGCCCTGCGCCACGTCCAGCAGCGTCTTCAGCACCGTCGCCTCCGGCGAGACGAGCTGGGCGAGATCCTCGCTGTAGTCGCCGCTGCCGGCGTCGAACTCCAGCGCGGTCAGCGGCTGGTCGGCATCGTTCACGGCGGCGGTGAAGGCGTTCGCGACGTAGAGGTCGGCGGCGTCGGTCACGGTCAGCTCACCGAGGTACATGTCGGTGCCGCCGGCGACACCCGGCCTGCCGCGGTACGCCTGCGCGAGCTGACTGATCCCGATCGGGAACGTCAGTCCGCGGCCGGCATCCGTTCCGTGGACGTTGATCAGCAGCGGCGCGGTGATCCCGGCCTCCCGCGCCCAGTCCTCCAGTCGCTGCAGGTATGCGGCGTAGCGGCTGCGCACGAAACGGCCGAGCTCCTGGTGCAGCGCGAGCTCCCGGTTGGTGCCCGCAGCACCGGTGCGCGGGTCGAGGTCGTCGCCGGACCACTCGCCGAACGCCCGCAGCGCTTCACCGGTCAGCGTGGGGGTGTTCGACACCCAGTCGAGCATCCCGACCTCGTTGTCGAGCTGTACGGCGATCACCGGACCGCCGTGCTCGCGCTGCCGCTCGGCGATCACCGGCAGCGCCTCGGCGAACCAGGCCGCCGACTCCGCCAGGAACGCCGGGGCCAGGTAGTCGAGCGAGTGGGTCGAGCCCGGCTCCCCGTCCCAGCCGAGCTGGCGCAGCTCGGGATGCTCGCGCAGCACCCGGAACGGGATGCCCTCGTTCTTCAGCTCGGCCATCTGGAACGGCCCCGGCCGCGCGATGAACCACAGCCCGAGCTCGGCGCAGAGGTCGATGAAGGCGCCCAGATCGCGCTCCGGCCGCGTCGCCCCGGTGAGGTCGACCGTGCCGTCGGGCAGCTCGTGCCAGATCCACGGGATGTACGACGCGACGGCGTTGAGCCCGGCGTCCCGGGCCGCCCGGAGGCGGTCCGCCCACTCGCGGCGCGGCACCCGGAAGTAGTGCACCTCCCCGGCGAGCACCATCCGGGGCTCGCCGTCGATCAGGATGCGCGATCCGGCCAGGCGGGTCGGGAGTCCGGGCACCGTGCTCACAGCCCGTTCTGCCGCGCGATCGAGCCGAGCCGGCCGAGCGACGGCTTGGGGGTGCGCTCGAAGGTCTCCAGATCCACCCCGATGAGCCCGAACGTCGGCCGGTACCCGCTGGCCCATTCGTAGTTGTCCAGGGCGCTCCAGTGCAGGTAGCCGCGCACGTCCACCCCCTCGGCGATGGTCTCGTGGATGGCGCGCAGCGACGCCTCGGTGTAGTCGATGCGGCGGCGGTCATCGGACGTCGCGATGCCGTTCTCGGTGACCATGATCGGGGTGTGCCCGCTCTTCTCCCACGCCGAGCGGATGCCGTCGGCGGCCGCGTGCGGGAAGTATTCCCATCCGGTCAGCGTCGTCTCGGCGTCCTCCGCGACGGGACGCGGCCCCTCCGGCCCGATGAAGGTGCGGGTGTACGCCTGCACGCCCACGAAGTCGTCACCGGCGGACTCCTCCAGGTACCAGTCGTCGCGCGGGTAGCCGTACTCGTGCAGCATCTCGGCCGAGCCCGGCTCGTCCGTGGGGATGAAGTCCTGTGTGGCGATCGTCCAGCCGCTCTGCAGGCCGGTCACGGACGACAGCACTTCGCGCGAGCGCCGGTGGGAGGCGAGCAGCGCGTCGGCGACGTGGAGGTCGGGGTTCGGGAGGCCGTAGGCGACGAGGTTCTCCGCCTTCTCCCCACCGGCCAGCATCGCGGCGATGTTCGGCTCGTTGATCGTGCATACGTAGCGCACGCCGTCCTGGAGGATCGGCAGGACGGTCTCCGTGTAGCGCGCGAACAGGTCCGGGGCCTCCGGGTTGCGCCAGAAGCCGGCCGCGTCCATCCAGCGCGGCACGGTGAAGTGCATCAGCGTGACGACCGGCTCCAGGCCGAGGTCGAGGCACGCGTCGATCATCCGCCGGTAGTGGTCGAGGTTCGCGCGCGAGACGAAACCGCGCTCCGGCTCGATGCGCGCCCACTCCACCGAGAAGCGGTAGCTGTTCAGGCCGGCGTCGGCGAGCAGCCGGAGGTCCTCCGGGTACCGGTTGTAGTGGTCGGCGGCGTCGCCGCTCGGCTCCACGATCGGCGTGCCGGGCGCGTGCTCCATGACCCACCAGTTGCTGTTGACGTTGTTGCCCTCCACTTGGTGCGCGGCGGTCGCGGCGCCCCAGAGGAAGCCGTCGGGAAAGGTGAGCACAGAGTTCTCCTTGGTGTTGGTGGGTCGGGAGCGGTGTCGTCGGTCGGGAGTCGGGTCGGGAACGGCAGGTCAGCCCCGCGACGGCGTGGGCACCGCGTCGAGGAGCCGCACCGTGTAGTCGTCCTGCGGGCGCTGCAGCACCTCGGCGGTGTCCCCGCGCTCGACCACCACGCCCTTGTCGAGCACCATGATCCGGTCGGTGACGAGCCGCGCGCTGAGCAGGTCGTGGGTGATGTAGAGCATGCTCACCCCGCGGGTGCGGCGCAGCTCCTCCAGCAGCGCGAGCACGCCGGCGCGCAGCGACATGTCGAGCATCGAGACCGGCTCGTCGGCGATGATCACCTGCGGGTCGCTGGCGAGCGCCCGGGCGATGACCACACGCTGGCGCTGGCCGCCGGAGAGCTGGTGGGGCAGCCGGGTGGCGTACTTCTCGACCGGCGTGAGCCCGACCGTCTCGAGGAGCTCGAGCACGCGCATCCGGGCGGCGTTGCCACGCAGGCCGGTGAAGTTCTCGACCGGCCGGGTCAGGATGTACTCCACGGTGTGCAGCGGGTTGAGCGCCGCGTACGGGTCCTGGAACACCATCTGCACCTCCGAGTGGAGCTGCTTCAGTGCGCGCCGGCCGCGGAGGGTGTCGATGCGGACGTCGCCGAACGCGATCGTGCCCGAGGTCGGCCGCTCCACGCCGGTGATCATCTTGGCGATGGTCGACTTGCCGCTGCCGCTTGCGCCCACGAGCGCCATCGACATCCCGGGCTCCAGAGTGAAGGACACGTTGTCGACGGCGCGCGTGGCGCTGCCGCGCCGCCCCTTCGGGTAGATCTTCACGAGGTCGGAGACCACGATCGGCTCGCGGGCTCCGATGCGCTGGCGCGCGGCGTTGCCCGTGGTCCGCGCGCCCGAGACCGCGGCGGTGACCGGCGCCGGCCGGGCAGCGCCCTCCTGCCGCCGCTCCAGCCCGGGCACGGTCACCTCGGCGGCGCGCGGGTCGCCGTAGTGGCTCAGCAGCATCTGCGTGTACGGGTGCTCCGGCGCGTTCAGGATGCGGGCGCTCGGGGCGTCCTCCACGATCACGCCGTCGTGCATGACCAGCACACGCTGCGTCGCCTCCAGCACGACACCGAGGTCGTGGCTGATCAGGATCGCGGTGAAGTTCTCCGACGCTTGGAGCTGGCGGATCGTGTTCATCACGGCGTGCTGCACGAGCACGTCGAGAGCGGTGGTCGGCTCGTCGAACACCATCAGCCGCGGCTCGAGCGCGAGGGCCAGCGCGATGGAGACGCGCTGGCGCATCCCGCCGGAGAGCTCGCCGGGATAGCGGGAGAGCGTGGACTCCGGAAGCTCCACCTTCGCGATCAGCTCCTCCGCGCGGGCGGCCCGCTCCCGCGGCGGCACGTGGCCGTGCGCGGCGAAGATATCCAGGAAGTGGTTGCGGATGGTGCGCACCGGGTTGAGCGCGTTCATGCCCGACTGCAGCACCATGGCGAAGCCGCCCCGGCGCTGGGTGCGCACCTCCTCGATGGAGAGCGCGGCGATGTCGGTGCCGTCGAACAGGATGCGGCCGCCCGCGATCCGCGCCGGCGGCTTGGACAGCCGGGTCAGCGCGTAGCCGAGCGTGGACTTGCCCGACCCGGACTCGCCGACCAGGCCGACGAACTCGCCCTGGTCGAGCTCGAAGTCGACGTGCTTGACCGCCTCGAACGAGCGGCCCTTGTCCTCGTCGTAGACGACGGACAGATCTTCGACCTTCAGCAGACTCATCGTGCTGCCTTCCTCTCGCGCAGACGCGGGTTGCTGAGCCCGTCGACCCCGAAGTTGATGAACGTCATGGAGACGGCGAACAGCGCGATCATGAAACCGGGCGCGAAGAGCTGCACCCACTGGCCGGTGAGCAGCACGTTGCTGTTCTGCGCCCAGAAGAGCATGGTTCCCCAGCTCACCGTGTTCGGGTCGCCGAGGCCCAGGAACTCCAGGCCGGCCTCCGCCAGGATGGCCGCCGTCGCCGCGCCGAAGAAGCTCGCCACGATCAGCGACGTCATGTTGGGCAGGATCTCCCGGAACACGATCCGGCTCGGGCTCTCGCCGCTGAACTTCGCCGCGGTGACGAAGTCGCGCGAGCGGAGGGTCTGCGTCTGCGAGCGCAGCACACGGGCGCCCCACGCCCAGCCCGTCACCACGACGACGAACACGATCACGGCGATACCGCCGTTATGCAGGTACGCGGCGATCACGATCATGAGCGGCAGCGACGGGATCACCAGGAACAGGTTGACGACGAAGCCGACCCCCTCACCCCAGAACGCCCGGACGTAACCCCAGCTCAGCCCGACCAGGATCGCGACGATGGTGCTCAGCAGGCCGGCGACCAGCGCGACCGAGACGGACACCCTGGCGCCCCAGATGAGCTGCGACAGCACGTCCTGGCCGACGCCGGTGGTGCCGAGCAGGTGCGCGGCGCTGCCGTCCTGATTGTGCGGGAACGACGTGTCGTGCGGGTCGTAGGGCGCGATCAGCGGCGCGAAGATCGCCATCAGGATGAAGAGCAGCAGCAGGACGACGCCGAAGCGGGCCTTCGGCTCGGACCAGATGGTGCCGACGGCGCGCCCGAGGACGCGGAACGGGTTCCAGCGTTTCTGCTCGCTCGCTGCGGCGGCTGCGACCTCCGACGCGCGGACGGACGTCGTGGTCGGTGGCTGTGTGAGCTGTTCTTCGTGGGTCATCGTCTTGTCCTCGGGTCGAGCACGCCGTACAGGATGTCCACGAGGAAGTTCGCGATCAGGACGCTCACCGTGATGATGAGGAACAGCGCCTGCATCAGCGGGTAGTCCTGGTTGGTCACCGCGTGGAAGAGGAGGAGGCCGACGCCCGGGTACGCGAAGACGGTCTCCACCAGGAGGGAGCCGCCGACCACGCCGCCCAGCACCATGCCGAACGAGGTGAACTGCGGCAGCAGGGCGTTGCGGGCGGCGTAGCGCAGCGCGACGGTGCGCGTGCGCAAGCCGTTGGCCTCCGCGAAGGTCACGTAGTCCTCGCCGAGCGTGTTGACCATCGTGTTGCGCATCCCGATGATCCAGCCGCCGAACGCGGTCAGCAGGATCGTCAGGCCCGGCAGGATGCCGTGGTACAGCGCGTCGGTGAAGAAGTCCCAGCTCCAGTTCGGGGTCGCCGTCTGCGAGTACGCGCCGCTGGTGGGGAACCACCCGGCCACGTAGCCGAGGAAGAACAGCAGCAGCAGAGCGATCCAGAAGTACGGGAACGCCGAGAGGAACTGCCCGCCGACGGTCGGGACGGTGTCCAGGGCCGTGCCGCGCTTCCACGCCGCCAGCACGCCGAGCAGCGTCCCCAGCACGAACGCCAGAATCGTGACGGTGCCGACCAGGACGAGCGTCCACGGCAGCGCCGCGCCGATCAGGCTGGAGACGGACTGCGGGAAGTAGCTGAACGACGGCCCGAAGTCGAAGTGGACGATCTGGTTCAGGTACGTCACGTACTGGTCCCAGAGGCTGCCGGTCGGCACGCCCAGCTGGGCTTCGATCGACGCGCGCATCGCGGGCGAGACCGGGCCGTTCTGGCTGAGCTTGGCGATCGCCGCGTCCGCCGGCGAGCCGGGCATCAGTCGCGGCAGGATGAAGTTGACCGTGACGGCGGCCCACAAGGTGAGGACGAAGAGTCCCAGCTTTCCGAGCAGATAGCGCACGACGACCTCCTTTCCGTTTTCGGGGAGGCGGGATCGGGGCCGGTCGCGGACGACGCCCGCGACCGGCCTGCGATCACTTCGCCTTCGTGAGGTGGGTGAGGATCAGCAGCGAGTTCTCCGTCCAGGTGGCCGGAGTCGCGTACGGGTCGCTCGCGCTCGGCCAGCCGGTGAAGCTCTTGTCGCTGAACAGGCCCCAGAGGCCGCCGTAGAACATGCTGATCACGGGGACCTTGTTGTACATGACCTCCTGGAGCTGGTCGATGTACTTCTTCTGGTCGCTCGTGGAGGTGGCCGACCGGAGCTGCTGGAGAAGGTTGTCCACCTGCGGGTCGCTGAACCGCTCGAAGTTGCCGGAGGCGGAGGTGCCGACCGGCTTGACGAACTCACTGCTCATCAGCGTGTTGAAGTCCTGGTACACGCTGCCGGCGCCGCCGAACGCGCCCATCAGGAGCTGGAAGTCGCCGTTGTTCTGCGCCTGCGTGTAGGCGGCCGGCTGCGGCTGGTCGATCGTGACCTGGATCCCGATCGCCTGGAGCTGCGACTGGACGGCCTGCACACCGCGCAGCCAGTCCGTGTAGCCGTTCGGCGTGGTGATCGTGAGAGCGAGCTGCTGCCCGGAGGCATTGACGAGCTTGCCGCCCTGCTGGGTGTACCCGGCCTTGGCGAACGAGGCCAGCGCCTTCTGGGTGTCCTGCGTGATCATGCCCTGATCGGGGAGCGACGAGTTGAGCCACTGCTGCGCGTTCGGCAGGAGCAGGCCGTTCTGGCCCGCGGCCTTCACGTAGCCTTCCTCGGCGTCCTGCGCGATCTTGTTGCGGTCCAGGGAGTAGCTGAGGCCCATCCGGAAGTCCACGTTGTTGAACGGGGCCTTGGTCAGGTTCGGGATCAGCGAGATGGTGCCGCCGGGCGGGAACCAGTACTTGTTGTGCTGCTTGTTCGCGCCGACCCAGGTCTTGTCCACGTTGTCGATGAACGAGTAGGCCCAGTCGTAGCCGTTCTTGACGAGCTGGAGGCCGGTGTTGGAGGCCGGGAGCACCAGCTTCTCCGCCGCGACCTTGTCCGCCTGCCAGTACTTGGTGTTCTTCACCATCGTGTACTGGTTCGGCGCGAAGGTGCCGACGACGTACGGGCCGGAGGCGACCGGTTTCTCATTGGTCCAGGTCACCGGGTCCTTGACGGTCTTCCAGACGTGCTCCGGGACGATGATCTGCTGGTCGATGATGCTCGCGGCGGGGACGTTCGGCGCCTTGAGGTGGAACGTCACGGTGTCGCCCGACGAGCTGATCGTGTCGATGTTCTGCCACTGGCCGAGCAGGTCGAGCGCCGAGGTCTTCTTGATGAGGTCGAACGTGTAGACGACGTCCGCCGGGGTGAGCGGCGTGCCGTCCGACCAGTTCACGCCCTTGCGGATCGTGAACTGGATCGTCTTCGGGTCGACGACCTTGTCGCCCGTCGCGAGGAACGGCGTGGCCTTGCCGTCGATGGAGTTCACCACCTGGAGGGGCTCGTACATGTAGTGCGCGCCGGTGCGCGCGTTCGGGGAGAACGGGTTGAAGTTGCGGACGAACGTCGGGTTGCCGCCGTCTGCCCCGAAGAGGAGGGAGCCGCTGGCGGCCCCCGAGTTGCCGCTCGACCCGGAGGTCTGGAGGCTGCAAGCGCTCATCGCGAGCAGTGAGGCTGCTGCGGCGACGGCGACGAGTGAACGCCGGAGGCGCGTTCTGGACTTGTTCATCGCGGTGTGGTCCCTTCAGTCGACAATGACTTGGTGCTCCGCCACTGTAAGCGCATACGAAAAGTCTTTCAACCCCACCCGAAATAAGTCTCCCCGTGCCAGAATGAGATTCTGACAACGGATTCACAGATGACTTCGGGGGAAAACGTGGCGAGAAAACCGACGGTGTACGATGTTGCCGCGCACGCGGGAGTGTCCATCGCGACGGTCTCCCGCGTCCTCACGCGACCCTCCGATGTACGCGCATCCACCCAGGAGCGGGTCCTCGCCGCGGTCCGCGAGCTCCGCTACGTGCCGAGCGGCAGCGCCCGCGGTCTCGCGGCCCGCCGCACCGGCGTGCTCGGCCTGTTCCTGCCCGGCGTCGACGCGGTCGAAGACCTGAGCGACCCGGAGCTCGGCGACACCGCCACGGTGGAGGTCCGGCGCGACCCCGCCCGGCCCGACCACGGCATCACCGCCAACCTGTATTTCGAGGAGGTGCTGCGCGGCTGCGAACTCGAGGCGTGGCGGCAGGGCTTCTCGCTGATGATCTGCGTCGGGCGCGGCCGCTCCCCGGAGAGCGTCGAGCTCACCCTGAACGATCTCGCAGGCAAGGTCGACGGCCTCGCCGTCATCGCCCAGAGCGCTCCGCACGACGTCTTGAAGCGCATCGGGGAGACCATTCCGGTGGTGTACCTCGCCGGCCAGCGCCGCGGCGACCACTTCGACCATCTCACGGTGCGCAACCGGGAAGGCATGCGCGCCCTCACCGAGCACCTCATCGACGACCACGGCATCCGCGACCCCGTGTACCTGACCGGCCCGTTCGACTCTCCCGACGACGCCGAGCGCTACGCCGGCTTCGCGGACGCGCTGGAGGGCCGCGGCATCAACCCGACGGCGCTCCCGGTGCTGCACGGCGAGTTCTCCCGCGAGCGCGCCCGCGCGGTGGCGGAGGACCTGATCGCACGCGGCCGCCTCCCCCGCGCCCTGGTCTGCGCCAACGACCAGATGGCCCTCGGCGTCCTGGACGCGCTGCGCCCGGCCGGCGTGCGGGTTCCGGAGGACGTCATCGTCACCGGCTTCGACGGCATCGACGAGGGCGACCGCTCGGCTCCGCGGCTGACGACGGTTATGCAGCCGATGCTGGAGCTCGGGCGTGCCGCAGTCCGCGCCATGGTCGCCCGGGTCACCGACCCCGACCTGGAGCCGGTGAGCACGGAGCTGCCGGTGACGGTGCTGCTGCGGGAGAGCTGCGAGGGACCGCTGGGCTGAGCCGCCCCGATCCGGTGGGCTCGCGCGCGGGCTCGCGGCGTACGGTGCTGCCATGACCGGGAGGGCGCTGGCGGCCGGATGCGCGGCGGCGCTGCTGCTCGCCCTCGCCGGCTGCGCACCCGGCGGCCCGCCGATCGGGGGCCGGGCCTGGTGCCGAGCCGCGCGCCGACGTCTCCCGCCGCCGTGCCGTCGTCGCCCACACCCTCCCGGGCATCCCCGACTTCCCCGTCCAGCGCGATCCAGCACATCGTCGTGATCGTGGACGAGAACAAGCCGGCCCACTCCGTCATCGGCGACCCGCAGGCCCCCTACCTGACCTCCCTCGCCCGTGCGGGAGCGCTGGCCACCGCGTACTCGGCGTTGACGCACCCCAGCCTCCCGAACTATCTGGCGCTGACGAGCGGCACGACGGACGGGATCACCTCGGACTGCAACCCGCCGGGCGGCTCCTGCCTGATCACCGGCCCGAACCTCGCCCAGGCGCTCGACCGCGCCGGCCGTTCGTGGCGGATGTACGCCGAGAGCATGCCCACTCCCTGCACGACCGCGAACACCCCTCTTTACGCGGTCAAGCACAACCCGTTCCTGTACTTCCCCAGCGTGACCTCGTCGGCCGCGTACTGCGCCGCGCACGACGTCCCGTACTCCGACCTCGCGGGCGATCTCGCGTCGGCGTCGACCCTCCCGGCGTTCTCCTTCATCAGCCCGAACCTCTGCAACGACATGCACAACTGCTCGGTCGCGACCGGCGACGCCTGGCTGAAGGCGAACGTCTCGGCGATCCTGACGTCGCCGGCGTTCACGACGCAGCGGTCACTGCTGGTGGTGACCTTCGACGAAGGGGACTCGGGCGACAACGTGGTGGCGTGCGTGTTCGCGGGGCCCGCGGCACGGGCGCACACCGTCGTCGCTACGCCGTTCACGCATTATTCGCTGCTGCGCACGATCGAGGAGGCGTGGGGGCTGGCGCCGCTGACCGGGGCGGATGCGGGGGCGGTGGTGATGACGGGGATGGTGGGGTGAGGGGACGCTTTCGACGGCGGCCCTCACAGAATCCACGCCCCCTCTGGCGCGTCGCCCCCGCACGTGCTTGCGTAGTCCGCATGGCAGCGGTGAAGCGCGTGATCGTCTTTATCCAGGAGAACAAGACAACCGACTTCTACTTCCCCTCCCTCGCGGAGTGGGGCGCCGAGGTCGCCGACCACGGGAGTCTGCGCACCAGCGCGCCCGACTTCGACCAGCCTCACGACCGGAACGCGTGGGTGCACTATGCGATGGGCGACTACCCGGCCGAGCCCATGCAGCTCGACAACGACCAGGTCATCCCCTATTACAGCTGGCTCGCCAAGAACTTCGTGTTCAGCGACCACCATTTCGGCTCGGGCTCCAACTCCACGCCCGGCCACATGCTGGCGGTGGGCGGCCAGATGCCGACGCTCAAGAACCCGCCGTTCGTGGGCGCCCACCCGGTCTGGGACATCCCCTCGATCTTCAGCGTCGCGCAGAAGGCCGGCGTGAGCTGGGGCGCATTCCCCGACCAGGGCGGCTACCCGGTCAAGTTCTACACGACGACGTCCACCGCGCCGGGGACGAGCGAGGTGCACCCGCCGTCCCAGTTCATCCCGATGGCGAAGGGCGGGACGCTGCCGGACGTCTGCTACGTCTGGTCGCCTGCCGGCTACGACGAGCATCCGCCCGCGACGCCCGCGCCCGACTACGTGACCAAGGGGCAGGGGCTCGTCTGGCAGCGCGTGCAGGCGGTGATCGACGGCGGCGGCTGGGACGAGACGGTCTTCATCCTGACCTGGGACGACTGGGGAGGCTACGCCGACTCGGTGCCGACGCCGGCGATCGAGACGGTGCCGGACGCGATACACCCGGACGGGTTCCAGGTCATCGGCGGCTCGCGCATCCCGCTGCTCATGTTCGGCGGCGCGGTCCCCCAAGCGATCGACCCGGAGTGGCACTCGCACGCGTCCATCCCGAAGACCATCTGCGACCTGCTCGGGCTCGGCACGTTCGGGGTGCCGCGCGTGGACGACGCACCGTCGCTCGCGCACCTGGTGCAGCCGGGGCTCGGGAGGCCGGTGCCGCCCGCGCCAGGGAGCGCGATCACGCAGCCGACGCCGCCCAGCCCGCGGCCGGCACCGGTCGCGCCCAAGCCGTGGCCGGGACCGCTCGGGCAGCCGCTTCCCGCGTTGGTCACCCTCGACGGAAGCACCGTCCCGGCCCCCATCGACGGCAGAGTGAACCCGAAACCCCCGAAGCCCCCCGTCGCGCCGCCGGCGTAGCGCGTCGCGCCGCCTGCGTAGCGCGCCGAGCGCGCCGAGCGCGCCGAGGATTCCGCACGAATCGCGGGAATGGCGGCCGGTTTCCCGACATTCGGGCCGAATGTGGGCGCTACGCGGCCGCCGAGCTGCGGCAGACGAGGACGTTCATCCGCGCGCGGCGGGTGAACCCCAGCCGCTCGTACACCGCGACCGCCCGCTGGTTCCCGGTCTCGACGTGCAGGAACGGCCGCTCGCCGCGGTCGAGGATGCCGCGCATGACCGCGAGCATGACCTGGACGGCGAAGCCACGGCCGCGCCACTGCGGGTCGGAGCAGACCGCGCTGACCTCGCACCAGCCGTCCGGGCGCATCCGCTGGCCCGCCATCGCGGCGAGACGGTCGCCGACGCGGACGCCGTGGTAGCCGCCGAAGTCGATCGTGCGCGGGAGGAAGGGGCCCGGCCGGGTGCGCTCGACAAGGTCGACCGCGTCGTCGACGTCGGCCTCCCCCAACCGGACGAGGCGCGCGTCGTCCCCGAGCGCGGGCGCCGTCGGGAGGTCCGCACCTTCGAACACGTACTGGTAGCAGTCGTGGCCGCCGACGGCCTCCCAGCCTGCCGGCGCCGCGTCGGCGAACACGCCCAGCGTCGCGCCCGGCCCGACGAGATCGGCGAGCCGGGCCCAGTCGGCGTCGCTGCCGTGGTCGGCGACGGACGCGAACGGCGACATGTCCGGCAGGTAGCGGCGGGCCCGGTCGTCCCCGACGGCGAGGGCGGCGTGCGGGCCGGTGAGGGCGTTCCAGGCGGGGTCGTCGAGCACGTGCATCCCCTCAGCCTCGCACACGCCGGCTCGCGGAGGCGTACTGTCTGGGTCAGCGTCGCGCCGCCCGAGCACGACGCGTGAGAGGGAGACGTATGAGTAGGGCCGCGATCGTGGTCAACCCGGTGAAGACCGACCCGGAACGGCTGCGGGAGGCCCTGGCGGCCGCCGAGCGCCGGCACGGCTGGGAGGACACCCTCTGGCTGGAGACGACGGCGGAGGACCCGGGCACCGGTCAGACCCGCCAGGCGATGGAGGAGGGCGTGGACGTGGTGATCGCGGCCGGCGGTGACGGCACCGTGCGCACCGTCGCCGAGGAGCTGCGCGGCACCGACACCCCGCTGGCGCTGCTGCCCTCCGGCACCGGCAACCTCCTCGCCCGCAACCTCTCGCTGACCCTGGACGACGTCGAGCACGCCCTCGACACCGCGTTCGACGGCACCGAGCGGGCGATCGACGTCGGCATCGCCGAGCTGCGCGACGGCCGCGACGGCACCGAGCGCCGCGCCTTCCTGGTCATGGCCGGGCTCGGGATGGACGCTCAGATGATCGCGGCGACCGACGAGGACCTCAAGGCGAAGGCGGGCTGGCTCGCCTACGTGCATGCGATCGGCAAGGTGCTGCGCGACAAGAACGAGCTGCGGCTGCGCTATCAGCTCGACGGCGGCCGGGCCCATACGATGCACGCCCACACGGTCATGATCGGCAACTGCGGGTCGCTGCAGGCCGACATCCTGCTGCTGCCGGACGCCGCGATGGACGACGGCATCCTCGACATCGTCGTGCTGCGCCCGGAGGACGTGCTGGGCTGGCTGCGGATCGCCGTCAAGATCTTCTGGGAGAACGGCGTGCTCCGCCGCACCACGGTCGGCCGCCGGTTCCTGCGCGACGACCACGAGGTGCACGCGATGAACTACCTCAAGGGCAAGGAGATCGTCCTGACCTCCAACCGTCCGGAACAGGTCGAGCTCGACGGCGACCTCTTCGGGGAAGTGAGCTCGATGCGGGTCCGGATCGACCCCGGCGCGCTGCGGGTCCGGGTCCCCCGGGAGTGAGCCGCCACCTCCCGTGACGCGCCGCGGGGACGGACGTATGCTTATGGTCCCCGTAGCTACGGGTATGGGGAAAACACGCCAGAGCCCGGCCGAGCGATCGGTCGGGCTCTGGTGCGTTCGGCTCTGCGAAACCCGCTGTTGCCAAGCGCGGATTTCCGATGCATGATGCAGCCGAAGGCAGGTGTTTTCCAGCCTGACCGGAGTTCGCGCGCGGCTGCCGGATTCCCGCTGTTACGGGGGTTTCCGCGGACGCACCGGGGCTGCGCGCGAGCCTCGGGCCCCGCGCCGCCGGCGAGTGGGTACCATGCGTCGCATGCCCATCACGCTCGACAACGTCGGCATCGCCGTACGCGACCTGGAGGCGGCGATCGCCTTCTTCACCGACCTCGGTCTGGAGGTCGTCGGCCGCGACACGGTCAGCGGCGAGTGGACGGACACCGCCGTCGGCCTCGACGGAAACCACGCGAACATCGCCCTGCTGCAGACGCCCGGCGGCCAGGGGCGCCTCGAGTTGTTCGAGTACCTGCACCCGGATCCGATCGAGACCGAACCGACCCTCCCGAACGAGATCGGCATGCACCGCGTCGCGTTCCAGGTCGACGACATCGACGCGGCGCTGGAGGTCGCGGCGAGGCACGGGTGCCATCCGCTCCGCGGCGTGGCCGACTACCGGGACGTGTACAAGCTGACCTACCTGCGCGGGCCGAGCGGCATCCTGGTGATGCTGGCGGAGGACCTCACGAAAGGCTGAGCGGAAGCCGTCCGGCCCCCAGCGAAAACACTCCTTACGCCACCCCAACCGACAGCGGCGCTCGTTCCGTAGCGCACGCGGCCGCGCCGCCGCATCCTGGATCCAGAACAATCCACGACAACGACGTCGCAGTGTTCCCGTCCCGTCCCCGCATCGCCGCGGGGGCCGGCCCCGCATCGGACACCGTCCCGGTCGATTGTCTCCACAGCCTCCAGGAACGAGTTCGACATGCTGGATTCAGATCACCGCGACGGGGTCGCCATAGCGTTGCGGTCCGTCGTCAAACGCTACGGCGAGCACACCGTCATCGACGACGTGTCGCTCTCCGTGCGGGAGGGCGAGGTCGTCGCGATCATCGGCCCGAGCGGCGCGGGCAAGAGCACGCTGCTGCGCTGCATCAACCTGCTGGAGGTGCCGGACAGCGGATGCGTCACCGTCGAGGGCACCCAGATCGACGCCGGCTCCGAGATCAAACGCAAGCAGCTCCAGGCGCTGCGCCGCGACGTCGGCATGGTGTTCCAGTCGTTCAACCTGTTCCCGCACATGACCGTCCTCCGCAACGTCAGCCTCGCGCAGGAGCGGGTGCTCGGCCGCAGCCGGGCCGAGGCCGACGCCCGGTCGATGGCACTGCTCGACCGGGTCGGCCTGGTCGACAAGGCGAGCCAGTTCCCCGGGCGTTGTTCGGGAGGGCAGCAGCAGCGCATCGCGATCGCCCGGGCGCTCGCGCTCGACCCGCACGTCATGCTGTTCGACGAGCCCACCTCCGCGCTCGACCCGGAGGTCGGGCTGGAGGTCCTGGCGGTGATGCGGGAGCTCGCGAAGTCCGGGATGACGATGGTCGTCGTCACGCACGAGATGCAGTTCGCGCGCGACGTCTCCGACCGCGTCGTCGTGATGGCGCAGGGCGCCATCCTCGAAGAAGGCGAGCCGGAGCAGGTGTTCACCGCGCCCGGCACCGAGCGGACCCGCCAGTTCCTGCGCGCGGTCCTGGAGCGCTGACATGGACCACCTCGCCGTCGTCGTCCAGGGCGTCCAGATGACGCTGCTGGTGACCGTGTGCTCCTTCGCCCTCGGCGCCGTAGGCGGCGTCCCGCTCGCCCTCGCCCGCCGCTCCCGCTTCGCGTCGCTGCGGTTCGCCGCCCGCGCCGTCATCGAGGTCGTCCGCGGCATCCCGCCGCTGGTGTGGCTGTTCATCCTGTACTTCGGGATCGGCAGCGGCGCGATCAAGCTCGACCCGTTCACGGCCGCGATCATCGGCTTCGGGGTCGTCACCTCCGCCTACCTGGCGGAGATCTACCGCGGCGGCCTCACCGCGATCAGCGACGGGCAATGGGAGGCCAGCGACGCCCTCGGGATGTCCCGCACGGCCACCCTCGCCACCGTGATCGGGCCCCAGGTGCTCCGGGTGTCCATCCCGGCCGCGGCGACGTACGCGATCGGGCTGCTCAAGGACTCCTCCATCGCCTCCGTGATCGGCGTGCAGGACATCGTCTTCTTCGCCGGCCAGGACGCCAGCCAGACCGCCAACGGGATCGTCCCGTTCCTCTGGGCCGCCGGCCTCTACATCGCCATGACCATCCCGTGCGCCTGGGTGACCCGGCGCCTCGACACCACGCTCCGAAAGAGGGTCGCACGATGAATCTCGTCGAGGACTGGATCCAGTTCTGGCCGCAACTGCTCGGCGGGCTCGGGGTGAGCCTGCGCCTCACCGGCGCCATTCTGGCCGTGGGGTTGCCGGCCGGCCTCCTGCTCGCGCTCGGCGCCGGCGTCCGCAGCCGGGCGCTGCGGATGACCACCATCGTCATCGTGGAGATCGGGCGCGGCACCCCTGCGCTGGTCGTGCTGCAACTCGTGTACTTCGGCCTCCCCACGGTCGGGGTCACCTTCGGCTCCTTCGCCGCATCGGTCATCGCCCTCGGCCTGACCACCGCGGCGTACACCAGCGAGATCATCCGTGGCGGCCTCCAGGCCGTGCCGGAGTCGGAGGTCGAGGCCGCGGACGCGCTCGGACTGAGCCGGCGGGACACGCTGCGCTACATCGTCATCCCGCAGGGCCTCCGGATCGCGATCCCGCCGCTCGTCGGGTTCTCGATCATGATCTTCCAGGCGACGTCGCTCGCCTACACCATCGCGGTGCCCGAGCTGATGTCGCAGGCCTACTCCATCGGCTCCACCACGTTCCGCTACCTGAGCATCCTCACCCTGGCCGGCCTCCTCTACGCGGCCATCACGATCCCGGCGAGCTGGTTGAGCACGCGTGTCGAGAAAGCCCTGGCGCCCCATCGCGCGCCGGTCCCCACCCCCTGAAGGAGCAGCACCATGCCACACCGCCCGAATCGCATCGTCGCAACCGCAGCAGCCGCAGCGCTCGTCGTCCTCGCCACCGCCCTCACGGGATGCGCGGCCTCGACCGGGAGCACCGGCGTCGCGGCCGGCTGCAAGCCGAAGGACACGTTCAGCACGATCAGCAAGGGAACGCTGACCGTCACCCTGTCCGCCCTGCCGCCGTTCATCACCTCCCAGGGCACCTCGCTCGGCGGGATCGACGGCGACATCCTCAACGCCTTCGCCAAGGAGGAGTGCGTGACCGTCACCGCGACTCCGGTCGCGACCGCGGCGGTCATCCCCGCCGTGCAGACCGGACGCTCGGACGTCGCCGCCGGGTCGTGGTGGCGGTCGGCCTCCCGCGCCAAGATCGTCGGGCTGACCGAGCCGGTGTACCTCGACCAGATGGCCTTCGTGTCGAAGGAGGGCTACGACTCTGTGTCCTCGCTGAAGGGCAAGACCGTCGGCACGGTCGACGGCGACCTGTGGGTCGGCGAGGCGAAGGCCTACTACGGCGACGGCCTCAAGATCTACAAGTCGACCACCGACATGTACCAGGACCTCAAAGCCGGGCGCCTGCAGGTCGCGATGGACAGCTTCGGCTCCGGGTCGTTCAACGCCCCGAACCTGAAGGTGAAGGTCGCCAAGCCGGACTCGGTGATCGGCGCCTCCCTCCAGCCGCCGCAGACCACCTTCCCGATCTCCTTCGACAACCCGGCGCTGCTGAAGGCCCTGGACGGCTTCATCACCACGATCAAGGCGAACGGTCAGCTCGCGAAGATCCTCCAGTCTCACGGGCTGCCCGGCTCGGCCGCGAACACGGGGGCGCCGCGGCTGATCAGCTGACGCCTGCTCCCCACCCCAGGCACCCCCGACTCCCAGACCGGCGGCGGGCGATGCGACCTCGACACCGTCGCCCGCCGCCTTCCACACCCCTGCTTTCCACACCCCTGCTTTCCATGCCCCTGCTTTCCATGCCTCTGCCCGCCATCGCCACGAAAGGGATCTGATGAACACCGAGCTCGAGTACGCCGCCACCGCGACGCCGAACCGTGACCGCCTGCGCGCGAACCCCGACTGGCTCGCTCTGAAGCAGGCCGCCATCGACCTCCAGCAGCTCCAGGTGAAGGACGGCTCGCTCGACGAGCTGGCCAGCCGCACCTGGGCGGTGGAGCTGGTGCGCTCCATCCGCGGGTCGGTCGCGGCGCTCGCACCCCTGTTTCCGCACGACGCGGCGTATCTGGCCGCGCTGGACCGGGACTTCGCGCGCTGGGCCCACGAGGGATTCGGGGTGCCGGACTTCCGGGACTCCCTCGTCGCCTTCCAGCCGCAGCTCCACCGGGAGGACGGGCTCGCGCACCTGGTCGTGTTCCCGATGTACACGCAGAACGGGAGCACGAACCGGTTCGTCGAGGCCGTGCTGGTGGAGGTGATCTGGCCCGACTTCATCGGCGAGCTGGAGCAGCGGTACACCAACGCCTTGTTCGTTTCGCTGTCGTTCATCGACTTCACCCCGGGCTACGACACGAACTCCGCGGTGCTGTTCCCGGAGAGCGTGTCGGTGGCGGAGATCCCCACGTTCACGTGGGGTGCGATCTTCCAGGACCGGGAGGCCGCCCGCTACCGGCGGGTCGTGGCCGCTGCCGCACAGATCACGAAACTGGAACTCCCGGAGGATGCCGCCCTCATGCTGGAGGACCAGCGCCTGACGGAGGAGACGTTCGTGATGTGGGACATCATCCACGACCGCTCCCACATGCGCGGCGACCTGCCCTTCGACCCGTTCATGATCAAACAGCGGATGCCGTTCTTCCTCTACTCGCTGGAAGAGCTGCGCTGCGACCTGACCGCGTTCCGCGAATCCGTCCGCCTCCAACGCGAACTCGGCGCCCTGCCCGAATCGGAACTGTCCCCGGCGCAGAAACAGATCCGCGACCACGCCAAACTGGTGCAGTACGCGGTGACCTTCGACCGGATCTTCCGGTTCGCGATCACCGGCAGCCGCATCCGAAACTACGACGGCCTCGGCGGCCAGTTGCTGTTCGCCTGGCTGCACCAGCACAACGTGCTGCACTGGACCGACACCCAGCTCACCATCGACTGGGATCAGGTCCCCGACGTGGTCATCGCCCTCTCGGACCGCATCAACGACCTGTACTGGCGCTCCATCGACCGGCCCAAAGTCGCGCACTGGCTCGCCGCCTACGACATGCTCACCCAGACCCTGACCCCGAACCCGGCGTCGGTGTGGGCACGCGGACTGCCGGACGAAGTCCTCGCCGGACCACCCAAGGGATACACCGACGCCGTCCTGGACGACGAATTCCCCCTCTCCATGTTCTACGAAGCCCTCAACAAGAAGATGGCCACCGTCATCCAATCCACCTCCGGCATCACCGGGGAGAGCGACGCCTGACCCACTGCAATTCGTGCCGAATGTCGGCTTTCGCCTCGCGAAAGTCGACATTCGGCACGAAGGTGCAGGGGCTACCCCGCCGCAGCGACGCGCTGGGCGAGGTACTCGACTTCCGCGACGCGACGGCGCTGGGCGCCGGGCGCAGAGACCCCGGCCTCCTTGTCGATGAGGGCCCGCACCGTCGCGGACATCGCCGCCACCGAGTCGGCCGCCAGCGTGCTCTCGTGCTCCGCGCGGTGCAGCGCGAGCACATGGCGGCGCAGGCCGCCGTCGAGGGGCAGCAGGTGCGTCCCGTCCGCGGGAGCCGCGGACAGCGCGGGCACGAGGGCGATGCCGATCCCGGCCTGGACCATGCCGCGCACGGAGTCCGCGCGGGCGCCGCGCATCGCGATGAGCGGGTCGAAGCCCGCTCCCCCGCACAGACGGATCAGGCAGCTGTCGCCGGCGGAGCCCTCCCGCGTCGAGACCCACGTCTCGGCGGCGAGCTGGTCGATCTGCGCGGAGTCCGCGCCCGCGAGGACGTGCGACTCCGGGACCATCAGGAACAGCTCTTCGTCCAGCAGCGGCGTCATCGTCGCAGCGGTGGGCCAGCGCTGGGGCACCAGGTCGTACTCGTAGACGACCGCCACGTCCAGCAGCGCGTCGCGCAGCTTGGCAACCAGCTCGTCCGGTTCGCCCTCGTCGAGGGCGAGGTCGACGTTCGGGTGCGACCGGCGGTAGTCCGCCAGGCTGCACGGGAGCAGGCGCTCGTTCACCGCCGCGAAGCCGCCGATGCGGAGCCGGCCGAAGCCTCCCGAGCTGAGGCCGCGCATGTCGTCCTCCAGCGCGCCGAGCGCCATCAGGATGTCATGGGCGCGTTCGGCCAGGAAGAGCGCCGCGGCGGTCGGCCGGATGCTGTGCGCGTCACGCTCGAACAGGGTCGCCCGGAGGCTGTGCTCCAGGGCGGCGACCTGCTGCGAGACGGCGGACCCGGTGTAGCCGATCTGGCGCGCGGCGTCCGCGAACGAGCCGGTGCGGACGACGACGGACAGCGTGCGGAGATGGACCGGGTTGAGCAGCATCGTCAGGTTCCGTCGAAAGAAGTCGAGGAGAGCGCGCTGACCGGCGCGGCCAGCAGCCGCTCCACGTCGACACGGCCGCCCGCCGCAGCGAAGTCGCGGTCGACGGCGTCGCGGAGCACCGGGTCGGCGAGGTAGTCCGCCATCGTGGCGGCGAGACCGGCGGCGCTGTCGATCACGGCGGCGTCGCCGAGCGGGCTGACCGCCTGGCGGCCGAACCGCGCCGTGTGCATGACGATCGGCTTCGGCGAGATGCTGACGGTGGGGTGGATGGAAGGCCGCCGGACGCTCACGTTGCCGAGATCGGTGGACCAGCCGCCGCCGACGAGCCCGGGCGGATCGAGCACGATCCTGCGGCCGCGCGCCGACATGTGGGTGAAGTACCGCGTGGCGAGCACGGAATTGCTGCGCACCGGCAGGTAGGCGGGGAACGGGTCCCACCGGGCCTCGAGGCGGGTGCCTGTGGCGAGGGCGGCGCCGTCGAGGATGCGCTGCACGCGCTCCGAGAGGTCGACGAGCTCGTCCAGGGACTCCGAACGGACCTCGACCGTCAGCGCCGCGGTCTCGGGGACGACGTTGGTGGCGGCGCCGCCGTTGGTGATGATGGCATGCAACCGGTCGGTGGCGGGGATGTGCTGACGCAGTGCGGCGACACCCTGATACGCCGCGACCACGGCGTCGAGGGCGTTGAGGCCCTCGTGCGGCGCGGAGGAGGCGTGCGCCGCGACGCCGTGGAAGGTGGCCTCCACGTCGCGCACGGCGAGGGAGGTGAAGGACGCCACCTCATCGGGCCCGGTGAACGGGTGCACCATCACGACGGCGTCGATGTCGTCGAACGCGCCTGCCCGCTCCAGCACCTCCTTGCCGCCGCCGTTCTCCTCCGCCGGCGTCCCGAGGAGGACGACGGAGCCGCCCAGCTCCGGAAGCTGCGCGCTCACGCCGAGGAAGGCTCCGACGGCCGCGGCGCAGATGACGTTGTGTCCGCAGCCGTGCCCGACCTCCGGCAGCGCGTCGTACTCGGCGAGCACCGCGATCCGCGGACCGCCTGTGCCGGCCTGGACGCGCAGCGCGGTCGGCATCCCGAACACACCGACGGTCGGCGCGAAGCCGTGCCGGCGGAGGAACTCGGACACGATGGCGGCCGAGCGGTGCTCCTCGAACCCGACTTCCGGCGTGGAGTGGATGCAGTGGCTGAGCCCGATCAGGTCGGACCTGGCCTGGTCGATCGCGTGCTCGACGGCCCGGAGGACGTGGCCGCGTGCGCCGACCGTGTGCGGCGCGGCGGTCGCCGGGGCTTCGGCGGAGGAGCGTTCAGGTGACATCGTCGTCTACTCGATTCGGGGGCGAGAGTTGAAGCTTTTTCTTACGATAATCCTTAGACTGTCGTAAGTACAACTAATCATGGAAGAATGTGCGCATGACGGACAACTCGCTCCCGGACGTCCCCGCCTGCGCGTGCTCAGCGAGGTGGCGCGGCAGGGCTCGCTCGCCGGGGCGGCACGGACGATCGGCATCAGCTCCTCGGCGGTCTCGCAGCAGATCAGCATCCTCGAGCGGGAGGCGGGCGTGAAGCTCCTCGACCGCTCCCCTCGCGGTGTCGGACTCACCGGCGCCGGCGAGATCCTGGTCGAGCACGCCCGCCGCATCCTCCGCCTGCTGGAGGCCACACGCGCCGAAATGGACCAGCTCAGCGGCGAGCTCGCGGGCCGCGTCCGCATCGGCGCCATCCCGTCCGTCGCCCGCTTCGTGCTGCTCCCGGTCGCCGAGAGCCTGGCCGCCGACGCTCCCGACGTCGAGCTGACCGTCAACGTCATCGAGCCTTCGGAGAGCATCGACCTCCTGCTCGGCGGCGCGCTCGACGTCGCGATCATCGACCTCTACGACAACGTGCCGATGGCGTTCCCCGACTACCTGCACACGACCGAGCTCCTGCGGGAGCCGCTCGTGCTCGTCGTTCCGCCCACGTTCGAGATGCCGTCGAAGGTACGGCTGGCCGACCTCAAGAACGAACCGTGGGTGATGCCCGACGAGCTCGGCGCCTGCGGGCAGGCGGTGCGGTTCGCCTGCCGGTCGGAGGGGTTCGAGCCGAACGTGCGCTGGCACACTGCGGACCTCCTCCTGCTGGTCGAGTCGATCTCGCGCGGCCGCGGCATCTCGGTGCTGCCGCCGCTGTCGATCGACCGCGGCGTCGCTCCGGTGAGCATCCACTCGCTCGACCGGCCCCACCTCGGCCGCCGGGTCCTGGCGGTCACGCGGGCGGCGGACGAGCGCCGCCCGATCGTCCGCGCGGTGCTGGACGAGATCCGCCAGGCCGCGGCCACCCAGAAAGCCGTGATCCAGGCGGCGGCCACAGCCGGGAACTGACCGGGGCGGCCCAGCCGAAGGATCCCTTGCGGCAGCATCAGCGACCGCCGCGCTCGGAACGGTGCGCTCGCCCCCGTCGACTCGCAGACTGGTGATCGAACCCACATCACCGGCTTTCAGAGGAGAAGATCATGACCGCCGAACGACTCATCGCACAGGTTCCTGGCCACTGGCAGGTGCCCGGCCACTTCACCATCAACCACAGCCACGGCATCCGGGTCGGCGACATGATCTGGGTCGGCGGCCAGGAGGACCTGGACGAGCACGGCAACGTGCGGCACCCCGGCGACATCGAGGCGCAGTGCCACGCGGTGATGCAGTCCCTGCAGGCGGTCATCGAGGACCTCGGTGGGACGATGGGCGACGTGGTCCACGTTCAACACGTTCTACTCGGGCGAGCTCAGCGTCGAGGAGTGGCAGCGCACCTACGACATCCGGTTCAGCTACTTCCCGAAGCCGGGTCCGACCGCGACCGGCATCCTGATCGGCAAGGAGCTGAACATCCCCGGAATCCGGGTGGAGGTCAACGCCGTCGCCGTCGTCGGCAGCGCCGCTCGCGACACCGCGCGACCGGTCGTGGCCTCGGTGTCGGCATGACCGCACGGACACTCGGCGTCATCCTCTGCGACCTCGACTCGTACGCGGTCGACGACCTCGACTGCGTCGAGGCCGGCGCCCCGGCGATCAGCGCCAACCCGGTCGGCTTCTTCGAGAACCCGGCGAGCTGGCCGGGCATCCCGGTGTCCTACGCCGTCGCGCGCGGCGCCCGGGTGGAGCAGCTCGTCGCCGGCGACCCGGTCGCGATCGACGCCTTCTGGCGCGCCAGGGAACGGCTGGCGCACTGCTCGCTGATCATCACGGACTGCGGTTTCTTCTACTACGCCCGCCAGTCCGGCCTCCCGACCGCGAACACCCTCACGAGCAGCCTGGACCTCCTGCCGCTCGCCGCGACCCTGACCGGCAGACGGATCGGCGTGCTCACCGTGTCCGCGCCGCTCGCCACCCGGATGCTCGCCTCCGACCCGCTGCACCCGCGCCTGACGATCGTCGGGCTGGAGGACCAGCCGGGCTGGAACGGCATCCTCACGAACGACCACGCGTTCGGCAACGGCTGGGACCTCGACACGCTGCGCACGGGCGTGGAAGCCGTGCTCGAACGCGAGTGCGCGCCGGGCGGCCGGCTCGACGGCATCGGCGCGCTCGTGCTGGAGTGCACGCTGCTGCCCGAGTTCCGGCGGACGATCGCGCAGTACACGAACGCGCCGATCCTCGACATCGCGTCGTTCGCCCTCAGCGCGCTCGGGCCGGGGTTCGACCGCGGCGCGGCGTGAGCCGTCACCGTCGCCCGTGAGAGGCTGTCCTCTGCCCGCCGGAGCGGCGGCGACGCGACGGGCGTGGCCCCGGTGAGTGAGGTGCAGCTGGTGGTCCCCCTCGTCCTCGACCTGCTCGGCACCTTCTTCTTCGCCATCTCGGGCAGCCTGCTCGCGGCCCGGCGCGGCTTCGACATCGTCGGGTCGCTGCTGCTCGGTTCGCTGACCGGGCTCGGCGGCGGGGTCATCCGGGATGTCGTCCTCGGGGTCACCCCGAACGCGTTCGCGAAGCCGATCTACCTCGCGCCGCCCGTCGTGGCGGCCGTGCTCGTCTACGTCCTGTTCGGCGCCGTGCAGCGGTTCTCGCGCACGTTGCTGGTCTTCGACGGCGGAGGCCTCGCGCTGTTCTGCATCACCGGCACCGTGATCGCGCTCGAGCGCGGCGCGAACCCGATCGCTGCGGCAGTGCTCGGCGTGACGTCCGCGGTCGGCGGCGGCCTGCTCCGGGATGTGGTCGCCAACCGCGACCCGCGGCTCTTCGACCCGCACGACGTCTACGCGGTGCCGGCGATGCTCGGTGCGGCGATCATCGCCGTGCTGTGGAACCTCGGCGGTTACAACCCGTGGACCGAAGCCGCGGTCGCGGCGCTGGTGTTCGCATTCCGGATGCTGTCGCTGCGGTTCCGCTGGCACGTGCCGCTGGCGGCGTCCTCGCGTCACACGGCCTGACGGCTCACCGCGCCTCGTACGGCGCCGGCCCCGCGAGGAAGGCCGCGAGCTGCTCGGGATCCGGGTACGACGCCTGTGCGCCGGGATGCGCGGCCGCGTACCCGCCGACGCCCACGGCGAACCGCGCGGCGTCCACCAGCGCGTCGCCCTCCGCCAGCCGGACGAGCAGCGAGCCCATGAAGGCGTCGCCCGCGCCCGTCGTGTCGACGGCTGTGATCCGCACCGCGGCGACGTGCGCGGGGGCCGCGTCCCCGTCGACGATCAGGCAGCCGTCCGCCCCGCGGGTGACGACCGCGCGAGCGATCCCGAGCCCGGCGAATCCGTCGCGCACGGCGGCGGGGTCGGACGCGACTGCGCCCTCCGCCAGGCCGAGGAGCGCCTCCGCCTCCCCCTCGTTGACGAGCAGGACGTCGGCGACCGGGACGAGGTCGCGCGCGGCCGCCCCCAACGGAGACGGGTTGAGGACGACCGTCACGCCGGCCGCGTGGGCACGCTCGGCGGCGCCCCGCACGGTCGCAGGCGGCACCTCCAGGCAGAGGCCGAGCACGGCCGCGCCGTCGAAGACGTTGTCCGGGAGGTCGTCCGGCGTGAGCGAGCCGTTGGCGCCCGCGGAGACCACGATGGTGTTCTCGCCGTCCTCGGCCACGGTGATGAGGGCCGTGCCGGTCGCCGCGCCGTCGCGGACGGCCACGTGGGACGTGTCCACGCCTGCCGCCGCCACGGCCGAGCGCAGCAGCTCGCCGTGCGCGTCCGCCCCGACCGCGCCGACCATCGCGACGTCGCCGCCGATCCGGCCGGCGGCCACGGCCTGGTTGGCGCCCTTGCCGCCCGCGCCGACGAGCAGGTCGCCTCCGGAGACGGTCTCGCCCGCCCGGGGGAACCGCTCCGTGCGCACGACCAGGTCGGCGTTCAGAGAACCGACGACGACGATCCTGCCCGAAGTCACCGCCCGGCCTCCGGGTCGCCGATGCGCTCCAGCGCGTCGACCACGAGGCCCCAGAACCGCTCGCGGTCGAGCTCGAGCGCGGCCCAGGTCGCACAGTCGTCAGGAGCGGGCCTGCGGCGGTCGGCCACGGTCATCCCGGTGGTCAGCCGCCCCTGCGTCTCGATCGCGATGGGCATCCGCTCGGCGCGCACGATCGTGGGGTCGATCACGTAGGCGACCGCGCACGGGTCGTGGACGGGCGGGCTGTCGAAGCCCTGCGTCTCCGAGTAGGTGCGTCCGAAGAAATCGAGCAGCTCGCCGACGAACCGTGCGGGAGCCGTGCCGACCGCGGCGATGCGCTCGCGGACCTCCGGGGTCGCGAGTGCCTGGTGGGTGAGGTCGAGGCCGACCATGACGACCTTCCAGCCGGCGCTGAAGACGATGTCCGCGGCCTCCGGGTCGATCACGATGTTGAACTCGGCGACCGGGCTCCAGTTGCCCACCTGCACGCCGCCGCCCATGAGGACGACCTGCTTGACGCGCTCCACGATCCGAAGCTCGCGACGCACGGCGAGCGCGATGTTCGTCAGCGCGCCGGTCGGGACGAGCGTGACGGTGCCGGGCTCGTGGGCCATCACGGTCTCGACGATGAGGTCGACCGCGTGGCGGACGTCGAGCTCGATCAGCGGCTCCGGGAGCACGGGCCCGTCGAGGCCGGACTCGCCGTGGATGTCCGGCGCGACCTCGATCGGGCGCACCAGCGGGCGGTCGGAGCCGGCAGCGAACGGGACGCCGGCGATTCCGGCGACGCGCGCGACGGACAGCGCGTTGCGGGTGACCTTGCCGAGGGTCTGGTTGCCTGCGACGGTCGTCACGGCGAGCAGCTCGATCTGCGGGTTTCCGTGGGCGAGCATGAGCGCGATGGCGTCGTCGTGACCGGGATCGCAGTCGAGGATGATCTTCTCCATCGGATGGAGCCTCCGCTTCTTCAGGGAACGTGAACCGTTTGACACCATAAGCCCGGGTCTTCAGGACCGTGCCCCTCATCGACGGCGGCGACGCCCCGGAGACCGAGCAGCTCCCCGCCGAGCTCGTCATGCGCGCGTCGACCGGCTGACGGCGCGCGTCATACTCCCCGGCGCCGGCGCTCTCTCAGGAGCGTCGGCGATAAGAGGAGACACGATGACGATGGCCGAGACGCAGCCGGATCCGCAGGGGGCCCCCGCGACAGCGTGAGTTTCCAGGTCTCCACGGCGCTCCGGGCCCGCGCACGGGAGACCTACCGGAGGACGGCCGCGGCCGAGCACGACCGGTCCTGGGCGCACTTCCTCGCCAAGGCCGTCCTCCACGAGGTCGAGCGACGCGAGCGGCTGCACAACGCGGGAGGCCGGTACCCGGTCGTCGACGAGCCGCTACGGCCCGGTCGAGGCAACCGGAGGGTCTTCTCGGCCTCAGAACCGCGCGAGCCACGCCCGCGCCATGTTGTAGACGCCGGACGCGATGAGCCCGAGCCCCACCACGACGATCGCGACGCCGCCGAACGGGAGCTCCTGCAACGCGCCCAGCCCGCCCGCCAGGCCCGTCGCGGTCGCGGGCTGCGCGCGGACCGCCGCGAGGATGAAGGCGACGCCCGCGAGCACGACCACGATGCCCTTCGCGATGTAGCCCACCACGCCGAGGACGACGATCACATGCCCGGCGGCGCCGCTCGGCACCTCGATGTCCTGGCGGAAGCGGCGCCGGACCCCCTTGACGACGAAGTAGCAGCCGACGGCGCCGGTCACCAGGCCGAGGACGCCCAGCCCGAGCTGACCTCCGGGTGAGGCCAGGATCCCCGCGCTGACCTGACGGGTGGTCGTGCTGGCGTGCGACGGATGGCCGTCGGCGAAGGCGACGGCGGTGAAGCCGAGGACGGCGTAGGCGACCGCCTTGCTCACGTACTCCGCGCGCGCGAGCCAGCGGTCGGCCGTCGACGCGGCTCTGACCAGGACGGTCTCGATCAGGAGCCAGAGCGCGAGGGCGAACAGCCCGATGGCAGCGATCCAGAGGACGATGAAGCCACCGGGGATCTTCGCCACCTCGGCGAGCGCACCGCTCTGGTCCGGCTCCCCGACATGAGCCGCCCCGAGCTGGATGGCCAGCCCGCCGAGCAGGACTTGGACGAGCCCGCTCGCGGCGAACCCGCCACGAGCCGGATACTCGAGGAACTTGCTGTCGCCCGCTGTGCGGGCGGCCTTCCGGATCTGGGCTTTGCCCTCCGTCGCGGCGCTCATGAGCGAAATCTAGTCCTCCTGGACGCTGCGCAGCACCGTCCAGCCGTCGTCGGGGCCGATGGCGAGTTCGCCGTCGCCCTCCGGCGAGTGTGCGAAGAACACCGCGGAGCCCGGCTGTTCGCCGGGTCCGCCGTACGTGGAGAGCAGGTCGTCGCCGGCCGGCGAACGGAGGACGTAGGCACGTTTCGGGACGAGTTCGCTCCAGTCGGTCACGGCCTCCTCGGCGTCGTCGGTCATGCCCGGCGCAGCAGCCACCCGATGAGCCCTGTCTTCTGCGGCCGGAACCAGTTCGCGTAGACCGCGATCTTGGCGTCGGCGAGAGCGGCGAAGGAGCCGAGCGACCGTCCGTCGCCGGCCGACGCGGTGAAGCCGTCGTCCGTCTGCTCGATCATGCCGAGGTAGGCCGACGGGGTCTCGGCGACCCAGAGCCCGGCCACCGGCTGACGCCACGCGAGGTGCTCGCTCTGACCGGGCGCTGAGGCCGTGCGGACGCTGTGGCGCACCCGGGTCTCGGAGCGCTGCGGAAGCGGGCGAGCTGCCTTGACCGCGATCGTCATGACTTTCCCTTTCGGCCGAACGGTGGTGCGAGATTCGTTGAAGTAACTAGAGCTTCTAGCTAATCGACGGTCTAAGCAACTTTCGGCCGGGGGTTGATTCGGGGGCTTCGGCCTGCTACTGATGCGACGATCGAGCATCTAGAAATCCATGTAGCTAGACGCCCTAGCGATCAGCTAGGCTCATCCCGCACGGCCATCCCGATCCGCTACGAGTTCGACAGCGCGGACCTCGGCGGCCTGAACAGCGCGTGGCTCAACAGCATGATCGAGATGTCGGGGCGCACCAGCGGGTTGCTGGTGACAGAGGAGCCGACCGATCTGGGCCGATACCGTGACCGCCGTGGCCGTTCCGGTGAGCGGAGCGTCGCGGTCGGCTAGTCGCTAGACTCTCTAGCTTGTAGATGGTCTATCATCTGTTGCATGACGACGGACAGCACGCGTCCGGCGCCCCACTACTGGTACAGCGCCGAGACGGACCGCGAGCGGGCGATCGAGGTCCTGGAGCACCTGCGCGCCTACGGCGAGGCCGACAGCGCCATGCAACGCCGGTCCGAGAAGGCCATGCGGATGAACGAGAACGACATCTCGGCGCTC
Organism: Streptomyces sp. L7; assembly: GCF_050990935.1. Taxonomy (GTDB): domain Bacteria; phylum Actinomycetota; class Actinomycetes; order Actinomycetales; family Microbacteriaceae; genus Leifsonia. The sequence goes on along the minus strand of NZ_CP194644.1, from coordinate 3,820,156 downwards.
CGCTACCTGCTCCGGGCGAGTGAGCACGGGACGACGGTCGGGCCGCGCGAGCTCGCGGAGTACCTGGGCATCCAGAGCTCGTCCATCACCGTCCTCCTCGACCGCCTCGAGAAGGCCGGTCACATCCGCCGGGTCCCCAGCCCCTTCGACCGCCGCGCGCTCATCATCGAGCCGACGGTCCCCACCGACCGGCTCCAGCGCACCATCCTCGGCGACGTCCGCGAGGAGCTGGTCGAGGTCGCGTCGAACCTGACTCCGGAGGACGCGGAGACCATCGTGGACTTCATGGACCGCCTCCGGGATGCGGTCGACCGGATCGACACGCCCGCCGCCGCCGGTGCGACGACGACGCAGCGGGCGGCCAAGGCGGGCTCCCGCTAAGCTCGACCCGATGAGCGAGGCGCCCTGGTACGACACGGCGCCCCCGCACGCCGTCCGTGTCATCGCCTCGCTGCGCGAGTACCGCACTGCGGAGCAGGCCATGCGCCGCCGCGCCCGCGAGTCGATGCGGATGGGTGAAGCCGATCTGAAGGCGCTGCGCTTCCTCCTGAAGGCCGAGGCCGACGGCCGCTCCGCGACCCCCGTCGAGCTCGGTGCTCACCTGGACATCAAATCCTCCTCGGTCACCGCCATGCTCGACCGCCTCACCGCGTCCGGCCACGTCACCCGCCACCCGCACCCGCAGGACCGGCGCAGCCTGACGATCCGTGCCACGCCGGGAGCGGACGAGGAGGTCAGGCACACCCTGGCGGACATGCACCGGCGGATGCTCGATGTCGCAACGGAGCTCGACCAGCGGGGGGCGGCAGCGGTCGCCGGGTTCCTGGCGCAGCTCACGGCGGTCGCGGACCAGGGCGAACGGGGCTCCGGGGACTGACAGACGCGCACGAGGCCGCCGCGGCCCGTCCCGTCACCCTTCGGATGACCGTGTCCCAAACCGGCCACCCGCCTGTCCCAGATCGGCTTTCGAGCGTTCGCGCGCGGAAATAGGTTCTTTCCGTCCCTGTGCCGCCCCCGCGGAGCACTCGATCCGGCGCCCGATCCGGACCCCTCCGCACAGCAGGGCGGCCCTCTCCCGAATCGTCGGGGCGGCCTCCCTCGTCGCGCGCGGCCGTCCCCGGAAGGAACCGCCATGCGCCCGTACCCAGACACCGCCGTCGACGACGACCTCGTCGCCCGCAGCCGAGCAGGCGACACCGCGTCGTTCGCCGAGCTCTGGCGCCGCCACTCCGACGCCGGGCGCCGGTTCGCGGCCTCCCTGACCTCCGCCTTCGACGCCGACGACCTCGTGGCGGAGGCGTTCGCCCGGATCTTCCGGGCGCTCCGGAACGGCAACGGGCCGGTCCGCGGCTTCCGCGCCTACCTCTACACCACGATCCGCAACGCAGCCGCCGCCTGGGGGTCCGCCCGGCAGGAGGTCGCCGTCGAGGACCCGGGGGCGTACGGCGACGAGCCGTGGACCGACGAGCACCTGGACGTGCTCTGGGAGCGGTCGCGTGTCGCCGCCGTGCTCGGCGGACTGCCGGAGCGGTGGCGGAACGCCCTGTGGTACAGCGAGGTGGAGCAGCTGACGTCGTCGGAGGTCGCCGGCGTTCTCGGCATCTCGCCGAACGCGGCCGCCGCCCTCACCTATCGCGCGCGCGAGGGCCTGCGCCGCGCGTGGGCCGCCCAGCTCGCCGCGTGACGGGCAGCCCTCCCGCGCCGCTTCCCCTCATGGAGGAGCTTCGGCACATGACGCTCCCGGACGGCCGGGTGTCGTCCTTCACGACGGGTGATGCGGACGAGGCGCGCGCGGTCGCGTCGAAGATGTTCTACGGCGGCGCCATCCGCCCGGCCGGCCGCGGGCTCGGCTTCGAGTGCCGGGTCGTGGGCACCCGCGTCGGGCCCGTCTCACTCGGCCTGGTCGGCTTCGGCACGCGGGTGACGATCGGCTTCCGAGGCGTCGAGGGCTCGTACGGGGTGAGCGTCCCGACGCTCGGGCCGTTGGAGCAGTACGTCGGCTCGCACCAGTTCACGGCGAACCCCGACGTCGCCTCGGTCTCCGGGCCGTTCGACGCGCTGGAGGTCGACGGCTGGGAGTCCCCGGGCGACCGGCTCGCACACCTGCGGTTCGACCGCGCCGTGCTGGAGGGCGAGCTCGGGCGCATGCTCGGCGTCGACGCGGTGGACGAGATCCGCTTCCCCTCCTTCTGGACGTCCGGACCGGACGGGGCGCCGAGTGGATGCGCCTCGCGCGCGTGCTGCTCGGCACGTTGGAGAGCCCGGGCGGCCTGGCCGGCAACACGCTGTTCTCGACGCAGCTCACGAGCGCGCTGATGACCGGCCTGCTGCTGGCGACGGACCCTCAGTACCGGGAGGCGCTGGCACAGCATCCGAACTGCCATCCGCAGGGTCTTGCGCGATCGAATGTATGCGCATACGGTGCGCGGGGTGATCGCTCCACGGGAGTGCGTTCCCGCGCGAGCAGTTGTCGACGAAGACACGAAACGGAGACTGTCCCATGACCAGACCCCAACCGCCGCGGCGTTCACGCCGCACCACCGCGATCGTGAGGGCCGGCGCGGCAGCCGTCCTCGCCGTCGCCTCCCTCGCGACCGCTCAGACGGCGTTCGCCACCGGCACGCCGGGCGACCAGAGCCAGAACGCCAACGGCATGCAGGGCATGAGCGCGCAGCCGCCGCTCACCGCCGCCCAGAAGGCGAGCCTCCTCCAGGTCGCGAAGGACACCTGGACGTTCTTCCAGAACGACACCGACCCCGTCACCCATCTCCCGCTCGACAACCTCGGGCCGGGGACCACGAAGGGCCAGTACACCTCCGCCGCGAACATCGGCACCTACCTGGAGGGCGTGGTCTCCGCCGGCGATCTGGGAATCATCAAACGGCCGCAGGAGCGCGCCCTGATCTCGTCCACGCTCGACACGGTGGCCACGCTGAAGCGCTCGCACGGCTTCCTGTTCCAGTGGTATGACACCACGAACGGGCACGCCATCCTGAACCCCGGCGCGGCCGACTGCTCCACCGAGACGACGCCGAAGCAGGACAACTGCTCGTTCCTCTCCGCGGTCGACAACGGCTGGTACGCGTCCGGCCTGCTGGTCGCGCGCCAGGCGCTCCCCGAGCTCCGCACGCAGATCGACGCGCTCATCGCCCCGATGGACTTCTCGATCTTCTACGACGACCGGGCGCAGACCGCGTGCAACACCAACCCGGCCATCGCGGGCAACCAGCCCACCGGTCAGATGTACGGCGGCTACTACGCCGGCCAGGGGCCGGCCGGCTACCACAACGGCGCGCTCTACAGCGACCCGCGCATCGCGATGTACATCGGGATGGGCCTCCACCAGATGCCCGGCGACGTCTGGTGGCGCACCTGGCGCACCCTCCCGCCGAAGCAGTGTGCGACGGATCCGGACTTCTCCTGGCAGGGCCAGTGGCCGGTCGGCGGGGACTGGCAGAAGTACACCGACCCGCAGAGCGGCAAGGTCTTCAACGTCTGGGAGGGCCACTACACCTATCCCGGCACATCGATGACCTTCCTGCCGACCTGGGGCGGCGGCATGTTCGAGGCGATGCTCGCCAACGAGATCGTCCCGGAGACCACCTGGGGCCAGAACGGCTTCGGACTGGCGGACGTGAGGACGGCGCAGGTGCAGGAGAAGTACGCCACTCAGACCCTCGGCTACCCGGTCTGGGGCATGTCCCCGTCGAGCACCGCCGACGACACCGGCGGTTACGGCATCTACGGCGCGACGGGTCAGAAGTTCCCGGCCGGCCAGGCGCTCGCCCAGTGCCCGGGCTGCTCGACGGAGGACGTCGTCACTCCGCACGCCTCCTTCACGACGCTCGGCGTGCTCCCGCAGGACGCGTACGCGAACATCCAGAAGCTGCGCACACTCTACCCGGGCATCTACACCCAGGACGGCGGCTTCTACGACGCGGTCAACCCGGCGACCGGCCAGATCGGCCACCGCCGCCTGGTGCTCGACCAGTCGATGATCATGATGTCCATCGACAACGCCCTCCAGAACGGCGCCCTCCGCCGGCACTTCGCCGACGACCCCGCGTCGTGGGCGGCGAAGACGTATCTGGGGATGGAGACGATGACGCTGAAGTAGGGGAAGGATGCGAACGGCGCCCGGGCACCTCGGTGTCCGGGCGCCGCCCGCGTGTAATCAGTCGACGCGCTCGTTCCGCGCCGTCGCGACGGCGCCGGCACGGAGCAGTGCGCTCGCACCCACCACCACGTACAGTGCCGCGGCCGCCACGAACCCGGCCGACATCAGGAACGACAGCCAGCCGCTCCCGGTGAACATCGTCGCGACCCCGGCGAGGAACGTCAGGAGGATCACGACGAACGCCCACAGCGCAGCGCGCGGGGCGACGCCTTCGCGACGGGCGGTCAGCCAGGCTCGCACCGCGACGACGATCAGCCCGATGCCCACGAGCGCGTGCAGGCCGAGGACGACACCGGCGATCACGCGGGCGGCGCCCACGTTCTCCTCCGGGCTCCCGATGAGGTTCGCCGCCATCCCGAGCAGGAACTGGACGGCGAGCGCGCTCAACGCCTCGCGGGATCGGCGGACGACGTCCGCGGGAGAAGCGGGAGGGGTGGGCGCGGCGGACATGGGGTCCCTTTCACTCGACGGATCGCAACGTTCGGGCCCATCCTCGTCCGGCGCGGGATCGTCGTCATCCGGCCGGCGGAGTAGCTGCGCCTACTCTCCGGGGAGTAGCGGGACCCGCGTCGGCGCAGACCCCTCGGTGCCCCCGCCACCCCGCGCGTACACTCCCGGCCATGACCGCCGCGAAGATCCTGCTCGTCCGCCACGGTGAGAGCACCGCCAACGTCGCCGCCACGGCCGCGGAGGCGGCCGGCGAGGAGGTGATCGACGTCGGCGCACGTGACGCCGACGTCCCGCTCTCCGAACTGGGCGAGCGGCAGGCCGCCGCCCTCCGTCCGCGTCTCGCGGCCGAGCTCGGAGCCGATCGCCGTGGAGCACTGGTGTGGAGTTCGCCCTACCGGCGTGCGGTGAGCACGGCCCGGCTCGCGCTGGACGGCGACGCGTTCGTCGTCGACGAGCGCCTCCGCGACCGCGAGCTCGGCATCCTGGACGCCCTCACCCGACACGGCGTCGACACGCGTCTGCCGCAGGAGGCGGCCCGGCGCCGCTGGCTCGGCACGTTCTACTACCGGCCCCCCGGCGGAGAGGCGTGGACGGATGTCGCGCTCCGGCTGCGCTCGTTCGCCCGGGAGCTCCCGGCCGCCGACCGTCGTCCCGTGCTGGTCTTCACGCACGACGCCGTCGTGAGCCTCTTCCTCTATGTCCTGCTGGGCTGGACCGAGCAGGAGCTGAACGCGTACCTCCTCGACCGCGTGGTCGGCAACGCCACCGTGACCACCCTTGTGGCGGACGGCGGCGGCTGGCGGGTGGAGGCCTTCGCGGACGACGCACACCTGATCGCGGCGGGCCTTCCCGCCACCGAACATCCCGGAGCGGCCCATGTCACCGAGTGAGCCCTCGCGTCGCCGCGTCGACGCTGCGCTGCTGCGCAGCTGGCCGCTCCCGGCACCGGGGACCTCGAAGAAGTCGCGCGGCGACGTCGTCGTGGTCGGCGGGGCGGCACGGTCGCCCGGCGGCGCGCTGCTCGCCGGCCGCGCGGCCCTGCGCGTGGGCGCCGGCAGGCTCACCCTGGCGATCGCGTCGTCCGTTGCGGTCGAGGTGGCCGTCGCCTTCCCGGAGTGCGGCGTCGTGCCCCTGCGCGAGACCGGACGGGCCCGGATCCGGGGCTCGGCCCTCGCGGCAGCCGCCTCCGACGTGCGCCAGGCCGACGCCGTGCTGCTGGGGCCCGGCCTCGATGACATCGGGGAGACCCGGGAGATGCTGGGGAAGCTGACCCGCCTCGTGACGCGGGAGAGCACCGTCGTGCTCGACGCCTTCGCTCTCGGAGCGCTGTCCGGCCGCCGCGTCCCGACGCGCAACACCATCCTGACCCCGAACAAGGACGAGGCCGCGCTGCTGCTCGGCCGCCGGCTGCGCGACGACCAGAGCGACATCGTCGAGATCGCGCGGCGCTATCGGGCGGTCGTCACCTGCCACAACGTGGTCGCAGCCCCGGACGGACGGGTTTTCCTCGTCGAAGGCGGCGGACCGGGTCTCGGGACGTCGGGCAGCGGGGACGCCTTGGCGGGCGCGATCGCCGGTCTCGCCGCACGCGGGTGCGCCCCCGAGCAGGCAGCGGTGTGGGGGACCTTCCTGCACCAGGCGGCCGGCGCCTCCCTCGCCCGCTCGATCGCCCCTCTGGGCTTCCTGGCCTCCGAGATCGTCGACCGCTTCCCGTACGAGCTCGCCGTGGTGGAACGCACGCCGTGAGCCCGGGCGCGACTCACTCCACGATCAGCGCCACCCCCTGCGCCGCGAGCCTCAGCCCCGTCGCCGGCGCCCCGCTGAGCAGGTCGGTCCCCGCCAGCTCGAGCGTCACCGGCTCCAGAGAGTGGTTGATCGCCGCGAGCACGTCGCCGCGCCGGACGAACTCCACCCCCGCGACCGTCGGCAGCCGGTCGACCGCCGCCGAGGTCAGGACCGCGTCGAGGAGCCTCGCGAGCGGCGCCGGGTCGAGGCGCGTGGCGACGTACCAGGCGGCGCCCTCCCCGCGGCGATGCCGGGTGAGCGCCGGGTGGCCGTCGAGGGCGCCTCCGTCGAACACGGCCTCGACGTCCGCGGTCTCCACCCGCACGTACTCGGCCCAGCGTGACGCCTCCGCGGCTCCTCCGATCAACTCGCCCCGTACGCGCAGCGCGGGCGGCTCGCCACCGCCGAGGGCGGCGAGATCGGGCGCGGCGGGAGGCGCGAACTCTTCGATCCAGACACCGAGCGTGTCGCGGAGCGGGCCGAGGTAGCCGCCCGTCCGGACATGGAGGTCCGGGTCGAGGATGCCGGTGAGGAAGCCGACGACGAGGGTGCCGCCCCCGGCCGCGTAACGGTCGAGAGCGGCGAGCTGCCCGTCGCTCGCCACGAACAGCGCCGGCACGACCGCCGCGCGGTAGCCGGCGAGGTCGTCCGTCGCGCGCGCGAAGTCGACCGTCGCCCCGGATGCGGCGAGCGCCGCGTACCAGGAGAAGACCTCCTCCAGGTAGCTCGTCCGAGCCGGCGACGCCTCTTGTTCGACCGCCCACCACGAGTCCCAGTCGAACACGATCGCGACCTGCGCCGGCACGGCCGCGCCGAGCAGACCGGGCGCCACGGACAGGGTCGCCAGCTCGCGCCCGAGCTGCTCCACCTCGCGGAACACGCGAGTGTCCGTCCCGCCGTGCGGCAGCATGCCCGAGTGGAACTTCTCCGCCCCGGCCACGGCTTGCCGCCACTGGAAGAAGAGGATTCCGTCGGCGCCGCGCGCGATGCTCTGATACGACCACGCGCGCATCTGGCCGGGGAGCTTGGCGGCGTTGCGCTCGCGCCAGTTGACCGCGCCGGGCGACTGCTCCATCAGCAGCCAGGGCTCACCGCCGCCCAGCGAGCGCATCAGATCGCGCTGCATCGCGGCGTACATCGGCGAGCGCGGATCGGCCGGGTCGGGATAGGAGTCGTCGGACACGACATCCACCTCCCGCGCCCACGCCCAGTAGTCGACCGGCTTGAAGAAGCCCATGAAGTTCGTCGTCACCGGCAGGCCCGACCGCGACCGGATGATCGACTTCTCCATCCGGAAGCAGTCGAGCAGTTCGTCCGAGCCGAACCGGTCGAAGTCGAGCAGCTGGGTCGGGTTCATGAACGTGGGTGCCGCGCGCGGCGGCAGGATCTCGTCGAACGACGCGTAGTGCTGCGACCAGAACGCGGTCCCCCACGCCTCGTTGAGCGCCTCGATCGTCGTGTACTTCGCCTCCAGCCAGCCGCGGAAGGCGGCCGCCGACGCGTCGCAGTAGCAGCGGCTGACGTGACAGCCGTACTCGTTGTTGACGTGCCAGAGCTCGACCGCGGGATGGTCGGCGTAGCGGTCGACGATCGCCTCCACGAGCCGTGCGGCGTAGCGCCGGTAGACCGGCGAGCTCGGGCAGTACGCCTGCCGGCTGCCCGACGACAGCGTGACGCCGTCCGCGGTCACGGGCAGCAGCTCCGGATGCGCGACCGCCAGCCAGGGCGGCGGCGAGGCCGTGGCGGTCGCCAGGTCGACGCGCACCCCGCCTGCGTGCAGCAGGTCGAGCACCTCGTCCAGCCAGGCGAAGTCGAACTCGCCGTCGCGCGGCTCGATCCGCGCCCACGAGAAGATACCGACCGAGACCAGGTTCACCCCGGCCCGGTTCATCAGCTCGATGTCCTCCCGCCAGACCTCCGGGGCCCACTGCTCGGGGTTGTAGTCGCCGCCGTAGGCGAAGCCGCCCTTCAGCACCGCCCCGGTCACTCCTTCACGCTCCCGCTCGCGAGGCCCGTCGTCCAGTACCGCTGCAGGAAGAGGAAGGCGATGACCAAGGGGATGATCGACACGAGCGAGCCCGTGATGACGACCGAGAACAGCGCCTGCGAGCCGCCGCCGGCCGCGCTGGTGGCCTGCTGCTGGGCCAGGCCGACGGTGAGCGGGTAGAGCTGGGAACTGTTCAGCATGATCAGCGGCAGGAAGTAGTTGTTCCAGGTGCCGACCAGCGCGAACAGGAACACCGTGACGATGCCGGGGGCCAGCAGACGGAGGCCGACCTGCCAGAAGATCCGGGCCTCTCCCGCACCGTCCACCCGGCCCGCCTCGATCATCGAGTCGGGGATGGCGTCGGCCGCGTAGACCCGCATCAGGAAGACGCCGAACGGGCTCACCAGCGATGGCACGATCACGGCGGCCGGAGTGTTCGTGATCCCGATCTGGCTGAACATCAGGTACGTCGGCAGCGCCAGCGCCGTCAGCGGGATCATGATCGCCCCGAGGACGACGCTGAACATCAGCACGGCGCCGGGGAACCGATACTTGGCGAACGCGTAGCCGGCCATGGTGGCCAGGAGCGAGGCCCCCGTCGCGCTCACCACGGCGTACACCAGAGTGTTGATCGCCCAGTGCGTGTAGATGCCGTTCTGCGTGGTGAAGACCGCGCCGATGTTCGAGAACAGCTCGAAGGTGTGCCCGAAGGCGAAGCCGAACGTGGTGAACAGGTCGCCGTTGCTCTTGGTGGAGGCGATGAACAGCCAGACGATCGGCAGCACGAAGTACAGGGCGCAGATCCAGAGCAGGACGGTGAGCAGCGTGCTGCGCTGCCGCTCCCGGTTGTACGCCTTCGCCCGGCCCCGGGTGCGGCTGCGCGGCCGGGCCGTCGTCGCCGTTGCGAGACTCGAGCGCGTCGCGGTCTCAGTCATTGCGCGCCTCCTTGCGCTGAGTGGTGAGCTGGACGACGTACGACACGATGGCGATCACGATCCCGAGCAGGAAGGCGATGGCGGCCGCATAGTTGACGTCCTGGTTCGTGAACGCGAGGTTGTACGCGTAGTAGTTCGGTGTGTAGCCGTTGTCGATCACGTTCGGCGCGATCGCGTGCAGCAGGCTCGGCTCGTTGAAGAGCTGGAAAGTGCCGATGATCGAGAAGATGACGGTGAGGATGATCGCCGGGCGGATGCCGGGGATCTTGATGCTCCACGCCACGCGCCACTGGCTGGCGCCATCGATCTCCGCGGCTTCGAACAGCTCGGCGGGGATCGACCGCAGGGCCGCGTACATGATGATCATGTTGTAGCCGACGAACGCCCAGGTGACGATGTTCATCATCGAGCCGAGCATGTTCTGGGCGTTGAGCAGGTCGGGCGCCGCGAGCCCGACGGCGCGGAAGGTCTGCGCGATCGGACCGAAGTCGTTGCCGTAGAGGTAGCCCCACATCAGCGTCGCGACGACGCCGGGCACCGCGAACGGCAGGAAGATCAGCAGCCGCAGGGCGATCGAGCCGCGCACCCGGCCGCTGTCCAGTGCGAGGGCGAAGAACAGCGAGAGTGCGAGCATGATCGGAACCTGGATGACCAGGAACAGGGCCATCCGGCCGAGGCCGGCGAGGAAATCCGGATCGGCGAAGGCGCGGACGTAGTTGGTGAACCAGGCGAATGTCTGGCCGCCGATGAGCTGCGTCGTGAACAGGCTCAGATAGCCGGAGTAGAACAGCGGCAGGAGCAGCATCACGACGAAGACGAGCATGAACGGCGCCACGAACAGATAGGCGGCGCGGTTCAGCCGCCGCTGGTTGGCGCTGCGCCGCGGTCGCGGTCTCGCGGTCCGCTGCGGGCGCACCCGTCCGGGTGCGACGGACTGGGTCATGGTGAACTCCCTTGTTCGATCCGGGGGCGGGCCTGCCGGCGGCGGGAGGTCGTCCTCCCGCCGCCGGCACGGCCTCACTTGTTGACGGAGAAGCCCTGCTGGGTGCCGTAGGCCACGAGCGCCTTCTGCCAGGCGTCCAGGCCGGCCGAGACGTCGCCCTTGGCCGCGAGCGCCTTGCCCACGGTCTCGGTGTAGCTCGAGTAGGCGTAGTCCATGTAGGGCAGCCAGTCGAACTTGGTGTCGACCGTGGTCGAGATGTTGGCGAAGAGCTCGTTGACCTTCTGGCCACCGTAGAACGCCGCCTGCTTGTCGACGAACTGCGGGTCCTTCAGGGTCGCGTTCGAGGTCGGGAACAGGAACTGCTTGTTCGCGAACATGAGCGTCGACTCCGGGTCGTTGTTGATGAACTTCGCCAGTTCGTACGCCGCGATCGGGTTCTTCGTCGTCTTCAGCACGGCGTCGGACGAGCCTCCCCAGTTGCCGGAGGCCGCCTTCACGCCGGGCGTCTGCGGCAGGTCGGCCGCGCGCCAGAGGCCCGAGGTCTTGGCCGCCGTGCCCTGCAGGAAGACCGGAGCCCACGCCGCGGTCAGCCAGCCGGCGTACTTGCCGTTGGCCAGACCCTGGTACCAGCTGTCGGTGAAGTCGGGGTCGGTCGAGACGTAGCCCTTCTGGATGAGGTCCTGCCAGTACGCGGCGACCTTCTTCGCCTCCGCGCTGTCGACGTCGACCTTCACCCCCTTCTTTCCGTCGTAGCCGAACGGCTTGACCCCGGCCTGCCACAGGAGTCCGAGCATCTGGCCGGCCTGACCGGACGCCAGGTTGGACATGTAGACGCCGGTCTTCTCCTTGACCGTCGCCGCGTCCGCCGCGTACTCGTCCCAGGTCTTCGGCGCGGTGGTGATGCCCGCCTTCGACAGGATGTCCTCGCGGTACAGGTTGCCCATCGGGCCGGAGTCCTGCGGGATGGCGTAGATGCCGTTGTTCTGCTTGACCTGGTTCCACACCCACGGCACGTACTGGCTGCCGAGGTCCGACGCGCCGTACGGCGTGAGGTTCAGCAGGCTGTCGGTGACGGTGAACGACGAGATGTACTGGAACTCGACCTGGGCCACGTCCGGAGCCCCCTTGCCCGCCTTCAGTGCGGTGCGGAGCTTCTGATAGTGCGCAGCGCCCTGGCCCACGTTCTCGACGTCGACCTTGATCGCCGGGTACTTCTTCTCGAACAGCGCGACCTCGTTCTTGATGTCGGGGACCCAGGTCCAGAACGTGAGGTTCGTCGGCGTCTTCATCGCCTTGTCGATCTCCGCCTGCGATACGGGCTTGGTGCTGTCGGTCGACGCGCCGCCCCCTCCGGTGCAGCCGGTGAGTGCGAGTGCGACAGCCAGGAGGCCGGTACCCAGCGCCACTGCTGTTCTCGGTGCTTTCTTCCTCATGAGCGTTTCTCTTTCTCTTGGTTTCGGTTCCGTGCGATCCGTCTCACGCCTGCGAGCCGGGGACCTCGAACACGGCGACGCCGCGCGGTTCGAGGGTGAAGCGGGCTCCGGCGGCGAACCGCTCGCCGGACTCCACGTGGATGCTGTCGGCGGCCACCGTGACGGTGTGCCGGGTGCCCGACCAGTTGTGGACGAACGCCACCGTGCCGTCGCCGGCGCGGCCGGTGCTGACGGTGACCGGGCGCGCGGCCTCCCATGCCGTGGCCGCGGTCTCCGGCACCAGCCAGCGGGCGAGGCTGCGGGCGAGCGGCTCGTTCGGCACCGTGCCGACGTAGGTCACGCGTCCGGCGCCGAACGATGCGGTGGTGATCGCGGCCTCGGCGCCGAGCTCGGTCGGCCGGTAGGCGACGACGGTCTCGGCGCCGTCCGGGTTGAGGATGTCCACCCAGGCGGTGGCCTGCGAGCCGGCCTCCAGTTCGAAGCCCTCGGCCGCGGTCACGTCCAGGGGCTCGGCCAGGTTGCTGTACTCGTCGTACCAGACGCCCGCGGCGTCGTGCAGGCGGTCCGGCGCGACTCCCCGCCGCGCCCGGGCCAGCTCGTCGCCGTAGCCGGTGCGGATGCCGAGCACGAGATGGCCACCCGCCTCGGCGTAGGCGCGCAGAGCATCGAGCACCGCGTCGTCCGCGACGTATTCGGCCGCGGCGACCAGGACGGGGTACCGCTCCACCAGCTCGGCGGTCGGCTGCCCGAGGAACTGGCGGGTGTGCTGCACCCGCACTTGCGCGCCCGTCTCGCTGAAGCCGCGGTAGAACGAGTCGACGATGCGCGCGTAGGAGCGTCGGTCCGCGTCGCCGTCGTCGGTTGCGAGCGGCGGGTAGAACTCGAACGACCACTTCGTGTCGGTGGAGTGCAGCATCAGCACGTCCGCGTCCGGCTCGAACCCGTCGAGCGCGCCGCCGATGCGCTTCAGGCTGGCGCCCAGCTCTGCGACCTCCCTGTAGATGCGGCCGGGGACCTGACTGTGCGGGAGCACCCCGCCCCAGTAGGTCTCGACGCCGAAGTGGAGGGTGTGCCAGTGCCAGTACTCGACCATCCGCGATCCGCGGGCGACGAGGGCGAACGCGGCCTGCTTGATCTGGCCCGGGTACGGCGGCTGGTTCTGCCAGGGGCCGCCGATGGACTGCGCGTTCGTCTCCGTCACCAGGAAGCGCTCCTGCCGCGAGGAGTAGGCGCGGTCGCCCCACTGGAAGAGCGCCCACGGCCCGGTGTGCCACCAGTCCGCGCGCCGCGGCAGGTCGACGTCGGCCGAGAGGCCGTCCTGCATCAGGTAGTACGGGTTGCCCGCGGTCACGTCGAGAGTGGCGGCGAGCTGGTCGTCGGAGAGCTGGGGCCGGGAGTAGGAGATGCAGGTCGTGACGAACTGGTCGTCCCTGGCGTACTCGCGCACGATCTCCGCCTGCCAGGCGATCAGGTCCGTGGCCTGCTCACCCTGGAAGCGCCGCCACTCGAGCTGGTACTGCGGCATCAGATTGCCGCCGGGGCGCCAGAGCTCCGACCATTCGGCGATGCGGTGCGACCAGTAGACGAGCCCCCATTCCTCGTTGAGCCGCTCCACCGTGCCGTAACGGCCGCGCAGCCAGGCGACGAACGCCTGGAAGGTGCTCTCGTTGTGCGGCAGGTTGTTGCCCGGCTCGTTGTCCACCTGATAGCCGATCACCGCCGGGTGATCGGCGTAGCGGGCGACGATCTTGCGGATGATCCGCTCGGCGTACCAGCGGTAGGCCGGGACGGACTGGTCCATCTCCTGGCGTGCGCCCCAGCCGAGAGCGTGCCCCTGGCCGTCCACCGAGGCGATCTCCGGGTGCAGCGTCTGCAGCCACGGCGGGATGGCGTAGGTGGGCGTCCCCAGGATGACCGCGATCCCCCGTGCATGCGCCCCGTCGAGCACCGGTTGGAGCCAGTCGAGGTCGAACTCGCCGTTGCGCGGCTCCCAGGTCGACCACACCGACTCGCCCACCCGGATGACGGTGAAGCCCGCCTCCACCATCAGGTCGAGGTCGCGGTCCAGCGTCCCCTCCTCCTGGTACTCCGCGTAGTAGGCGGCTCCGAAGAGCACACCGGGGAACGTGGGGTTCAGCGTCATCGTCGACCTTCCGCTTCGTCGCGTCTGTTCTCGACCTCCGGCAATGTGACCGGTCACTGTTGTCGACAACATTTTGTTGTGAGCAGCATACCCACACCCTCAGCGGTGGCACAACAGCCTTAACCGGACCGTTATGGTCGGGCGTTCGCCGGCCGCACGACCGCCGTCGATCCGCGCACGACGAGTTCGGGCAGACGGTACCGCGGAACCTCGTGGATGTCGCCGCCCTCGATCTTGGCGATGAGCATGTTCATCAGGTACGCGCCCTCCCCTCGAAGTCGAGCCGGATGGTCGACAGCGGGGGAGATGGAAGCGGGACTCCGGCGAATCGTCCATGCCGATCACGCTGACATCGTCGGGGACCCGGACGCCGCGCTCGGCGAGCCCGTAGATCAACCCGATCGCCATGCTGTCGTTGGCCACCGCCACGGCCGTCACCTCCGGCGGCAGCTCGCGCGCGGCCCGGTACCCGGACTCCGCGGACCAGTCACCCTCGTACTCCCAGACCACCCGCAGGCCCCGCCTCGCCGCGACGTCGATGAAGCCCTCCCGCCGCTGATTCGCGGCGATCCACACGCGTGGGCCGTTGACGAAAGCGACGCGGGAGTGGCCGAGGTCGGCGAGGTGGTCCGCGGCGAGCGCGCCGGGGAGCGAGCGCGGGTTCAGGGCCGTGGACGAGAGTCCCTCCGCCGAATCCATCGCGATGGGGATGTCGACACCCCTGCCGGCGATCGCCGCGCGCACGACGTCGGTCTGCGCTGTGGCGAAGACGCCGGCGATCTGGTGCTCCATGATGACGTCGAGCGCCTCGTCGACGGACACTCCGTCCTCGCCGTCCATCGAAGCGATGTCGAGGACGAATCCCCGGCTCCTGGCCGCCGTGGTGGCGCCTGCCACGATCCGGCCCGGACCCGACAGCTCCATGCGGTGCGCCAGGATCCCGATGCGGTTGGACTGGCGGGACCGGAGCCACCGGGCCGCGCCGTTCGGGCGGTAGTTCAGCTCCTCCAGCGCGGCCTGCACCTTGGCGCGGGTCGTCGGGCGGATGCCCTCGAACCCGTTCAGATACCGGGTCACCGTCTGGTGGGACACGCCGGCCTGGCGAGCCACGTCGTAGATGGTGGCGCGCTTCATGAGACGAAGTCTAGCTACAGGCGGGGACACGCCCGGAGCAGGTGGGGTCGACTAACCTACGGGGATGACGAAAGAGTCGCGACCGGACGACATATCCATCGGCGGCGAGATGATCCGCCTCGGGCAGTTCCTGAAGTTCGCCGGGCTGCTCGACTCCGGCGGGAACGTGAAAGAGGCCATCATCGACGGCTTCGTGACCGTGAACGGCGAGGTCGACCGCCGGCGCGGACGCCAGCTTCAGATCGGCGACATCGTCGGTTTCGAGGGTCGCCTGGTGCGCGTCCGCCCGTGAGCGCCCGCGCACGGCGCTCCGCCGCTCTGCCGGGTGCAGGATGAGCACATGAAGCTGACGCTCGACCTGCACGACATCTACAACCGCGGCGGCGACATCGACCGAGCCCTTCGTGCGGTCATCGCGGATGCCGTCGCCAAGAAGGCCCCGCTGGTCGAGATCATCCCGGGGAAGGGGTCGGGCGCGCTCAAGAAGCGGGTGCTGCGCTTCCTCGACCAGCCGGAGATCAAGGCGCAGTACCACCGGGTCGAGAAGGACTCGAAGAACTTCGGCCGGGTGTTCGTGCACTTCCGGTGGAAGTAGCGCGCGTCGGCCGCCGCGGGCGGGAAGCGCCCGGCTCCCCGACTACGCGCTCAGGCGCGGGTAGTCCGTGTAGCCTTCGGCGCCGGCCCCGTAGAACGTCGCCGCGTTGGGCTCGTTCTCCGGGTGAGCACCCTTCCAGCGCTCCACCAGGTCCGGGTTCGCGATCGCGAGACGGCCGACGGCCACGGCGTCCGCGTGCGAGTCCTCGACCAGCGCGATCGCCTCGTCGCGCGTGGTGACCGAGCTGAAGCCGCTGTTCACGATGAACGGGCCGCCGAAGCGCTCGCGCAGGTCCTGGACGAGTGCGCCGGTGGGGTCGCTGTGCAGCACGCTCGCGTAGGCGAGGCCGAGCGGAGCGAGTCCGTCGACGACGGCCTCGTAGGTGGCGGTGGCGTCCGCGAGGTCCGTCTCGAAGACGTCCTGGATGTTGTGCATCGGCGACAGCCGGATGCCCACCCGCCCGGCGCCTACAGCCTCGGCGATCGCCGTCGTGACCTCGACGACGAAACGGGCACGCGCCTCCGGGGACCCGCCGTACCCGTCGTCGCGGACGTTGGACACCGGCGAGAGGAACTGGTGCAGCAGGTAGCCGTTGGCGCTGTGCACCTCCACCCCGTCGAGGCCGGCGGCGATGGCGTTCTCCGCCGCTGTGACGAACTCGTCGCGCACCGTGGCGAGCTCGTCGGTGGTCAGCGCGTGCGGCACCGGGAAGGGGACCTTGCCGGTGGTCGTGCGCGTCTCACCGTCGATCGCGACGGCGCTCGGGGCGACGGTGCGGTCCGTCCCGTTGATCAGCGGGTGCGAGACGCGGCCGCTGTGCATGAGCTGCATGACGATGCGGCCGCCCTTGGCGTGCACGGCGTCGGCGACCGCGCGCCAGCCGGCGATCTGCTCCTCCGTGACGATGCCCGGCTGGCCGGGGTACGCACGGGACTCGTGGCTCGGGTAGGTGCCCTCGGTGATGATCAGGCCCACGCTCGCCCGCTGCGCGTAGTGTTCCGCCACCAGCGGCCCCGGGATGCCGGCTTCACCCGAACGCGTGCGGGTGAGCGGCGCCATCACGACGCGGTTGGGAAGGTGGAGCTCGCCGAGCGAAACGGGAGAGAACAGATCCATCGAGGAATGCCTTTCGATTGACGGACACGTGCCAGGGTGGGCAGGCTGCACGGTCGGGCGCAGCCTCCTGGTCGAACGACGCTCGGGTCCGCGCTATTCCTTCTTCTGCTCGGCCTCGACCGCTCGGTGGATGTTGCCGTGGATGTGGTCCGCCCCGATGAGGTCGATCACGCCGTCGCGTTCGAGCACGGCGCGCGGCCCTGGTTTGAGCCGGGTGAGCCGGAGCTGAACGCCGGCGTCCCGGGCGAGAGTCACGGCGTCCGCCATCGAGGCCGCGCCCTGGGAGTCGATGAAGTTGATCCCGCCGCAGTCGAGCACGATCCCGCTCAGTTCCGGGTTCGCGTGAATCACCTCACGCAGGTGGTCTTCGAGCGCGTCGGCGGTGGCGAAGAACAGGCCGCCGTCGAACCGGACGACGGCCACGCCCGGAAGGATCTCATCGCCGGGGTTGGCGTCGACCTCTCGGAACACCTGCGTACCCCGTTCACGTCCGAGGGTCGGCATCTCCGGGCGCGTGGCCACGGCCACCAGCCAGAGCAGGGAGAGCGCGATCCCGATGATCACGCCGGCGAGCACGCCGAAGACCAGGGTTCCGAGCAGTGCGACGATCGCGATCCAGAAATCGACCTTCTTCACCCGGAAGAGCCGGCGCATCTCGGGGACGTCCATCATGCCGCTGACGACCGCCTCGATGATCAGCGCCCCGAGGACCGCCTTGGGCAGGATGGAGAACAGCGGCGCCAGGAGCAGGAGAGTCAGCAGCACGGTGACGCCCGACGTCAGGGACGCCAGCCCCGTCTTCGCGCCAGTGCGGTCGTTCAGCGAGCTCGCCGACAGACTGGTGGAGACCGGCATCCCCTGGAACAGGCCCGCGCCGATGTTGGCCGCGGACTGGGCGACGGACTCCTGGTCGATGTCGATCTGGTAGCGGTGTCTGGCCGCGAATGTGCGCGCGTCGCCTGCGGTCTGGGAGAAGCCGATCATGACCAGCGCCACGGCGGCCAGGGCGACGGTGCCCGCGTGCTCCCACAACTGCTGGCCGTCCGGGAACCGCGGCACCGGCAATCCCCTGGGCACGTCCCCGACCAGGGCCACACCCTTGGCGCCGAGGTCGAACAGCGCCGCCGCGAGCAGACCGCCGACGACGAGGACCAGGGCACCGGGCACCCGTGGGGCGATCGCCCGGAGGCCGAAGACGACCACGAGCGAGACGATCCCGACGAGCACCGTCGTCGGTTGCGCATCCTTCAGGGTGCCGAACCACGACCAGAGCTCCTGGATCGGGTTCGCACCGGCGGTCTCCGTCCCGGTCAGCTTCGGGAGTTCCCCGATCACCACGTCGATCGCGGCGCCGAAGAGGAAGCCGGTGACCACGGCCCGCGAGAGGAACTGCGCGATCCAGCCCATCCGGAAGACCGCGAGCACCAGGAACAGGATGCCCGAGGCGAGTGTGATGCCGGCGACGAACGAGGCGACCTCCTGCTCGCCGGTGATGCCCGCCGCGAGCACGGCGCTGGCCGCGACCGCCGCCAGACCCGAGCTCGGACCCATCGAGATCTGCCGGCTCGTCCCGAAGACCGCGTAGAGGATCGCACCGGCGGCCGCCGCGTACAGGCCGTTCTGCAAGGGCACGCCGGCGATGCCCGCGTACCCCAGATTCTTGGGGACGATGAGTGCGGCGACGGTCACCCCGGCGATCAGATCTCCGCGGAGCCAGGAACGCCGATAGGAGCGGAGTTGACCCACGATCGGTAGCCGGCTCGGACTGCGACCACCTGGCTTGGGCATCATCTCCTCCGAAAGGCGGAGCGTCGTTCGCTTCGCGTGGCCAGAAGGTACGACCGTCGCTGTGCGCGCGGCAAGTACGTTCTTCAGCCCTCACCCGGCACTGGTGCCGATGTGGCAAGTTGCTCCAGTCAGAGCATGAGCCACACCATGCCGATGAGGATGGACGGCGATCTCGTCGACGCCGCGCCCGGCTTCGCCACCGGCATAGCCGCGAGCGGAGCCCCTCCCTATACTTGCGGCCGAACGGCAGTCACCGCTCGTGAGGAGACCGACATGACCGATGAGACATCCACTCCCGCCGACGAGCCCGACGCGGCCGTCAGCGTGGAGGCGGCGGGCATCAGCGACGGCGCGTACACGCTGCTCGCCGCCGATTTCGCGGACACCGACATCGCGATGGAGGCGTACGAAGCACTCAAGAAGGTCGAGGACGGCGCGACGGTCAAGATCGACGGGGTCGTCGTCGTCAGACGGGAGGCGGGCGGCAGACTCGAAGTGCAGAAGGCCACCGACCACAGCACCCGCGAGGGCCTCACCTGGGGCGCTGTGGGCGGCGCGGTCCTGGGCGTGCTCTTCCCGCCCTCGATCATCGGCAGCGCCCTCGTGGTCGGCGCCGGCGGCGGCCTCATCGGCAAGCTGCGCGAGCGCCACCACAGGAAGGAGCTGGCGAAGGAGCTCGAGGACGCGATCGCGCCCGGCCACTCCGGCATCATCGCGCTCGTCTCCAACCCGGGCGAGGTCAAGATCCGCGAGGCGCTCGAGAAGGCCGACCGGATCGTCGAGAAGGCCGTCGACGATGCCGCCGCGGCGGACATCAAGGCAGCGGGCAAAGAGTCGGACAGCGCGACCGGCTCCGGTGGCGCGGCCGACGCATCCGAGCCCGGGAGCGACTCCGCCGACACGAAGTAGAACGGCGGGATCACCCCGAGAGTGAGCGAATGAGCAATCACTTGGGCCGATACGAGCAGGTCGGCGAAGTCCTCGCCCGCCACGGTCTCGGCTTCCTCGCCGAGGTCACGGGCGTCGGCCGCTGGTTCGGCAATCGCCGCGCGCCCGGGGCTGACCGCCGTGACCAGACGACGACACCGGTGCGCCTGCGCCTGGCGCTGGAAGATCTCGGGCCCACCTTCATCAAACTGGGCCAGCTCCTCTCGACCCGCTCCGACCTGTTGCCGCCGCCCTACCTCACCGAACTCTCGAAGCTTCAGGACGCAGCGCCTGCCGTCCCGGCCGCGGAGATCGTCGACGCGATCCGAGCGGAACTCGGCGCCGACGTGGAGGAGCTGTTCGCGGACTTCGACGTCGTCCCCCTCGCGTCCGCGTCGATCGGGCAGGCCCACGCCGCGCACTTGCACGACGGAACACCGGTGGTGGTCAAGGTGCGGCGACCGGGCGTCGTCGCCCAGATCGAGGAGGATCTGGAGATCGTGCAGAGCCTCGCCCGGCAAGCGAGCCGCCGGTGGGAGCGCGCTCGCGGCTACGACCTGGAGGGGATCGCCCAGGATTTCGCGATCAGCCTCCGGGCGGAGATGGACTACCTGCAGGAAGGGCGAAATGCGGAGCGGTTCGCCACGAACTTCAGTGCCGACCCGCACGTGCTGATCCCTCGCGTCATCTGGGAGACGACGACCTCCCGCGTGCTGACGCTCGAGCGCATGACGGGCATCAAGATCAACGACCTGGAGCGCCTCGATGCGGCCGGCATCGACCGCAAGGCGGTCGGCCGACGGGGTGCCGAAGTGGTGCTCACGATGATCTTCCACGATGGCTTCTTCCATGCGGATCCGCACCCGGGAAACCTCTTCGTCACACCCGACGGCAGCATCGCGCTGATCGACTTCGGCATGGTGGGCGAACTGAACGAGGAGCTGAAGGAGGAACTGGCCGACTTCCTGATCGGGTTCACACAGGCGAGTCCTCCGTTGCTCGCCTCCGCGCTGTACGCGCTCTCGGTCACCAAGGATGTCGACGACCGGCCACGGCTGGAACAGTCCCTGGCCGGATGGGTGTCCCAGTACGCCGGCCGACCGCTGAGCGAGGTCAGCTTCGCCCACCTCATCGGCCAGTTGCTCGCCATGCTCCGCGAGCATCACCTCCAACTCCCGCGACACATGGCGCTGCTGTTCAAGGTGCTGATCATGGTCGAGGGCCTGGGTGTCCGGCTGGATCATGATTTCGCAATGGGGGAAGTGCTCACCCCGTACGCACGCCGCCTGGTGGAGGACCGCGTCTCCGTCACGGCGACCGCTCAGCGACTGCTGCGCGCGTCCGGCGACGCGGCCGAACTCTTCATCGAGCTTCCTCGACGGCTGCGTCGAATCGTCGAGACCCTGGACACGTCGGGGATCCAGATCCATGTGCGCGCGGCCGAGTTGGAGCCCCTCGTCGGGCGCGCCGAGCGGATCGGGAACCGACTGGTCGCCGGAATGGTCGTCGCCGCACTCATCAACGGAATCGGCGATCTCGTCGTCGGCGAGCGCAAGGGGCGGTCCTGGGTGAGCGTGCTGATGACCGCGGGCCTGAGCACTGTCGGAACGCTCATCGGCTACCTCTTGTGGACCGGCCGGCGCCGCCACTGACAGGCCGCTCGCCACCGGCGGATGAGGTCCGAGGGGCGCTACGGTGAGTCCATGAGCCGCGTCCGCGCCGAGGAGTTGTCACGCCGGCCGACCCCGGGTCTCGGTCGCCTCCTCTTCGGTTCGGCCGTCGTGCTGCTCTGCGCGCGAATCGTGGCCGGCCTGGTCACGTGGTCGCCGTGGCCGTCCGCTCTCGTCATCCGCAGAGTCTTCAACAGGGGCGCTGCCGAAATGGTGACGGAGATGCAGCAGCAGATGCCCACGTCCGGGATCGCCGGCACGACCGGTCTCCGCTACGCGCCCGGCTCGCCCGACACGACATTCGATATTTTCCGGCCGGACACTGCGGACGCGCCTTTGCCGGCCGTCGTCTGGATCCACGGCGGCGCCTGGATCTCCGGGTCGGCCGCCGACGTCGCCCCGTACCTGCGCATCCTCGCGGAACACGGCTACACCACGGTCGGCCTGAACTACACCGTCGGGCCGGAAGCGACCTATCCGACGGCTGTGCGCCAGCTCAACGACGCCCTCGGGTACCTCGCCGGGAACGCCGCGAGCCTGGGCATCGACCCGACCCGGATCGTCCTCGCGGGCGACTCCGCCGGGGCGCAGCTCGCCAGCCAGCTCGCCGCTCTCACCACCAACCCGGAGTACTCACGCCTCCTGGGAATCGAGCCTGCGCTCCACGCGTCACAGCTGTCCGGTGTCATTCTGAACTGCGGAGTCTACGATCTCGACGCCCTCGCCGATCTGACGGGGATCACCGGATGGGGTTTCCGGACCGCGCTCTGGTCCTATGCCGGCACCAAAGAGTGGTCGCAGACAGACGTCGGCACCACGATGTCGACCATCCGGCACATCACGGCGGACTTCCCGCCCACCTACATCTCGGGCGGCAACGGCGACGGCCTCACCCGCACGCAATCCCTCCCGCTGGCTGCGGCCCTCGCGGCGAAGGGTGTCGACGTGACGGAACTGTTCTGGCCCTCATCGCTCGAACCGGCGCTGCCGCACGAGTACCAGTTCCACCTGCGCCGGCCCGAGGCGCGACAAGCGCTCACGGCGACCATGGACTTCCTTGCCGCGCACACGATGTGATCGTGCGTACTCCCCACTCGGCGGGGGCGACTTCATTCGGGCATCACGTCCTTTCGCGTGGCGTGAAGGTGCCGGGAGATCCGCCGACCAGTGACGCTGTCTGGATGGATGGCGACGTACACGTAGGTCTCGGTCGGCGCCCAGTCCGGCCAGGACAGCTGCTCGACGGCCCGGATCCGGGCCGGGTCGTGCAGGACTCGGGCCGTCCCGCGAACGGAGATGCTCCAGGCATCTTCGCCGTCGCGCTCGTCCACCTCGAAAGCGACAGCGGGATTGGCGGTCAGGTGCCGGAGCTTGGTCCCATCCGCCGTGCGGAACACCACCTCGCGCTCCGTCACCGCATAATCGACGGGGTAGATCTCGGGCTGGTTCGCGGCGCTCAGTCCGACACGTCCGAACGAATGCGTCTCCAGGAGCGCCCAGCAACTGTCTTCCCCCAGCACCGTCGCAGGTCCCTGCGGGGACCAGATGTCCTCGTCCCGATTCACGGCATTCATGATCATTTACCTCCGATCCCGGTCTCCGCCCTCCCGCGCCCAGGACGAGAGCCGTCTTCAGTTGGGCGCGATGCCGAAAATGGCGAGGATCGCATGGATCTGCGACGCGAACATCGTCGACACGATCATCAGCGCTCCCCACGCCAACGCGAACAGCATGACCGCCCAGGCGACGGTCACGGCCGCCAGCTCCAGGAACGCGCCGGGGTGCGCCGGCCGCCGGGCGCTCACCGCGTGACCATCTTCGTGTTCATGGTGCAACGCTGGGACTTCCCCTGTTTCATCAGGAGGGGCGAAAGTCCCGCCGTTCCCTCTCGGACCGCAGTCTTCCCGGGGTGAACGGGAGCCGCGCGAGCATCCGCGCGCCAGGGCGAGGCACATTCCCACCGCGGGTCTCACGGGTCCTTCGGCCCTTCCCGCGGCCGGCCGCCCGGACTTGGCTGACCGCATGACAACGCTGAGCGGCACCGTACGCCGGCCCACGATCCACAAGGATCCGAGCGCGCTGCGTGTGACCCCGAACCTGGTGGATTACGAGGCCGCCTGCCGATCCTTCAGCTGGGAGCAGGCGCGCCAGGCGCTGACCGGGTTGCCGGGCGGCGGCCTGAACATCGCGTACGAGGCCGTCGATCGGCATGCTGCGGGCCCTGACGCCACCAAGGACGCTCTGCGTTTCGTCCACGCCGACGGGACGGTCGACGCTGTGACCTACGCCGGACTCGCGGAGCGGACCGACCGCTTCGCGAGCGTGCTGCGCGCGCTCGGGGTCGGGCGCGGCGAGCGCGTGTTCTCGCTGCTCGGCCGCCGTCCCGAGCTCTACGTCTGCGTGCTCGGGACGTTGAAGAACGCCAGTGTGTTCTGCCCGCTCTTCTCCGCGTTCGGGCCGGAGCCGGTGCGGCAGCGCATGCAGCTCGGCAACGCTCGCGTACTCGTCACCACGCGTGCGTTCTACACCAAGAAGGTCGCGCCGATCCGTTCCGAGCTCCCGACGCTGGAGCACGTGCTGCTCGTCGACGCCGAGGTCGGCGCCGGGCTACCGGATGGCACCCTCGATCTCGCCCGCCTGATGCGAGACGCACCGCCCTCCGCACCGATCGTGCCGACCGCTGACGACGACATGGCCCTGCTGCATTTCACGAGCGGCACGACGGGGCTGCCGAAGGGGCGGTGCACGTGCACGAGGCGGTGGTCGCCCACGCCTCCACCGGGCTCTACGCTCTCGACCTGCATCCCGACGACGTGTTCTGGTGCACGGCGGACCCCGGTTGGGTGACGGGCATGTCGTACGGCGTCATCGCGCCGCTCGTTCACGGTGTGACGACGATCGTCGACGAAGAGGAACTGGACGCGGACCGCTGGTACGGCATCCTCGAACAGCAGAAGGTCTCGGTCTGGTACACCGCCCCCACCGCGCTGCGGATGCTCATGAAAGCCGGGACCGACCGTGTGGCGGCGCACGACCTGTCGGCGCTCCGGTTCATCGCGAGCGTCGGTGAGCCTCTGAACCCCGAGGTGGTGGTCTGGGGCGTCAGCGCGTTCGGAATGCCGATCCACGACAACTGGTGGCAGACCGAGACCGGCGGCATCATGATCGCGAACTTCGCCGCGATGGATGTCCGGCCCGGCTCGATGGGGCGCCCACTTCCGGGAGTGACCGCCGCCCTCGTGCGCCGGGACGACCACGGTGCTGCGCTGGTGCAGGACGGCGAGGCCGTGCTGGTGACGGAGGCGGACAGTGTGGGAGAACTCGCCCTGCGGCCGGGCTGGCCCTCGATGTTCCGCGGTTACCTGGGCGAGCCGGAGCGCTACGCACGGTGCTTCGTCGGGGGCTGGTACCTCACCGGCGACCTCGCGACGCGGGATGCGGACGGCTACTTCTGGTTCGTCGGCCGCGGCGACGACGTGATCAAATCCTCCGGCCATCTGATCGGCCCGTTCGAGGTCGAGAGCTCCCTCATGGAGCATCCGGCCGTCGCCGAGGCAGCCGTCATCGGCATCCCCGACCCGGTCGCGGGCGAGCTCGTGAAGGCGTTCGTCGAACTGCGTCCGGGCTGGGAGCGCAGCGATGCGCTGAGGCTGGAGCTGATCGGGTTCGCACGCAAGCGGCTCGGACCCGCGGTGGCTCCGCGCGAACTCGATTTCGCCGAGGCGCTGCCGCGGACCCGGAGCGGCAAGATCCTCAGGCGCCTGCTCAAAGCCCGCGAGCTGGGCCTCCCCGAAGGCGACACATCGACAGTCGAGGCACCACGATGACCACCTCCCGAACGAGCCGGAGCAACCGGACCGCACGCGCCACCGGAGCGGCCGCGCCTGCGTCGTCCCCGGGGAATCCGGGTGACGCACTCGGCCGCCGCCTCCTGAAGGACATGCTCCGGGTCCGACGCCTCGAGGAGAAGTGCGTCGAACTCTACAGCGCCGCCAAGATCCGCGGCTTCATGCACGTCTACATCGGCGAGGAGGCCGTGGCGGCCGGAGTACTGGCGACGCTCGATCCCGAGGACGGCGTGGTGGCCACCTACCGCGAGCACGGTCATGCGCTCCTGAAGGGTGTCACCGCCCGGGCGATCCTCGCCGAGATGTACGGACACGTCGAAGGATGCTGTCTCGGCCGCGGCGGCTCGATGCACCTGTTCGACGCCGCGACGCGCTTCTTCGGCGGCAACGCGATCGTCGCCGGCGGCCTCCCGCTCGCCGTCGGGCTCGCACTGGCCGACAAGCTGGCCGGACGCTCTCGCGTCACCGCGTGCTTCTTCGGCGAGGGCGCCGTCGCGGAGGGCGAGTTCCACGAGGCGCTGAACCTGGCCGCACTCTGGCAGCTGCCGGTGCTGTTCTGCTGCGAGAACAACCTCTACGCGATGGGCACGGCACTCGACCGCTCCGAGTCCCAGACCGACATCGCGCTCAAAGCCGCCGCCTACGAGATCCCCGCCTGGCCCGTCGACGGGATGGACGCCCTCGCGGTCGAGGAGACCGCCCGGCGCGCGGTCGACGCCGTGCGCTCCGGCGGAGGGCCGCACTTCCTCGAACTGCGCACGTACCGCTTCCGAGCGCACTCGATGTACGACCCGGAACTCTACCGCGACAAGTCCGAGGTGGAGGCGTGGATGACGCACGACCCGGTCGACGCGCTGCGCTCCCGGCTCACAGCGTCCGGTGCGTTCTCCGACGACGACTGGGCTGCCTTGGAGGAGGAGGTCGCCGCCGACATCGACGACGCTGTCGCCTTCGCGGAGGCCGGGACGCCCGAGCCCGTCGCCGAGCTCACGCGCTTCGTGTACAGCGAGGCCACCTCGTGAAGACGACCTACCGCGAGGCCATGCGCGCAGCCATCCGCGAATCCCTCCAGCGCGACGACCGCGTCTTCCTCATGGGCGAGGACGTCGGCAAGTACGGGGGCTGCTTCGCGGTGAGTCTCGGCCTCCTGGACGAATTCGGACCGGACCGGATCCGCGACACCCCGCTGTCGGAGTCCGGGTTCGTCGGGGCGGGCATCGGCGCGGCCCTCGGCGGAATGCGGCCCATCGTCGAGATCATGACGGTCAACTTCAGCCTGCTGGCGCTGGACCAGATCGTGAACAACGCAGCGAGCATCCTGCACATGTCGGGCGGCCAGTTCAACGTGCCGATCGTGTTCCGGATGACCACCGGCGCCGGCCGCCAACTGGCCGCACAGCACTCCCACAGTCTCGAAGGCTGGTACGCGCACATCCCGGGGCTGCGCATCCTCACCCCGGCGACGCTGGAGGACGCCCGCGGGATGCTGTGGACGGCGCTCCAGAACCCCGACCCGGTGCTGATCTTCGAGCACGGGTCGCTGTACCCGCGGAGCGGAGAGCTCGCCGACGACGCCGGCGCGGTCGACATCGTCAGCGCCGCGGTCCGGCGGCCCGGCTCCGACGTCTCCCTCATCACCTACGGCGGCACTCTGCCGATGGTCCTCGAGGCGGCGGACCGGCTGGCCGCCGACGGCATCGACGCGGAAGTGATCGACCTCCGGACGCTGCGGCCGCTCGACGAGGAGGCGATCCTCGCCAGCGTGACGAAGACGCACCGTGCCGTCGTGATCGACGAAGGCTGGCGCAGCGGAAGCATCTCGGCGGAGGTGAGCGCCCGGATCACCGAGCACGCGTTCTACGAACTGGACGCGCCCGTCGGGCGTGTCTGCAGCGCCGAGGTCCCCACACCGTACGCGCACGATCTCGAGCAGGCGGCACTGCCGTCGGCCGACCGGGTCGTCGCCGCCGCACGCGAGGCGGTGGGCCGTGGGTGACTTCCTGATGCCCGCCCTCGGCGCCGACATGGAGCAGGGCACACTGGTGGAATGGCTGGTGAAGCCCGGGGACGCCGTGCACCGAGGGCAGCTGGTCGCCGCGGTCGACACCGACAAGTCCGTCATCGACGTCGAGACCTTCGAGGACGGCGTCGTCTCCGAGCTCCTCGCGCACGTCGGCGACGTGCTCCCGGTCGGTGCGCCCCTGGCACGGATCACGCCGACCCCGGCGTCCGCCGGAGGACCGGCCCCGACGACTCCTGTCGTCACTCCCTCGGCGACCACCCCGGCTGCAGCGCCCGTCACCACCCCGGTCAGCCCACCGGTCCGGAGGTTGGCCCAACGGCTCGGCGTGGACACCGGGTCGCTCCACGGCACGGGTCGCGGCGGCACCGTCACGCACAAGGACGTGGAGCGGGCTGCCGGCCCGGCGCCGGCACGCACCCCTGCCTCCGGTGCGCCGGCCGTCGCAGCGCCGTCGAGCGAGGCCCGCGCACCCGCTCGCGGCCGCTCGTCACCGCGGGCGCGGAAGCTGGCCGCCGAGCGGGGTCTCGACCTGGGCGCCGTCACAGGCTCCGGCCCCGGCGGCGCCGTGGTCGAAAAGGATCTCGTCGGCGCCCCGGCCCCCGCCCCCGCGCCTGTTCCTTCGCCGACGGCTGCGACGTCGACCGCGAAACGGACCGCCGGCCTCCGCCGCGCGATCGGCGCGCTGATGGCCCGCTCCAAGAAGACCATCCCGCACTACTACCTCAGCACCACGATCGACCTCCGCGCGGCGATGGCCTGGATGACGGACGCCAACGCGGGCCGTCCCGCCTCCGCGCGGCTCGTGCCCGCGATCCTGCTGATGAAGGCGACGGCGCTCGCTGTGCGCGACGTCCCCGAGATGAACGGCTACGTCGTCGACGGCGAGTTCCAGCCGAGCACACCCATCCACCTCGGCGTAGTCGTCGCGCTCCGCGGAGGCGGCGTCGTCG
Organism: Streptomyces sp. L7; assembly: GCF_050990935.1. Classification (GTDB taxonomy): domain Bacteria; phylum Actinomycetota; class Actinomycetes; order Actinomycetales; family Microbacteriaceae; genus Leifsonia. The sequence goes on along the minus strand of NZ_CP194644.1, from coordinate 3,792,252 downwards.
CCCCGGCGATCCTGGCGGCCGACACGCTCGCCCTCGATGACCTGATGGCCCGCCTCCGCGACCTGGTCGCCCGAGCCAGGGCCGGTCGGCTGCAGCGCGCGGAGATGACCGAGGCGACGATCACCGTCACCAACCTCGGCGACCTCGGCGTCGACAGCGTCTTCGGCGTGATCTACCCGCCGCAGGTCGCCCTCGTCGGCTTCGGGCGGGTGGCCGAGCAGCCGTGGGCACACGACGGGATGGTGGGAGCGCGTCCGGCCGTCGTCGCCACGCTCTCCGCCGACCACCGCGTCAGCGACGGCATGCGCGGAGCACGGTTCCTCAGCCGCATCGACGAACTGCTGCAGAGACCGGAGGAGCTATGAACACCCAGGATGCCCGGGCCGCCGTGACCGCCGCCTTCGGAGAGGTCGCGCCGGACATCGCCCCGGACGAACTCGTCGAGAGCGCCCGCCTGCGGCAGGACCTCGAAATCGACTCGCTCGACTTCCTGCGCCTGGTCGAGCTGGTCGCCGAGTCGACCGGTGTCGACACCCCCGAAGACGACTACCGGCAGCTCGACACGGTGGGCGGCTTCATCGGCTACGTCGCTTCCCACGGTCGGTGACCGAACCCGAACCCGCATCGCGGACCGATGACCGGTTCGCCGGAGCAGGCCGGTCACGCGTTCGGCACCCCAGCCACGACGACGCTCCTGGGTCTCTCCCGGGGGCCTTAAGCCTCTAACGACGATGTTCCCCGTGCGGGAGACTCGACCTATGCCAGCCGATCAGTCCCGTCCGAAGTGGACGCTGATCGGCGGTCACCGATGCGCCCTGGACCCGCGGTCGAGGCGGGACGGATGATCGCAGATCGGTGACAGGGCTCGCGCCACCTACCGGGGGGTCTGTGGCGCGAGCCAACCTCCCCCGCAATGCGGACTCCCCAGCTTTGCGCGTACGGAGCAGGGTGGAAGACATCCGACCAGGAGGCAGCCATGATCACACCCGAATCGCAGGCGCAGCCGCACGTGCCCTTGTGGGCGCCCCGCTACCAGGCGTCATTCGGCGAGGCCTTCGTGCGCTACTGGAAGAAGTACGCCCGCTTCGACGGGCGCGCCAGCCGCAGCGAATACTGGTGGTGGGCACTCGCCGACGCCCTGGTCGTCCTCGTTCTGTATGCGATGGTGCTGGCCGGTGCGTTCGTCGGATCCTCCCGCGACGCCGAGGGGAGCTTCGTCCCGGGACCGGGGGCCGCCTTCGGCATCATCCTCATCGCCGGGTGGTGGCTTGCGACGATCATCCCCGGTCTCGCGCTCGCCGCCCGGCGCCTGCACGATGTCGATCTGAGCGGGCTGCTGCTGCTTCTGCTGCTCATCCCGAGTCTCGGCGGGTTGACGATCTTCGTGATGACGCTCCTTCCGCCCAACCCGCGCGGAGCCCGATTCGACCGTCCCGATGGCGAGGTCCCGGGCTACACCGTCCTCGTTCCCGGCGTCGGGCTCCCGCCGCGCGATTACGGCTGGCCGGAGACCCCGCTCCCCTATGCGGGCCCAGCAGGAGGCCAGCCTCTGTACGCGACGCCGCGGCCGCCGCAGAAGCCGGCCGGCGAACCGCCGGCGCCACCGCAACCGCCTGGCCCGGCGCCGGCGGAGCGTCCCGCACCTCCGCCGGATCCGCCCTCCGCCCCGTGACTCGCGTCGGGAGGGCGGAGCAGCCTTCGTACGATCGGAGGGAGCCGGGACGACCAGGCTAGGCGGTCAGGAGTCGGCCGAATCCCTTGCTCCACACGCCGTCGCCTGCGAGGGCCGCGTAGGCGATGCGCTCGACCGACGAAGCCTGCGCCCGCAGCGGCTCTGCCACGACGCGCTCCGGCGTCGAGCGGAAGACGAACTTGGCGAGATCGCGTGCGCCGTCGAGGCTCGGCGCCGTCGGTGCCCGGTCGAAGCGCTCGATGAAGCGCCGGAGGTTGCTCGACGCGGACAACTCGCCGAGTCGGTCGTCGAAGATCCAGCTTTCGCAGATCAGCGGAGCGCCGTCGTCGAAGGCGCGCGCGGCCCACGCCAGCGACCGGTCGACCGCGTCGGGATCCAGCGGTCCGAGTTCCGGGATGTGCAGGTTTCGTCCCCGCCGACCCGCGCGCCGTTCGAACTGCAGGCGCCCCAGGGCCACCACCTCGCCGGTGAACACCGCGAGCAGCCAGTCGTCGCCGACCAGGTCGTCGTAGGTCTCGACCTTTCGCGGGATGTCCGCGAGCGATGCCTCGGCCACCGAAGCGGGGAAACCTCGCGTCACCAACGCGGCGACGGCCTCGTCGTGCAACGCGCCCATCGCCTCGACGAGCTCGTCCCTGTCGACAACGGGAATCGGCCGCGAACGCCCCGAGGCCAGCATCGACCGCAGCGCCGCCGTCGCGGCAGTCACCGGCACTGCGCTCACCGCGGGGTCTGGCCCGCGTCGAAATAGGCGACAAGTTCGTCGTTCAGCGCGGGCACCGCCAGCGCCCGGCCATCGCCCCGCAAGGAGGCCGTGGCCGTCACGCCCGCGGCGACCGCGTTCCTCGCGGCGACAGGCGACGTGTCGGTGACGCCTCCCCGGCGCGCGAAGTCGAGGAACTCCGAGACCATGAGCGCGTCCGCCCCACCGTGGCCTCCGATCCCGCCGTCGACGACGAACGTCTCGTCGGCCGGAGCCGCGCCGTTGTGCCGCCGATTCCACAGCCGCACCTCCGAGCCGGCCGTGTCGCCGAAGTTCTCGATGCGGCCCTCGGTGCCGATGACGGTGTAATTGCGCCAGTAGTCGGGGGTGAAGTGGCATTGCTGATAGGAGGCGAGCGCACCATTGTCGAGCACGAGGTTGACCTGAGAGATGTCTTCGACGTCGATCACCGGGTTGAGGCCTTCCGCGGAGGCGGGCGGCCAGTTGTCGAGGCTGAACCAGTCCTGCATCCGCTCCCCCGACCGGTCCCGGCGGTCGGTCACGCCGCCGTACACCGCGAGCGCGCCCACGGCTTGGACCCGGCTCGAGAAACCGCCGGCCAGCCAGTGGATCACGTCGATGTCGTGGGCGCCCTTCTGGAGCAGGAGGCCCAGCGACTTCGACCGGTCGGCGTGCCAGTCCTTGAAGTAGTAGTCGCCGCCGTTTCCGACGAAGTGCCGGCACCAGACCGCCTTGACCTCGCCGATGCGGCCCTCGAGGATCAGCCGGCGCATCAGCGTGATCACCGGCATGTGGCGCATGTTGTGCCCGACGTACAGGCGGGAACCGGTCCGGTGCGCGGCTTCCAGGATGCGGTCGCTGTCGTCGATGGAGATCGCCAGCGGCTTCTCGCAGAACACCGCCAGTCCTGCCTCGAGCGCCGGAATCGCGACCTCGGCATGGCGGTCGTCCGGCGTGAGCACCATGACGGCGTCCAGCCCGAGGCCCAGGAGGTCGTCGAGACTGTCGGTGATCAGCGCATCGGTGAAATCCTCACGAGCGCGGGCACGGGAGACTTCATCCCGATCGCAAACGGCGACGACGACCGAGCCGGAGCCCGGGCGGTGCGCCTCACGGGCCACACCGCCGCGGTTGCCGTAGCCGATCACGCCGATCCTCAGGTCGGTCACGTGGTCATCCCTTCAGGAGGTCGAGCGCGTCGTCGCTCAGGGGGCTCCCCGACACCTTCGCCGCGTACAGCGCGGCGCCGATGTCCGGCTCGAAGACCGGAACGCGGAGGTCGTAGCCGTCGTACCGCTCGTCGAGCGACCGCCCGAAGGCCGCGAGCACCGCCTCGGAGCGGAACACGCCTCCCGAGTAGGAGACGGGGACCGTCTCGCCGTCCTCGTACCCGAGCGCGAGACGGGTGGTGTCGACCAGCTCGGCGAACTCCGCTCCGGCGTCCGCGAGGATGCGCGCGGCGACGGCGTCGCCGGCCGCGGCCGCCTCAGCGACCGTGGTCGACAGCGCGGCGATCCGGGTGCGCTCCTTCTGCCAGTCGGTGAGCACCAGGCCGATCGTGTCCAGGTCGTCCCGCACGCCGAGCCGTTCCCGCACGAGCTGGTGGAGCGGCCCGCGCGGGAGGCGGCCGTCGCTCATCCGCGTGAACGCGTTGAGACCGCGGGTGGCGATCCAATAGCCCGACCCCTCGTCTCCGAACAGCTCACCCCAGCCGCCGACGCGCACACCGGCTCCGTTCCGCTCGCCGTAGGTCATCGAGCCGGTGCCGCCGACCACGTTGATGCCGTCGCTCGCGCACAGCGATCCGGCCCACCCGCACACCATGTCGTTGACGCACAGGTAACGGTCGCCTGCGAGCACCGACCTCGGGACCCCGTCGAGCAGCGGCACGTCGGCGCCGACCTCCCCGTAGCCGGGCATCCCCACGACGGTGAAGTCGAGCTGATCCGGGGCGATACCGGCCTGCCTGCAGATGTCCTCGACGCCCTCCGCGAGTGTCCGCGTCACGGCCGCCGCCCCGAGCCGGTAGTAGTCGCTGCTCGGCTGCTGGGAGCGGGCGACCACGGCGCCATCGGAGTCGAGCAGGACGAAGGCGGTCTTGGTGCCGCCTCCGTCGATGCCGAGGAACCGGCTCACGCGCGCCCGCTTCCGTCCTCACCGAGCGGGTGGAGCCGCACACCCTTCACCACGCGGTTGACGTTGCCGTCCGGGAACGGGTTGTCGGGAGTGGTGCCGACCCGGAGGGCGAACGACAGGGCGAGGATCTGCGCGACGACGACGTACACGCTCGCCAGGAACGCGTCGTTCAGCGAGTCGAGCCCCTCGAACGCGATCGTGCGATCACCGTCGGCGACGACGCCGTCGGGACCGACCGCGACGACGCGCGCCGGGTCCAGCGCGGTGCGGAGCTCGGCGAGGATGTCGAGATCGTACTTGCGCGTGTACTCGTCGGACGAGATGAAGACGACCACGAGGGTCCGCTCGTCGAGCACCGACTTCGGTCCGTGCCGGAAGCCCAGCGCGGAGTCGTAGTAGCTGACCACCTGCCCGGCCGTCAGCTCCAGCAGCTTGAGCGCCGACTCCCGGGCGAGAGCCGTCAGCGGTCCGCTGCCCAGATAGACGACGCGGTTGCAGTCGAGCGTGGCGAGGTCGGCGATCGCGTCCCAGCCTTCGTCGACCACGCTCTCGGCCGCATCGTTCAGCGGCTGCACGGTCTGCGCGTCGCCGCCCCCGAGCACCAGCAGCACCGAGAGCAGCATCGACGTGAAGCTCGACGTCATGGCGAAGCCCTGGTCGTTCGCCCCGGCCGGCATGAGCAGCACGTACGAGTGCTCGCGACCCTGATGCTCCTGGTTGAGCTGCCCAGCGGGGTCGCAGGTGACGATCAGGTGACTAACGTCGCCGAGGCACTCGTCCGCCAAGCGGGTCGCAGCGACGCTCTCGGGGCTGTTGCCGGAACGGGCGAACGAGACCAGAAGGGTCGGGACGTCCTCGGCCAGGAACTCCCGCGGGTTCGACACGAGGTCCGTCGTCGCGATCGCCTCGATGCGACGGGACAGGAGCCGGGACAGCTCGGGAGCCGCGACACCGCCGACGAACGCCGACGTGCCGGCGCCGGTCAGGACGACGCGCAGATCGGGCCTCGCCAGCAGCGGCGCGAGGAACTCTTCGAGCTTGTCGCGGTCGGCAGCGATGTTCGCCGCGGCCTGGCGCCACACTTCCGGCTGGTGGCTGATCTCGCTGATGGTGAACCGGGCGCCTTCGCTCGCGGCTCGTTCGGTGGTGACGGAGCGTGTTTCAGACAAGGAGTTCTCCCTGGTTCGTAGCGGTTGTTGACAGAGTGCGGATCGCGGGGGCGGTGGCCGCCGCATACGGGCGGAGGGCGTCGCGGATCTTGTCGAGCACCAGGGCTCGCGGCGTCGGCTCGAGCTCGCCCGCGCGCACCCGGGCGTACTGGTCCGGCAGGAACTGGCCGATCAACGGGAGCGGCAGGGGGCGCCGCGACAGGTTCGCGTAGAGCCTCGCCTCGGCCTCCTCGATCTCGGGATCGGGCCAGTAGTACCGAAGCCGGTCGCTGTAGCTGTAGCGGCGGGCGATCCGCTGCTCGTCGGCGTCGCCCTCGTAGTAGCTCTGCCAGTAGCCGGGCTCGGCGAGCATCCGCCGGTCGATCACCTCGACGAGGTTCGATCGCTCGGCGGACGGGACGAGCTCCACCTCGATGGCGGCGAGGGCGAACAGCGCCTCCCTCATCGCGAACGTGAGACCGGGGCCGACCTTGAGGATCGCCCAGTGGTCCTCCACCAGCTCGCTGAGCCGCGACTCCAGCTGATAATCGGTCGAGTGGGCTTCGAAGACCATCCCCGGCTCGTCGCCGAGGACCTCGCGCAATGCCTCCGTGCGGGACCGCCGGTAGTCGATGACCTGGAGATGGTCGAACTCGACGCCCGGCTGCACGACCAACGCGACGATCCGCGGCCAGACGTCCAGCACGCCGGCGGCCTCGAACGCTTCGCGGTGACGGCGGAGCGTCTCGCGCGCCGCCTCCGCCGCGGTCGGGGTGAGCTCGCCGAGCGTCTCGTGCGCACCGCCGGGGACCGGCACCTCGGAGCCGATCACGTAGAGCTGCCGGCCTTCCTGACCGGTGCTGCGGGCGGTCTCCTCCGCGACGCGGAGCAGCCGGGCGCTGCGGGACGCGACGAGGTCGTCGCCGAGCGGCACCGGGTCGCCGGCACAGGACATGCTGCAATCGAGGTGGATCTTGGTGTATCCGGCTTCGACATAGGCGGCGACGAGCGCGTCGGCGTTCGCCATGGCCTGGTCGGCGGGCAGGTTCTGCCACCGGTTCGGTCCCAGGTGGTCGCCGCCGAGCACGATGCGCTCGCGCGGGAAGCCCTGCTGGTCGGCGATCGAGTGGACGAGCGCGCGGAAGTCGGCGGGGCGCATCCCGGTGTACCCGCCGAACTGGTCGACCTGGTTCGAGGTCGCCTCGATCAGCACGTAGTTGGAGTCGGCCGAGGCCTGGGCCATGGCGGCCTCCAGGACGACGGGATGGGCGGAGCAGATCGAGTGGATCCCGACCGGTTCTCCCGCCTTGTGCCGCCGGATCGTGTCCCACAGGTGGTCTCTCATCGTGCTCCCTCGAAGGTGGTCGGAACCGGCGCGATCAGCCGCTCGCAGAGCGCGGCCACGGACTCGGCGATGCCATCGCGGCCCAGGGCCAGGTAGCGGCGCGGGTCGGTCGCGGCGGAATCCCCGTCGAGGAACGAGCGGACGCCCGCGGTGAAGGCCACGTTCAGCGCGGTGCCGACATTGACCTTGCGGATGCCCGCCGAGATCGCCGCGGCGAGCGTCTCCAGCGGGACCCCGGAGGACCCGTGCAGAACAAGCGGGACGGGCACCGTTCGCGCCAGCTCGGAGACCAGCGCGAGGTCGAGCCGGGCGTCGGCCGTCGTCATCGCGTGCGACGAGCCCACCGCCACGGCGAGCCCATCGACCCCGGTCGCCGCCACGAAGGAGGCGGCCTCGGCGGGGTCGGTGCGCACGCCGGGCGCGTGTGCGCCGTCCTTGCCGCCGATCGCGCCGAGCTCGGCCTCCACCCACAGCCCGCGCTCGTGGGCGCGCTCGGTCGACGCGTGCGTGCGGGCGACGTTCTGCGCGTAGTCGTGGTGAGCCTCGTCCACCATGATGGAGGTCGCGCCGACATCTCCCGCGAGCGAGATGAGCCGCTCGGCGAGCTGAGCGTCCTGGATGTGGTCGAGGTGGAGGCTCACCGGGACGGCGCTCTCCTCCGCCAGACGATCGCACGCTGCCAGCAGCGGGGCGAAGCGACCGCCGTGATATCGGATCGCGTTCTCGCTGAGTTGCAGGAGAACCGGAGTGCCGGCCGCCTCCGCCCCTGTGATGATGCCTTCGGCGTGCTCGAGCGTGATCACGTTGAACGCGAGCACGGCGCTGGTGCGGGAGACCGCGTCGTCGACGAGCTCCCGGGTGGTCGCGCGGCTCATGCGGCGAATCGATCGTAGTGCGACGGATCGGCGGCGACGGCGTCGTCGAGGATCCGTCGGGCGGTCACGGTGTCGGGCACGAGCGGGTCGAGCGTGAGCGCCTGCAGCGCGAGCTCCCGCGCACCGGTGACGGCGGCCTCCACCGTCAGCTCCTGCTGGTGCGCGCGTGCGGTGAGCACCGCCGCGATCGCGTCGGGCAGGCGACCGACCGAGAGGGACTGGATGCCGTGAGCGCCGACGACGGCGGGCACTTCGACGACCGCCTCGGGCGGAAGGTTCTCGATCGCGCCCCGGTTCGGCAGGTTCACCGCGAGCTCCACGTGCTCGCTCCCGGTGCGAAGCGCCTCGGCGATCGCCACCAGCCGCTCCGCCTCCTGGTTGCGGGAGGGGGCGAGCGGCTCGCTGCCGTCGGCCTGGGCTCGCAGCGAGTCCCAGAGCCGGCCCTTCTCGTCGATGTACTCCCGGGTCATGTCCTGACCGCCCTGCAGCCCCCAGCCGAGCCGGCCGTCCTGACTGAAGGCCAGGTAGCCGGAGAAGAACTCGGAGACGTGCCGGTCACCCGGCGCGGGATAGAGACCGAAGGTGCGCATGAGGTCGGCCGAGACGGCGGACTGCACGCCCTCGTGGCGGGAGGCCGGGGCCTCGCGCCCTCCGGCGCGCGCCTCCACCAGCTCCCGGAGCTGCGGGTACAGGTCGCGCGACCCCGAGCGGATGTCGAGCAGCCAGCAGAGGTGGTTCAGCCCGGCGAAGCGGGCCGTCACCGTCGCCGGGTCGATTCCGAGACCGCCGAGGTCGGCGGCGAGGGCCGCCCGGGTGTGCATGGTGCCGTGACAGAGCCCGACCGCGTTCACGGCGGTGTGCTTGCTGACGGCGCGCACGTTGGCCGTGAGCGGGTTGCTGTAGTTGATGAGCTGCGCCGTCGGGGCCGCGTCGGCGATGTCTGTCGCGATGGCGAGGAGCTCCGGCACGTGGCGTAGCGCGCGCAGCACACCGCCGGGGCCGACACTGTCTCCGACCGTCTGGTGGATGCCGTACGCCTCGGGGATGTCGAGGTCTGCGCGCCAGCCGTCGGCCGAGCCGACGGCGATGGTCGTCGCGACGAAGCGCGCGTCCTTCAGCGCCTCGCGGCGGTCGGTCGCGGCCTCCACGCGCATGGTCGAGCCGGCCGTCTCGGCGATGCGGCGCCCCAGACGGGCCATCGTCTCGGCGGCCTCCGGAACCACATCTACCAGACGCACCTCGACGTCGTCGAACGTGCGCGAGCTCGCGAGGTCGCTGAGCAGCCCCGGCGTGAAGACGGTGCTCCCGGCACCGATGAGGACGAACGCGTCCTGCGTCATCGGACGCTCCCTCTCATTTGACGCTCCCGGTGAGGAGTCCGCTGACGATGTACCGGTTGAGCAGCACCGCGATGACCGCCGGCACCGCCACGGCGATGACGCCGGCCGCGCTCATCAGCGAATAGGGCACGGTGTGGCGCCCCTGCAGCGCTGCGATGACGACCGTCAGCGGCTGGGTGGAGAGGTCGCTGGAGAGCACGAGCGGGAACAGGAACTGCGCCCACGCCGACAGGAAGGTGATGATGGCGACCGAGACGATGCCGGGCCGGGCCAGCGGCAGCACCACGTGCCACAGCACCCGCATCCGGCTCGCGCCGTCCACCTGGCCGGCCTCTTCGAGCGCGATCGGCAGGCTGCTCATGTAGTTGTAGAGGATCCACGTCGCGAGCGGCAGGAAGCCGGAGACGTAGACGAGCACGATCCCCGTGTACGTGTTGACCAGGCCGAGGCCCGTCATCATCTGATACAGCGGGATCAGGGTCGCGTACGCCGGGAACGCCATGGTCGCGAGCACCGCGTAGAACAGCACGGTTCGTCCGCGGAACGTCATGCGGGCGAAGGCGTAAGCCGCGAGCGTCGCCAGGACGACCGTCACGATCGTCGCCACCGTGCACTCGATGAAGATGTTCAGCATCGACTGGCGGATGGAGTCCGACAGGTCGCCGCTGCCGCCGAGCAACGTGAGGTAGTTCTGGATCGACGGCGTCGGAGGGAGGTAGTTCGCCGGTTTGGCGCTGATCTGCGCGTCCGTCTGCAGGCTCGTGTTGAGCACCCAGTACAGCGGCAGCAGGGTCCAGACGAGGATGAAGGCGACGCCGAGAGGGCGTGCGAGAGAGCGTCGGCGCATCAGAACTCCACGGGACGGTAGACGAGCCTCACGACGCCGAGCGAGACGATCAGCGTGGCCAGCGTGATGAGCAGGGAAAGCGCATAGCCCTGACCGAAGTCGAGGTTCTGGAAGCTGATGAAGTAGGTCTGCATCGTGACGGACGAACCGGTCGCCGCCGCACCGTTGAGCACGTACGGCTGGTCGAACACGTTCAGTGTCGCGATCACGGCCTGGACCATCGCGACGGCGATGCCGGGCCGGGCGAGCGGCAGGGTGATGCGGCTGAACATCCGGAACCCGGTGGCGCCGTCGAGCGCCGCCGCCTCGTACAGCTCGCCGGGGATGTTCTGCAGCGACGCCAGGACGAGCAGGGCCGACAGCGGCGTGATCTGCCAGATCTGCACCAGCTCGATCGCGAGGATGGTGACGAACTGGTTCTGGCCGAGGAACACCTGGTAGTGATCGATCAGGTGCAGCGACGACAGCACGCTGTTCAGGAGGCCGTTGTTGCTGTCCCAGATGCCGGTCCAGACGATGCCCTCCACGACGCCGGGAAGAGCCCAGGGCAGGATCAGGATCGCGACGAGCACCGAGCGCCCGCGGAACGGTTTCTGCAGCGTCACCGCGAAGACGATGCCCAGCACCGTCGAGAGCACGACGCCGATGATCACATAGAGCACGGTGTTGCCCATGCTCGCGATGATCCCCGGGTCGGAGAACAGGGCGAAGAAGTTCCCCAGCCCGGTGAAGCGGTCCGGCGGGTTCAGCGGCTGGATCTTGAAGAACGCCTCGACGAGGGTGATGCCAGCGGGCACCAGCGCCAAGCCGATGATGAACACCGCGAGCGGCGCCACCAGGGCGTAGGGCAGGAAGTCGAGCCGGCGGATGACCCGGGAGCGCCGGCCGCCCGGCCCGCCGGCCGGCCGGGTGGTGCCCGGCCGGCTGCGGGTTGCGACGTCGGCGCTCATCGGCGCTCGTCGCTCATGGTCGTTGCTTTCATGGTGCTTTCTCTCACGAGCCGTTCGACAGCTTCGTCGCCTGCGCCGCGATCGCCTTGATCGCCGCATCCACGCTCATGCTGCCGACGGCGGCGGCGTGCAGGTTGGTGCTCACCGAGCGCGAGAACTCCGGGTACCAGGAGGGCGCTCCCGAGGCGAACACCGGCTTGGACTTCCCGAGCAAGTCGCTGAGCACCGCCCCCTGTGCGAGCTGGCCGTTGTCGGTGAGGATCTTCATGGCCGAGAGCCGCGAGGGGGTCGGGTAGTTGGGCATCACCTTGGACGGTCCGCTCGCGCCGGCGAAGTCCGCCTGGTTCTGGGTGGCCGTGATCCATTCGATGAACTTGGCCGCCGCCGCAGGGTATTTAGCCGCCTTGGGGATGCCGATGCCGTCGGGGTTGCCGAGGTTGCTGGTGGTGCCGTCGACGCCCGGGGTCGGGATGTACTCGGTCTTGCCGGTGACGGTCGAGGTGGCCGGCACGTCGTAGAGGCTGCCCACGTTGCCCGAGTAGTCCGAGAAGGTGGAGGACACGACGCCCTTGGCCATCAGGTTCTGCATGCCCTGCGAGTCGGTGACGTTGATGTTGCCGGCCGGGACCAGCCCGTTCTTCATGCTGTCGACCATCCACTGCGCCGCCTTGTAGCCGCCGGAGCTGGGGCTCGCGAACTGCGGCTTGCCCTTCGAGTCGAGGAGGGTGCCCCCGAACGCCTCGGTCGCCTCGTACCAGTAGGTCGAGAGCCCTTCGGCAGCCGCGAACGGGATGTTGAGCGGCGTGCTCGAGACACCCTTCGCCTTGATCTGCTTGAGGTCGTCGGTGTACTCGCTCATCGTCGTCGGCATCGTGGTGATGCCCGCCTGCGCGAACTGCTCCTTATTGACCGTGGTCACCATGTACGAGGAGTCGAACGGGATGCCGATGACCTTGCCGCCCGACTCGAAGGAGCTGAGCTGAGGCATGTCGGCCTTCAGCTTCTTCGTGTCGATGTAGTTGTCGATCGGGTAGAACCAGTCGAGCTTGCTGAGCTGGCCGACGCGCGACCAGTCGACGTCCGTGACATCGGCGAAGTAGGTCTTCGACGTCGCGGCGGCGGCGATCTTGGTCTGCAGGCTGTCCCAGTCGATGCTGGTCCACTTGACCGTGATGCCGGTGCTCTTGGTGAAGGCGTCGAGTGCGGCCTTCGGCGGCGCCGGGTTCATCCACGCGACGGTGATGGTCGCGCCCTTGGTCTGGGACGATCCACCGCCGGTGCCGCCGGTGCATCCGGTCAAGGCGAGTCCGGCCGCGACAACGCCGGCGATGACTGCGGTTCGGGTGTGGCGTCTGGGCTTGAGCGTCATTGTGCTCCTCCTAGGGCAAAGGGAGCGTGTCAGCGGCAGTGCTGAGTGACACGCGATTTGAGCAACCATTACATGCAATGCGCGCTATCGCAAAAGATTCGAGCAAAAAATCCGCCGATTTGCCCGAATGAACATATTTGACGATTGAAATTGATTTTTTGCACATTGAACTTGCTCATTCGCTATAGTTCGACTGTGCAGCGCAAAGAGAGACTCCACCACATCGTCTCCTCCATCGTCGACAACGTCACGATGGAGGTGCCCGACCTCGCTGCCGAGTTCGGGGTCTCGGAGGCGACCATCCGTCGCGACCTCGAATACCTCGAGGAGCAGCAGCTGGTGAGCCGCACGCGGGGCGGGGCGACGACCCACGTGGCCTTCAACGACCTCCCGCTCGGCTTCAAGACCTCCCAGGACTCGGCGGAGAAGCAGCGCATCGCCCGCAGCGCCGCCGCCTTCCTCGACGGGGCGCGCGTCGTCGGCCTGACCGGGGGGACCACGACCAACGAATTCGCCCGGCAGCTGATGGGACGCCGCGGGCTCACCGTCGTCACGAACGCCCTGAACATCGCGAGCAGCCTGGTGAGCAACCCGGGCCTGCGCGTCTTCTCCGCAGGCGGGGAGGTGCGCAGCAGCAGCCAGGAGGTGGTCGGTCCGAGCGCCGAGTCGTTCCTCTCGGAGTACAACATCGACGTGTCGTTCCTCGGCGTCGACGGCGTCGACACCAAGGCCGGCTGCACCAACTACGACCCGATCGGCGCGCGCGTCAACGGGGTCATGTGCAACCGCTCGCGCATGACCGTCGTGCTGGCGGACGCCACCAAGATCGGCCGCGTGGCGCTGGCGAGCGTGTGCTCGATGTCCGAGGTGGATGTGCTGATCACGGACACCCGGGCGCCGCAGTCCGCGGTCGACGCCATCCAGCGCCTCGGCTGCCGCGTGATCTGCGCCTGAATCCAGTCCAGCCTGTGCGGTTCTTCAGAAACGCGCAGTTTTGCGCGCGATTAATGCACGAAGATTGTGCGAAGTGCGCAGCGCATGCAATATTGGCCGCATGGTCAAAGTAGCCTTCATCGGCGCAGGAAGCGTCGAGTTCACACGTAACGTCGTCACCGATCTCTGCAGCTTCCCCGAGCTCCAGGGCCAGTTCGAGCTGTCCCTCCACGACATCGACGCCGAACGGCTCGGCTACGCCGACGCCCTGGCCAAGCGCATCAGCGAGCAGCTCGGCGCGGACGCGCGGGTCACCTCCAGCCTCGACCGCCGGACGGCTGTGGCCGACGCCGACTACGTCATCAACGAGATCCAGGTCGGCGGCTACAGCGCCACCCGCAGGGACTTCGACATCCCGGCGCGCTACGGCCTCCGCCAGACCATCGGCGACACGATCGGCATCGGCGGCATCTTCCGCGGGCTTCGCACCATCCCCGTGCTCACCGGGATCGGAGACGACCTCGCGGAGGTCGCGCCCGACGCGTACCTGCTGAACTACAGCAACCCGATGGCGATGCTCCCCTGGGCCGTCACCGCCGGCACCGCGTTCTCGCGCATCGTCGGCCTCTGCCACTCGGTCCGCGACACCCACCACCAGCTCGCCGACCTCGTCGGGGTGCCGGAGGACGAAATCGTCTTCCAGACCGCCGGCTTCAACCACCAGGCGTTCGTCCTCCGCTTCGAGCGCGACGGGCAGGACCTCTACCCGCGGCTGCGCGAGGTGATCGACGGCGACCCGGAGCTTCAGCGCCGGGTCCGTGTCGAGCTCTTCCGCCGCTTCGGCTACTTCCCCACCGAGTCGAGCGAGCACAGCGCGGAGTACGTGCCGTGGCTGATGCACCGCGACGAGGACATCGAGCGCTTCCGCATCCCGGTCGGCGAATACCTCACGCGCTCCGAGCGGAACATCGAGGAGTTCGACGAGACGCTCGCCACCCTGCAGGCGGAGGGCGACCTCGACCTGCAGCCGACCTCCGAGATGGCGTCCGAGTTCATCCGCGCGCACGTCACCGGCGCTCCGGCGGAACTGTACGTGAACGTGGTGAACGACGGACTGATCGACGGCCTCCCGGCGGAGTGCTGCGTGGAGGTCCCCGCGACCGTCGACGCGGACGGCCTGCACCCGCAGGCCGTCGGCGCGCTGCCGCCTCAGGTGGTCGCGCTGAACCGCACCTTCCTCAACGTCGTGGAGCTGACCGTCAAGGCCGTGCTCGAAGGCGACCGCGAGCACGTCTACCACGCAGCGATGCTCGACCCCAACGCCGCCGCGACGCTCGGGCTCGACGACATCCGGAGCATGTGCGACGAGCTCCTGGTGGCGCACGGCGACCTCATCCCGGAGGCTCTCCGCCTGTCCTGAGGCATGCCGCGCCGGATCCGCTCTCGGTCCCCGGCGCGGTCGCCCTCCACGAAGGGAGCACACGCGTGAGGATCGGCATCCTCGGCACCGGACCGATGACCACGGCTCTCGGCGCGCGGTTGACGCGTGCCGGGCACGACGTGGTCATCGGCTCCCGCGACCCCGCCCGCGCGCAGCGGCTCAGCGAGCGGCTCGGAGCAGCCGGAGGGGTCGACTACCGGGAGGCCGCTCGGTCCGACGTCGTCGTGATCGCCGTGCATGACACCGAAGTGCTGCAGATCGTGGCCTCCCTCGCCGATGCGCTCGACGGCGTCGTCGTCATCGACCTCAACAACCCGATCGACCCGCCCTCCTACGAGAGCAGGTACTCAGGCACGGCCTCCCTCGGCGAGCGCGTGGCCGACGCAGCTCCCGGGGCGAGAGTCGTCAAGGCGTTCAACACCGTCTACGCGGAGCGGCTTTCCGAAGGCGCGCACGAGCGATCGGGCCCGGTGCAAGTCTTCGTGGCCTCCGACGATCAGCCCGCCAAGGAAACGGTCGCCGGCCTGGTCCGGCAGATCGGTGCCGAGCCGGTCGATGTGGGGCCGCTCCGCGTCTCCCGTCACCTGGAGGCGCTGGCCGGATTCGAAGTCGACCTGGTGGAGCGCGGCTTCGCGCAGGTGGTCGGGTTCCGGATCATCGTCGACGCCGACGGGTGAGGGGGCGCTGCGCCTGGGGCCGTTCTGCGCGCTCTGCTCGCATGTTCCTCGAATTCGTCTCCCTGACCGTGTCCTGCCGGCATTCGCCGCGGGGCTCGGCGGCATTCAGGTGTTCGCGCGCACGGGCGTCTCCGCCCACGTTGAGCACGACGGTCGCGGTGACGTCCCTACTAGAGGATTCCGCGAAGGAAGCCGCCGACGACGCCGAGAGGAGAGACCGGAAGCGGCAAGGAAGGCAAGGGCGGCGTCGGCACCTGGACAACCGGCGGAGGTGCGACCGGGGGCGCTGGCGGCGTGACGGGCGGTGGCGTGACTGCCGGCGGCTGCGGCGCCGGCACGGGTTGGGCAGGCGCCGCACTACCAGTGCCGGCCCCTACGGCACCGCCCGTGTTTCCGGCCGGGCCGCCACCCCCGGTTACGCCCGTTGCGGGCGTGCTGCCCGACTCGGCCGGCGCCGAGACGGTTCCCGGGGCCGTCGAGCCGGCCGCATTCTGAGGGGGCGTCGAGACACTGGACCCTGCCGGTGCGACCGTCAGGTCGATCGTCGCACCCTTCGCCGCACGTGCTCCCGCGCCCGGCGACTGCCGGATCACGACATAGTCCGTCCGGCCCGTCGCGGGCTCGCCGGACGCCGTACGGAACTCCGTCGAGAACCCGCGTGCGGCCAACGCGTCCCTTGCCCCGGACTCCGAGGCGCCGACCACGTTCGGCACCGACAGCGCGACGACAGGAGCTGCACCAGCCGCTGAGGAATGCGAGTGCGCAGGCGTCGGCAACAGGTCGGTCGTTCCGAATGGCGTGACGGCGAGCGCCGCCACCAGCGCGGCGGTCACGACAGCGCCGGTCGACAACGGGTGGTCGACGATGACATCGCCGACTCGGCGGAGTCCGCCTACCCGCGCGACGTGCCTGCCCACCATTCTCTCTTCCCTGCTGATGGTTCAGTCGGCTGGCAGACCGCTAGCCGACGGCGGAGACTGTACGCCGGGAGCACAGTATTCGGGAGGGCGGCCAGGAGACTGCCAGGCAGGATGGGGCGCGAGTCAGCTGCGCGGCGCTCAGGCCTCGGGGGCGAGCGCGTAGACAGCGGCGTCGCTTCTTTCGTGTACCGGCCGGTACGGTGGGATTTCAACCCGTATACCGCCCTTTAAATATCAGACCCGGACATCTCTGACGAACGGTGTTGCGGAACTGTGACGTAGTGGGCACAGCATGCCCATCGAGGAGCCGCCCCAATCGCATCCGACACCCCTGCCTCACAACCCGATGACCACGTGCAACGGTTCTGCACCGGCCCCGAGGCGCTCGATCTGCTCGAGCACAAGACGAGCCATCCTCGGCGCCATCGCCGTCGAATTGCCTCCGACATGCGGCGCCACGATCACGTTCGGCAGCGCCAGCAGCGGATGCCCGGCGGGCAAGGGTTCGGGCTCGGTCACGTCCAGCGCGGCACGCAGACGACCGGACGCGGTTGCCCGGATCAACGCTTCCGTGTCGACGACAGCGCCCCGTGCCACGTTGACCAGGAGCGCGTCGTCCGGGAGGGACTCGAGGAAGGCGTCATCGACGAGGCCTGTCGTCTCCGCTGTGAGGGGAAGTGCAAGAATGACGATCTCCGCGCCGTGCAGCAGCTTCGCGAGTTCCGAGATCGGATGCACGTCTCCGAGTTCGTCCCTCCGTCCGGTCCTGGCGAATCTGGTGAGCCGGACCTCGAAGGGCGCTAGGCGCGCTGCGATCGCACGGCCGACTCCCCCTGCGCCGAGGAGAAGCACGTGACGGTCGGCGAGGCTCGGGTACCTTCGCTCGATCGGCTGCCCCACCTCCGACTGACGGACGAAGTCGTCGAGCCCGCGCTGCGATGCCAGGATCAGGCCCAGCGCCAACTCGGCCGTCGATGACTCGTGCACCGTCGCCGCGTTTGCGTATCGCACGCCGGGTGGCAGCACCCCGGCTACGCCGTCGTAACCGAGCATCTGTCCTTGCACCAAGCGCGGACGGACCGCCGCGACCGCTGCGAGTCGCCCCAGCCAGTCCCCCATGTACGGCGCGACCACGAGATCGATCCGCGCGCGCGGAGGCGGCGCGGCGAGATCCCATTCGATCACCTCGACATCGGGCGGCACCGCGCCGGTCGCGGCGAGCGCCGCCACAAGCGTCCCATCGGGGATGGAGACCGTGAACGTCATCGATGTGCGGGCCGGTGGTCGGGAAACCTGCGGCGTTCCCACGCGCGCGCAATGTGCTCCCGCATGGACGCCTGGGCGGCTCCCACGTCTTGACTCGCGATGGCCTCCACGACAGCCGAGTGCTCCGCAAGCGTAAGGCCGAACGCGCCTTCGGGGTCCACGCCCTGGTACCGGTTGCTCTCGAGCGCCCGCTTGAAGAGCACCTTGGCGATGTTCTCGGCGAGGCGGTTGCCTGAGAGCTCCATCACCGTGAAGTGAAACAGGATGTCGGCCTGCCGGAAGGAGTCCGAGTCCTGCTCGCTGGAACGCATCGTCTCAAGGCTCCGTTGCAGCCGCACCAATTGCTCCGCGCTCCGAGTCGCAGCCGCAGTGCCTGCCATCGACGACTCGAGGCTGGCCCGCACCTCGCTCAGCTCATCGAGGACGCCGAGGGAGGCGTCGTTGTCGACGAGCGCGGAGAGCACGACCGGGTCGAGCACGTTCCACGAACTGAACGGGGTCACCCGGGTGCCGCGCCCCTGCGCCACCGTGACCAGGCCCTTCTCCTCCAGGCGCTTCACCGACTCCCGGATCACCGTGCGGCTCACGCCGAACTGGTCGGCGAGCGGCCCCTCCGGCGGCAGGAGCTCGCCCGGCTGCACCTGCCCGGTGACGATGACCTCGACCAGGTCGGCGACCACGACAACGCCGAGCCGGGCCTGCGGCACGCGCCGCGCCAGTACGCGCGCCGATCCGGGCTCCGCGGCAGGCTCGGTCTCGCTGGAGTTGCCGGTGTCTGGGCGCCCGATCCGTCGCGGCGCGGGGATGTCCACATGGCCTTCTCGCTCGTTCGTGTCGCTCATTCTGCTCGCAGTCGTAGGTTCTGCATCCCGCCATCCACGGCGAGGGCGATGCCGGTGGTCGAGGAAGCGCGCGGCCCGGCCAGATAAGCCACCGCATCGGCGACCTCGTTTGCGGTGACCAGCCGGCCATGCGGCTGGCGCGCCTCCAATGATGCCCGCTCTGCGGCAGGGTCGTCTGCCGCTTCGAGCAGCCGGACGACCCAGGGGGTGTCCGCGGTACCGGGGTTCACCGCGTTGACCCGCACACCTTCGCGGAGGTGGTCGGCGGCCATCGCCCGGGTGAGAGCGAGCACAGCGCCCTTGCTGGCGCTGTAGACCGCTCGCTCGGGCAGTCCGGCCGTGGCCGCGATGGAGCACGTGTTGACGATCGCGGCGTGGGGTGAACGCTTCAGATGGGGCATCGCCGCGCGACTGACGCGCGCCGTGCCGATGACATTCACGTCGAGGACCCGTTGCCAGGTGGCGTCATCCGAGGTCTCGACGGTTCCGGCGGCCCCGATGCCCGCATTGTTGATGAGCACGTCGAGGCGATCGAATCGTTCGACGACGGCTTCGATGCCATCACGCACGGACACATCATCCGACACATCGACCGCGAAGGACGCGTGCCGGGCCGAGGCGGCGAGATCGAAGACCGCGACGGTCGCGCCCTCGGACGCGAGCCGGTCGGCGATCGCTGCGCCGATCCCGGACGCGCCTCCCGTCACTACGGCGACGAGCCCGGTGAAGTCGTTCTGCTGATCGGTCATGCGGTGGCTCCTCTTCCAGGGTACGTGCTCATGCGTCGGCCAGGTGTTGGGTGGCACGCCCGAGTCCGTCGATCTCGAGGGTGACGGTGTCGCCCGCCCGGAGATACGGGTTGCCGGGCAGGCCGAGCGCGACGCCGGCCGGCGTTCCGGTGTTGATCAGGTCCCCCGGTCGCAGCACCATGAACTGGCTGAGGTACCAGACGACGTGCTCCACGTCGAAGATCATGTCGGCGGTGGAGCCGTTCTGCCGCTGGGCGCCGTTGACCCACAACCGCAGGCCCAGCGCCTGCGGGTCCGGGATCTCGTCGGCGGTCACGACGAACGGGCCCAGCGGGTTGAAGGTCTCGCAGCTCTTGCCCTTGTCCCACTGCCCGCCACGTTCGATCTGGAACTCGCGCTCCGACACGTCGTGCGAGAGCACGTATCCGGCGATCACCGACTTCGCGTCGGCCGGCGAGTCGAGGTACCGTGCAGTCCTGCCGATGACGACGCCGAGCTCGACCTCCCAGTCGGTCTTGACCGAGGCTCGAGGAATCAGCACGACCGAGTCGGCCGCGACGATCGTTCCGGGGTCCTTCATGAACACGACGGGTTCAGCCGGGATCGCCGCTCCCGTCTCCTCCGCGTGATCGCGGTAGTTCAGACCGATGCACACGATCTTGCTCGGCGGCGCGATCGGAGGCTCCAACCGGACGTCCGCGAACGGTACACCGGGGAGCGCGCCGGAACGCGCCTCGTCGAGGAGTGCCGCGTGATCGGCATCGGCCAGGAACTCGCCGGTGATCGCCGGTGTGCGGGCGCTGATGTCGAAGACGCGGTCGTCCACAAGGAGCGCGGGGACGACCCCCGCGTCGGTGCGGTGATGCAGATACTTCATGATTCCTTCCGGTTGAACTCGATCGGGACGGCCGAGGCGTCGAGCAGGCCCTCGGCGACGAGGTCGGACCACATGGCGTCGGGCACGTGCGCGGCGAAGCTGTCGGCGTTCTGATCGACCTGCTCGGCGGTGCGCAGTCCCACGGTCACGTTGACGACGGCGGGATGCAGCAGCGGGAACGCCATCGCCGCCGCAGGCAGTTCCACGCCGTATGCCCGGCAGATCGCCGCGAGACGCCGGGCCCGGTCGATGAGCTCCTGCGGCGCATCGCCGTAGTCGTACTTGTCGCCGGCCCGGGGACGGCTCGTGGACAGCAGCCCCGAGTTGAACACCCCGACGGCGACCACGGAGACTCCCGCCCGGGCGGCAGGCTCGAGAACGGTGTCCAACGCTCCCTGCTCGAGGAGCGAGTAACGGCCGGCGAGCATGATGACGTCGAGCAGGCCGTCGTCGATCAGCTCCTTCAGGCCCTCCACCGAGTTCGTGCCGACGCCGACCGCGCCGACCACTCCCTGGCGCTGCAGGTCCCGGAGGGTTTCGAGGGCTTCTCGAGCGGATTTCGGCGAGCACTGGTCGGGGTCGTGCGCGTAGACGATGTCGATCCTGTCGGTGCCGAGCCGGGCCAGGCTGGCGTCGAGGGAGGCGAGGATGCCCTCTCTGCTGAAATCCCACCGGCGCACGAGGTCGCCGGGCACGGCGAACCCCTCCGTGTCGCGAGCGGTGGGTGCTGGATTCGGGACGAGAAGGCGACCGACTTTCGTCGAGAGCACGTATTCCTCGCGAGGCAGGCCGCTCAGTGTCGCGCCCAGGCGTCGTTCCGACAACCCCAGCCCATAATGCGGGGCGGTGTCGAAGTACCGGATGCCGCGGTCCCAGGCGCGCTGAACCGCGCCGGCCGCCTCCGCATCGGTCGTCTCGCGATACAGGTTGCCGAGACTCGCGCCGCCGAAGCCGAGGCCGCCGACCTCGACGCCGGCGGCGCCGACCCGTCGACGTGTGGGCGCGCTCATGCGGTCACCGGTGCACGGTAGACGGCGGCAGCGGTCCCACCGAAGATCGCATCCTGCTCCTGCGACGAGAGCGACGCCAGGGTCCGGCGCAGCGTCGACTCCCAGTCTTCTGCGCCTGCGGCGAGCTCGACCACAGGGTAGTCCGAGCCGTAGAGAAGCCGTTTCGGACCGAACGCCTCCAGCCCTACCTCCACGGCACGTGCGAGTTCTAGGGCAGGCCAAGGATGGCGACCTACAGCCGTCACCAGCCCCGACAGCTTCGCGGACACGTTGGGCTCGCCGGCGAGCGCGGTCAGATTGCGCCGCCACACCGTCAGATCGTCGCCGAGCGGAGGGTTACCGAGGTGGTCGAGCACGAAGCCCAGCTCGGGGTGCGCCCGCACGATCGAGTGAGCGAGCGGCAGCTGATAGTCGCGAAGGATCAGGTCGAACACCAGGCCGTCAGCGGCCAGCGCGTCCAGGCCACGCGCGACGTCGTCGCTCAGCAGCCACGCGGCGTCGCGCTCCACGTGCGCCAGATGGCGGATGCCGCACAGAGCGTCGCCGCCGGCTCCGGCGCGCAGCACCGCGACCTGCTCCGCCACGTCGCCCGTCAGGTCGACCCAGCCCACCACTCCCGAGACCGCCGGATCGTCCGCCAGGGCGAGCAGGTCCACCGTCTCGTCGAAGCTGTTGACCGACTGGACGAGGACCGCGGTGTCCACGTCGGTCAGCGCCAGCATCGCTCGCAATTCGGCGACACCGAAGTCACGGTCGATCCGGCTCATCGTGGCCGGGTCGATCCAGTCCTGAGGGTGGCGTGCGCGCTCCCACAGATGCACGTGGCCGTCGATCGTCGCGCTCACGAGAGATGCCAGAGCTCGTCGATCGGCTGCCAGAGCGCCCCGGGCTCGCGTTCGTCCGCGATGCGCACCTGACACGGGTCGGTCCTGGTCCACCACTCCCGGGTGACCGGGTCCTCACCGATGCGTGCCATATCCGCCTCGTGGTCGTCCCCCGCGTACTCGTAATACGCGAAGAGAATCTCCCCGAAGGCGAAGATCGTGTAGTTCGTGACGTTGCACTCCCGCAAGGTCGCCTCGACCTCGGGCCACACAGCGCGATGCAACTCGAGATACTCCTCCCGCCGTTCCGGTTTGACGCCGACCACCAGCGCATGCCTCTCGCTCACGGCAGCTCCGGAACCACGCGGTCGCGGATGCGCGCGCGACGCTCGACGTAGGCGGGGAGGATCTCGACCTCGTCGCTGTCGAACCAGTCGAAAGCCTGTGTGGAGGCCGTGAGCGCGAAGTTGGCCCACGGCTCGAACGAGCCGGAGCGGATGACCACCTTCGCTCTCTGCACGTGGTCGGAGATGAGCGTCTCGTGATCGGCCGGTGAGAATTCGGCGCCCGACCCCGTGAAGATGGACTGCACCTCCGCGTAGAGGGTCGGATGGTGGCTCTTCAGCTCGGGGGCGAACTCCGCTCGTTCGATATCGACGAATCGCAGCACGAGCCGCAGCAGGTCGCGCACATCCACCAGACCGTCGGTGATGCCGAGGTCGATACGGTTCGCGGTCGCGGGAATCGGGAAGCCGGCATCGGTCACGACGACGAGGTCGGTGTGGCCGAGTGTCGCGAACGCGCTCGCCAGCCCGGGGTGCAGGAGAGCGCCGCGCCTCATGCCGTCACCGCCGTCGACGCGAGCAGCGCCTCCACTGCCGCCCGATCGCGGTAGGAAGGAACGGTCTCCCACCTCTCGCAGCAGAGTGCGGCCGCCGCGTTCGCGAAGACCACCGCCTCCGGAAGCGTCCGGCCTTCCGCGAGCCCGACGGCGAGCGCCGCGCTGAAGCTGTCGCCTGCGCCGTTGGAGTCGACGACATCGACGACGTGAGCGAGCACGTGCAGGTATCCGTCCGGCGTGAACACGTCGACTCCCTCCTCGCCCCGCGTGATGACGACATTCTCCACGCCGAGCGCTCGCAGTTCGTCGGCGATGACGGCGTTGTCGACATCGGTATGTGGATCGCGGCCCACGAGGACGCGGGCCTCGGTCTGGTTCGGGGTCAGCACGTCGATGCCCTCCAGAGGTCCGGTCAGCCGTGCGGCGGGAGCCGGGTTGAGGATGGTGACGGCCCCTGCAGCGTGGGCGCGGCTCAGACCGTGAAGCGCTGTCGGAAGGGGGATCTCCAGCGGCGCGAGGACGACCGCAGCGTCGGTGACCCGTCCACCGGCTGCGACGACGTCGTCGGGCGAGAACAGCTCGTTGGCGCCGAGGTCGACGACGATCACGTTGCGGCCCTCCTCGTCTTTGACGATCAGGCCGACACCGGTGGAGCGCTCGCTCGTGGTCCGCACGGCGGTCGTGTCTACTCCCTCGTCACGCATCAGCTCGAGGAACTCGGCCCCGAGCGCGTCGGTGCCGACCACGCCGACGAACGTGGTCCGCGCACCCAGCCGGGCGGCCTGCACCGCCATGTCGGAGCCCTTCCCGCCGAACTCCTGGCGATAATCCCGTCCGAGAACGGTCTCTCCGGCGAGGGGTATCCGGTCGGCGGTGATGACGATGGCCTTCGCGTACGAGCCGAGCACCGTCACACGTGGCGACGCGGGCTCAGTACGCATCGGCGTCGCCCGTCAGCCCGTCGACGATGGCGGGACCGGAGCTGGTGCCGACGAGTTCCGCACCCGCCTGGAAGAGCACCTGCATCTTCTCGATGGTGTTGACCTTGCCCGAGACCTTGACCCGGCAGGGAGGCTGGATGTTGGCCTTCAGGAGCCGCACGTCCTCGACGGTCGCCGCGTAGCCGCCCTTACCCCAACCGCTGGACTGCTTGACCCAGTCGACGCCGGCCTCGTACGAGAGCCTCGTGGCTGTCACCTTCTGCGCCACGTCGAGGAAACCGAACTCGAGCATGACCTTGACGAGAATGCCCTCGCTGTGGGCCAGCGCCACGATCTGCTCGATCTCGTCCGCGTACTCCCGCTCCTGACCGCCGATCAGGTAGCCCGGGTTCGGCGGGAAGTCGAACTCGTCCACCCCGGTCTTCGCCAGCGCCGTCAGGGCGGCCAGCTTCATCTCGAGTGTGTCGTTGGCCATGGGGAAGTTGAGCGTGGAGGCGACGCGTACCCCTGTGCCGGCCAGCACATCCTTCGCCAGCGAGACCCACACGGGTGCGATCATCGCGGCGTCGAAGCGGTATGCGGCGCAGGTCTCCAGGTGGACGATGACGCCGGCCTTGGTGAGCTCCGGGTTGACGTTCGTGTACTGGATAGCCTTGGCAACCTGGGCAGGGACGCTGAAGTCGATGGTGGTCGGGGTCTCGGTCGGTGTGGCGTCGATGGTCATGGGTTTCCTTCCAATGATGGTGGTCATGCGGGCGACGGGAGGCCGGTGCCCACCCGGGAGCGGGATGGCGCGGCCTGGGCGTCGTCGGGGATGAGGCGGAGCCCGGCTCGGGAGGGACGCACATGGGGGCCGCCTTCGGCGGCCCAGCCGTGGTCCGCCGTCAGCGCGCCGATGCGCTCCTCGTCGACCTCGATGCCGAGGCCCGGCCGGTCGCCGAGGACGATCCCGCCTTCCTCGATCCGCTGGTCGATGTCGAGCCCGATGGGGAATGTCAGGTCCTGCACTTCCGTGGCGAGGTGGTTGGGCACCGCTGCGGCCGCGTGAGCGGTGGGGTTGCCGTTGTACCCGACCGGGCTCACCGGCAGGTCCCGCCCGTGGGCGACGGTGGCGACCCGCAGGAAGTGCGTGATCCCCCAGACGCCGGCGGGCTGGAGGATGTCGACCGCGTCGGCGTCGAGGAGCGGCCTGAACTGCTCCAGGCCGGTCAGGTTCTCACCCGTGGCGACAGCCGCCCGCACCGAACGGCGGACGGAGGCGAGCCCGGCCGCATCCCAGCGGCGCACCGGCTCCTCGATCCAGGTGAGGTCGATGGTCCGCTCGAGCTCGCCGACGAAGCGCGCGGCCTGCGAGCGGTTCCAGGACTCGTTGGCGTCGAACATGAGCGCCGGCCGGTTGGAGTTGCCGATCAGCTGTTCGCGGACGATCAGCAGGCGTCGGAGGTCGTGGTCGACGTCGCGTCCGCCTTTGAGCTTGCCCGCGGTGAAGCCGTGGTCGGCGAAGTCGGCGTAGAGGGCGGCGAGCTGGTCGTCGTCGAGGGCGATGTCCAGCCCGGATGCGTACGCCGGGACGAACCGATCGCGCGCGCCGAGCGTGCGCCAGAGCGGCTCGTCGGCCATCTTGGCCTTGAGATCCCAGAGGGCCATGTCGAGGGCGCCGATCGCTCCGAACACCGAACCTCCGTGGCCGGCCTTGAAGACGCGGGCGATCATGCGGTCGTAGAGTGCGGTGACGGCGCGTGGATCCTCGCCTTCGACGGCCGGGAACACCCGGTCGATGTCGGCGTGCGAACCGAGCCCGATCCCTTCAAGGCCCTCATCGGTCTCGAGGATGAGCACGGGGACGTCGGTGTGGTGGTCGTCGGTGTGGCCGTTGACGTCGCCGACGAGCCGGCCCCAGTCGTGGCGCGTGGTCAGGCTGCGGTAGCCGGTAATCTTCATTCTTTGGTCCCTCCTGCCGTCATGCCGGAGACCAGGAATCGCTGCGAGAACAGGAACACGATCAGTACGGGCAGGACGGAGATGATGGTCGCCAGCGCCAGAGTGGGCAGTTGCACCGACTCCGATCCGGCGGCGCTCGGATTGAACGCGGGGGTGGAGGCCAGCAGGGTGGTGAGCCCGACCTGGACGGGGTAGCCGCTGCTGGAGGGCAGCATCACGAACGGGAGGAAGAAGTTGTTCCAGTTCTGCACGAAGCTGAAGAAGGCGACCAGCGCGACGACGGGCGCGGCCAGCGGCAACGCGATCCGGGTGAACACCGAGATCTCGGAGCAGCCGTCGATGCGCGCCGCGGCGAGGAGGTCGCGTGGGATGCTCGTGGAGAAGTAGATGTAGGTCAGGTAGACACCGAACGGGAAGAACGACATCGGGAGGATCACCGAGAGCGGGCTGCCGATCAGCCCGACGACGTTCAACTCGAGGAACTCGGGCAGCACCAGCGCGGTGTTGGGGATCAGCATCACCACGAGGGTCACCACCAGCAGCGAGCGCCGCAAACGGAACTCGGTGAGCGCGAGCGCGTAGCCGGCGGGGATGCTGACGACCAGCGTGATGAGCACCGCCGAGACCGAGTACAGGCCCGAGTTGCCGATCCAGCCGACGATGGCGCCGCCTTGGAAGCCGAACAGCTGGTTCCAGTTGGCCACCGCGTCCTGGATCGTCCCGAAGGAGAAGGCGTTGTCCACGAGCAGCGCGTGCGCGTTCTTCCCCGCGGCGAGGAGGAGCCAGACGATCGGGATGGCGAAGAACAGCAGGAAGACGATCAGGACGACTCCGACGATGGCGCGCCCACTCCAGCCGGCGAGTCCTCTGGCGCGGACGGGGGCGGACGCGCGCCGTGGCCGTGTGGCTCTGAGGGTGGTCATGATCAGTCCTTCTCGAACAGTCCGCCGCGGGTGACGAAGACCGCGGACAGCGCCAGTGCGACGATGAGCAGCAGGATCGAGATCGCTGCGGAGCCGTTGAAATCGTTCTGCGTGAACGCGTAGATGTACGCGAGCTGGTTCAGCGAGTAGTCGTTGCCGACGACGGCGTTGCTCGCCTGCGACAGCAGCTGCGGTTCGACGAACAGCTGAGTTCCTGCCGCCAGCGACATGATCGCCATGTAGGCGATCCATTTGCGCAGCAGCGGCAGCTGGATGCTGAGAGCGATCTGGGCCGCATTCGCGCCGTCGATCCGTGCGGCCTCGATCACCTCGTCGCTGACGTTGTTGAGGGCTCCGAACATGATGACGATCCAGCCGCCCGCTCCGGTCCAGAACGCGATGATCGCGAAGATCACCGGCAGGTGCCCGGGCTGGATGACCTGGACGAACGTCGAGAACCCGAACAGGTGCAGCAGCGGTGAGACCGGGCTCGACGAGGGGTCGAGCACGAACAACCACAGCAGCACGCTCGAGGCGCCGGCAAGTGCGCCCGGCAGGTAGAACACGAAGCGGAAGGTGGTAGTCATCCAGCGCACCTTGATGGCGTGGATCACCAGGGCGAGCACGACCACGAGGACGACCAGCGAGATCAGCCAGACCGCGAGGTAGAGCGCCACATGGCCCACCGCCGGGAGGAAGCGGTAGTCGCCGATCACCTTCGCGAAGTTCGCGAACCCGGCGAAGCCTCCACTCGAGTTCGTGAAAGCCAGGACGAGCGCATACAGAGCGGGGAGCACCCCGAAGGCGAGCATGAGCACGGCGTAGCCCGATACGAACAGATAGCCGATGCCGGACCGGGTGCTCGGCCGCCGGCGGCCGGCCGCGGCCCGTGGCCGACTCGGTGCGTCCGAGTCGGCCACGACCGTGGCATCTGCTGGGGCGGTGATCACAGTCATTTCACCGTGTAACCGTCGACCTGGGCCTGGTTCTTGATGGCGGTCTCCCATTCGGGGAGAAGGTCAGCGATGTTCTTGCCGCTCGTGACCTCCGGCGTGATGGTCTTGGCCCAGATCGCCTCCTGGCTGAACTGCGCCGATCCCCAGCCGGACCAGATCTGGTTCGCCGCCGAGACCACGGGGTCGAGCGAGGTGGCGTAGTACTTGCTGTCCGCCTGCTTGGCGACCCACTTCTTCGCGGCCGCGCTGTAGGCGGGGTATCCGGGAGCCAAGTCGACCTGGTATCCGTCAGCGGTGGTCACGAACTGGAGGAACTTCGAGGCCGCCGACAGATTCGCAGAGTGGCTCGAGATGAACCACGTTCCTCCGCCGACATCGCCGGTGACCGCCTTCTCGCTGCCCCAGGCGGGCGGGGCCGCCACGCCGAGGTGACCGGCGGGGACATTGAGCGACGACGAGCTCTGGAAAATCGCGCCGGCGTACCACGACGGCCCCGGCATCATGAGCACCTTGCCGGTGTACTGCTTCAAGAAACCGGGGGTGAAGACGCTCACGTTCGGCACCGAGCCGTCGGCGCGGAGCGTGTCGAGCATGGTGGCCGCGCGCTTGCACTCGGTGCTCGTGGTGTTGACGCTCACCGTCGTTGCTCCGGTCACGTCGTTGGCCTGGCATTTACTGGCCCACATGTAGATCTCGGGGGTCCACGGATCGCCCTGCGTGCCGACGATGTATCCGGGGTGCTCCTTGGCCACCTTCTCGCCGAGCGCCTGGTACTCCTGCCACGTGGTGGGAACCGAGTAGCCGAACTGGTCGAGCAACGACTTGTCGTACCAGAGCACGTTCTGAGCCAGGTCGTTGCGGAGGCAGTACACCTTGCCGCCGACCGTGCAGGGGTCGAGCGCGCCTGCCGCGAAGCCCTTGAGTGTGGAGGCCGGGATGAGCCCGCTGTCGAGCTGGGCGGCGAACGCCTGCTTGCCCGCGCTCTTTTGCGATGCCCATGCGGAGTCGTAGTCCTGCGTGCTCCACACGATGTCCGGCCAGCCGCTGCCGGCGCGGTCGAACAGCTGAATCTTGGTCTTGAACGAGTTCGACCCGTTCGCCGAGCCGTCGTAGGTCACCATCTTGACCTTGACGTCCGGGTTCGCCTTCTCGAAGGCGGCGACCGCGGGCGCCCGGGTGGCATCCACCCAGACGGTCAGGGTCGCGTTCTTGCTCTGCGGGGCTTCGGGAAACCCGTAGGTGGAGCTGGAGCCGGTGGCGCCGCCTGTGCAAGCGGTGAGACCGGTGACGAGCGCAGCTGCGGCGACGCCCGCGGCGAAAAGGCGGGAGACGCGACGCGGCGTCTGTGAAGCGGAAGTGACCACCGTGGTCCTCATTTCGGGTCGACGACTTTGACGACTAGCGCCGAGTGGCGCGAAGTCATTACATCACACGTATGACCTTTGCGCAACGGAAGAAACGCGATGGCCACAGGAAATAAACGGAAAGTCTTTGACAACTATTTCCTTGACTTGCCATAGTGTTTCTCGACCCGGCCGCTATCCTCCGACGAGGGAGGAGCCTCCATCGGTGGAGGACGTCAGTGCCGGGCAGAAACCGGAGTCAGCGATGAGGCGGAACACCGAGGATCGGCGGCGGCGCGCGAGCGTCGACCCGGGCCGATCGAGCAGAGCGGGCCGACGGGGTCGGGCACGGGCGGCGGCGGGAATCGCGGCCGTGACCGCGCTCACCGCCGCGACGGCCATCATCGGCGCGGGCACCGCGCTCGCCGCTCCCGGCATCGCACCGTCCGGGGTGGGCGCGGGCGGCATTCATGTCACGAAGGATGACACCGCCAAAACGGTCACCCTGACCGACGGCGACCTGAGCATGGTCCTCTCCTATGCAGGAGGGGCGCGCGTCACCTCACTCAAGGAGGGCGGCACGGAACTCCTGAACGCCGGGCTCTACAGCACCGCGCAACTCGACGTCGACGGGTCCACCCTCGACAGCCGGAGCGCGGGCACCGACGCGGTGGTGACCATCACCGGGAACAAGACCTCCGTCGCCTTCACTCTGGCCAATGCCGACGTATCGATCGACGAGCGGTGGACTTTCGGTCTCGGACCTGACGGCATCGACCTTAACTCGACGCGCAGCTACCACTGGCTGGAGACGACGAACACGAAGATTCGCCACAACGGGCAACTGGAGACCGGCTGGGCCCGGGTGTGGGACGACATCCGCAGGCCAGAGGACGGCGGCGACCTGCCGATCGGCAACGCGTACACGGGCACGAACAAGTTCTTCCTCTCCACGCCCAAGGACCGCTACGGGGTCGAGGAGGGGCAGTTCGTGTTCCTCTCCAACAACCGGCAGCAGGGTCTCGCGGTGACCACCACCAGCCCACGCTCGGTCGCCACCGAGTTCTCCTACACCGGCGACGGCAACACCTACCAGGAGACTCAGCTGCAGTCCGGCTCCACCTGGTCGTACACCGCGGGCACCCCCGCCTCAGGGCTGGTCTACGGCGGCCACTCCTCCAACCTCACCGACGCGGTGATCTACTCCCCGGTCGCGATCGCGCAGGACCAGCAGGACACGGTGTCCTACCGGTTCTCGGGCGCCGACTACGCCGCGTACGCCGGACTCGGCGGCACGGTCAACGGAGTGCAGGACACTGCGGCGCTCTCCTCGCTCATCAACGAGTTCGGCCGCTCCGGGATCATCGACAAGGGCTTCGGGATGTCGACCGTCGGCCTGCGCTACCCCGGCGTCGGTCCGTACGACATGGTCTATGCCGACCGCACGGTTCTCGGCCTCTACGACCCGGCGACCACGGCATCGCAGCAGAACCTGCTCACGTTCTTCAAGGACGACGCGCAGCAGTCGAACGGTCACATGAAGGGCCGGTCGTTCCATCGCGACTACACCTGGACCGCGAATCAGCTGTTCGACGCCGACCCGTCGTACGCTCTGGCCGTTTCGGACATGTACCAGTACGGCGGCGACACCGCGTGGCTGACCAGCATGCGCGGCTCGGTGGAGGCGGCGCTCGGCTACATGCTCACCAACCAGTACGCGTCGGCCGACGGGCTGTTCCACAACGACACCCTCGACTGCACCAAGCTGCACGGCGAGCGCGAGTGGAACGACGCCTATTACGTCAAGTACGAGAGCGGCTACATCAATGAGCTGATGTACGGCGCGCTGAACCAGTGGGCGGGCCTCGAGCGCGACGTCTTCCACGACACCGCCAAGGCCGACTCGTACGCGCAGACCGCAGCACAGCTCAAGGCCGCTTTCAACAAGAACAACACCGATGGCGGCCTCTGGAACCCGACCACCGGCATGTTCGACTACTGGCGCTGCCCGGATGGCACCACCCAGGGCGCGACTTACCACACCCAGCTCAACCTGCAGGCGATCATCTACGGCCTGGTGGACCTCCCCCGCGCCCAGCAGATCCTCGGCGGGATGGACACCCTGGTCGCGAAGAACCACCTCGCGATGATCCCGCAGAACTTCATCCCGATGAAGGCGAACGTCGAGGACTGGACGGGCGACCACTTCCAGACCGGGCTGGAGGACGGGGTGATCTACCCGCTGATGACCGAGGAGTACATGCGCGCAGCGGCCCTGGTCGGCGAGCGCTCGCAGTCACTCACCTACCTGAACAACACACTGGCCCGCTACACGAAGGACGGCTTCAACGGGTACAGCTTCCTCGACTGGCAGCTCAACCCGCACACCGGCGAAGCGTGGTTCCCGTCCAACGCAAACGGCGCCACCGGCCTGTTCTCCGACGTACTCGGCATCCAGCCGACAGCGGGAGGCGTCACTATCGCGCCGAACATTCCGGCGTCGATGAACGGCACGACGGTCACCCGCACCATCCACGCGACGGACGCACTGACGGTCATCTACCGCGACGAGCTGACGCAGGTTGTCGACTACAAAACCTCCAACCCGCAGCAGGTCACCCTGCAGTGGTCGGGACAGACGCCGGGGAAGACCTACACGGTGCGGGACGGCGACGTCACCGCCAGCTCGACCGCGGACACGATGGGCGTCGTGCGGTACTCGTACGATGTGACCGGAGGCTCGCACCACACGGTCACGCTCGGCGGTGGCAGCTCCGAGGGCTACGTCTGGGCGAACACCGTGCCGACCGACCTCGCACTGGGAAAGACCGCGACGGCGACCTCCAGCCAGGAGGACGCCAACTGGGGTCTCGCCAAGGTGACCGACGGCGACGCATTCAGCGCTGACAACACCTGGGGCTGGTCGAGCAACGCCGACACCACGGAGAACCACACGGAGGCGGTCACGATCGACCTCGGGTCGGCGCAGACCGTCAATTCTGTGGAGCTGGACCAGCGCGACTACGACCTGAAGGATCCGGGGACGTGCTTCCCGATCGACTTCACGATCGAGACGTCGACCGACGGCCTCACCTGGACACCGGGCACGACTCAGACCGGGTACCCGCAGCCGAAGACGGCGGCAGGACAGACCTTCACGCTGACGCCGCGCAGTGCGCGTTACGTCCGGGTGACGGGCACCAACCTCCGCCAGGACTCTGGCGCCTACAAGATGCAGTTCGCCGAGATCCAGGTCTTCGGCAAGTAGCAGTGAGATCGATGGGCCGGGTCGCACATCGTGCGGCCCGGCCCTTCGTCGTCCTCTGTGTGCGGCTCAGTCGAGCGCGGTGGACTCCCGCGGGACGAGTTGGCAGGCGACGCGCTCGACACCGGCGGGGATGGGCCGCTCGACGGCGTCGAGAATGGCCTGCGCGGCCCGGCTGCCCACGTCGTTGAGGCTCATGTCGACGGTCGTCAGCGGAGGCCGGCTGGCCTCCACCATGACGTCCCAGTTGTCGAAGCCGGTGACCGCGACCTGGTGCGGCACGCGCACGTCGGCCTCCCGTAGCGCTTCGAGCACGCCGCGGCCGATCTGGTCGCTGCCGCAGACGATACCGTCGAACTCCGCGCCTGAGCGCAGCAGCTGACCGACGGCCTGGCGCCCCCAGCGCTCCGACCATTGGCCGAAGAGCGGCTCGTGCACCAGCTCAGCGCCCGCCTCGGCGAGCACGGCCTCCGTGCTGGCCAGGCGGATGATGGAGGCGGTGTCGCGCTGCGGCCCGGAGATGAACGCCAGCCGCGTGCGTCCGGTCGAGACCAGGTGCCGCGCGGCCATGCGGGCACCCTCGGCGTCATCGACTGAAACGGACACGTCCTCCCCCGCCGTCGACCACGAGAGCGCGTAGACGACGGGCACCCCGGACACCCCGCGCAGGGGCTCGCGCGGGTACACGCCCGCACCGACGACGAGGATGCCGTCTACGCCGCGCCGGACGAACGACTCGACGTAGTGGGCCTCCCGAATCGGGTCGCCGCGGCCGTCGACGAGCAGCAGGGCCGTGTCGCGTTCGGCGAAGAGCTCGATCACGCCCTGAAGCACGGGCACGGTGAGGCGGCCGAACTGATCCTCGATGATCACTCCGACGGCGCCGGTCGGCCCGTTGAAGAACGCGGCGGGCACGGCCTCGGTGTGCGGTGCCCGATAGCCGAGCTCTGCAGCTGCCTCGAGGATGCGCTGCCGGGTGTCGTGCCGCACCGCACCTCGGCCCGAGAGCGCCTTGGAGACAGTGCTGATGGAGACCCCGGCGCGCTCGGCAACCTCGGTCGCAGTGATGCGACGGGCGGCCGAAGTCACGTTGTTTTCCACACGCCGACACTAGCAGAACGGAAAGTTTTCTTCCACACAAAAAACTTTTGCTCTTTTCCGCAAACTTTGCCATACTGGCATTCCCGAACCCCCGAAGCGGCATCACCGCCGCACCTGACGACAATGGAGTTGAGGTAATGAAGAGCACGGTCAAGGCTCTGGCCCTGGTGGCCACGGCATCCGTCGCCATCGCCCTCGCGGGCTGCAGCGGAGGAACCTCCGCCGGCATCGGATCCGCCGATGTGACGGCCAAGGACGACGGCGCCAAGCTCACCCTCTGGGTCCGCCCCGGCAATGAGGCGGTCACCGATGCGGTGGTCAAGAAGTACAACGCGACACACAAGAACCAGGTCGCCATCACGCACGTGCCCGCCGACCAGTACGTCACCAAGTACGCGCAGGCGTCGCAGTCGGGCTCGTTGCCTGACATCCTCGCCGCCGACCTGGTGTTCATGCCGCAGATCGTCGCGAACGGCTCGGCGCTCGACCTCACCGGCCTCCTCAAGAAGTCGGGTGCCTACGGTCATCTCGCGCCCGCCCACGAGCAGGCCGCCACTAAGGACGGCAAGGTCTACGGCGTCCCTTACGTGACCGACACCTCCCTATACCTCTACAACAAGGACCTGTTCACGAAGGCCGGCCTCGACCCGAACAAGCCGCCGACGACCTGGGACGGCATCATCAAGGCCGCCGACGCGATCACGAAACTCGGCGACGGCATCCACGGCGCCTACATCTCCGGCGACGCGCCCGGCTCGCTCGCCTACGACTTCACTCCCACCATCTGGGCGCAAGGCCAGGATGTCGTGAAGAAGAACGGCTCGTTCGACTTCCAGAACGACGCCACCAGAAAAGCGCTCGCCTTCATGCACACCCTCTACGCCAACGGTGACATCCCTGCGTCATCGAAGACCGACACCGGCGACGGCTTCTTCTCGGTCTTCGCCTCCGGCAAGGTCGGCATCAACTTCAGCGGCGGCAACGGCGTCAACACCGCCACGCTCGGCAAGAGCCCGTCGTTCCAGTTCGGTCTTGCTCCGATCCCGGGCCCGGAGGACGGGCAGACCGCGACCTTCTCGGGCGGCGATGCCGCCGCGATCTCGGCGCAGTCATCGCACAAGGACGAGGCCTGGGACTTCATCGACTGGCTGACCTCCAAGTCGACCGCCTCCGACGTCTACCTCAAATTGCCCGCGCTCTCCCCCGCACCGACGTGGCCGTGCCGAGCAGCCTGGGCGCCCAGTTCCAGGTTCCGGCCGAGCTCATCAAGAAGGGCCAGACCTACGTCTCGACCCACTACAACGACGTGATCGCCAGCGCCCAGGGCCCCTGGCTGGAGATGTTCCAGTCCGCGGTATTCAACGGGGTCTCACCCGAGCAGGCGACCGCGACGGCCCAGAAGGCCGCCGACGCCATCACCAAGTAGCGCTCCCCGCGTGACCGAAGGGACATCGACCATGGCCGACGCCGTCGCGACCGCACCCGCCCTCCGGGCGGCGGGCCGCCGCACGACCCGCAGGAGCGCGATCGCCCGAGGGGAGGGGACCCTGGGCTGGCTGCTCGCCGCACCGAGCGCCGTGCTCATCGCGCTGTTCTTCCTGCTGCCGTTCGGACTCACTCTCGTCATGTCGTTCTACCAGTGGCCGACGTTCGGCACGCCGGCTCCCGCCGGAATCGACAATTACAGCCATGTGCTCAGCGACCCGAAGTTCGGCCAAGCGGCGCTGTTCACCGTGCTGTACACGATGGTGACCTCGGTGCTCGGCCTGGCCGTGTCCCTCGGTCTCGCGCTGCTCGTGCGGCCCCGGTTCAGGGGCCGCACGGCGGTGCGGGCGCTGCTCTTCGCACCGGTCACGATCGGCTTCGCGCCGGCGGGCCTGCTGTGGCTCTCGATGTCGAACGTGCGCACCGGGGTCCTCCCGGCCATCGGCGCCGCGCTCGGAATCGTGCCGGCCGGCTCCGACTGGTTCGCGAACACCGGCAGCACCCTCGCGATCGTGGTGGTGATGACGGTGTGGAAGACCGCCGGCCTCGCGATGCTCGTGCTGATCATCGGCATGGACTCGATCCCGCCGGAGATCTACGAGGCGGCGCGCCTCGACGGGGCGCGGCCCTGGACCACGCTGACGAAGATCACGCTGCCGCTCATCGCGAAACCGCTGTCGCTGGTGGTCCTCCTCAACCTGACGACCGCGTTCCTGGCGTTCGACCAGTTCTTCGCCATGACCAAGGGCGGCCCGGACAACTCGACCGTCACGGTCGTCTACTACCTCTACAACGCGGCGTTCGTGAGCCTGCAGCGCGGATACGCGGCGGCAGTGGCCGTCGTGGTCGTCATCATCATGGCGACGATCTCGTTCGTGCAGGTGCGCCTCCAGCGCGGAAAGGCCTGAACCGCAATGTCCGTCCTCACATCGAACCGGCCGTCGCCCACCGCGCCCACGACCTCCCGCCTGGCGCGCCGCCGCCGCCGCATCTCCGCCACCGACGACCGCTCGCGCAACCCGTTGCGGATCGGCCTCGCCGTCGTGCTCGCGGCGCTGTTCGCGTTCCCGATCGTGTGGACCTCCATCGGAGCGTTCAAGCCGACGCAGGAGGCCAACTCCTCGCCTCCGGTGTGGTGGCCGTCGCACTTCTCGCTCGACAGCTTCGCCAAACTCGACAGCTCCGGTTCGTCGCTGCTCGGCTACGTGCTCAACTCGACCGCTGTGACGCTGATGACCGTCGTCATCACAACCGTCGCCGCGGTGTTCGCCGGCTACGCGTTCGCCCGCTTCCGGTTCCCCGGTAAGAAGGCGCTGTTCGGACTGACCGTCGGGATGCTGCTGGTGCCCTACCCGGCTCTGCTGGTCTCGCTGTTCACGGTGATGACGTGGCTGCACCTCACCAATTCACTTTTCGGGCTCGCCCTGATCTACTCGACGTTCCAGCTGCCGTTCGCTGTCTACATGATGCGCAACTCGTTCGAAAGCGTGCCGGAGGAGATCCTGGAGGCCGCCGAGCTCGACGGCTGCACCAAGTTCACGGCACTGCCGCGCGTCGTGCTGCGGCTGGTCGCGCCCGGCGTCGTGACGGTGGCCTTGTTCGCCTTCCTTGCCGCGTGGAACGAGTTCCTCGCCGCCCTCGTGCTCCTCAACAACAACCCGAGTTTCACCTTGCCGATCGCGCTGCTCAACGCGCAGAACGGCCCGCTCAACACCATCGACTGGGGCGACCTCCAAGCCGGGATCACCGTCACCATGCTGCCGTGCGTGGTGCTGTTCATCATCCTCCAGCGCTACTACGTGTCCGGCCTTGTCGCCGGCACGGGAAAGTGACCTCCATGACGACGACCCACCCCGCATTCGCCGCCGAACGCATCGCCACCCCGGTTCGAGAGAGCCAGCTCGCAGTGCGGCCATCGCACCGGCCGGGGACATTCGATGCCCTCGCTGTGGACTGCCCATTCGTGTTCTCGGTGGACGGCCGGCAGGGCATGACCTACGTGGGCTGGGACGGCATCGGCTACCAGAGCGCCCTGACCTGGAAGGGCGAGAACGGGTGGGGCGAGGGTCAGGTTGTGCTGCCGCGGGACCCCGCGAGCGACCTACGGGAGTTCAACGCGGCCATGACCTCCATCGTGCGGGACAACGACCTCTTCTCGGCCGGCGCGCTGCGAACCTTCGACGGCTGGTATCTCTCGACTTACCACGCCTACCCTGCAGCCGGATACGAGGCCGGACCCGGCTCCATCGGATTCCTACGCAGCCGCGATCTTCAGACGTGGGAGGAGACGGGCGACATCCTACGACCGCGCGATGGAGGACCGTGGGAGCAGGGTGGCCTCTACAAATCATGGCTGCTCGAGCACGACGGCCTCTTCTACGTCTTCTACAACGCCAAGGACCACGACGAGTTCGGCTCCGTCTCCGTCCCGCCGTCCTGGACCGAGCAGACTGGGCTCGCGGTGTCGCGCGATCTGACCAACTGGCAACGGTTCTCCAGCAACCCGGTGCTCTCCACGGGCGAGCCCGGTTCGTTCGACGAGCGCTTCGCCTCCGACCCGTGCGTGCTGCGCGACGGCGACTTCTGGATCATGTTCTACTTCGGCCTCGCTGCCGACGGCCACGCCCGCGAAGGCTACGCGACCTCGCGCGACCTACGGACCTGGCAGAAGTCGCGAGAGATCCTGCTCGACATCGGCCCAGTCGGGTCGATCGACTCCATCCATACCCACAAACCGGCAGTCATCTCCTGGGACGGCCGCCTTGAGCACTATTACACTGCAGTGAGCCCCCACGAGCCGCTTTCACTCGAGGGGCACGCATACGCCGAACTGCGTGGCATCGCCAGAGCGACCGGCCCTATGCCGCACACGAGCTGACCGGGGCAGCGAAAGTTTCGACTCGGCGTCTGTGCGGCTCCTCCGGGACTCGAGACTGCGTGAAGATCAATCCTTCTGGATCGCGTGGGATTTGAACCCGTATACTGCCCTTAAATGTCAAGGTTGTTTTGGAAAAGTGCTGATCAGTGGATTGATTAGAGTACATAGAATCTCGTTGGATCACATAGAGCCACGTACGATTGTGTGTCCTTATGTCGTTGTCAAGCGGCGAAGCCTGGGTCGTAGAGAGTGACGTCGCGGAGCATCGCGTCGAGGACGTCGATGCGGCGTCGGGCGAGGGCGATGAGGGCTTGGTTGTGTCTACTGGCGCAGCCAGAGGATCTTCTCGATCACCTCCGCGTCGGTCGCGGTCGGTGAGTGCTGCGGCGCGTTGGAGCGGTCCTTGAGCCCCTCGAACCCTTCAGCCTCATAGCGCTTCAGCCACGCGTAGTAGGCCTGCCGGCTCACCCCGTAGTAGCGGCAGCTCGCGGCGATGTTACCGCTGACCTCCTCGACGTGCCGCAGCACCGCGAGCTTGTGATTCGCCCGTCGCTCGATCGCCCGTAGGGCCGCGGCGGAGAGTGTTGATGTCATGCAGTCTTCCTCCCAAGCGGAAGACGCGACTCTCAACAACCTCCGTCAGTCTTATAGAGAAAGCAAAAACCCCCGGATCCCTTATAAACACTGGGATCGCGGGGGTTTCTCGTGGCGGTACCGGTGGGATTTGAACCCACGGTGGGCTTTCACCCACACAACTTTTCGAGAGTTGCACCTTCGGCCGCTCGGACACGGTACCGCGGACGAGTTTACTGGATGGTCGCGGTCACCGCGAATCGGGGACGTCGGCAGGACTCGTCCGCCGCTCAGGGAAAGCACCCCGAGCGCGCGATACGCTGCCGGGATGGGGATTCTGAAGCCGGTGGTCTGGCTCGGCGGCGCCGTCGTCGTCGCCGTGGGCGCGGTGGCCGGACGGGCATGGGTCGCACAGCAGCGCGCGTCGATCGCCGCCGGC
Source organism: Streptomyces sp. L7 (assembly GCF_050990935.1). Taxonomy (GTDB): domain Bacteria; phylum Actinomycetota; class Actinomycetes; order Actinomycetales; family Microbacteriaceae; genus Leifsonia. The sequence continues at coordinate 3,753,600 of NZ_CP194644.1, read as the reverse complement.
AAGGAGCGCATCAACCAGACGCTGCCTGTGCACTCCGCGTGGTGGCGCGATCATGCCAAAGCGGAGGGTGAGATCCTCTATGTCGCGATCGGGGACAGCGCGGCGCAGGGTCTCGGCGCCTCGGCGCCGCGCAACAGCTACGTCGGTGTGATCGCCGATCACATCCGCTCCGCGACCGGGCGGAGCGTCCAGGTCGTCAACCTGTCCGTGTCCGGAGCCACCGTCGCCCTGGCCGTCGCCGACCAGCTGCCCCGGCTCGCCGACCACGCACCCGACCTCGTCACGGTGTCCATCGGCGCCAACGACATCGCCGACTTCGACGCCGGGCGGTTCCGGGAGGGCATCCGCCGGGTGTTCGACGAGCTACCCCCGACGCGATCGTGGCCGACCTCCCCTACTTCTATCTGCCGCGCAACGAGCGCAAGGTCGCGGTCGCGAACGGCATCCTCCGCGAGGCGGCCGCCGAGCGGGGGCTCACGGTCGTCCCGCTGCACGAGGCTATGCGGCGGGAGGGGTGGCGCGGGGTGCTTCACCACTTCGCGGACGACTGGTTCCATCCGAACGACCGCGGTTACCGCGTGTGGGCATCCGCCTTCCTGCCCGCGGTCATCGAGCAGGCGACGGCGAAGTTCCCGCGGAGGACGGCCGACTAGTTGCCCGAGTCGTGCAGCGGCTCCGGGTGCGGAGCCAGGAACGACAGCACTCGCTCCCACGCGGGCGCGATGACGAGGTGGCCGGCCCCGGGCACCATCTCCATCCGGGAGTCCGGGATGGCCCGCTGGTACCAGGCAGCGTGGGCGTGGCCTGCGATCGGGTCGGCCTGGCCGGCGATGATGAGCGTCTTCGCCTGCACCGCTGACGGGTCGAAGCCCCACGGGCGGGCGGTGTAGCTGAGGATGTCGGCCGCGACGCCGCCGGGACCCTGACGGTACGCGTCCTTCAGCATCCGGCCGAGCCGGTCCTCCAGGCCGCGGCGGGCGAGCACCCCGGCGTCCACCGGGCTGACACCGAGCGCGTCGAGCGGGACGCCGCTCTCCAGGTCGGCGGCCCGCACCGTGTCGGCCTGGCCCTCGAGCATGGCCGACAGCCGGCTCCTCGCTTCGTCGGGCGACAGGCGGCCCAGCTCGTCGGACTGCTTCTGCAGCTCGGGCGGGATCCACGACACGTGCTCGTTCGGGGCGGGCGTCGCCACCACCGCGACGCGGTCGACCAGTTCGGGATGCCGCGCGGCGAACGCGAGGGCCACCCGGCCGCCGGCCGACCAGCCGGCGATGCCGATCGTCGGCGGACGGTTCACGCCGATCGGCGCCTCCAAGCGCTTCATCTCGCGGATGTACTCGGCGATGTCGTCGGCGGCGCCCACGATGCTCGGCCAGGAGCCGGCCGGCCAGGGGCGCTGGAGCCGTAGCCCGCCCGGTCGAGCGACACGATGTGGACGCCCCGGTTCGCCGACGCGTCCGGGTCGGGATCGAAGACCGACGAGCCGGGTGCGGGATGGCAGAACACGATGACACGCTCGGCGACCGGGTCGCCCAACGTGGTGACGCCGACACGCCGGCCCGAACGGAGGGTGAACGTCAAGTTGGCCATGCGGCCCATTGTGGCCCGGCGCACCGGCGGCGAAAACCCTCGCGTCGCGACGGGAGGAGATTCCGCGCGACACGCCGCCTCCGAACAGTCAGCGGAGCAGTCCTGCGGCGTGTCCTGCGGGAATCTCCTCCGCTGGCTGCTGTCCTGCAGCGAATCGGGCGCCGATCCCCTCCGCTGGCTGCGGCCCTGGAGGCCGTCCTAGAACGCCGCGTCCAGCTCGCGCTCCCGTGGGGTGGCGGCAGCCGTGAAGGCTACGCGCAGCGCCTCCCGCACGGTCTCGGCGCGCTGGTCGATGCGCGTCGCGAACCCGAGTCGGGCGGCCTCGGCGGCCCGCTGCTTGCCGCTGGACACCGGACGGATCTCCCCGCCAGGCTGATCTCCCCGAACGCGGCAAGCGTGTGCGGGATGGCCCGGTCCGTCGCCGCCGAGGCGACCGCCAGCGCGATGGCCAGGTCGGCGCCCGGCTCGGCCAGCCGCACACCGCCGACCGTGGACACGTACACGTCCTTGTCGCCGAGACGGATGCCTGCCCGCCGCTCCAGCACGGCGAGCAGCATCGCGACGCGTGAGGAGTCCACACCGTTCGTCACGCGCCGCGGGTTGGGCGCGGTGGTCGCCACGACGAGCGCCTGCACCTCCACCGGCAGCGGGCGCCTCCCCTCCATCGCCACGGTGACGCAGGTGCCGGACACCGGAGTCGTCGTGCGGCTGAGGAACAGCCCGCTCGGGTCCGGCACCTCGGCGATGCCGTCGCCGGCCATCTCGAAGCAGCCGACCTCGTCCGTCGGCCCGAACCGGTTCTTCAGCGCGCGCACGAACCGCAGCGCGGTCTGGCGGTCGCCCTCGAACTGGCACACGACATCCACCAGGTGCTCGAGCAGCCGCGGGCCGGCGATGGAGCCGTCCTTGGTCACATGCCCGACGATCAGCACGGGGAGATCGCGCTCCTTGGCCACCCGGATGAGCGTGCTGGCGACCTCGCGCACCTGGCTCGGACCTCCGGCGATGCCCTCCATCGAGCCGCTCGACACGGTCTGGACGGAGTCCACGATCACGAGCGACGGCTTCACCGCGTCGATCTGGCCGACGATGGTGGCCAGGTCGGTCTCGGAGGCGAGGAAGAGCTGGTCGTGGAGGGCGCCCGTGCGCTCGGCGCGCATCCGCACCTGGCTCACCGACTCCTCGGCGCTCACGTAGAGAACCGGGTCGCCCGCACGAGCGGCCCGGGAGGCCACCTCCAGCAGCAGCGTCGATTTGCCGACGCCGGGCTCACCGCTCAGCAGGATGGCCGCGCCCGGCACGATGCCGCCGCCCAGCACCCGGTCGAACTCGCCGATGCCGCTCGGCCGGCGCTCCGTCAGTTCCGTGCCGATCGAGGTGATCGCGCGCGCCGCCCGGTCCGCGCCGACGACGACCGGCTTCAGCGCACGCAGCACGCCCGTGGGCGCCGACGCCTCCGCGACCGTGCCCCACTCCTGGCATTCGCCGCATCGACCCGCCCACTTCACCGTCGTCCAGCCGCACTCGGTGCAGCGATACGTCACAGCGGCTTTTGCCACGGAACCTCCTCAGTCGCGCTCCACACTACTGTCGGCCACCGTCATCCGACGGAGGATCGCGGAACTCGTGGAGGAGTCGCCGCAGCACCCGACCTGTGGAGGACGAAACCATAGACTCAGTTCAGCGAGAACTGCTTCGTCGTCGCGGACGTGATGCCCGCGACCGACACCTGCAGGTGGTACGACGCTCCACCGGCGGGCACCTGCGCGCGCTGCGCCTGGCACGTCGACGGGTCGGAACGGGTGCGGTCCCAGGTGATCGGCGTCTGCGACGAGATCGTCTTGCCCGGCTGAAGCAGCACCTGCGCGTCGACCTTCGAGCTCTGGCAATCCGTCGACTTCCAGTACACCTCGGAGCCGCTGGTGATCGTGAACACCTGCTGGGCGGTGCCCGCGTCGATCACGCACGCGTTCGCCCCGGTGTTGGTCAGGGCGACGGAGAGCTGCGGGAGCTGGCCCGCGCCGTAGCCGGAGGCGTCCGTCACGGCCTCCACCTTGACATCGGCCGGCTTGCACGGCTGGCCGCTCGCGCTGGCGCTGGAGGTCGGGATGCTGGTCGCGGCGGCCGCAGTGGGCGCCGGGGTGTTCGTCGTGACGGGCGCCCTGGCGGGCTCGCCGCTGGACGAGCCGGGCCGGACCACGATCAGGACGATGACCACCACGACCGCGACGAGGCCGAGGAGGACGATGAGCCGGCGGCGCCAGTAGACGCCGCTCGGCTGCGGGCCGACAGGGTGCTTGAACGTCGACATGCCCGAAGGGTAGCGCCGACCCGCGACACGCCGGGGCAGGCGCGCTCAGAGACGCTTCAACATGCGCGTGTTTCCCAGGGTGTTGGGCTTCACGCGGGCGAGATCCAGGAACTCGGCGACACCCTCGTCGTGCGAGCGGACGAGCTCGGCGTAGAGCGTGGGGTCGACCGTCTCCGAGCCCATGTCCACGAAACCGTTGCGCTCGAAGAACCCGACCTCGAAGGTGAGGCAGAACAGGCGGCTCAGGCCCAGCTCCCGTGCGTCGCCCTCCAGCCGGCCGAGCAGGGCGCGGCCGACGCCGCGGCCGAGCCACTGATCCGCGACGGCGAGCGTCCGCACCTCCGCGAGGTCGCTCCACATGACGTGCAGCGCGCCGCAGCCGATCAGCTCGCCGTCTGCGGTCTCGGCGACGCGGAACTCCTGCACCGACTCGTAGAAGGTCACGGCCTCCTTGCCGAGCAGGATGCGTCGCTGCACCAACGGCTCCACGAGCTCCCGGATCCCCGGCACGTCCCCCGTCCGTGCTCGCCGAATCACATACCCGCCACCCTCAGAACTCACCCCACAACCCTACCGACCCCCGGCAGCCATCTCTTCCTCACTTCCTCCCGCAACACGCCGGCTGAAGGCGGGAGAAAGTGAGGAAGCGATAGTTGCGCGGGCGGGGACGGCGAAGGGCCGGCCACCGCAGAATGCGGAGGCCGGCCCTGGGGACGCTGTGCGTCAGTCCTTCGCGGCGAGGTCCGGGGTGGCCGGGCCGGTACCGATCGCGGCGGCGGCGTTCACGCCGGCGTTGACGGACTCCTTGCGGGTGGTCGTGGTGAACACGAAGTCGCCGTCCGTGAAGTCGACGTGCACGTGGTCGCCCGCGTTCAGCTCGCCGTGGAGGATCTTCTCGCTCAACCGGTCCTCGATCTCGTGCTGGACCGCGCGGCGCAGCGGCCGGGCTCCCAGCGTCGGGTCGAAGCCGACCTCGATCAGGCGCTCCTTGGCCGGGACCGCGAGCTCGATCGTCATGTCGCGGTCGAGCAGCCGGTCGGAGAGTCGCTTGATGAACAGATCCACGATCTGCAGCAGCTCCGCCTTGTTCAGCTGCGGGAACACGATGATCTCGTCCACGCGGTTGAGGAACTCCGGCTTGAAGTTCTTCTTGAGCTCCTCGTAGACCTTGCCGCGCATCCGGTCGTAGCCGGTGGTCGGGTCGCCCTCGATCTGGAAGCCGACGGGGCCGCCGGAGATGTCCTTCGTGCCGAGGTTCGTGGTCATGATGATCACGGTGTTCTTGAAGTCGACCACGCGGCCCTGACCATCCGTCAGACGTCCCTCCTCCAGAATCTGGAGCAGCGAGTTGAAGATGTCCGGGTGCGCCTTCTCGATCTCGTCGAACAGCACGACGCTGAACGGCTTGCGGCGGACCTTCTCGGTGAGCTGGCCGCCCTCCTCGAAGCCGACGAACCCGGGAGGGGCGCCGAACAGCCGGGAGACCGTGTGCTTCTCGCCGTACTCCGACATGTCGAGGGAGATCATCGCCGACTCGTCGTCGAACAGGAACTCCGCGAGCGCCTTGGCCAGCTCCGTCTTTCCCACACCGGTGGGGCCGGCGAAGATGAACGAGCCGGAGGGACGCTTCGGGTCCTTCAGACCGGCACGCGTGCGGCGGATCGTCTTGGACAGGGCCGAGATGGCCTCCTCCTGGCCGATGACGCGCTGGTGCAGCGCCTTCTCCATGTAGACCAGGCGGGCCGACTCCTCTTCGGTGAGCTTGAACACCGGGATGCCGGTGGCCTGTGCCAGCACCTCCGCGATCAGGCCCTCGTCGACCTCGGCCGTCGTCTTGACGTCGCCCGAGCGCCACTGCTTCTCGAGGCGCAGCCGCTCGCCGAGGAGGTTCTTCTCCTCGTCGCGCAGGGACGCGGCCTTCTCGAAGTCCTGGTCTTCGATCGCGGCCTCCTTCTGGGAGCGCACGGCGGCGATCTTGTCGTCGAACTCGCGCAGCTCCGGCGGGGCCGACAGGATCGACAGGCGCAGGCGGGCGCCGGCCTCGTCGATCAGGTCGATGGCCTTGTCCGGGAGGAAGCGGTCCTGGATGTAGCGGTCGGCGAGGTTCGCCGCGGCGACGATCGCGCCGTCGGTGATGGACACCTTGTGGTGCGCCTCGTAGCGGTCGCGCAGCCCCTTGAGGATGTTGATCGCGTGCGGCAGCGACGGCTCAGCCACCTGGATGGGCTGGAACCGGCGCTCGAGCGCGGCGTCCTTCTCGAAGTGCTTGCGGTACTCGTCGAGCGTGGTCGCGCCGATAGTCTGCAGCTCGCCGCGGGCCAGCAGCGGCTTGAGGATGCTGGCGGCGTCGATCGCGCCCTCCGCGGCGCCCGCGCCGACGAGGGTGTGGATCTCGTCGATGAAGGTGATGATGTCGCCGCGTGTGCGGATCTCCTTGGTGACCTTCTTCAGGCGCTCCTCGAAGTCGCCGCGGTAGCGGGATCCGGCGATGAGCGAACCGAGGTCGAGCGTGTAGAGCTGCTTGTCCTTCAGCGTCTCCGGCACGTCGCCGCGCACGATCGCCTGGGCGAGGCCTTCCACGACGGCGGTCTTGCCGACGCCGGGCTCGCCGATCAGCACGGGGTTGTTCTTCGAGCGGCGCGACAGGATCTGCATGACGCGCTCGATCTCTTTCTCGCGCCCGATCACCGGGTCGAGCTTGTTGTCGCGCGCGGCCTGCGTGAGGTTGCGGCCGAACTGGTCGAGGATCTGGCTGCCGGCCTGCGCGGTCGCCTGATCGTTGCCGCCCACCTGGACCTGCTCCTTGCCCTGGTAGCCGGAGAGGAGCTGGATGACCTGCTGGCGCACGCGGTTGAGGTCGGCGCCCAGCTTGACGAGCACCTGGGCGGCGACGCCCTCGCCCTCGCGGATGAGCCCGAGCAGGATGTGCTCGGTGCCGATGTAGTTGTGGCCGAGCTGGAGGGCCTCGCGCAGGCTGAGTTCGAGGACCTTCTTGGCCCGCGGGGTGAACGGGATGTGGCCGGTCGGCTGCTGCTGACCCTGGCCGATGATGTCCTGGACCTGCTCGCGGACGGCGTCCAGCGAGATACCGAGCGATTCCAGAGCCTTGGCGGCGACACCCTCACCCTCGTGGATCAGGCCGAGCAGGATGTGCTCCGTCCCGATGTAGTTGTGGTTGAGCATCTTGGCCTCTTCCTGGGCCAGGACGACGACGCGGCGAGCGCGATCGGTGAATCTCTCGAACATTTCTACTCCTCGCGACGCCGTTGCAGGGTCGGCGCCGATACATCGAGGGTAGCCGCGGCATCCCGTGCTGCGGAGGCATGTTCGCTGGAGGCGTGACGCCGTGTCAGCTGCGGAGGGCGGCGATCGTGAGGGTGGTGTCGGGGAGCTTGATGGTGACGTCCGAGCTCGTCTTCAGACCGCTGGGCGTGTCGAACACGGTGGTGTGCGGGACGATGTCGTGGGTGCAGACGCCTCCGGACGCGGGGGCGAGGGTGGCCTCCAACTGGTTGGAGGCGACGACCTTGACCGACTGCACCGTCGGCGGGCACGTGGAGCTGCCGTTGAGCACGATCCCGAACTGCTTGCCGTCCTGCAGCCAGGTCGCCCACGCGGCCCCGCCCGCGCTGCTGGCCGGAGGCTGGACGCCCTGCGGCTCGCCCGCGTAGTCCTTCGCGGGTTTCACCTGCGTGCTCGTGCATCCCGCGAGCAGCAGGGCCGCGGCCACGAGGGCGGCGGAGGCGGCGACGGCGGTCCGGGGGCGCGCTGCACGGTTCACGCGCTCATTCTAGGGGCGTCCTCCTGCGGGCGCGCCGATTCCGGGGAGAGTGGAAGCGGTATGCCGTCGGGCCGGCGCGTGCGCCTAGGATGCCGCCATGAGCAACCTCGAGCGCGACCCGGTGGAGGTCCTCGCGGGCGACGACCTGATCGTCGCCGACGCGGGGGTGGAAATCCTGGAGCCGCGCGAGGTTCCGCTCGGCGGCCCCCGCGCGATGACCGTGCGGCGCACCCTCCCGCAGCGCCGGCGCTCGCTGATCGGCGGCTGGTGCTTCGTCGACCACTACGGCCCCGACGACGTCTCGCTGACCGGTGGGATGCAGGTCCCGCCGCATCCGCACACGGGGCTGCAGACGGTGAGCTGGCTGTTCGAGGGCGAGATCGACCACCGCGACAGCGTGGGGAGCCATGCGCTGGTGCGGCCGGGCGAGCTCAACCTGATGACCGCGGGGCGCGGGATCAGCCACTCGGAGGTGTCCACGCCGGGGACGCAGCGACTGCACGGCGTCCAGCTCTGGGTGGCGCTGCCTCGCGCGTCGAAGGATGTCCCCCCTTCTTCGAGCACCACGTCCCGTCGCCCGCCGCGCTCGGGGACGCGACGGTGCGGGCGTTCGTGGGCGCTCTGGCCGGGAGCGGGACGCCGGCGACCGTGTTCTCTCCGCTGGTCGGCGCCGAACTCGACGTGCCGGCCGGGACGCGCGTGACCGTCCCGCTCGATCCCGCGTTCGAGCACGGCGTGCTGGTGGACACCGGTGAGGTGACGGTTGCGGGTGCGGCCGTCCCGGTCGCCCATCTCGCGTACCTCTGCCCGGGGCGCGACGCGGTGGAGGTGGAGGCCGGCCCGGCGGGGCCGGCGCGCCTCCTGCTGCTCGGCGGCGAGCCGCTGGGCGAGGAGATCGTGATGTGGTGGAACTTCATCGGCCGCAGCCACGAGGACGTGGTCGCGGCGCGCGCCGAGTGGCAGCGCGACGTGATCGACGGGGAGGACCCGGACGGCCGGTTCGGGACCGTGCGCGGCTACGACGGGGGCGCACTGCCGGCCCCGGCGCTGCCGACGGTGCGGTTGAAGCCCCGGGGGTAACGGAGGAGATCCGGCCCGACACGCCGGGCAGCAGCAGCCAACGGAGGACATCCGGCTCCGGTGTGCCCAGATCTCCTCCGGTTGCGACGGCGGTTAGTGGCGGGGAGAGGGGGCGGGTCTCCTCCGTGGCCGACGCTATTGCAGGGCGGAGGTGAGCCGGGCGACGTTGTCGAGCACGGTGGAGCGGAGGGGCTGCTTCATCCACTCGTCCAGGGTCAGCTCGCGGCTTTCGCGGCGGTAGCCGTCCTCGACCTCGCGCATCTGCTCCACGAACGAACGGCCGCGCACCATCAGCGAGACCTCCATGTTGAGCAGGAAGGAGCGCATGTCCATGTTGCTCGACCCGATGACGGCGACGTCGTCATCGATCGTGAAGTGCTTGGCGTGGAGGATGTACGGCGCCTTGTACATCCAGATCCGCACGCCCGCTCGCAGCAACGCTTCGTAGTACGAGCGCTGGGCGTGGTAGACCAGCGCCTGGTCGCCGATCTCGGAGACGAACAGGTCGACGGCGATGCCGCGCTGGGTGGCGGTCGTGATGGCCGTGAGCATGGCCTCGTCTGGCACGAAGTAGGGGGACGTGATGACGATGCGCTCCTGCGCGTAGTACAGCAGCGCGAGGAACAGCCGGAGGTTGTTCTCGCCCGCGAACCCGGGGCCGGACGGCACCACCTGGGCGTCCAGCTCCTCCGGGTCGTTCGCGTTCTGGACGTCCTCGTCGGTGATCGGCTCGGTCTCGCGGCGGAGCAGCTCGTCGGTCTCGCTGTACCAGTCGGTGATGAAGATCGCGTTCAGACCGGCGACGATGGGGCCCTCGAGCCGGACGATGAGCTCCTTCCATTTGAGCCCGCGCCGGATGTTGGACTTCTTGTTGTAGCTGCGGTCGATGACGTTCTGCGACCCCATGAACGCCACCCGGCCGTCCACGATGAGCAGCTTGCGGTGGTTGCGGAGGTCCGGGCGCTGGTACTTGCCCTTGAACGGCTGCACCGGCAGCATCAGGTGCCACTTCGCGCCCATCGCGGTCAGGCGCTTGATGGTGGCCTTGTAGTCCGGCGTGCGCACCGACGCGATGTGGTCGAGCAGCACGCGCACGACGACCCCGCGGGCGACCGCGGCCTCCATCGCCTCGAAGAACGGGGCGGTCGTCTTGTCGAGGGTGAGGATGTAGAACTCGACGTGCACGTACCGCTTGGCCTTCGCGATCGCGGCCGTCATCGACGCCAGCGACTCGTCGTAGTGCCCGTCGAGGGAGGCCCGGTTGCCGCCGACCAGCGGCATCGCGCCGAGGTTGCGGTTGAGCTCCACCACCGACTCCAACCACGGCGGCCACGGGTGGTCGCGGCGCACGCGCTCGATGCCCTCGGTGCTGTCGATGATGAAGCGGTTGATCTCGTCCTGCTTCTCCCGGCGCTTCTTCGGGAGCTTGTAGCTGCCGATCAGCAGGAAGAACAGCACGCCGATGTACGGGATGAGGAAGATGGCCAGCAGCCAGGCCGTCGCGGAGGTCGGCTTGCGGTTGCGCGGGACGACGATGATGGCGATGACGCGGATGACGAAGTCGAGGAGCAGTGCGAGGACGACGATCGTCGTGGTCAGCAAACCCGCGTCCATCCATCCCCCTCCGGCGTCAGGCGTCGAGGACCGGAATGTACGCCCTCTCCGCTAACCGTAGTGGGCGCTATGACTTGGGGGCGAGTCCGCGGCGGGCGCGCTCCTCGTTCTCCATGCGGGAGTACACCGTGCGTTCGGTGCGGTCGGCCCGCACGATGGCGCGCATGATCACCCAGAACAGCAGGCCGACGAGCACGGTCGGGGCCAGCGACCAGACGATTCCACCGATGATGTCTCCCATAGCGGGATAATGGTACCTCCCGCACATGTGAAACCGACTCCCCGGAGCAGCACCACGCCTCCCTTCCTCGTCTTCCTCAGCACCTGGTCCTTCGACCCGGCGGCCGCGGTCGTGCTCGTCGCGGCGGCGGCCCTGTACCTCGGTGGCGTCCTGTCGCTCCGGCGACGCGGTCACCACTGGCCGGCGCGGCTGACCTGGATGTACCTGCTGCTCGGGCTCGGCTCGTACGCCGTCATCTCGTTCGGCTTCCTGGGCGCCGAGAGCAGGGAGCTGCGCTGGGCGTTCACGACCCGGATCGCGCTGCTGCTGTTCGTCGTCCCGGCCCTGGTGAGCCTCGGGAGGCCGATCGCGCTCGCCCGGGTGGCGCTCGGGCCCGTCGGTCGGTCCCGCACCGACCGGTTCCTGCAGTCGCGCCCGGTGCGGCTGTTCGGCAACGCGATCTTCGCGACGGTCTTCGCCTGCGCGGCGTTCATGATCTTCCTGACGCCGGTCGCGGCGGTCCTCCGCGACTCGCCCTGGTCGGAGTGGACCATCTCGGTGCTGGTGCCGCTCGCGGGTCTGCTGATGGTGCTGCCGATCGCGGCCCACTCGGTGATGCACACCAGCTTCTTCATCACGGTGGAGTTCCTGCTGGCCTTCGTCGCGCTGCTGCTCGACGCCATCCCGGGCCTGCTGCTGCGGCTCAACGACGCGGTGCTCGACCACGCGCCCGCGATCGTGGGACCGTTGCCGTTCTGGTTCCCCAACGCCTTGCACGACCAGCACCTGTCCGGCGACTTCCTCTGGTTCATCGCCGAGGTCGCGGACGTCCCGATCCTGGTCATCCTGTTCATCCGGTGGATGCGCCTCGACCGTCGGGAGAGCAGGAAGCTGGACGAGCTCAGCGACGAGGAGATGGAGGCGCTCACGCAGGCGCACCTCCGCCAGCGCGGCTGAGCCCCTCGGCGGTTACTTGACCAGCGGGAAGAGGATCGTCTCGCGGATGCCGAGGCCGGTCAGTGCCATGAGCAGCCGGTCGATGCCCATGCCCATGCCGCCCGTCGGGGGCATCCCGAACTCGAGCGCGCGCAGGAACTCCTCGTCCAGCCGCATCGCCTCGTCGTCGCCCGCGGCCGCGAGGCGCGCCTGCTCCACGAAGCGCTCGCGCTGCACGACCGGGTCGATCAGCTCGGAGTAGCCCGTCGCCAGCTCGAAGCCGCGCGTGTACAGGTCCCACTTCTCCACGACGCCCTCGCGCGAGCGGTGGGCGCGCACGAGCGGGCTGGTGTCGACCGGGAAGTCCATGACGAAGGTCGGGCGCACGAGCCCCGACTTCACGTGGTGCTCCCACAGCTCCTCGACGTACTTGCCGGGCAGCGGGTGCGGTACCTCGATCTCGGCCTCGGCGGCGAGCTCCCGCAACCGCGACATCGGGGTCTCCGGCGTGATCTCCTCGCCGACCGCCTCCGAGAGGCTGTCGTACATGCGGATGCGGTCCCACTGGCCGCCCAGGTCGTACTCGGTGCCGTCGGCCCAGGTGACCACGTGCGAACCGGAGACGGCGACCGCCGCGTCCTGGATGAGCTGCTGGGTCAGGTCGGCGATCGAGTTGTAGTCGCCGTAGGCCTGGTAGGCCTCCAGCATCGCGAACTCGGGCGAGTGCGTGGAGTCCGCGCCCTCGTTGCGGAAGTTGCGGTTGATCTCGAACACCCGGTCGATGCCGCCGACGACGGCGCGCTTGAGGTACAGCTCCGGTGCGATGCGCAGGAACAGCTCGGTGTCGAACGCGTTGGAGTGCGTGACGAACGGGCGGGCGGAGGCGCCGCCGTGCATCACCTGCAGCATCGGGGTCTCGACCTCCACGAAGCCCTGGCCTGCGAAGGTGCTGCGGAGGCTCGCGACGGCCGCGGCGCGGTCGAGGACGTTGCGGCGGGCCTGCTCGCGCGCGATCAGGTCGAGGTAGCGCGAGCGGACGCGCGTCTCCTCGTTGAGCTCGTTGTGGAGGTTCGGCAGCGGCAGGATCGCCTTGGACGCGATCTCCCAGCCGCGGACCATGATGGACAGCTCGCCGCGGCGGCTGGAGATGACCTCGCCCGAGACGAAGACGTGGTCGCCGAGGTCGACCAGCTCCTTCCAGCGGGCCAGCGACTCCTCGCCCACCTCGGCGAGGGAGACCATCGCCTGGAGGCGCGAGCCGTCGCCGGCCTGCAGCACCGCGAAGCAGAGCTTGCCGGTGTTGCGCTGGTGGACGACGCGGCCGGCGAGGCCGACCGTCTCCCCGGAGGTCTGGTCGGCCTCCAGGTGGCCCCAGGCCGCGCGCACCTCCGGGATGGTCGTCGTCACCGGCACCTGCACCGGGTAGGCGCCGCCGCCCGCGTCGCCGGCCTCGGCGATGAGGCGCTCGCGCTTGGCCAGGCGGACGGCCTTCTGCTCGCTGATCTCGTCGGCGGTCAGGTCGCCGTCGGCGTTGAGGTCGGTGGCGGGCGCTTCGGTCATCGTGTCTTTCCGTTCCGGCGGTTCAGTGCGGTGGAGGGCGGCGGTTCTGTGCGTGGAGGTCGTGCGGCTCTGTGAGGCTCAGCCCACCGTGATGCGTGCGTTGTCGATCAGGCGGGTGGAGCCGACGCGGGCGGCGATCAGCAGGAGCGCGGGACCGTGGAGGTCCGCACCCGCTTCGAGGAAGGTGTCCTGATCGACGATCGCGAGATAGTCCAGTTTAACGACCGGCTCGGCCTCCACGCGCGCGGTCGCCGCTTCGAGAGCTGCGGCCACTCCCCCGGAGGCGGCGGACGCGCCGGCGGCGAGCGCCTGCGACAGTGCGATGGCGGCTCTGCGCTGGTCGTCGTCCAGGTAGCGGTTGCGGCTGGAGAGGGCGAGGCCGTCGTCCTCCCGCACGGTGTCGACCACGGCGATTCTGACCGGCAGGTCGAGGTCGTCGACCATGCGGCCCACGAGGTGCACCTGCTGGGCGTCCTTCTGGCCGAACACGGCGACGTCCGGCTGGACGATGTTGAGCAGCTTGGCGACGACGGTCAGCATCCCGTCGAAGTGGCCGGGACGCGAGGCTCCCTCGAACAGCCGGCCGACCGCGCCCGCGGTGACCCGCGTGGAGGTCGGGCCGCCCGGGTACATCTCGGCCGCGGTCGGGGCGAAGACCAGGTCGGCGAGGCCTTCCAGCGCGGCGACGTCGGCGTCGAGGGTGCGCGGGTAGCGGTCGAGATCCTCGTCCGGGCCGAACTGCAGCGGGTTGACGAAGATCGAGACGACCACGATGCCGCCCAGGTCGCGGGCCCGGCTCACCAGACTCAGGTGGCCGCGGTGGAGGGCGCCCATCGTCGGGACCAGCACGACCCGGCCCGCGGGGGCGTCGGCGGGACCCTCGAGCGCGGCCTCGCGCCTGGCGTGCGCCACCCGCTCGCGCAGTTCGGCGATGGTGGTCACGACATCGGGCATGACGGTCCTCTCGGGGTGGTTGCGGTATGGCGGGTGGTTGCGGTGAGGCCGGGGTGGTTGCGGTGAGGCCGGGGTGGCGGCGGTGAGATCCGGAGCGCCGGTCCGGTGACGGCGACCCGGCCGCATCCAGGCTACTCGCCGCGGAGGTACCAGCCGCGTCCGTCGTCGCCGGGGTCGCCCTCCGCGGGGCCGTCGTCCGCGCCGCCGAGCGCCTCCAGCACGTCGCCGACGTCGAGCGCGGTCGGCGCCCCGGCGCGGGTCAGGGCGTTGTCGACGGCCGAGCGCAGCAGCGAGCTGAGGAACGATCCCGGGTTCTCCACTCCGATCCCGGCGAGGATGCCGGTGGACTGCTCCACGATCGAGCGCGAGAACGCGGTCGCCGTCGCGATCGCTTCCGCGTAGGCGGGGCGGTCCGCCTCCGCGATCACGACCGGCTCGCCACCCATCTCGACCACGAGGGCCTGCGCGATCGGGAGCACCGGGGTGGGCGCGGTGACGGCGAACCAGCTCTCCGCCAGCCGGGCGAGGTCGAGGCTGGTGCCGGTGAACTCCAGGGCCGGGTGCACCGCGAGGGGATGGCGCCGGCCTCCGCCGCCGGGCGTAACACCTCGACACCGTACGACGGCGCGGTGTGCAGCACGAGCTGGCCGGGCTGCCAGGTCCCGGTCGCCGCGAGGCCGGAGACGAGGCCGGGCAGTTCGCGGTCGGGGACGGCGAGGATGACGAGCTCGCTGCGCTCCACCAGGGTCGGGACCTCCAGGATCGGCGCCTGCGGGAGCATCGCGTGGGCTCGCTCGCGGCTCTCGGCCGACACCGCGGAGATGCCCACGATCGCGTGGCCCGCCCCGGCGAGCGCGGCGCCGAGCACCGGGCCGACGCGTCCGGCGCCGACGATGCCGAGGCCGAGACGGCCGGAGCGGCGGGTGGTGTCGTTCATGCGTCCCCCTCTGTCGGTCGCTGTTCGGTGGTGGAGTCGGCCCTCGAGTCGGCGCGGACCGCCCCGTAGTCGCCGGGCCGCGCCACGACGTCGGGTCGCGCCACGACATCCGGCCGCGCCACGACGTCCGGCCGCACGCCGGCCTCCGGCCGCACGACGACCTCCGGCTGCACGACGACCTCCGGCTGCAGCCGCCAGCGATGGCTGCGGTCGGTCGCCGCGGCCTGCACCGCGCGCGCCGAGACCGTCTCGAAGAGTTCCTCGCCGGCCGCGGCGTCCATCGCGCCCAGCCGCGGATGCACCGGGCCGGACACCGTGTGGAAACGCGCCTCCGCCAGTCCGAGCAGCCGATCGAGAGGGCCTTGCTGCAGTTCCAGGCTCTGCAGCCGGGCCAGCGGCACCACCGCGAGGCTCCGCCAGACGAAGCCACGGCGCAGCAGCACGGCGCCGTCCACCATCCGGAAGCCGGTCCGCTGCCACGACAGCGGCCGCAGCCAGATCGCGCGGCGCGGGCTGCCGGTGAACGCGTCGCGGCCACGGGAGGTCATGCCCTCCAGGATCGCGGCGCTGTGCTCCGCAGTGAACGCCGGCAGCACCAGCGACAGCACCTTCGCCACGTCGGCCTGGTCGCCGACCGGCAGCATGGTCGTGTTCGGCTGGCCGGCCGCGCCCTTCTCACGCGTGTGGCCGGCCGTGTCGATGCGGATCTGCCACCAGCCGAACGGCCGCCACAGCAGCGGCTGCAGCACCTCGACCGCGTGGATGCGGCCGGGCGGCAGCGTCTCGTTGCTCACGGTGAGCAGCCCGAAGCCGACCCGGACGCCGTCCGGGGTGCCCGCGATCGAGTACCGCAACGACTTGGTGAACCGGTTGATGTAGAAGCTCGCCGAGCCGAGCAGGCCGGGGAGCACGACGATCAGCAGCCAGGGCGCGCCGCCCGCCGAGCCGATCACCAGCAGGACGATCACGGCGAGGACGAACACCGTGAACCCGCTCAGCACGAGTGAGCCGGCGAGCCGCAGCGGCGGGATCTTCACCACCGACTCGGGCGGCGCGGCGTTCGGGTCGAGCTCGGGCGCGAGGAAGTCGTCGATGCGCCGGCTGACGAAGTCGCCGACCTGCGTGGCACGGGAGGTTGGCGCACCGGTCGGAGCCGGCGCCGCGGCCTCCGCCTCCCGGACACCCGACGCGAGCCGCAGCACGTCCGACCGCAGGCCGTCGGCCAGCGCCGAGCCGAGGTACGCCAGCGTCACGTTCGCGTCGTGGCCGGCCACGGAGATCTCCAGCTTCGCCGCCCCGAAGATGCGCGCGAGCAGCGGCCGCACCACGTTGATGCCCTGGATGCGGTCGAGCCGGGCTTTGCGCTGGGTGCGGAACAGGATGCCGCTGCGCACCTCCACCGCGTCGCCGGTGATCCGGAAGCTGTGCATCCGCCACGACACATAGAACGCGGCCAGGCAGCCGAGCAGCACGACAGCGACGCCGAGCAGCGCCCAGCCCTCCCAGCCGTGGTTGTAGATCGCGTCGATCGGGTCGCCGCCGAGGTCGGGCGCTCCGACGAAGAAGCCCACCAGCCGCTCGCGGAGGTTGGAGAGCACGAAGCCCAGGACCGCGATGAAGACGATGCCGCCGCGCAGCAGCGGCGTCGCGGGGTGGAGGCGGTGCCACTCGCCGTCGGTGAAGCGCTCGGCCGCGCGCTCGGCGGCGTTGAGGGGGCCGCCCGGGAGCGGTGCGCCCGGCACGCCGCCCTGCGGCACTCCGCCCTGCGGCACTCCGCCCTGCGGCACTCCGCCGGGCCCCGGGATGGTCACAGTCCCGCCCGGCGGCTCTCCGCCAGCTCCACCAGCCGGTCACGCAGCGCCGCGGCCTGCGGCTCCGGGAGGCCGGGGACGACGACGTTCGTCGACGCCGCCGCGGTCACGAACTTGAGGTCGGCCAGCCCGAGCATCCGCCCGACCGGCCCGCGCGTGATGTCGATGAGCTGCATGCGGCCGTACGGCACGGACACGAAGCGCTGGAACATGATTCCGCGCCGGAACAGGAGGTCGTCGGCGCGCAGGATGTACCCGATCGACCGGGTGCGCCGGTTCGCGATGAACAGCCCGATGAGCGTCGCGACCACGACGACGACCAGCAGGGTCCACGCCCACGACCACCCGGCGACCAGCCAGAGGAACACCGACCCGGCGCTCAGCACGACCCCGCTGAGGAGGGTGCTGACGACGACCACGACCACGTACTTCGGCGAGACGCGGTTCCACTCCCCGACGGTGAGGTCAATGCGAGCGGACACGGGCGGTCTCCGGGTCGTCGTCGTTGTCGTCGGGCGGGAGGGTGCAGAAGAACTCGGCGACGAGGCCAGCGACGAGCAGGATGACAGCGCCCGCCGTGCCCAGCGCGGTCAGCAGCACCGCGTTCGAGGCGGGAAGCACATCCCGGGTGAGGATGTAGACCAGGATGCCGGCGCCCGCGCCGGTCAGCAGGGCGCCGCTCAGACTGCACGCCTTGGCGAAGACGACGATCCGCATCGCCTGGAACGGGTCGATTCGGTGCGAGCTGCGGCCGCGCACGGCACGCCGGATCGGGACGGCGAAGGCGACCACGATGATGGCGACCGCGACCAGCGTGATCGGCAGCGTCAGCGGCGGCACGAACACGGTGAGGCCGGTGCCGGACGCCGCCAGCTCCCCGAGGAAGCCCACGACCAGTCCGAGCACCCCGAGGCCGATCAGGGAGGTGGGTCGCGTTCGCTTCATGCGTCGCCGTCCTCGTACAGCGTTACCGGGTCGGTCGTTCCCGTCACGAGCGCGGCCACCGGACCGTAGCCCGGCAGCACCGCCTCCGGGTCCACGTCGAGCCACGGCACCAGCACGAAGGCGCGCTCGTGCGCCCGCGGGTGCGGCAGGACGATGCGCGGGTCGTCGTCGGCGACGATCCCCTGGTAGTCGACGATGTCGATGTCGATGGTGCGGTCGCCCCAGCGCTCCTCGCGCACGCGGCCGAGGGCGTCCTCCACCTGGTTGACCGCGGCCAGCAGCGCCAGCGGGTCGAGGATCGTGTTGATCAGCGCGACGGCGTTGAGGTAGGCCGGCGCCTCCTCGTCGATGCCCTCCGGCTTGAGCGCGGGCGTCTCGTACAGCCGGGACACGGCCTCGACGCGGAGACCTGGATCGTCCGCGAGCAGGCGCAGCGCCTCCCGGACGGTGGCCACGCGGTCGCCCAGGTTGCTGCCGAGGGCGAGCACCGCCGGCACGCCCACGCGCAGACGCTCGGGCCGCGGCCTCATGGCCGGCCTCGCCGGATGCGCACGGCGACGTCGCCGAACGGCACCTCGATCGGAGCGTCCGGCTTGTGGACGGTGACGTCGACCGAGTGCACCGGATCGTGCGCGAGCACCACCCCGGCCACGCGCTCCGCGACCGTCTCGATGAGGTCGACCGGGTCGCGGCGGACCGCATCGGCGATCTCCGTCGCCAACTCGCCGTAGTGGACCGTGCGGGCGAGGTCGTCGGAGCCCGCGGACGGCGACAGGTCGAGGTGGGCGGTCACGTCCACGACGAAGTCCTGGCCGTTCTCGCGCTCGAAGTCGTATACCCCGTGGTGCGCCCGCACGCGCAGCCCGGTCAGCACGATCGCGTCCGTCGGCGTGCGCGAGACGGACACGGCAGCGGAATCAGTCATCGCGTCCAGCTTGCCACGCCTCCACGACATCCAGGGCCATCCGCGTCGACGCCACGTCGTGCACCCGCACCGCCCAGACCCCGGCCTGCGCGGCGAGCGCGGAGATGACCGCGGTCGGCGCGTCCCGATCCTCGACGGTTGCGCCCTCGCCGAGGAGCGTACCGAGGAAGCGCTTGCGCGACGCGCCGATGAGCACGGGGTAGCCGAGAGTCTCGAACTCGTGGAGGCCGGCGAGCACCTGCCAGTTGTGCTGCGCGTTCTTCGAGAAGCCGAGGCCGGGGTCCAGCACGAGCTTGGCCGGATCGATGCCGTGCTCGAGGAGGCTGGTGACGCGGGCGGACAGCTCCGACCGCACCTCCGCGACGGTGTGGCTGTAGACCGCGCGCGAGTCGCTCGCGTCGAGCCGGCCGCGCCAGTGCATGACGACGTACTGGAGCCCGGTGTCGAGCACGGCGTCCGGCATGCCGGCGTCGGCCAGGCCGCCGGAGACGTCGTTGATGATCGCGGCGCCCGCGTCGGCGGCGGCGCGCGCCGTGGAGGCGTTGAGGGTGTCGACGCTGACCGTCACACCGTGCTCGGCGAGGGTGCGGATGACGGGGACGACGCGGGCGCGCTCCTCCTCCGGGTCGACGCGCAGCGCGCCGGGCCGGGTGGACTCGCCGCCGACGTCGATCAGGTCGGCGCCCTGAGCGACGAGTTCGAGCGCGTGCGCGACCGCGGCCTCCGGCTCCAGCCACAGGCCGCCGTCGCTGAACGAGTCGGGCGTCACGTTGAGGACGCCCATGATGAGCGTCACGAGCGCCGGCCCCTCCGCGATTCGGCACGAATGTCGCGTTCTCCGGCGCGAAAGTCGACATTCGGCACGAATGTCGGTGTCATTCGGCGCCTCCGCCGATGAGCGCGATCAGTTCGGCGCGGGAGGCGGGCTCGGTGAAGGCGCCCCGGGCGGCGATCGTCACAGTGGTGGCCTGCGTCTGCCGCGCGCCACGGGTGGTCACGCACTCGTGGGAGGCGTCCAGCACCACGAGGACGCCGCGGGCGCTCGCGCCCTCCTCGATCGTTTCCGCGATCTGCTCGGTGAGCCGTTCCTGGAGCTGCGGCCGCGACGAGAGGGTCTCGATGACGCGTGGGATGCGGCCGAGACCGATCACGGCGTCGCCGGGCAGGTAGGCCACATGAGCGACCCCGAGGAACGGCAGCAGGTGGTGCTCGCACACCGACCGGAAGGCGATGTCGCGCAGGATCACGGTCTCGGCGCGCGCGCCCTCCAGCGGCACCGGATCACCGAGCTGACCACGCGCGTCGACGCCCACGCCGGCGAAGAACTCGGCGTAGGCGTCGGCGACGCGCGACGGCGTGTCGGCCAGGCCCGGACGCGACAGATCCTCGCCGATGGCGGCGAGGATCTCGGCGACGGCCGCCTCGATGCGTGCGCGATCGAATC
Organism: Streptomyces sp. L7; assembly: GCF_050990935.1. Taxonomy (GTDB): domain Bacteria; phylum Actinomycetota; class Actinomycetes; order Actinomycetales; family Microbacteriaceae; genus Leifsonia. The sequence goes on along the minus strand of NZ_CP194644.1, from coordinate 3,733,492 downwards.
CGGTCATGCGGTGCGCGGCCTAGGCGGTCGCCGGCCGCGGCTTGACGACGGGAGCCCGCTTGGGCTTCGACGACGGCGGCTCCGAGTCGACCCCGCCGTCCACGGCGCCGGCGTCGATGGGCGCCTTCGGGAACTCGATGGGGGGCAGGTCCGAGATCGGTCGCTTGTCGCTGGACAGCCACTGCGGGCGCTCCGGCAGCTTCTTGACGTCGGCGAAGATCTCGGCGATCTGGTTGTGGTCGAGCGTCTCGTGCTCCAGGAGGGAGGCGGCGAGGCGGTCGAGCACAGCGCGGTTGTCGTTGATGACCTCCCACGCCTCGTCGTGCGCCTTCTCGATGAGCGCACGCACCTCGCCGTCGACGCGCTCGGCGATCCGCTCCGAGTAGTCGCGCTGGTGACCCATGTCGCGACCGAGGAACATCTCGCCGTTCGCCTGGCCGAGCTTGACCGAGCCGATGTCGGCGCTCATGCCGTACTCGGTGACCATCTTGCGGGCGATGGAGGTCGCCTTCTCGATGTCGTTGGAGGCACCGGTGGTCGGGTCGTGGAAGACGATCTCCTCCGCGACACGGCCGCCCATCGCGTAGGCGAGCTGGTCGAGCAGCTCGTTGCGGGTGACCGAGTACTTGTCCTCCAGCGGCATCACCATCGTGTAGCCGAGGGCGCGGCCGCGCGGGAGGATCGTGATCTTGGTCACCGGGTCGGTGTGGCGCATCGCCGCCGCCGCAAGGGCGTGGCCGCCCTCGTGGTAGGCGGTGATCAGCTTCTCCTGGTCCTTCATCACGCGGGTGCGCTTCTGCGGGCCGGCGATGACGCGGTCCACGGCCTCGTCGAGCGCACGGTTGTCGATGAGCTGCGCGTTGGAGCGGGCCGTCAGCAGCGCGGCCTCGTTGAGGACGTTGGCCAGGTCGGCGCCGGTGAAGCCCGGCGTCTTGCGGGCGAGCACCTCGAGGTCGACGGAGGCCGCCAGCGGCTTGCCGCGGCCGTGCACCTCCAGGATCTTCTTGCGGCCGAGCATGTCCGGTGCGTCCACGCCGATCTGCCGGTCGAAGCGACCCGGGCGCAGCAGCGCGGGGTCGAGGATGTCGGGACGGTTCGTCGCCGCGATCAGGATGACGTTGGTCTTCGGGTCGAAGCCGTCCATCTCCACGAGGAGCTGGTTGAGGGTCTGCTCGCGCTCGTCGTGCCCGCCGCCGAGACCGGCGCCGCGGTGACGGCCGACCGCGTCGATCTCGTCGATGAAGATGATGGCCGGGGAGTTCTCCTTGGCCTGCTGGAACAGGTCGCGGACGCGGCTGGCGCCGACGCCGACGAACATCTCCACGAAGTCCGAGCCGGAGATGGAGTAGAAGGGGACGCCCGCCTCACCCGCGACGGCGCGGGCCAGCAGCGTCTTGCCGGTTCCAGGAGGGCCGTACAGCAGCACGCCCTTGGGGATGCGCGCGCCGACCGCCTGGAACTTGGCGGGCTCCTTGAGGAAGTCCTTGATCTCCTGCAACTCCTCGATGGCCTCGTCGGACCCGGCGACGTCGTCGAAGGTGACCTTCGGCGTCTCCTTGGTGACGAGCTTCGCCCGGGACTTGCCGAACTGCATGACCTTGTTGCCGCCGCCCTGCATGCCCGAGATCATGATCCAGAAGAAGACGCCGATCAGCAGTGCGGGGATGAGGAAGCCGAGGATGTTCACGAACCAGTTGGGCTGCGGCACGGAGTCGTCGTAGCCCTTGGGGAGGTTGGCGTCGTTGATCGCCTTGACGATGTCGGCGCCGCGCGGGGTGACGTAGTAGAACTGCACCTGGTTGCCGTTGGCGCCGTCCGCCTGCTTGAGCGTCAGGTCGACCCGGTTCTCGCCGTCGACGATCTTCGCGCTCGACACCTTGTCCTGCTGCAGGAGGTTGAGGCCCTCTTGCGTGGTGACGGGCTTGAAACCCGACATGGTGATCAGGCTGGAGCCGATCCACACCGCGATGATCGCGAGCACGACGTACAGGATCGGGCCGCGGAAGATCTTCTTGAGGTTCATGGTGCGACCACAGTACCGCCTGGGCGCTGTGGGTCGGCTGCGTGTTCGCTCTGGGCGCGCTTACCGCTGCGGGTGGTTCGCCGGGGCCGCCTGGCGCGTCAGGACGCGGTGAGGATGGCGGGCCAGTACTCGGCGATCACACCGTCCTGCACACGCACGAAGTCGTGGCCGGCGAACGACATCGTCTCGTCGCCCAGATGGCACGTCATCACCCAGCGGGCGGCGACGAACCCGTCGCCGGTCAGCGGCCCGGCCTGCACGTCGAACTCGACGCTGTCGAACTGGTCCACGGTCTCGGCGATGGCGCGTGCGAACCCGCGGGGCCCGACGACGTCCCCGGCCGGCCAGTGTCCGACCGCGTCGGCCGCGACGATCGGCTCCAGCGCCGCGTGCCGGTCGCTCCAGGCGGCGAGCCAGCGCCGGTACAGCTCGGTGGGTTCGTAGGGCATGCGGTCATAGGACCACGCCGGGGGCGGCGGCGCAAGTCGACGGGGTGGTCGGCCTCAGCTGTAGACGGCCGGCGCCAGGATGCCGACGCCGCGCAGGTTGCGGTAGTGCTCGGCGTAGTCGAGGCCGTAGCCGACCACGAACTGGTTGGGAATGTCGAAGCCGACGTACTTCACGTCGATCTCGACGCGGGCGGCCTCGGGCTTGCGGAGGAGCGTGAAGATCTCGATCGACTCCGGGCCGCGGCTGCGCAGGTTCGCGAGCAGCCACGAGAGCGTGAGCCCGGAATCGATGATGTCCTCGACGATCAGCACGGTCTTGCCCGAGAGGTCGGTGTCCAGGTCTTTGAGGATGCGCACGACGCCGCTCGACGCGGTGCCGCTGCCGTAGGAGCTGACCGCCATCCAGTCCATCGTGACCGGGATGCGCAGCTCGCGGGACAGGTCGGCCATCACCATCACGGCGCCCTTGAGCACCCCCACCAGCAGCACGTCCTTGCCCGCGTAGTCGGCCTCCACCGTCCGGCTCAGCTCGGCGATGCGGGAGCGGATCTGCTCCTCGGTGATCAGAATCTCGGTCAGGTCGTCGTGAACGTCCGTGAGTTCCATGGGGGAGGCGCTGTCCTTAGCTGTCGGGGTGAAACGTGAGCAGGCCGTTCTGCCTCACAACTCTAACGCCTGGCAGGCTGAGCGGTCCCTGGCCGTGCCAGCCCGTGATCAGCTCCGCCACGGCGAGGGTGTGCGCCCTGCTCAGCGACACCCCGAACTCGGCCGAGACGACCAGCCGGATGATGCGCTGGCGCAGCGCGGCGGGGTCGGCGGCGAGGCCGCGGACGTCGAGCGCGACGGCGCCGTCCTCGGTCTGGCTGACCAGCTCCTGCGCCCACTCCAGGGCGAGGCCGTCGAGGGCGTCGTCGTCCTCGCGGAGCTGCTCGGCGGTGCGCGCGAGCGCCTCGGCCACGCCGGGACCGAGCTCGTCCTCCAGCGCCGGCAGCAGCCGGGTGCGGACGCGGACGCGCGCGTACGCGGGGTCGTCGTTGTGCGGGTCGTCCCACGGGGTCAGCCCGCTGTCGGCGCAGAAGGCGCGCGTCGTCCGGCGGCGCAGGCCCAGGAACGGGCGCAGCAGCGTTCCGGTGTCGGGACGCATCCCCTGGAGGCTGGACGGGCCGGAGCCGCGGGCCAGTCCGAGGAGCACGGTCTCCGCCTGGTCGTCGAGCGTGTGGGCGAGCAGGACGCGGGCGGCTCCGGTGGCCGCGCGCGCCCGGTCGAAGGCGGCGCGCCGCGCGGTGCGCGCGTCGCCCTCGGGCCCGGAGGCTCCGGTCGCGACGGTCACGCGGTCCACGATCACCGGGTCGAGCCCGAGGTCACGCGCCTGCGCGGCGGCGGCCTCGGCGACCTCCGCGGAGCCGCGCTGGAGGCCGTGGTCGACCACGATCGCGCCGGCCCGGTAGCCGCGGCGCGGCGCCTCGAACGCGGTCGCTGCAGCGAGCGCGAGGGAGTCCGCTCCCCCGCTCAGGCCGACGAGCAGGAGGGCTCCGGGGGCGAGCGGCGCGGGCCGGATCGGGCCGTGGTCGTCGTGCGGGTCGACGGCGGGCAGGTCCGCCGCGGCGGCCAGGGCCTCCCGCACCGCGCGCCGCGCGTCGGCGATCGGCGGCGTCAGACGCGGCCTGCGCCGAATCCCGCCGGCCGACCCTCCACCCGGCTCTTCACCCGAGGACCCGTTGAGGCGCATCCAGTAACGTTAGTGCAGATTTCCAAGAGCTAAGGAGCATCGGCATGGCCGCATACGACGTCGTCATCGAGATCCCGAAGGGGAGCCGCAACAAGTACGAGGTGGACCACGAGACCGGCCGGGTCTACCTGGACCGCGTGCTGTTCACGAGCTTCGTCTACCCGACCGACTACGGCTACTTCGAGAACACGCTCGGCCTCGACGGCGACCCGGTCGACGTGCTCGTGCTGCTCGAGTACCCGGCGTTCCCCGGCGTCGGCGTCAAGGTGCGCCCGGTCGGCGTGCTCAACATGTCCGACGAGGCGGGCAGCGATGCCAAGGTGATCGCCGTGCAGTACAAGGACCCGCGCTGGCTGCACATCCAGGACGTCGACGACATCCCGGAGCAGACCCGCAAGGAGATCGAGCACTTCTTCGCCCGCTACAAGGACCTCGAGCCGGGCAAGTTCGTCAACATCGAGGGCTGGGGCGACGCCGCGGAGGCCGAGGCGATCGTCGAGGCCGGCTTCGCGAAGCTCGCCGCCGAGGGCCACTGACCCTCCCCCACCGACAGCAACCGCCGAGTGCACAGCACGTCTGCGTACTCGGCGGTTTTCTGTTGATTTATCGCGTACTCGACTGATTTATCGCGTACTCGACTGATTTATCGCGTTCTCGACTGTGCCGGGTCAGGCGGAGGGGCGGGCGACCTGGCCCCACGGGGAGCCCCAGACGGACTGGATCTTGACGACGTCGCCCTCGGTCGGCGCGGCGATCATCATTCCGCCGCCGAGGTAGATGCCCACGTGGTAGAAGTTGCCCGGGGAGTCGCCCCAGAAGATGAGGTCGCCGGGCTGGCGCTGGCTGTACGGCACGATCTGGCCGCGATTGGCCGCCGTGAAGAACTGGTCGTTGACCGAGTGCGAGCCGATGTACAGGCCCGCATAGGCGTACGACTTCATCGTCAGGCCGGAGCAGTCGTAACCCGTCGGACCCTCGCCGCCGAAAATGTACGGCTTGCCGAGCTGCGCCTTCGCGTACGAGATGGCCGTGTCGACGACGTTCCCGTTCGGCGGGGCGACCGGGCCGCCGCCGCCTCCACCACCGCCGTTGGAGGATCCGCCGGACGACCCGCCTCCCTGCTGCTGCTGGGCCTGCTGCTGCTGTTGCTGTTGCTGCGCGCGGAGCGCCGCCTGCCGCTGCGCCTCCGCCGCCGCTGCGGCAGCCGCCGCGGCCGCTGCCTGCTCCTGCCGGATCTTCTCGCCCTGCAGGTACGCCGCCTCCACCTGCGTCGAGGTGTTCTTGAGGGTCGCGAGCTGTGCGATGAGCTCGGTCGACTTGTTCTGCTGCTCGACGAGCGCCGCCTGGGCGGCGGACTGCGCCTCCTGCGCGGCGGTCAGCGCCTGGTCGGCGGCGACAGAGAGCTTCTCGCGCTCGGTCTTGGCGGCCTTGGCCTGCGCGTTCAGCGACTCGGCGGTGTTCTTGTCCTTGGTCGCCTGGTCGTAGACGGCTTTCGACTGCTCGGTGAGCTTGCTCATGGTGCCGAGCTGGAACAGCAGCTTGTCGGCGTTGGAGCCGCTGCCGCCGCCTTTCAGCAGGAGCTCGGTGCTCACATCCGCGCCGCCGCCGGCCGCCTTGGCGAGATGGGAGGCGAGGAGGCCCGCACGCATCTGCGAGGTCTTGGCCTTCGCCGCCGCGTCCGTCGACTGCTTTTCGAGGTCGGCCTGCTTCGCCGTCGCCGCAGCGAGGGCGTCCTTGGCCTGGAAGTAGGCCTCAGCCGCCTTCTCGGAGGCGATGCGGGCTGCGTCGACGCTGCTCTGGAGGCCGCCGATCAGGGTCGTGATGTTCGTGATCATCGCCTGCTGGTTGGCGACGTTGGCCTTCGCCTGCTGCACGTCGTTCCAGGAGGGGTAGTCCACCGCCTGCGCAGGGGCGACGATGCCGATGGATGCCGTGACGGCGCCCATCACGCCCGCGCCGATCGCGAGGCCGGTGCGGGTGCGGGAGTTCTTCGAAGTATCGCTAGCCAAGGGGTGCCTGCCTTGCTCTCATAAATGGGATTCCGTCGATCTTCTGGCCGTTCACTATCACTTCGTAGTGCAAGTGGCAGCCGGTGGAGGCTCCGGTGCTGCCGACGTGGGCGATCGGCTGACCGGCGCCGACGTGCTGGCCGATGCCGACGAGGATGCCGCCGTTGCGGATGTGCGCGTAGCCGGTCTGGATGCCGCCGCCGTTGTCCAGGAGGACGTAGTTGCCATGGGTCCCGTCGGGTCCCGCGTAGACGACGGTGCCGCCGTACGAAGCGTAGATGGGCGCGTTGCAGGAGGCGCCGATGTCGATGCCCATGTGGTACGTGCTGCCGATCCCGCCGGGGGACGGGCGTGAGCCGAAACCGTCGGTGATCGGGCCGGCCGCGGGGACCGCCCAGCCCTGCGGTCCGACGTAACCGCCGGGGAGGCCTCCCGAGCCACGTGCCGCCGCAGCCGCTGCGGCCGCCGCGACCCCCGCCTCGTAGCCGGAGACGGTCTTGGCCGTCGCGTCGCGCAACGCCGCGAGCTGGGCCTGCATGACGACGATCTGCTTCTGCTGCTCGGCGAGCTTCTCTTGCGCGGCCTTGGCGGCGGCGATTGCCGCTTGGAGGGCGGCGGTCGCGGCGACGCGCAGCTTCTCGCGCTCCGCTTTGGCGACCTCCGCCTGCGCCGACAGGGATTTCGCGGTGTTCTGAGCGACCTTGGCGTCGGTGTAGACCTTGTCGGATTGCTCGGCGAGCTTGGACATGCTCCCGAGGCTCGTCAGCAGCGTCTCGGGGTTCGTGCCGCTGGCGCCGTTGCCGCTCAGGAAGATGTTGGCCGTGAGGTTGGCGCCGCCGGTGCGGTAGAGCTGCGCGGCGAGCTTGCCCGCCTGGGCGGCGGCGGCGTCGGCCTTCTGCTGGCCGGCGGCGGCCTGGGACTCCAGGTCCCTGGCCTTCATGTCCGCCTCGTCGAAGGCCGCCGTGGCCGCCTGCAGCTCCTCGCCGCGCTTGACGGCGGCCGCCTGGGTGTCGGAGACCTCCTGGTTGAGCTGCGCGATCAGGTTCGTGATGCGCGTCACCTGCGCCGCGGCAGCGGCCTCGTTGGCCTTGGCGTTCTGGACGTCCTGCCAGCTCGGGTACTGGTCGGCGTACGCCGGTGCGGCGATGGAGCCGACGACCCCGGTGAGCACGATGGCGCCGACGGCGAGGAGGCGCAGCAGGGCCCGGCGCGGCTTGCGCCGGCTCGTGTCGTCTCTCGTCGCGTATCTCATCGTCACCTTCAACCCGCTGGATGGAACATCGGCTGTCACACGATCAACACGGGTCTCGTCATCACCAGGAGCAACTTTAGCAACATCACCATACGCCGCCCGGGTTGGGGGAGGGCGGCGGTGCTCGATCGGGACCACGTGCGGCTCGCACGGACGACAGGGGGCCGTCGCTCGCAATCTTCTCGGGCGTCCAGGCTCTCACCGGGCATTTCACCGGGGCGTGGCGGGAACCCGGGACGATCGACCCGCCCGGGCTGCGGGCCCGATTCGCTTTCTGTCAGGGACTTCCGTATGCTTATGCGTCGGTGGTCATCGAAAAGCGAAAGCGATTCGGGACGATCCGGCCCCATCGTTTAGTGGCCTAGGACGCCGCCCTTTCACGGCGGTAGCACGGGTTCGAATCCCGTTGGGGTCACGATGGCATCCTCTACAATTCAATAGCAACACTGTTAGGCCCTGTAGCGCAGTTGGTTAGCGTGCCGCCCTGTCACGGCGGAGGTCGCGGGTTCAAGTCCCGTCAGGGTCGCCACGGCGACAAGCCCTTCCGGATGGAAGGGCTTCCGTCTAGGTAGGCGTGAACAATGCCTCCCGGCTCTGTAGCTCAGTTGGTAGAGCGTTCGACTGAAAATCGAAAGGTCACCGGATCGATGCCGGTCGGAGCCACCAGAGAAAACCCCCGGTCCCATGCGGAATCCGGGGGTTTTTTGTTTGCTCGTCGAGGCAGCCAAATCGCCGTTTGACTACATTTTGACTACAACTGATTTCGCGGCTTCGGCATCCAGTGCGTTCGCAACGTCGTCAAGGTCATCGTCGAAGAGGTCCGCGTAGACGTCGAGCGTCATCGCGGCGGACGCGTGTCCGAGCATCCGCTGCACCGATTTGACGTTGGCGCCGGCCGAGACGGCGAGCGATGCGGCCGTGTGTCTGAGGTCGTGGGGAGTCAGCCGCGGGAAGGTGCCGTCCTTTTCCATGCACCGCGCGACCGCCGCATTGAAGACTCGGTTGCGGAAGTTGCCTGCGCGGAGGATACCACTGTCGGCGCCCGTGAAAACTGGCTCCTCTGGGTCCCGACCGGCGCAGCGCGCTTCAAGCGCATTTGTGAGGAGGTCAGGAAAGGGAACTGAGCGCCGTTCATGGTTCTTGGGTGTGCCCCAGACGATCACTCCGCGCGGCTCGGAGACCGCTCGGGCTATGTCGAGCCGCCTGCGCGTGAAGTCGACGCGATTGATCTGGAGGCCGGCCATCTCTCCCCAGCGAAGCCCCGTATATGCAAGGAAGAGGACGACATCACCCTGCTCACCGCACTCGGCCGCCAGTGCCCGCACTTGCGCATGGGTCAAGTAGCCGTGCTCGCGCGACGACAGCCTCGGCAGCTGAACGCCGTCGGAGGGGCTGAGGGTGATGCGCCCATCACGGATCGCATACTTCATCACGCCCGCGAGGACAAGATGTATCTGTCGCACCATGGACGGCCCGAGGGTGGAAGAGAGCTCCCCCACCCACGCTTGGACATCGCCATGCCTCACGTCCACGAGCCGGATGTTGCCCCACCGAGGAAGCACGTACTTGTCGAGGTGGAATCGGTAGCCCGAGCGCGTCGTCGGTTTCACCTGCACTTGGGCTCGAAACCACTCCTCGGCGACGTGCGAGACCGGAGTTCTCGCCTTCGTCGGGTCGACCCACTCACCCTTGGCTTGCGAGACGTTGACCGACGAGAGAAAAAGCTCCGCCGCACGTTTCGTGGTGAAGCCGCGCTTCATCGTGTTGCGATGATCAGGCGTCCGGTACTGAACTCGATATCGCTTGCCTGCCGCGGTCTCGTAGGACTCAATCGATCCCATGTCCGACACCCCCTGCGTCGATAAGACGATTCTCCGCCGGACCACTGACAAGAAGGTCTCGTAAGTTGCGCAGCTCGCAGAGATTCACGAATGGCACGCATGCCGCCTCCGCGGTCAGAGCTGCCAACCTACCGAGTGGCGACAATGGATCGGCGGCGATCGCCCATCCCTCCACCACGTACTGACTGACGGCTTCGACGCACTCGAGCTTCTCTTCCGGACTCGGGCTGGGGGAACCGACGACTCCGATCAGTCCACCCTGCAGTTCCGACGCCATGTTGCTCGCGTCGATGACGAATACCCGCATGATGTTCACTCCCCTGTCGATCGACCCTTCCTTACGTTGTTTGGGGTGTGGATTGAGGGTCGTTGTAGGCTCTCGACCGCTCCAGGGATGCCGGGTATGGCTTTGACCCTTCCGCCGCGGTGATGGCTGACATAGATTGGCCGCCCGGTGTCCCGCAACGACTCGACCTCTGATTGAGACGTGCGACAAGATCGCTGGGTAAGGACACGCAGGCGTGGTCGTTCGCTGGAGCCCGCACCGAGTGAACGGAGGGCAGAATGCCGCAATTGTGGGCCGGGATCGATGCCGGCAAATCCAATCATCATTGTGTGGTGATCGATCAGGCGGGAGCCCGGCTGTTGTCACGGAATCTCGTCAACGACGAGGACGAGATCCTTGCTCTGCTCGGCGATGTGAGCGAGCTGGCAGACGGTGACCCGGTGGTCTGGGCGACGGATCTGAACCAGGGCGGCGCGGCCCTGTTGATCGCAGTGCTGGCTGCCAACGGTCAGGAGATGCTCTATATCCCGGGCAGGACGGTTCATCACGCTGCCCGCACCTATCGTGGCGACGGCAAGACCGACGCGAAAGACGCCGCGATCATCGCAGACCAGGCCAGGATGCGCCGTGACCTACATCCAGTCCGGGCAGGCGATGAGATCGCTACCGAGCTGCGGATGCTCGCCGCTCACCGCTCCGACCTGGTGGCGGATAGGACGCGTGCGATCAACAGGCTTCGTGTCACCCTACTTGAGTACTTTCCCAGGCTGGAAGCCAGCTTCGACTTCGCCCAGCGGAAAGCTGCTCTGGTGTTACTGACGAAGTATCAGACCCCCGCGCAGCTGCGCCGCAGTGGTGTCACCCGGATCACGACCTGGCTGCGGAACGAGGGCTGCCGGCAACCTGAGAAGATCGCCGAAGCCGCCGTCGCAGCAGCGAACCGACAGCACACCGTGGTTGCCGGCCAAGACGCGGCGTCGTTGATCGTCGGGCGTCTCGCTCGAGAAGTCCTTCGGCTCAAGGACGAAGTGGAGGCCGTTGATGCGCAGATCGATGCCCGATTTCGCCGCCACGAATGGGCCGAGACCCTCCTAAGTATCCCTGGGTTCGGTCCGCTCCTGGCTTCCGAGTTCATCGGCGCCACTGGCGGCACCACACGCTTTTTCGAGAACGCTGACCGTCTGGCTGGCGTCGCTGGTGTTGCACCCGTTCCCCGCGACTCCGGTCGGGTCAGCGGGAACCTGCACCGCCCGAAACGCTATGACCGGCGTCTGATGCGAGCGTGTTATGTCTCCGCCGAGGTCGCTGCCCGATCTCACCCAGAGTCTCGCGCCTACTACGACCGTAAGCGCGCCGAGGGCAAACGTCACAAGCAAGCCGTCCTTGCCCTCGCCCGCAGACGGATCAACGTCATCTGGGCGCTACTGCGCGATGGAACCACCTACCAGCAACAGTCGATAGCCGCGCGCTCCGCGACTTGACAAACAGATTGAGAATCTATGGGCCGGTGTCAAATTGGTCTGCCGGGCCGGCGTGATCAGGTGGGGGCGTTGCTGTCCTGCTCCTGGTCGTTCTTCTTGCCGTTCCGGCACAAAGATCGAGAGCGGGCGGAGGCAGCGCAGTGCCCGGAGGGAGCGGTTGCTAAGCGCAGGGAGCGCAGCGAGTGGAGTCTGCAAAAGCGCGTGCAGGGAACGGAGCTAGCGGCGCTCGCTATGATCGGCTGCCGGATCGGAAAGAAAACCTAAGAAGACAGCACGCCGGAGGCGTTCCATCCGACATAAACAGTGCCGCCTCCGTGCGGCTCCGTTCGGTCGGCGCTCATCCAGGGCACGCGACGATCAGCCCGACCAGAGGTCTGGACTGGTCAGAACCGCGGCCGGTGCTGGCTACACGCGTCAGTGGCCACTGCGCGATCGCAGACTCGGCCCCTCATGCTGCGCGCGGTAGCGCAGAGTCGCCTGCTCGAGCTGCATCACCGTGCACGGAACGGTTTCGCGGTGCCGAAGCACCACCAGGTCTGGCCAGCTCCCGGCATCGGCGCACTCATACACATCCAGTGCAGCAGCGCCGCCATACTCCACGAGTACCTCGAACTCGCTCGGCGGCCCCGGCTCTAACCGGGGCACGAACACGGCGACGTCTCGGGTGCAATCGTCATGCAATAGAACCGCTATGAACCACGGATCAGCGAGCATGACGAAACCTTAAAGCTCCAGGCCGACGCCTGGCTACAGATCGGCGACGAAATAGCGTTTGTCTGAGACGACTCGCAACCAAGCCCCGGCTTCCAATGGGATGATTCAGCGCCTGAAGCGCCCCGCATAAAGGCCCTGTGACATGTGAGACCAGGCATAGGCGCGAAGAGTGCGTTCAATCTGAACAAAGGTCCAATTGGTCGACGCGCGACCCGGCGCCGGTTCGGTTTCAGAATCCTACGGCTCCGCCGCGGCATTGGCGAGAGCGTATCCTGCAGCATCGATCCGGTCCGGTACAGGGGCGCCGCGCCCATCTCATCGTCCGGCTCGGAGCTCGTTCCCGCGATGGAGATTCTCGTCGAGACGCTAGTAACGGCGTGCCAGACGGTGTTCACGCCGAATCCGGGCCGGCGATGCGCTCCAACGCGCTCAAAGAGCTCCTCGACGCGCATGGGGTGACCGGGACCCTAACCGGCCGCGTGTGTCGAATGACAACCCGTTCTCCGAATCTGAGTTCCCCATGATGAAGTACCGCCGAACTATCCCGGCATCTTCGACACGATCGAGCAGGCCCGGGTTTTCATGGCCGCCTATATGCCTTGGTATAACCAGCACCACAAGCACCCCGGCATCGCCCTGTTCTCACCCGGTCCTGTTCCACGACGGAAGCTGGCGGCGCCTTTGGCAGCGCCGAGAACGCGTCCAACACGCCTACCACCGGCCCACCCGAACGCTTCCGCGACCGCCCCTCCACGCTCATGCCCGCCGGCTTCGTCGTAACGCAAGCAGGCGGGAGGGCCCCTTCAGACGACCCGACGCGTCGCGAGTGTCTTCACGCCCGACCGACCTGCGGCCGTCCAATGCGAGCAGCCTTTTCAGCAGGTTGCCTTGATGGTTTCGCGGCACTCTTTGAGAGAAACATTAAACCGCAGTTGCCCAGTCCCCTTGGCGCATTGGACATGACAGCGGCGAGAGCGCAGACGCGGATGGCGGCCCGTCACCTGACCGACGCGGCGGCCTACAACGGACGCCGGATATACTCAGCGCTCGCGATCATGCGTGGGCCGGTTCTCAACTCAGGCCATAACAAGTTTTTCCTTTTCAGCCCTACAATGTCAGCAACCGACGGGGGAACCGGGGAAGGACATCAACGATGACTGTCATGGAGCAGGTGCGCGAGGGCATGCATGTGGTCGGGCCCGATGGGGAGAAGATCGGCAAGGTCAAGGACCTGAAAATGGGCGATCCCGAGGCAGTGACCGCCGACGGCCAGACCGACCCCGAAACCGGTGGTCTCCTTGGAACCCTCATCGACGACTTCGCCCAACACGCCCGGCTGCCCCGCCACACCGCCGAAAGACTGCTTCGGCTGGGCTACGTGAAGATCGACAAATCCGGTCTGCTCGCCGGCCACGAGTACGTGGCATCGGATGAGCTCGACCGCGTTGAGGACGATACACTCTGGCTCAACGCAGACCACGGCGCTGAATAACAACCGCTCGTAATCCAACGCACCTTGAACCGAGCCCTCCCGGGCCTGATCTCGTGGTTCTGCATGTGGTCCGTAACTTGTGTCCGTCCGCTGTAGCTCCATCTCATCCTGGACACCCAGCGGAAGTTCTCCGGGCCGGCGATGCGCAAGGCGACTCGCCTGCCTGTCTTGGTGATTCCCACTGGCACGTCGTTGCGGTCATCGCCATCGGCGTGCGCGCGGCACCATCCTTATCCTCGTCACGTATCCGCTTTTCGGCCCCAAGGAAGCGCTCCAGCTGGTCGCAAAGGACCCTTCGGTAGTGATTGGCCTGTCCTGTGTGTCGGCGCGGTCGCTCGACGACGGAGGGTCCATTCGCCATCTGCCTGGGTCCGTTGTGATGAGAAGTCGCGGGCGGGCGAAGCAGCGCGGCCGCGGCTTTGTCCCACAAGTCAAATTGGCCGCGCGGTGTGGCGGTCTCGGGACAGGTCCCGGCGGACGCGGTGAACCCGAACGGCACCCGACCGATGAATCCAATTGTTGAGCCGTTGACCTTGATTTCGCATGTGCTCGGACTGAGGGTTGTGACCTCGAGGCAGACACTGATGATGGTGTCATCAGCCTGGCTCATGCGAACGCACTCCAGGTTTGGGAGGGGCACAGCGGCCGGTTGGGATGTCGCCGCCTGGTGCGGCATGTCCGTTTCCTCCATTCACTTGACCCGAAACTTATGACGTATTCTCCCGCCGAGCGGATACCCGTGTCCGGAGGGGCTATGTCGGAGGCGAGCGCGTCATGGCTCCGGATGGACCGCCATTCAATTATCTGTGGTGAAGCAAGATCATAGCCGTCCTCGCTTTCTTGTTAGAGCGATCTAGGCGATGTCATCGGGGAGCGCGACGTCGGGCGAAGACGCGGTCCTGGGCGTGAAGTGGTGGGAGCACTTAAGCGTGGAGCGTGAGACGCACATACTTTCAGATCGGGGCCTTTCGACGGTCACCCGTTTGTTCGCGTCGGCGGTACTCCTTGCACCGCCACCGGGCAAACGGACGCCTCTTCTTTCGACGCAGGAAGACCCTCACAGTTGACAGGCAGGGTGTGCTCGCGAGCTCAATAGCCGCGTTAGCGCAAAGTGCCATGGGGCCGAGCGCAGACCGCGGCTGGCGGCGGGGGCCGCCTCCGCCGGTTGCGGCCGCGCGCTTCCGGACCTTACCGGTCCAGGGTCGCGTTGTACGGCTCGAGCACCTCGACGACCTTGGGGTCGCCCTCGTCTGCGCCGTAGTCGGCGTGTCTCGTGCGGTCGACGCCGTCCGGCACCCGGACGGCCCGGAAGATCAGGGTCAGGATCACGGAGACGATCGCGTTGATGACGAACGCCGAGATGGCGATGTAGACCGGCACGGTGGTGAACGGGAACGGGGCGATCGACCCGCCGAAGTGCGCGTGCGTCACCGGGTTCACTACGTTGTACGCGGCGATCGTCCCGTAGAGGATGCCGACCGCCCAGCCGGCGAACAGTGCCCACCTGTGGAACCAGCGCGTGTACAGGCCCGCCACGATCGCCGGGAAGGTCTGCAGGATCCACACGCCCCCGAGCAGCTGCATGTTGATCGCGGCCGACTGGTCCATCAGGATCACGAACAGCAGGGCGCCGAACTTCACCACGAGGGAGACGAACTTCGACACCTTCGCTTCTTGGGCAGGTGACGCGTTCGGCTTGAACAGGTCCCGGTAGATGTTGCGGGTGAACAGGTTGGAGGCGGCGATCGACATGATCGCAGCCGGCACCAGGGCGCCGACGGCGATGGCGGCGAGCGCTACACCGGCGAACCACGACGGGAAGTTGTCGATGAAGAGCTGCGGGACCACCAGTTGCGGGTTGACGACCCCGTCGAGTCCGATCGGCTTCGTGCCCGCCTTGATCGCCACGTACCCGAGGAGTGCGAGGAATCCGAGCATCAGCGAGTAGATCGGCAGCACCACTGCGTTGCGCCGGATGGTGTTGCGGCTCTTCGTGGACAGCACACCGGTCACCGAGTGCGGGTACATGAACAGCGCCATGGCCGACCCGAGCGCGAGCGTCCAATAGGCGTTGAAGCTCGCGGCCCCGGGGATCACCGAACCGACTGGGAGGTTCGTCGCCGGGTTGATCGCCGTCATCTTCGTGGTGGCGGCCTTGAAGATCCCGTCCCATCCTCCGAACTGGGTGGGCAGCCAGATGATCGCGACGATGACTGCGATGTAGATCAGGAGGTCTTTGACCACCGCGATCGCCGCCGGCGCGCGCAGCCCGGCCGTATAGGTATAGGCGGCGAGGACGACGAACGCGATGATCAGCGGCAGGTCCTGGGTGAACGCATTGGCGCCGCTGCCAAGACCGAGGACGGTCAGCACCGCCTTGATACCCACCAGCTGGAGAGCGATGTACGGCATCGTCGCGACAATCCCGGTCACGGCGATGGCTGTCGAGAGCGTCTTGCTCCCGTAACGTCCCCCGACGAAGTCCGCAGGCGTGACGTAGCCGTGGCGGTGCGACACCGACCAGAGCCGCGCCATCAGGAGGAAGACGATCGGGTACAGCACCACCGTGTACGGCACGGCGAAGAAACCGCTGACCGCACCCGTGCTCCACATGGCTGCCGGAACGGCGATGAACGTATACGCCGTATACAGGTCGCCGCCAAGCAGGAACCAGGTGATCCAACTCCCGAACCCGCGCCCGCCGAGACCCCATTGGTCGAGGGTGCGCAGACCACGCTCCTCCGGAGTGACCCGCCAGCGCGCCGCGACGAAGCCCATGATCGCGACGATCACGAAGATGATGATGACGACGGTGAGCGCCACACCGTTCACGGGCCGGGCGCCCGACGCCGCTGCGGCGATCATTCCTCCACCTCCGGAGGCCGGACCGCAGCCCGGCGTCGCCGATCCTCACGGACGATCAGGGCGTAGCAGATCCAGAGCAGCCCGGAGTCGATCAGCACCCACAGCATCTGATACCAGTAGAAGAACGGGATGCCGCCGAGCGCCGGCTCGCTACGCGCGTAGATCGGCACCAGCAAGGGCAACACGATCGCGATCACGAGCAGCACACCCGAAATCACATAGGGCAGAGGGCGCGCAGGCCCCCGTGTCGGAACTCCAGGCGATGACATCGGCGTCTCCTCACCTCGAAGCGTCCCCCCAGCAGCCCGCTGGGCCATTGGGAGGCCGCCAGAACGGCTTCTTTGCCGGATACGCTACACCGGTCTTTGCGTAAGTGCAGGTAATTCGGGAAGGCGTGTGCTGCACGTCACGGCCACGGTATCGTGACAGCGCCGCCAGGTTGTCACGGTGCGACTCTTCGTGAGCCTGCGCCAAAGGGCTGTGCGTCCCGGAGGATCTGCTTGATCGCCCGCTCAGGGCTGAGATGCTGATAGGACAGGGCGCAACAAACTCGATGGGATCATGCGGGCTCAAATGCGCCGACATCGAGACGTAGCCGTCGTTATCGGCGCGAGCCAGAAATGCTTCGCGCGGGACTTTATCCCACGGGATAATGGGCGCATGCCCCGACGAAGACCCCGCCGTGCGATGGGCGATTCGTCGAGGCGGCCCGTCTTCTCGGTGCGGGCGCGGATCGTGGTGGCGATCGTCCTTGCTGCGGGGATTGGTTTGGCGGTGGCAGGGGTGGCGACCTACTTCGTCCAGCGTCAGCAGGCGTTGGCGCAGGTGGACAGCGACCTGATCCGCAACCTCGATCAAGTGAAGGCGATCGCCGCCCAGGCGCAGCCGGCCGCGCAGCAGAGTGTGGATGTGCTGCTGCGATCGCTCATCCAGCAGGTCGTTCCCGCCCCCTCCGAGAGCGCGCTGGGGATTGTCGCCGGTCAGGCCGCGTACGTTCCGGGCGGCGAACTGCCGTTCCGGCTCGACCGGGACCCCGGGCTCGTCGAACGGTTCGCACGCGAGGCCGATTCGAACTTTGTGGTGATGGGCACGGCCGCGTCGGATCGGGGCACGCTGCGCTACGCGATCATCCCGGTGACGGTGAAGGGGGATCCGACGCAGGGGTTGTACGTCGCGGCGTACGACCTCGACACCGTCCTCACCGCGATCGCGAGCCCGTTCCGCACCTACGCGATCGTCGCGGCGTGCGCGCTCGCCCTGACCGGTCTCGTCGCGTGGTTCGTCGCAGGACGTCTGCTGCGCCCGGTCCGTCACCTGCGCGAGGCCGCGGACCGCCTCTCGGCGACCGAGCTCGGCCAGCGCATCCCGGTCCGCGGCGGCGACGATCTCTCCCTCCTGGCCGCGGGCTTCAACCGGATGTCCGACCGGTTGGAGGAGTCGTTCGCCTCGCAACGCCAGCTCTTGGACGACGTGGGCCACGAACTGAAGACGCCCCTCACGATCGTCCGCGGGCATCTCGAGCTGCTGGACCCGACGGACCCGGCGGAAGTGCGCGCCGTGCAGCAGCTCGCCGTCGACGAGCTCGACCGGATGGACGAGCTCGTTGCACAGATCACGCTGCTCGCCGAGTCCCGCGGCCCCGGTTTCGTCGACCCGGCCCCGGCCGACCTCGCCGACCTGACCCGGGCGGTCGCCGCTAAAGCCGCCGCCCTTGCCCCTGACCGTCCGTGGACGACCGAACAGGTGGCCGAAGGCATCGGTGCGCTCGACGTGCGCCGTATCACGCAGGCGTGGCTCCAGCTCGCCGAGAACGCCGTCAAGTACTCCACACTCGGCGGCGCTATCCGGCTGGGAAGCGAGCGGATCCAGGGACGCGCGGGAATCCTGTTCCGCGCCTGGGTGCGCGACGACGGGCCGGGAATCCCCGAAGCCGATCGAGCCCGCATCTTCGAGCGGTTCCAGCGCGGTGACGGCACACGTGGAACGTCCGGGTCCGGCCTCGGCCTCGCCATCGTCACCGCGATCGCGCACGCGCACGGCGGCGCCGTCGACCTGACGAGCTCCCCCGACGGCTCGACCTTCACGCTGACCGTTCTGTGCGGACGCGCCGAGGACATCGCGCCCGCGCCACACCGACACGAACCCCTCACGGAGGAGACGATATGAGCCGCGTCCTGGTGGCCGAGGACGAACCCCGGATCGCGTCCTTCGTGGAGAAGGGGCTGCGATCGGCCGGCTACACCGTGACCACCGTCACCGATGGCCTCTCCGCTCTCGACGAGGTGCGGACCGGGGCACACGATCTGCTGGTCCTCGACCTCGGACTTCCCGGCCTGGACGGCTTCGGCGTTCTGGAAGCGGTGCGCGGCGAAGGACACCCCGTGGTCGTCATCGTCCTAACCGCCCGCACGAGCGGCCGGGATGTCGTGAGCATCCTGGACGGCGGCGCCGACGACTATCTGGCCAAACCATTCCGGTTCGACGAACTGCTGGCACGCATCCGACTGCACTTGAAAACCCCGCGCCCGGAAGCCCCCGACGTGCTGCGGGCCGGCGACCTCGAGCTGGATCTGCGCACCCGCCGCATCACGGCCGCGGGAACCACGCAGGACCTGTCGGCGCGGGAGTTCGCCCTCGCGCAGGAGCTGCTCTCCCACGCCGGTCAGGTGCTGAGCCGCGAGCAGTTGCTCAGCCGGGTGTGGGGACTCGACTTCGATCCCGGATCGAATGTCGTCGACGTCTACGTGCGGTACCTCCGCGGCAAGATCGGCGCCGAACGCATCGAGACCGTCCGCGGGATGGGCTACCGTCTGACGACCTGAGCGGCCGCGCCCCACAGCCGCGCAACCCACGCACAGAAAAGGGGGCGAGAAGGCACCCGAGCCTTTCTCGCCCCCTTTCCCAGCAGTGGGGTCAGTGACCGGCGGTCACCGAGGCGGTGCCGCGCACGTCGACGGCAGCCGGCGGGGTGACCACCGTGGCAGTGCTCGTGCCGGTGGCGTTCAGCCCGGACGTACCGGCAGCGGCGGCCGCCTCACCCGAACCGGCCACCGAACCGGACGTGCCCGAGGCAGTGCCACCGGTGCTCGCCGAGCCGCTCGCGGTTCCGGCGACGGACGGGATGTTGGTGGGGAGCGCCGAGGGAGCCGCCGACGCCTGGGCGACGGCCTTCGAGACCTCGCCGCGGACGGTGTCCGCCTTCTGCTCTGCAGCGGTCTTCGCCGTATCCACCGAGTGCGTGGCGGTGCCGGTGACACCATGGGCGGCGATCGTGGTGCCCGCCTGGTCCTGAACCGAGAAAGCTCCCGTCGCGGCGAACGCGCCCGCGGTCGCGAGGCCGGCGCTGAGAACGCCAGTGGTGCTGGCGACGATGATCTTCGTGAGCGTCTTCATTTCGGTGGGGAGTGCCTTTCGTTGTCCTCGGGCTCTGTTCGGCCCAAGAAGAATCTGCCGGTCACCGATGAGACCAGGAGGAGACCGGAATGAGAACAATCTCATCCCAGGATAGGCCGCCATCCGACCTCGGGAGCTCAGTTCCCCTTCGTGCACGGAAACCGATGCAAACTGCCAGCGTCACATGCCAGGAAAGTATTTTTTTGCAACCGCCAAAGACGAGGTCACCCGACTCGGCGCGCAGGTCTCAATCGCCGCGGTCGACGAGGGCGGCAACCTCGTAGCATTCCTCCGAATGGACGGTGCCGAGATCGCCGGACCCAGCCTGGCAGTGCATAAGGCTTACACCGTGTGCTAGCAGAGCCCGTACCGACGGGCTGGCCCGCATGACGGTCCCGGGCGCGCCCCTCTTCGGCCTTCATTCCAGCGGCGGCCGCTTCATCATCTTCGGAACGGTGACTCCCGTCCGCCTCGAGGGCCACGTTATCGCCGCTATCGGGGTGAGCGGCGGTACCGTGAAAAGAGGACAATCGTGCGCGAGCGCCAGCAAGGATCGCGCCGAGCTTCTTCTCTGCGGCACTGAATAGGGCGACGCCCGAAGAGATCTGAGCGATATTCTTCCCACCCCGCGTCGTCGTGCTGACAAACCACACACCGCCGTCAAACGAGCCCTCCCGTTGCATACTCGAAAGGCGAGGGCAAGACGGGTTGCGGGTCGCGACGTGCCCCGCGGCGGACCAACGCCGGAAGGGGACCTCCCGCTGGACTTGGTGGCTCCGCCTGTCGATCAACGCGACGCCGCAGGTCAAGGACGTGGCCGCCGAGCTCGGCGTCACGCACGCGGCCGTGTCGCTGGCGCGGAACGAGGCGATGAAGCTGCTGCACGAGGGCTGGCTGCTGCACTTCGACCGCGACGCCGGTGTGCTCCCACTGCCCGACCGGAACCCCCGGACGAAGCGGTCGGCCTACCTCGCCAAGCTCGCGGAGTTCACCGCGCACCCGCCGCGGTCACGGAGCGGGTCACCGCCTGATCCGTCTCAGAGGACGGTGTCGATCAACCGTGCGGTCTGCTCGGTGTGATCGATCTCGCCGTTCGCGCGGTAGGTGGCGTTCGCCTGGGCCCGGACCTCGCGGATCTCGGTGATGACGTCGACCAGGGCACGCAGGTGGTCGGTGAAGATCTCGGCCCACATCGGGTTCGGCGCCCCCTCGGCGAGGTCGCGCAGGAGCGCGCCGCGAGGCAGGCCCCAGGACTCGCCGAGGCTCGAGATCGCGACGGCGGTCGAGAGGCTGGACTTATTCAGGCGTTCGGTCACCACTTCGATCTCGCGGGAGGCGTGCGCGAGCCACCGGGTCATCCCGGCCGAGCGCAGCAGCCGCTCCTCCTCGTACTTGAACAGCAGCATCTCCAGGAGCTCCCGCTGCCGCCAGAGCTGGGCCGTCAGCTCGTTGGCCTCGTTCATCGTCATCGGCAGTTCCATTCGTGAGGCGCACGTCGGGTGGTCGGCCCGGGCGGGGCCGCGTTGCATACACAATACGTGCCGTCCCGGCGTGAGCCGAGTGCGGCGTGTGGGGCCGTTGGCGTCAGGGGAAAGGCGCGCGTCACGACTGTTGATTTCAGTTCAAGCGTGGCCTTGACTTCGGCCCGGACCCGGCGTCGGAACGGCGTCGGGCACTCTCGGATTCGAGGTCGGTGTAACCGATAACACCGTCAAGCGGACCGGGTAACGGCGTTCGTGGTCCGGGCGGCCCACTCCGAGGCCACGATGCCGAAGAGATCGTGTCGTGGGCCCCACCCAAGTTCCGACCGGGCGCGCGACACGTCAGCCACAACCGACGCCGGATCACCGGGGCGCCTGGACACCATCCGAAATGCGACAGGACGGCAGCTCACCAGCTGGACAGCGTCCACCACTTCGCGAACGCTCGACCCGGCCCCCCGCCGATGTTGTAGACCCGATGGGGTTCCCGTGCGTTGCGCAGACGGTCAAGGACCGCCAGATGCGCAGCTGCCACATCGGCCACGTGAACGTAGTCTCGTACACAGGTGCCGTCAGGAGTCGGGAAGTCGTCGCCAAAGATCTCCACGGCAGACCCGCGCTGCGCGGCGTCCACCACGAGCGGGATGAGATTGGTCAAGCCGCGGTCGGCCAACGCACGGTCTCCGGCTCCGGCGACGTTGAAGTACCGCAGGCTCGCTGCCCGGAGACCGTACGCCGCGGCAGAGTCGCCGAGCACCCACTCCCCGACGAGCTTCGAGCGCCCATACGGATTAATCGGGTTCGTCGGGGCGTCCTCCGTGAGGGGCGCCTCACCGCTCTCGCCGTAGACCGCGGCCGTCGACGACAACACGACCTGCCTCACTCCGGCCGCCGCCATCGCCGCGGCAACATTAACCACCCCATCGATATTGTGCGAGTAGTACAGCAGCGGCTCGCGAGTCGACTCGCCGACAGCCTTCCTGGCCGCTAGGTGGATGACACCATCCACCTGCTTCTCAAGCATCAACTCCGAGAGCGCACCGACGGCTTCGGCCGAGGTCACGTCGATGCGGTGGAGTGGGAGGCGACCGAGCCGCTGGGACGACCCCGTCGAGAGGTCGTCAACCGCGACCACCGATTCGCCGCGCTCGACGAGAGCGTGAGCGATGTGGGAACCGATGTAGCCCGCCGCTCCGACCACCAGAATAGGCATCGCCCAAGGCTAGCAGCCGAAGCAGCGGAGGGTTGCCGGTGTCAATGGCCCGTCGTGCCGCACGTCACGGGGAGAACAGCGGCAGGGTGGAGGTCGATCACCGGCGTCTGGGTCAGAACCGGATGCCCGGTGGACCGCCCTGCGCTCAGGAAGTGAAGCGTCACCACGCTCGATTGACCAGGGGCGAGCTGCGTCTCATACGTTCCGACCGGGTACCCGGTATCTGTGGTCGAGTGCACGGGAGCATCCGCTCCACGTGCCGTAGACCCGGTGAACAGGCTCCCGGGCGGCGCATACACCGAGACGCTGGTACGGACGCTCCCAGGGGGCACGCCGTAGTCGCCGCCTCCACTGACGTACGCGGGCAACGTGGACGCCGCGTTCGCCGGCGCTGTACTCGTCAACGTGACCTGGACCGACCACGTCGCCCGGCCGTCCTTGCGGCAAACCGCCTGGCCGATGGCCGTCTTGACGTCAAGATAATAGTCCATCTTCGCACCGGTCGCGTCGTTGAGGTACACCCCGAAGGCGGGCTTCGCCGGAGTGCTGACAGGCAGCGTTCCGCTGAGAGTCGTCGTCCCGAGCACCTTCTGCTGAGCCGCGTCGGCGCTCCAGATCAGGACACGCCGCTCAGAGGCCGCACGCGCGAGCGCGGCGATCATCGCCTTCGGGTCGAACGCGCCGCTCGCGATCTTGTGGAACACCGCTGCCGCCGCCGAGGCGAAGAAGGCGTCCTTCTGCGCGACGCTCGGATACCGGGCATACGTGTCGCTCAGCAGCAGCTTTACCGCATTGGCGCTGGTGAGGGCATCGCCTGAGTCAAGGGAGATCGGGCCAGTCGCCGACAGGAGGTAGCTGAGCGCCACCGGATCGATCGAGATGACGCCGTCGGCGGTCACGCCGTACTGCCGCTTCCAGAACTCGCGGGCGAGTTGGGCGCTGAGCGGGAACTGGGGCGTGAGCGTCACGTCCTGCATGTACCGGCCGGTGATCTCGCCGTACAGTCCCTGGGTCTCGACCGGCAGCGGGAGCACGGACGATGCGGCCATCGGAAAGCTGGAGCCGCTCGTCTGGTCGAGGAGCGAGAGCCGGCCCTTCTCGGCGTGGACCAGGGCGACCGCACCGGGGATCCCGCCACCGGCACGCAGCTCCGCATTGTTCTGGAACAGGACCACATAGGTCTTCGGGCCGGCCGATCCGATCATCACCGGCAGCAGACGCACGGTGTTGTCGGCAGCTGAGGCCTGCTCGGCCGCCTTGCCGAGCACATCGACCAGCTTGGCGACGGCAGCGTCGACCTGGCTGACGGTCCGCGTGGTGTCGATCCGCCTCGCGTGCGCGAGCGCGTCCTCGAGGGCGGACACCGATGAGGTGACGACGGGTTGCGCCGCGACGAGCGGCTGCACGTCGACCGATCCGCCGACCGGCTTGAAGTGTGAGAGCGCAACCTTCCCGGCGACATCGGCGAGCGGGACGACGGCGTGATCGGAGACATCGCTGAGCACCATGGACACCTGCCGCACAGCAGTCAGGTTGGGACCTGCGAGCGGGATCAGCTCCGTCAGCCGCCACACGGGGTCGCCCGTGAGGTCCCGGGCCGAGTCCGCGTGCTGCTGGAGCGTCTTCGCCGACGCGCGGGCACCCGCGACGTCGTCCCTGACGAGCTGCCGCCGCAAGGTGTTCGCGAGGGACACCGACGCATCCAGGTCGGCCTTCGCCATCATCCCCCGCACTCCCACCCAGGCGATGACGAACACCAGGGCCAGAATGAGCCCGAGCAGGCACCAGCGGACGATCACCCACCCGCTCGCACGGCGGCGCGGGGGCACGGAATGACTGGCCGGCATGGTGTCAGCCGATCGCGGCCGTGACCAGGCGCGGAAGGTCAGCGG
Source organism: Streptomyces sp. L7 (assembly GCF_050990935.1). Taxonomy (GTDB): domain Bacteria; phylum Actinomycetota; class Actinomycetes; order Actinomycetales; family Microbacteriaceae; genus Leifsonia. The sequence continues at coordinate 3,709,372 of NZ_CP194644.1, read as the reverse complement.
CGGAGGGTGCGCTCATTGTCCCGGTACCAGTCGATCGTGGAACGCAGGCCTTCCTCGAGCCCGATCTGCGACGTCCAGCCGGCGTCGGCGAGCTTGGTCACGTCGAGGAGCTTCTGCGGTGTTCCGTCAGGCTTGGAGGAGTCCCAGTGCGTCTCGCCAACGAAGCCGACCAGGCGTGCGATCGTCTCGGCGATCTCGCGGATGGTCATGTCCGTACCGGTGCCGACGTTGACCTGATCCGGGCCGTCGTAGTTCTCGAGCAGGTGCAGGCAGGCCGCCGCGAGGTCGTCCACGTGGAGGAACTCGCGGCGCGGCGTGCCGGTGCCCCAGTTGGTGACGGATCCGGCGCCGGCCGCTTGGGCTTCGTCGTAGCGACGGATGAGCGCAGGGAGCACGTGCGAGCCGGTGGGCGAGAAGTTGTCGCCCGGGCCGTAGAGGTTAGTCGGCATCGCCGAGATCCACGACAGGCCATGCTGGCGGCGCACCGACTGCACCTGGAGGATGCCCGCGATCTTCGCGATGGCGTACGCGTCGTTCGTCGGCTCGAGGTGGCCGTTGAGCAGGGAGTCCTCGCGGATCGGCTGTGGAGCGAACTTGGGGTAGATGCACGACGAGCCGAGGAACAGCAGGCGCTGAACACCGGCCTCGACGGCCGCGTCCATCACGTTGACCTGGATCTGCAGGTTCTCGCTCAGGAAGTCGGCCGGGTACGTGTTGTTGGCCAGGATGCCACCGACCTTGGCTGCGGCGAGGGCGACATAGCGCGGGTTCGTCTCACGGAAGAACGCGAAGACCGCGTCGCGGTCGCGCAGATCGAGCTCGGACGACGAGCGGCCGACCAATCCGGAGAAGCCTGCTGCCTCAAAGTTGCGCCACAGTGCCGAGCCCACGAGACCGCGGTGACCGGCGATGTAGAAGGTCGCGTCGCGGTCCAGCGGCGCCGGACGGAACCCCTCCTCTGCCACGTCAGGCCGCCCAACTGTCGAGCTCGACCCGGTCGATCCAGCCGGTTCCCGGCTGCCCAAGCGCTTCGATGTCTGCCTCGACCATGATGCGGGCGAGCTGCCCGGCGTCGACCGTGGGCTCCCAGCCGAGAACGCGCTTCGCCTTGGAGGCATCGCCGATCAGGGCGTCGACCTCGGTCGGGCGCAGGTAGCGATCGTCGAATCTGACGTGGTCCTCCCAGTTGAGGCCGGCGTGCGAGAACGCGGTCTCCAGGAATTCGCGGACGGTGTACTTCACACCGGTGGCCAGGACGAAGTCGTCCGGCTGGTCGGCCTGGAGCATGCGCCACATGCCCTCGACGTACTCGGCGGCGTATCCCCAGTCGCGGATGGCGTCGAGGTTTCCGAGGTAGAGGTGCTCCTGGCGGCCGGCATTGATCTCAGCTATGGCGCGCGTGATCTTGCGGGTCACGAAGGTTTCTCCGCGTCGGGGTGACTCGTGGTTGAAGAGGATGCCGTTGACGGCGAACATCCCGTATGCCTCGCGGTAGTTCCGGGTGATCCAGTAGCTGTACACTTTCGCGGCGCCGTAGGGTGAGCGCGGATAAAACGGCGTGTCCTCATCCTGCGGCGGAGGGGTCGCCCCGAACATCTCGGACGAGGAGGCCTGGTAGAAGCGGGTGTGTATGCCCGAGACACGCACAGCTTCGAGCATCCGCGTCGAACCGATCCCGGTGGTGTCACCGGTGTGCTCAGGCTCGTCGAAGGAGACCCGCACGTGGGACTGGGCGCCGAGGTTATAGACCTCGTCCGGTTTGAGCTCGCTCAGTAGGCTCACGAGCCGCGCGCCGTCGCTCAGGTCGCCGTAGTGCAGGAAGAGCTTCGCCTTCGGGTCATGCGGGTCGCGGTAGAGGTGGTCGATGCGTCCGGTATTGAAGGTCGACGCGCGGCGGATAAGGCCGTGGACTTCGTAACCCTTCTTCAGAAGCAGTTCAGCCAGATAGGACCCGTCCTGCCCGGTGATACCCGTGATGAACGCGCGCTTGCTCAATGACTCCCCCGTCGGGCAAATTGGCGGATACTCAGGCATCATCGTCGGGAAACGGCAAGGCCCGCCAGCCACTCAGCATACCGGGCGATCGCCATTTCGGCCGCGAGGTGCACGTGGCGGAACTCGCGGCCCGCTGCTCCCATCGCGTTGTGTGTCTGCTGTTCGGCCGCTAACTGGAGGGCGGCCTCGACAAGTTCGCGCGGTTTGCCCGGGTCGGCGCGGACGCCTCCGCCCGACGCCGCGATCTCGCTCGCGGTGACGCTGCCACTGTCGGTGGCAGCGAGAACGGGGAGGCCCGTCCCGAAGTACGAGGTGAGTTTGCTCGGCACGGCCATCTCCGCCACCCCCGGCAGTTCGTTGACGAGCAGGATGTCCGCGCTCGCCAGTGTGCGCTGAAACTCCTCGTCGGGGAGCGGGTCGATGAACTCGATGCGCTCGACGCCTTGCGCGAGCCACTCGAGGCGCTCGCGTTGATTGCCGTCGCCGAGCAGGACGAAGCGGAGGTCGACGCCGCGCTCGTCCGCGACCTTCGCGGCGTCGACGACGTTCTCGAGCGCCTGCTTCGCACCCATATTGCCGGCGTGAAGGACGATAACCTCGTCGTTTCGCCAGCCGCGACGGGCGCGGACCTCGTCCCGGCTGTCGTGCACGATCGCAGGCAGGTGCGACCAGTTGCGGATGACGGCCACCCGTTCGGGATCGACCCGCAGGCTCGAGGTCACGACGGTCTTGAAACGCTCGTGGATAACGGCGACACCGTCCGCCGCCTTCAGTGTGCTGGACTCGACAGCAGTCATGGGGCCCACGGCTCTGCGGCCTCCCGCACCGGTCTCGGCGACACCGCGGCTGTAGAGGTCCTGGACCCAGACCCCGATGCCCGGCCGCTTGGGGCTGAGGCGAGCGCGACCCATCGCGACCACCGTGGAGAAGAGCGCAGGCGAAACGAGCAGCACCACATCGGGACGGCCCCACCTCGCGAACAGCAGGCGCACGCCGAAGCTCAACTCGGACAGCAGGCGCGTCATCGCAGTCGGCCTGCGCGGCACGTAGTGCCGCAGGCGCGCGACCGGGACACCGTCGACGCTCTCACGCCGGGTCCACTGACCGAACCCAGGCCAAATCCTCCAGTCTGGGTAATGAGGGTGACCCGTGACGACCCGCACGTCGTAACCCCGCTCCCGCAGCCCTCGGGCGAGCGATGACGTGTACGGCGCGTTTCCCGTCCGCTCAGGGGCATAGTGAAGGCCTAAGATCGTGATGCGAAGCGGCTGCGGGGACACGCTGAAACAGTACCCCAGGTCCGTGCTGACGACAGGGAGCGCGAAATGAACGATCAGGGGCTGGAGCGGCCGAGTCCGGTTCCGGTCATCAGCCTCGCTGCAGCGCCCGGCGAACGTGCACGCTGGGGGCGCCCGGCCTGGGTCGTATACCTGTGGGGGCTCGCGGAGCTCCTGTTCGTGACCAACCCATTACAAGTCTCGTCCCGCCTCCGTGTCGGCGTGCTCCGGCTGTTCGGCGCCGATATCGGCGACGGCGTAGTCTTCCGGCCACGCACGCGCGTCCGGTTCCCGTGGAAGCTGCACATCGGGCGCGACACGTGGATCGGCGAAGGGGTCTGGTTCCACAATCAGGATCACATCTACGTCGGGCACGACGTCGTCATCTCGCAGGAGACCTTTCTGACGACGGGCAGCCACGCGCACCGCCGCGATATGGCACTGCTGACACGACCGATCCGTATCGACGCCGGTGTGTGGATCACCTCGCGCTGTATCGTGCTGGGCGGCACCGACATCGGTCGCTCGGCGCTGGTACGTCCGATGTCGATCGTTTCGGGAACCGTGCCGGCGAACTCCGTCGTCTCAGGCTTAGACAGCACGATCGTGGGCACGCGCTTCGATGAGTCCGCCTCATGAGAATCGCGCACGTCGTCACCTACATCTCGGCGGACGGCGCGTTCGGCGGTCCTGTCGCAGTCGCGATGGCTCAGGCGGAGGAGCTGGCACGGCGCGGGCACACCGTGGAGCTACTGGCCGGCTGGGATGGCGTGGCAACGGTCGACGTCCCCGGTGTGACGGTGCGATTGTTCCCGGTGCGGCGACTCCCGGTCGGCGGCTTCAGCGGCCTGTTCTCGGCCTCCCTGGTGCGGGAGTTCCTGTCGGCCAATCCTTACGACATCGTCCACGTGCATCTCGCACGCGACCTGATCACTCTTCCGGTGGCGCTCCTGGTGCAGCGCCGTCGCCTTCCGTTCGTCGTTCAGCCGCACGGGATGGTGCGGCCCGATCGGCGTCTGAAGGCACGCATTTTCGATGCCCTCGCGACGCGGGCGGTTCTGCGCGCTGCGCGCGTCTCGCTCGCGCTGACGGACGCAGAGGTCGCGGATCTGATCGCCATGACGGGCGGGGGCCCCGGCCCGAGCGCATCGCCAACGGCGTCCCTGCGGCTCCACGTGCGCGCATCCACCGGGCGACCGATGTTCCCGAAGTGCTGTTCCTCGCGCGGCTGCATCCGGGAAAGCGCGTGATGGCGTTCGCGGAGATGGCGCGCGAACTCGTGGCGCGGGGCGCGCGCGCGCACTTCACCGTCATCGGCCCGGATGAGGGCGACCTCGAGACCTTGCGCGCATTCGTCGAATCCGAAGACCTTGCCGGAGCGGTGACCTACGAGGGTGCTCTTCCCCCGGGCCGCGCGCCGGAGCGCCTCGCCCGCGCCGATGTGTACGTCCTTCCGAGCATCGCCGAGGTCTTCCCCATGACCGTGCTCGAGGCCATGGCAGCCGGGGTGCCGGTCGTCCTCACCGCGGGATGCGGCATTTCCGGGGTGCTCGCCGAACGCGAGGCCGCGCTGGTGACCGACGGGAGCCCCGCCGAGCTCGCCGAGGCGGTCGCGCGGCTGCTCGCCGATCACGAGCTCAGGGATACAACGGTCCGCAACGCCGCGCGGGCGGTGGCCGAGGTGTTCAGCATCGAGGCCGTCGGGGAGGCACTACTGAGGCACTACGCGTAAGCGGATCTGCGAATTGGTTCAGGAAGCCTGGACGGCAGCAATGGTTTACCTTTTTGTTTCCTTGCACCCTCTAGGCTTCCGATGATCTGTGCGACGTGCCCCAAGAACGTCGCGTCAACACAGCCGGCCAAATTGCAGGGACACGTGAACACTCAGTCGGAATCGGGAACACTCCGTCGGGTCGTCTGGATGACGAATGTCGCCGCCCCCTACCGGCGGCCGGTGTGGGATGCGCTGGCCGAGTCCACCGAACTCACGGTCCTTCTGCTAGAGAACCAGGCCCGGTTCCGTCGAGGTGGCACCAACCGCGGACGGGAATGGGCGGAATACGACGCCCCTACTTACGAGGTTGCTGAGCTTCCGACGGCGCGTGTCAGCCGTGGTGAAAGCTCGTACTACACGGCGCTGCGCGTCGGTTTCCTCGCGAGGTACCGACCGGATGCCGTGCTGCTGGCGGGGTGGGAATCCCCCGCGTACTGGCAAGCATTGATCTGGTGCAAGCTCCGCGGAGTACGAACCGTCGGCTTCTACGAGTCCACACTCTCGACTCAGCGTCACCGACGCGGGCCGATCGCCGCCACCAGACGACGCTTTTTCAAGCTCCTCGATCGCGTGGTCGTGCCCGGCATAGCAGCGCGCGATGCGGTTCTCGCCATGGGGGTGGACGCGACGCGGATCGATGTCGGGTTTAATGCCGTCGATGTCGAAGGAATCGCCGAGCGAGCGCAAGCTGCTCGGACTGTGTCTCCCCGATCGCCCGATTCGGCTGGCCACCGTTTCCTGTATGTGGGGCAGCTCATCGCGCGAAAAAACGTGCGTGGGCTGATCGAAGCCTTCGCGCGAATCGCCTCGCCGGACGATTCACTCACGATCGCCGGCCTCGGCGACCAGGAGAACGCCCTCCACACCGACGCGGAGCGCTTGAACGTTGCCCAACGCATCCAGTTCACCGGGCACATCCCGTACTCCGAGATCGCTGGCCTCTTCGCCAGACATAACACTTTGACACTCGCCTCGACCGAAGAGGTATGGGGGCTCGTGGCTAATGAGGCGCTGGCCGCCGGGCTGCATGTGGTGATCTCTCGGACCGCTGGCGTCGCGGCATCAGTCGCTGATATGCCGGGTGTCCACATTGTCGACACCAGCGTCGAGTCCTTGGCCGGAGGGATGCAGGCGAGCAAGGACGCTTGGAACGGGCCGATCAGCGACCCGCCGATTCTCGCGATGACTCCACGTAGTTTTGCGACCGTCTTCGAACAGGCCCTGCGCGTGAGTGACCGGTCGATCTCGGCTGACGGAACCAAGTACTGATTGGCATCTACTTAATCTGACCTAACTCCGGCGCTACTAGCGGCTGTAAAGAGCGTACTTTCGCTTCAACGCTGGAAACGCGGCTTATGGCGCGCGGCGATAACGATCAGCGCCGTCGCAACGAATCCTTGCGTCACAAGGGCAGCGACCGCTGCGCCGACCGCACCAAAGAGGCCCGACAAGACTCCGATCAGAACAAGAGCGATCACCACGTTCACGGTCATGATGATCGCGACGATTCGGTCGAGACCGGTGGCCTGAAGAAACACCGCCAACGGCTGATTGAGAATGCCGGGAATCGTAGCGAGCGCCAGGATCTGGAGCACCCCAACAGATCCTGCATATTTGGGGCCGATCAAGACGGGCACCAGATAGGGAGCTAACATCACGACACCCAGACACGTTGCAATTGCGGCGAGCGGAAGCCAGATTGCGGAACGGACATGCGACCAGGCGACATGCCACGTGTTCGACCGTGCGATGTAGGGAGCGGACGCTGATGAGAATGCGCCGACGAGGAGACCCATTGGTTGGGTCCATCGATTCACAGCGCCGTAAACGCCGGCGACAGCCGGCCCGCCAAAGCTTGACATGACCGCAATGTCAAGCGACTGGGCGCTGGTCGACACCCCGTACAGACCGAAGTAGCCTGCACCCGACCATGGGTTCGCCCATAGCCGACCCCGAATCCGCGCTCGTCCCCCCTCGGTGTCAACATCCATCCGACCACCGCTGCGATCAACGAACCCATGACCAGGCTGACCCAGAGCGCTGTGGAGGTGGAGACACCGGCGACGATGAGCGCCGCCATGGCAATCGCTCCGGAAACCCGGTCGCAGAGGACGCTGACCGCCGCCAGATCACCGCGACCCGCGCCTCGAAGCGGAACTTGCGAGGTCTGATTGGCAAGGATCGCGATCGCGATCGGACCAGCTGCCCAGATGAGGCTCCCCGGCGACACGACAAGCCCGATGAGCAACCATACGACGCTGCACACGCCGATCAGCGCGAGCTTGGTGAAAATCCGGGGGCCGAGTCCGGCAGGCGACAGTCGTCCTCGGGCGAGTTCTCGTATCCACAGGGCATTCGTACCGAAATCGGCGAATCCGACGGCAGCCATCCCAATTGAGATCGCGGTCACGACCAGTCCGTACTCGCGGGGCGCGACGCCTCGTGCCGCGGCGATGTACATGGCCGCGGTGATCAGCTGGGCGAGACCAGTCGTGCCGGCGAGCATGATCGCCTGGGTCGCCACCCCCGCTTCGGCTCAAATCGATGACTACCGGGTGCTCCGACATCGACGGCGGGCGTGTCTGGCTCGTCGGTCATTCTGGCGCGACCTCGACACGATATCGACGAGGTGCCTTGAGGCCGTCAATGCGACGTGCCAGCGTACTGTCGGCGAATCTCGCGTCGTAATACCGCTTCAACTCCGCGAATCTGCGCTGGGCCTCAGGCGGCCGTGGTGCGCGCGTCGAGCCGAGGTCGATTGGCGAGTCGAAGCCGAGCGGCACGAAACCGACTCGCCTCCCGTGCTCGACGAGCGCACGCATGGCGAGGTCGTGATCGTCATTGCCGAGAAAGAAGCGTTCGGTGTCGAATCCTTCGAGCATGCCGAAATCAGCTCGTTTGATGGCCCACGGGCCGCGCATCACGGTTTCGTGAACGTAGACCATACGGCGGCCCGTCACGATCGCAGGATATTCGATCAGCGCGCCGATGCGGCCGATGCTGTCACTCAGGTGGAGCTCAGCCCGATTCGCGCGGTAACGCTTCAGCATTTTCGCCTTGAGCCCGAATACCTTCCGAGATGCAGGCCCCACCAGCCCCGCCGAGTGCCCGGGCACGACGAGGCCGAAGGCGTGACCACCCCGCCCACTCACCGCTATCAGTTCTGGAGAGCTTTCCAGCGCGCGAATGAGCACCCGATCGTACCCGCGCTCCCAGACAAGCATGTCAGCTTGGACCTCGATGAGGTACTCGCCTCTTGCTAGCGCTGCGCCCACGGTGTCGGACATGGTTTCGAAAACACCATCATCGATACGGACGATCGTGATGCCTATCGTTTGTACACCCATGTTCGCCTCCCGCCCCCACGCCGTCGCGATTTCTGCGGACGAGTCGGTGCATCCATCGGCGATGACGATGAACTCGTGCGCCTCAGCGGTTGCGTCACGGATCGCTTCGAGATGAGTCCGAATTACTTCAGCTTGATTGTGCACCGGAATGATGATCGTCACACGCGGGGCCAGACCGGTCGAATAGCCGAACCGCTCAACCTTCACAATCGTCTCGGGGGAGAAGGCCCCACAGCGATTTGCGAGTTCACCCAAGCGCAGCTGCATGGTCTCCGTCACCGTTCATCTCTCTTTCCGTCAACCGGCACCGCCGAGAATGCGAAGATATCGGCGAGCGCACTCTTCGGCGGAGTAGGTTGCAGCAATCTCCGCTGCGTATGCGTGGGCGCGACGTGAATGTGGCTCCCACTCCGCGATCACCTCGCCGAGGCGGCTCGCGAGATGGCCCGGGTCCTCGTCGCGGAATGTCACAGCCGGGAAATCGTTCGGCAGATCGCGAGCGACCGAAGTCGAACAGACGACGACCAAGCCCATAGCAGCGGCCTCGAGCAGTCCGACACTGTGCGCCTCTCTAGTCGCGGCGTGCGCAAGAATGTCTCCCCGGGCATAGGCGGACGCCGGCGTGCTCGTCGGGCCCTGGAATACGTGCCCCAGACCGGCACGTGACGCGCTGGCCGCGAGTTCCTCGTCGAAGCCCGTGTCGCCGGAAGGCGGTCCCCACCACGCCGCGTCGAGTTGGGGGTAGGCGTCCAGCACTTCAGCGACAGCAGTGAGCCAAACATCCGGGCGCTTCTGAGCGACGACTCGCGCTACCTCGATTATCATCGCAGGCCGGGTCGCCTGCTCGCGTGGCCGGCGAAACTCGCGTGGTATTCCGTTGGGGATCACATGGATCGGAACGGAGCCGCCGAATCGTGACCGATACCTCTGCGCCTGGGGGCGCTGACCGCGATCACGCCGTGCGTGCGCCATCGGAGCACTCGTTCGGCAACTTTCAGCTTTATGTCCTCGAAATCATCGCTGGCGCTATGGAGAACCGAATACACTCGAGCACCGATCGGACCGCAGATGCGCGCATAGACCGCGGGCAGTGCCGAATGTGCGACCACGACGTCGGGTTTCAGATAATGCAGCGTCTTCACTAGGCGACGCACTCGCGAAAGCGGATGGCTCGAAGACCCGTCCTCATCGAGGTAAACGATCTCGCTGGCGACGCCAACCGTGGACCACTCGGATTCCAGCGACGCCGCGAGCGTTTCAGCGCCCCCAATGCGCTTGCTGAGGAGAACCTGGACGATTTTCATGGGACGACGCCGCCACGTTGTGCAACGCTCGGATGCTCGAGGATCCCTGGCGGCTTCTGCAGATCCCGCGCCTCTGCGGAAGCATCTTCCCGTGCGCGAGCCGCCAGGAGGAGGACAATCATCAGAACCGCCAGCGAGAAACCGCGATCCTCGGTGGGGGACCCGAAATACAGTTGAGCGAACCAAACCGCAACGGCACCAATCGCTACCCCCTGCTCGGACAGTCGCGGCAGCGAACCGAAGCGTCCCCAGCCACTGCGAACGATGAGAAGCACGCCGACCAGAAGCAGCGCACAGCCGATCAAACCGAATTTGGCAAGTAACGTGGCCGAACTATCGACCTGGAAATCTGCCGTTCCTCCACCAGGATTCGGGTCGGGGAAGACGTGCCCGAACCCGACTCCTACAGCCCAGTTCGGCCACCACACATCAAGTGCATACGCGGTCGCTCTCGCCCGAATGATTCCAGACGCGTCTTGAAGCGAGCCACCTTGGAGCACCGCCAGGCTGGCCTGCAACCTGCTCTGGAGAAAGCTCGAACTCGTAACGGTCGAAGCTGCCAGGACGACGAGAAGTCCGAGGCCAGCTGCGAATCCTGCAACCCCCACCACGAGCCGGAATACTCCGCTTCTTCGCCTGAATGCGATTCCGACTACCGGCAGCGCTGCAGCGAGCAGCACAAGCCCCTCGCGGCTTCCGCTGGCGAGCACAAAGGCTACGAGTGCAGCTCCGAACCCCAGCCATCCCCACTTGAGCCTGCGGCCCTCGAACCCGCGAACACAGGCCAATGCAACCCCAGCCGAAAGCACCATCATCGACGGCGCCACAAGCTTGTCGACGGCAACGTTGCTGACACCGCGTAGGGTCAGTTCGTGCAGCATGAGCGAGGCACCGCTGACGCTTGTGACGACGATCGTCAGAAGACGCACTGCCCTCGTATTCATGACTCGCGCTGCATCCAACGCAACGGGGACGGCGGCGGCTATCAAGAGGTACGTGACTCCGTCGCGAATGACTTCAGAAAGCACGACTCCCTGCAGCAGCCCCACAATCGTTGCGAGGACCGTCAGCCCGAAAATGACGCCCGCCCCCGCCATGGCGGCCCGGAACGGTCGCGCCCACGGCTCACGAAAATGCCGAATCGAGTTGAAGAGGGCAAACACGCCGATCCCGCCCGCGACTACGAAGAAGATGACCTTCGGCGCCGAGATCCCCGCTGAACTCTGAAACACCGTCAGGGTGCCCCCGACATAAAGGAGTAGTCGCCCGTCAGCGCGACTGAGAAGTGGCACGAGCAGCAGAGCCAAGACGCCCAGCCACGCCATCGGAAATGAGATAAGAGCAACGACCGCCGCTGCTACGACCAGCGTTCCGAAAACAATCCACCGCATCTGACTACTCACAGCAGAGCCTCGGCGAATCGGGCGTTCTCGGGGGCAAAAACCGCCGTCGGCCGGTGGAGAGCCTGCGCCCTTCTCATGGCACCCATGAGTGCCGTTTCGTCCAGCGGCACCCAGGATGCGAGCGATGGCACGTGGCGGGCGTCCTCGCGTAGGCTGAGCGCTCCGGCGGCGACGACACGCGTCCCTGCCGCGGCAGCCTTGCCGAAGAGGCCGCTCGGCCCCTCGTTGGAGTGCGCGAGTACGACGCAGTCCACTGCGGTGACCGCCGCATCCAGCTCGAGCTCCGAAAGGAGCCGATCGACCACGACCACCTTCGCGCCGGCTGCGGTCAGTTCCGCCAGCGGTCCAGCCATCGCCCTGGCCGCCTCCGGATCGCAACGTCCCGCGATCAATAGACCGCTGTTCTGCGCCTCGGCCGCGCGCAGAGCGCGTGCGACAAGGGGCACATTTTTGCGATCGAAGATCGCGCCCAGCACCCCGAACCAATAGCGGTCGTCCTCCAGGTTCCAGGCCGCGCGAAGCTCCGATATGTCATCGTCGCCGCACGCGAGCGACACGGGATCGGGTGCACACGCGAACATGGAGTCACCCGTCCACGTGGCGGACTTGAGAACACTCAGGCGCACGCGGGGGAGCCGGGAAGCGCGATGGAAGAGCGCAGTGCGGATCCGAGACTTGGCAGCCACGACCATGCTGAGGCGCCCCGGTTGGGCGACCTCCCTCATGATCAGCACCGACAGCGCGCCCTGGCCGCTCCACCCGCCGCGGGTTCGCGCCAGCCGCATCGCGAATCGGTCACCGTCGGGAACGACCGTGATCGCAGCGTCGTACCGCCTGCTCAACTCGGCAACGGCGTCTACCCCGAAGTCACGAGCGCTGACGATCGTGACGGACTCGGCGATTCCGGACAGGTGCAGGCCGGACTCATCCGTCGCCGACGCGGCCTCCGAAAGCGCGAGCACCACCTCATCGCCGCGGGCCACCGCCGCCTGCGCCAGCAGTCGGACGTAGTACAGCCGGTGCCCGGACTGGTTCGGCTCCACGATCAGCGTGACACTCAATGTGCTTCCTCCCCGGCCTGACGACCGCCTTCAGCGTCCGCCACAGGATGACGAGGTCGCTGACCAGGGACCAGTTCTCGACGTAGTAGAGGTCGAGACGAATGGAGTCCTCCCAACTGAGACTGGAACGCCCTCCTACCTGCCACAGCCCGCTCATCCCGGGCTTCAGAAGCAGACGTCGGTGCGCAGCCGCGTCGTACAGAGCGACCTCGCCCTCGCGCTGTGGGCGCGGACCAACCAGGCTCATCTGACCGAACAGCACGTTGAACAGCTGCGGGAACTCATCGAGCGAGTACTTGCGCAGGAAGCGGCCGACCGGAGTGATGCGCGGATCGTTCTGGATCTTGAAACCCGGTCGATCGTCGCGCCCCTGCGCGGCGAGCAGCGCAGCGAGCTCCGCGTCGGCGTTGACCTTCATGGAACGGAACTTCAACATCCTGAACGGTTTGCCATTCAGACCAATGCGCTCCTGCGCATAGAACACAGGGCCCGGACTCGTCAACCAAACCAGCACCGCCACGGTCACCAGCAGGGGTGACAGCGCAATCAACAGCGCGATGGCCCCGACGATGTCGAAAGTGCGCTTCGCGAGCAGCGTGGTGCCGTCATACTTCGGAGTCTCAACGTGGATCAGCGGCAGCCCCGCCACTGGACGCGTGTGAATGCGCGGGCCGCCGACATCCGTCAGCGCCGGCGCCACGATCAGATGACGCTCCCCAGCCTCCAGACCCCAGCCGAGCTGGCGGATCCCGCTCGGACCCAGCTCTCCCGAGCTTGTGATAGCGACCGTGTCCGCTCCGACCTCGTCGAGCACGCTCAGCGCCTCGCCAATGTCACCGGCGACCGGCACGGATGTCCCCGCCAGGGTCGTGCCTGCCTGGCCATCCGGCACGCACGCACCGACGACGAGGTAACCCTCCTCTGGGTGCCGCGCGAGTTCTCGAGCAATGTGACTGGCTGTCGGCAACGATCCCACCACGAGGACGCGTGCGCAATACAGGCCCTGCTCCCGTTTCGCGCTCAGCCACTGTCTCCAGATCCACCGCGAGAAGATCAGAACGACGATACCGAGTGGAAATGCGATGAGGATGTAGCCCCGCGCGAGATCGATCTTGAACAGATAGCCGACAATCGCAATGAGCCCGAAGAGGTACATCGCACTGGACGCGATCTGGCGGTACTCGGCGCTGCCGCCCCCGATCACTCGGTAGTCGCGGGTGCCGAAGACGTGAAGCATGATCATCCACGCGACGATCAGGATGACCGACACCGTCGTATAGCCGATTGCGAGGTCATTCACATTGCGCACCGTCGACGACACGACCGCGCTGTCGAGGCCGAACCACTCGATTTGGACCCCGAACACGACCCAGATGAGCACGAGCACGTCTGTGATCATAAGACGTCTCGCGAACTCCGCGCTCCAGGCGTGCGTCGAGCCGCGGCCGGATCCCCGGCGCGCCCCCTGCTCGACTTCCATCCCCATCGGTCACCTCACCAATTCGCACCCGAATCTGACGAGACGAATGTCTTGTCACCACTCCACAACCAGAGCGTCGGTCCGCTCTGACTGAGAGTGACACCGACCGGCGTCGCCGCAACGGCGCACCCGGTCGTGGTGACAGACATGCCAGGACGGAGTGACCCGTCCATGGCCTGAACAGCGACGCCGGCGCAACCGCCGACGCCGGAGACGGCGACCACCCAGCCGTTCGGGGCGGCCGCGACCGCAAGGAGACCGGGGACCGGGATGCCCACCCACGCGCCGGAACCCGTGCGGGCCTCCAGTTCGCCGGGGCAGACGACTGCCGTGGCGGTGGAGGTGTGCGCCACCTGGCGCGGGTCGGCGCACGGCGACGGCGTCGTCGTGCCGGCGACGTACAGCGCGTGCGTGGCGGGGTCGATGTAGGAGGCCTCGCTCACCCGGTCCGGGTAGGGCGCCCAGAATCTGCCGCTGGTGAACGACGCGAAGAACGCGGGTGTGCAGGAACTGGTGGCCCCGGAGACGACGGTGGCGCTCGTCGCGCCTCCGCTCAGGAACAGGACCGTGCGGGCGGAGATCTTGCTCAGGTCGGCCCGAACCCACGTCCCGCCGCCGTTGGTGGTCTCCTCGACGACCGCCGGGGTCCCCGTGCATGAGCCGGGCGTCGCCCTCCACGCGGTGGTCGCGCTCACGGCGGCCAGGAAGCGCGGGGAGACCGCGGTCGACGGAATCGTGGCCGCCACCGTCGTCGACGAGGGAGCGGGAGTCGGCGTGCCGTCCGGCGTGGGCGTCGGCGTTGGCATGCTCGAGAAGGTCGGGATCGGCGCCAGCGTGCCATGCGGCTTAACGCCCGCAGCCGTCGCCGCCATGGCAATGAGGACGCCGTCCACCGCCAGGAACGCGACGATCAGAACGATGACGGCGACCCGACGGGCGCGCGCTCTGCGCGGCAGAGCGGCGATTCGCGACCGTGCCACTAGCGTGCTCCCTCTGACGGCAGCGCGCGGAATGCGCCCGCGACGATTCCGGCGAGAGAGTCGATTCGCGCGGCGACCGCTTCATGCACGTCGGGCGTCTGCCGGTAGGGATCGACGATGTCGTCGTCGGATGGATCCTCCGGCGGCAAGACGTGGCCGCGCTCCGCCGCCACGGCCTCCACGAGCGAGGGTGCATCCACGACGCCGTCCGGGAGGGTCCCGGCCAGGCCTCCGGACAGCCGCGCGAACTCGGCGAGCGTGAACGTGTACCGAGAGGCGCGGGGAAGCAGGGAGACGACCGCTGCTCGGTGCTGACGGGTGGCCGTGAGCACGAGCCCGGAGTCCGCGATGAGCTCTTCCGTCAGCGGACGTGCCGCGTGCGCGGACGGGTCGCCCCCGTATCGACGTGAAATCTCAGCCGCTGTTGCGTCCATCGCGAAGCCTTGCTCCGCGACCGTCCCTGCGCTCGATACCCGCACGGGCCGCCCAGACGCCTTAAGGCGCGCGGCCAGCAACTGTTCGGCGAGGGGAGATCGGCAGATGTTGCCCGAGCACACCACGAGCACCGTGAATTCGTCTGCGATGCCGGGTGGCACGATGTCGGTCATCGCGCCGCAGCACCCGCGGGAGCGCGCCGGCGGCTCTTCGGCTTGGTCTTTTTCGCCGGGGTGTCCTGCGTGTAGCCGTATCCGGAGGCGTACCCGTATCGTCCGTAGCCGTAGGCGTCGGGGCCGGACGTGGGCATCATCGTCATGACGAAGCCGGAGACGGTGGCGCCGACGTTGTGCAGCGCGCTGACCGCGCCGGAGAGCTGCGATTTGTGCGTCTGGCCGGCGGCCACGACCACGATGGCACCGCTGGCCTTGCGCGCGAGGATGGCCGCATCCGTCACCGGCAGCAGCGGCGGCGCGTCGAACAGCACATAGTCGAACTGCTTCTCGAGCGTCTCGATGAGGCTGGCCATGGTGTGCGAGCCGAGAAGTTCGCTGGGGTTCGGCGGGATGTGACCTGCAGGCAGCACGTAGAGGCTGTTGCGCCCCCAGCGCTGCACCACGTCCTTCAGCTGTGCGCGGCCGATCAGCACATCGGTCAGTCCGACGGCGCCCTCGAGGCCCAGGTAATCGGCGAGCTTCGGCCGGCGCAGGTCGGCGTCGACGACGAGCACACGGCTGCCTGCAGTGTCGAGCGCGATGGCGAGGTTCGCGGTGGTCGTGCTCTTACCCTCCGACTGAATCGAGGAGGTCACCACGAAGGAGCGGGCGCGACCCTCGAGATCGAGATACTGCAAGTTCGTGCGGAGAGTGCGGAACGACTCGGCCCGCGGGCTGCGCGGGTCGGCGTGGACGATCAGGGGACGCTGCGCCGCCTTCGGGTCGAAGGCGATCCCGCCGACGATGGGCGCGCTGTCGATCTGCTCAACATCCTGTTCGTTGCGCACCCGCGTGTCGAGGGCGTGGCGGAGCACGGCGAGCCCGATCCCTGCGGCGAGGCCGACGAGGAGGCCGAGCGCGGTGTTCAGCGGCACGTTCGGGCTGACCGGGGCGTTGGGCACCTCCGCCTCGGTGACACGGGTCAGCTTCACCTGAGGCTCTTTGGTCGCGCCCGTCGACTCGATCTGCTGCACCACGTTGGTCAGGCTCTGCGAAGTGGCATTCGCAATGTTCGCCGCCTCCACCGGGTCGGTGGAGGTGACCGTGATGGAGATCAGGGAGGTGTCGAGCGGGGCGTCCGCCGTCACGAGCGTCGACAGGTCGTCCGACGTCATCTTCAAATGCAGACTCGACGCGACCGGGAGCAGGACGATCGGAGTCTTCACCAGGTCGGCGTACGTCTTCACGCGCTGCTGCGTGAAGGTGCTCCCCTGGGCGAGGTCGGCGACCGTCCCGCTGCTCTGTGTGGAGACGAAGACTTGCGCGGAAGCGGAGTAGTCGGGCTTCTTCAAGACGGAGAACGCGGCAGCCACAGCGACACCCGCGAGCGCGAGGATGACGATGAGCACCCACCCTTTACGCATCACGGTGATGTAGTCACGTAGCTCCACGGCCAGCCTTCCCCAATGTCAGCGCCCGTCGGTCGAGGCTCCCGAATATTTTCGCATACCGAGCGGTCAACACTTGCATTTCCGCGGTGGGCCGAAGACCGTCGGGCCGCCTCGTTTCCCGTAGGTTGGGAGCATGTCCGGCCCCCGCCTGCCCGCCCTCACGACCGCTTTACCCGTCCTACGCCCGATCCGTGACGTCTCGATAGCGGTGATCGCCATGGTGGTCGTCGTGGTGGCGTCCGCGTGGCTGTCGGAAGCCGTGCAGCGTCGGGAGGTCGATCCGGCCGTCGCCGACGTGCTCTCCTACGTAGTGGTGTGGGGTCCGCTGCTCCTCGCAGTCGCGGTCGGGTGCGCACGGATGGTTTCCCGGCAGCTACGGGACCGTCTGGCTCTGCATGCCAGACCCGTCGATCTCGCGTGGGGTCTCGGCGGGGGCCTCTTGGCACGGGCCGTCGTGCTCCTTGCCACCGTCGTGGTCAGCGGGCAGACCGGGCTCGGCTCCTCGTCGGCAATCGACGGTGGGCCGCAGGGATGGCAGACGATTGCGGCCATCGCGTTCCCCGTCGTCATCGGTCCGTTGGTCGAGGAGGTCTTCTTCCGCGGTCTCCTGCAGCGGGCGGTCGAGGCGGTGTGCCGCGTGAGGATGTCAGCGCGCGTTGCGACCGCGACGGCGGTCGGTGTCAGTGCGGTCCTCTTCGCGGCCCTGCATGTGGCTGTCGAGGGCTCCCCCGTCCTGACGCAGACGCTGACGCTCGGCATCGCGACGCTCGTGCTCGGCGTCGTCGCCGGCGCGATCGTCGCCCGCACCGGGAGGCTGACCGGTGCGATCGTGGCCCACATGGTGTTCAACGCGATCGCGGTCGCACTGACCTGGCCGCACTGACAAACCTCGGGCTTCACCTGCGGCAGAAGACGAAAAGACGGCCCTGCGGGATATGCAGGGCCGTCTGTTGAATCGTGTCGCCTGTGGTTACGCTTTGGCGCGCTGACGACGGACGATGACATTCACCGCGACGAACGCGGCGCCGAGGAGCACCAGGCCGCCGGCGACCCAGATCGCGATGAGCGAGATGGTCGAACCAGTGTCGGCAAGGCCGCTGCCCGTGCTGGCGCCGGCGGCGTCAGCAGGGGTGACGGTAAGGGACACGGTGGCCACGTTTCCGGAGGTGACACCGGCCGCAGTCAGCGTGTAGGTGCCGCTCGCGTCGGTCGGCAAGGTGACATCAACAGTGACGGCGCCCGTCGACGAAGCCGGCTTGACGAGCGTCTTCGAGTTGACGACCGCGTGCAGCGACGCGAGCGAAGCACCCGCAGCATCCTGACCAGTGAGCGTGAACTGGACGTTCTCGCTGGCCAGGAAGGAGCCAGCCTTGAAGCTGACAACGACCGTCTGGCCGGGAGCCGGGTTCGAGTTGCTGACCGTCACATTGCTCGATGGCACATAGCCAGCGGCGCTTGCCGCCATCGGCACGGCGAAAACGGCTGCGATCGTAAGCGCAACGACTGCAAGAATCTTCTTGAACACAGGACTATCCCCCTTTGAGGTTGCAGTGATTTTCGCCGATTCGGCGTCTTTCATGGGCGACTGCAAGTATAGGGGCGAAGTTTGCGACAATGCGAGTATCTAGGCAAAGTTCGACTGCTCTGTGCCCGCTGGCCCATTTGGGGACAGCCGGAAAATCACAAGCCGCTCGTATCTTGTCCTTCGTTTTGGGGGTACCGATTAGGGGGACGGCAAGCCGTTCGGGAGAAGTGTCGAAGGGGCCGCAGCGGCAGCTGACACCCGCTCGTCCGATGTCTGGCCAGATTCGACGATCACCCAAGCGACCGCCGCCAGCGCCGGCGCGGCCGCGAAGTGGCCGGTCGAACTCGGACACTGACAGGTCCGCGCGAACGCCGGCCTCGATCCGGCCGCCCTCTTCGCCAACGCTTCGCCGGTGCTCCGTGGCGTACCCGGCGAGTGCGTCCAGCGTCCTGAGCCCCTGCTCGGCACGGACCTGGGCCGCCGCCGGGCGCCCGGCGGGACAGCGGCGCCGGGCAGCAGCGATGATCCCCAGCGGGTCCCACCGGACGATCAGCCAGTCAAAGCCGAGCGCGAAGGCGCCGCGATCGACGAGCATCGGCCGATGCACCCGTGGGCCGGTTGAATTGGGCGGCGGTGATGCGGCCCAGCGCAACGTGTGGTTCCTGCGCGGAAGATCCCGCAGGAGGACGGGAGCGCGGCCCTGTTTCCGATTCAAGTGATCGTCTCCGACCACTCTAGTTCGTGACCCGGAGGATGATACCCTCGAGGCGCGGGCAGGATCTGTTGCTGACACTGGGGTGCGTGCCGCGAGTTGGACGGCGCTTCCTGACAGGACTCTAACAACGTGTTCAGCGCAAGCGCCAGTCAGAATGGGACAGCTTCAATTACTCGCTTGTGCCGAAGGATTGATCGCGTGTGTAGTCACATGTGTCGCCCGCAAACGGACCACGAAAGATGAACGCGACTCTCTCGTACGGCGCCAGTACCGCGGTGCGGATCCGAAACGTCGAGCTGCTACTCCTACTCGTGGCAGGCTGCATCTCGGTCGCGGCAGTCGCGCTGGTGCAGCTCGGCGCCCTCGGCAGGATCGAGCCCGGCTTCCTGCAGCTCAGCGCCATCTCGCCGCTGCTCGCGCTCGCCATGCACGTCGTGATGCGGTTCCTGACACCTACGGCCGACCCGTTCTTCCTGCCGATCATGATGGTGCTCACCGGGCTGGGCATCGCCGAGATCTACCGGATCGACCTCCACTACGGGTACAGCGGCTGGGGAAGCACCAGCGTGCGGCAGATCGTCTGGTGCGCGATCGCGATCGTCTGCGCCATCCTCACCCTCGTCGTCATCCGCAACGTCCAGGTCCTCAACCGGTACACCTACACCGTGGGCCTGGTCGCGTTCGCTCTCCTGCTGCTGCCGCTACTGCCCGGCATCGGCAAGACGGTGTCCGGGGCGCGGGCCTGGATCGGCATCGGCGCGTTCAGCTTCCAGCCTGGCGAGATCGCGAAGATCGCGCTGGCCGCGTTCTTCGCCGGCTATCTCATGCGGCACAGAGACGCGCTCTCGCTGCTCGGCCGCCGCTTCCTGGGCATGCGGTTCCCCCGCGTGCGCCACCTCGGCCCGGTCGTGCTGGTGTGGCTGCTATCGATCGTCGTCGTGATCCTCCAGCGCGACCTGGGGCCGGGACTGCTGTACTTCGGGATCTTCCTCGTCGTCATCTACGTCGCAACCGGCCGGATCGGCTGGCTGGCCATCGGCGCCGTCTTGATCGTCATCGGCGGGGCCGCAGCCAACGCCGCCCTGACCTACGTGCACCTCCGCTTCGCCAACTGGCTCACCCCCTTCGACCAGCACATCTACGACGCCAACGGCGGCAGCTTCCAACTCGTCCAAGGCCTGTTCGGCATCGCCCACGGCGGGATCATCGGCACCGGGCTCGGCCAGGGGCAGCCCTGGGTGACCCCCGTCTCGCAGAGCGACTACATCGTCGCCAGCCTCGGCGAGGAACTCGGCCTCGCCGGCCTGTTCGCGATCTTCAGCCTCTACCTGCTGGTCACCTTCCGCGGCCTGCGGATCGGATTCGACAGCGCCGACGACTTCGGCGCCCTCCTCGCCGTCGGGCTGTCGTTCGGGGTGGCCCTCCAAGCCTTCATCATAATCGGCGGCGTCACCCGGGTCATCCCGCTCACCGGCCTGACCACGCCCTTCCTGGCGGCCGGAGGCTCCTCGCTCATCGCCAACTGGATCATCGGGGCGCTGCTGATGCGGCTCTCCAGCGTTCGACGACTCCCCCACCGACTCCGCAACGCCTCCTGAACTCAGTTCTCCGGGGTGTAGGTCTGCTGCGCGGCGGCTGCCCCCGACGGAATAGGGCAGCGCGACCGACGTCGGAGTGGGGACGGACGGCGGAATGGAGACGGGGTCGACGCGCGCGCTCCCGTGGCCCGGGACGGCGCGGGCACCCCTGCCAGCGCCACTGGTGCCCGAACGGGCCGACACGCTGCACCCCGATGGTTTCCAAGCTCACATTTTCACCGGAGGTCTTCGCGACTCACGCTAATGCGGCTTTTCGCCCCAAGGGGCGCTGACGCGCGTGCAGACCGGAATGACCTGGGTTGTTCAACGGTGAGAGTAAGGCCTTCTGGCTGGCAACGGTCGGCGACATCATCTTCACCACCGTGGTCGCCGGGTTCGTCGTCGATGGCGGGGTCGGCCGGCTCAGGCGGCGCTTCGGCGTCACCTGCGACGGCCTTCGCGTGGTCGATCTCGTCACCGCCGAGCGCCCCATCAGCGTGGACGGCCGAGAGTGAGCCGGATGTTTGGGCGTCCCGCGGCGGCGGCAACTTCGGCGTTGCGACATCGTTCGATTTCGAGCTGCACGATGTCGGCCCGGAGATCGTCGCCGGTTCCGTGATCCACCCGATCGACCAGGCCCGGGATATCCTGGCTGGCTGGAGTGATGCAGTGTGGAGCCTTCCGGAGGAGGCGATATCGGTCGCAGTCTCTTCGCAAATCCCCACCCGACGCACCCTTCCCCGTCGAGGTCTGGGGCAAGCCCGTCCTGTCGTTGAGCATGATGTGGTCCGGCTCGCCGATGGTGCTGCCACCGCGCTCTAGGGTGTGTCTCTCATTTGGCGGAGCCAGGTGAGGATGGCGCAGATCGTAACGCCGGCACGGTAGGTGAGCACGAGCTTGTCGAACCTCGTCGCGATACCGCGCCATTGCTTGGCGAGCGCGAAGTACCGCTCGACGACGTTGCGACCGTTGTAGGCCACCTCGTCGAGACCGGGAGGGCGTCCGCCCCGGAGACCACGTCGATTGCGGGCGGCCGCCTGATCCCGCTTGTCCGGGATCACGGACTTGATGCCGCGGCGTCGCAGCTCGCTACGGATGACACCTGTCGCATAGGCGCGGTCGGCGATCACCGCGTCGGGCCTGGTCCGGGTCCGCCCGCGACCGAGACGGGGAACATGGATCTGGGCGAGGACCACGGTCAGCATCGCACCGCCGCGTTACGCTGCCCGCCGGTGACGATCATCACCAACGGACGACCGTGCCCATCGACAGCCTGGTGCATCGTCGTGGTCGGCCCGCCGCGGGAGCGGCCGATCCCGTGCCCGGGCGGTTCAACCTCGTGCCAGGGCAGATTCTTGTGATTCGATCCCGCCCCCTGTGTCCTGCTCCGGGCGGGTCGTGTTCGTCGAGTGCTGATGCGCTCGCGCGATCGTCGCATCCACCGACACGGCCCAGTCGATCTTCCCCGCCGCGTCGGCTTCGGCGAGGATCTGCGCGAACACACGATCCCAGGTGCCATCACCGGCATAGCGGCGGTGCCGCTTCCGCACCGTCTGCCACGGCCCGAACTCGCCCCGTGGGAGATCCCGCCATGGGATCCCCGTCCGGAACCGGTACGTGATCCCCTCGACCACCCGTCGGTTATCACCGAACGGATGACCCCGCATACCCGCATTCGACGGCAGCAGCGGCTCGATCCGCGCCCACTGCTCATCCGTGAACACCCGATACCGCGACCCGTCGACCTCATCCCACAAGACTGCGGCGAGCCTCACCACAGATATGGGAGATACGCCCCAGTACGGCCGCGCAGCCACGGCACAAGCATTCAGGTATCGTCGCGCATTCTTGGTCGATCCTTGGTGCGGGTCGGAGAACCTTGGACGGCACACCTCTCTGTCGCCTGTGGTGTGCGGAAGGGTTTTCATGGACAGGTCCGCCACCATTTCTCGCAGCACCCCTGTTGTTAAGCGTTCGGGGATGTTCCGCCCGTCGCGCCGACCGCTCGTCGCAATCGCGGTCGCGGCCGTCGTCGGAATCCTCCTGCTCGTCGCCGGACTTTTCCTCAAGGGACATCCGTTCGATCTCGGCGCGGTGGTCGCGCTGAACCAGGTGCACACGGGAGCATGGGGATTGTTCGCCGATCTCGTGTACGTCCTGGTCGGGCCTGCAGCTGCCGTCGCGCTGACCGTTGTGCTGGCCGGGGTCGTCTGGTTTATCTCGCGTTCGTTCCTGACGGCGGTCTCCTTCGGGCTGATCGTCGCTGTCACCTGGCTGCCGGTCGCCGTGCTCAAGGTGATCGTCGACCGGCCCCGACCGGAAGCGACGTCCCTGGCCCACGCATACGTGCCGGCGCAGGTCGATGGGTCATTCCCAAGCGGCCACACTGCGTTCGTGCTCGCGCTGGCGTTCGCGGCCTGGTTCCTGTTCCGGGAGACCCGGTGGCGGTGGCTCGTCGTCGTTCTGGGCGCTGCCGCGACGGTGATCGTGGGTGTCGCCGTCGTCAGTGACGGGTTGCACTACCCGACGGATGTGCTCGCGTCGATCGTGTGGGCTCTGGCCATGGCGCCGGCCGCCCGCGTGATCGTCGTGGATGGGGGCGCGGGCTGGCTGCGCTGGCGGCGGACGCTCAAGCCGGTGTTCCCAAGCGATAGCCCCAACCGCGCACAGTCGTGATCAGCTCGCGGTCCGTCTTCCGGCGCAGGTAGTGCACGTAAGTCTCCACTGACGCGATGCGCTCGCCGCGTTCGAAGACGGCTGAGAGCAGGTGCTCCCGGGAGAAGGTGCGATTCGGCTCGCGGGCGAGGACCGCCAGAAGCGCCGCCTCGGTCTCGGTCAGCATGATGCGGCCCGCGTAGGGCGAGTCCACACTGTGGTCAGCGGGGAAGAACGTCCAGCTGCCGATCTCGATGCCGTCGCTTCGCCCGGTGTAGTCGCGGGTCAGCGCCCGGAACCTGGCCCGCAGTTCGTCGAATTCGAACGGCTTCACCAGGTAGACGTTCGCACCCGCGTCCAGACCCTCGATCCGGTCGTGGAGCTCTCCGAGCGCGGTCAGCATCAGGATCGGGGTGCCGAGCCAGCGGTGCCGGAGTGCGCGGACGAAGCCCTCGCCGCTCATCCCCGGCAGCCGGCGGTCAACGACCATGACGTCGTAGTAGGTTGTGGTCGCCTCGCGGAGTGCGGCCTCGGCCGAGGTGCACAGCTGCACCTCCCAGTCCATGGAGAGCATCGACTCCATGATCGGCCCGAGCCGCGGGTCGTCCTCGACGATCAGCAGACGCCCGCTCATGCCGCACCGCCGCGAGCGAGCGGAAGGACGAGTTTGAATGTCGACCCCTGGGGTCCGGTCCTCACGACGTCCACTGTTCCGTCGTATCGCTCGGCGAGCTCTCGGACGAGCGCAAGCCCGATCCCGTGCCGGGTGCGGGTCTCACCGCGGGACGTCCGCGCGGACGCGCCGTGGGCGAACCGGTCGAACACCCGATCCGGTGAGATCCCGACGACACCTCGGCCCTGGTCGGTCACGTCGATCCTCGCGTTCGCTGCGCTTCGCTTGGCCACGACGGTGACGGTTCCGCCCGCCGGTGAGTGATCGATCGCGTTCTCCAAGAGGGCGACCAGCCAGCGGCGCAGGTCGGCGGCAACCTCGTCGGCAATGCCCGCTGGCTCGGCGTGCCGGTGCGAGAGGTGCTCGCCCGCGCCCGTCCCCGGCACGGCGCCGACATGGTCCTGTCGCGCAGCGTCGACGGCTTCACCGCGAGCACGCCGCTCACCGCGCTCACCGACCCGGGCCGCGACGCCATCCTGGCGGTCGGCATGAACGGCGAGCCATTGCCGCTGGAGCACGGCTTCCCGGTGCGGATGGTCGTCCCCGGCCTCTACGGCTACGTCTCGGCGACCAAGTGGCTCACCGAGCTGAAGGTCACGACGTTCACCGCCGACCAGGCCTACTGGACGCCCCGCGGCTACAGCGAGAAGGCGCCGATCAAGCTCTCCAGCCGCATCGACACGCCCCGGATCGACCGGCCGCTCTCGGCCGGACAGACGAAGATCGCGGGCGTCGCCTGGGCGCAGACGATCGGGATCCGGAAGGTCGAGGTGCAGATCGACGGCGGCCCCTGGCAGGAGGCCACGCTGGCCGCCGCCATCAACGCCGACACCTGGGTGCAGTGGTCCCTCGACTGGGACGCCACCTCCGGCTCGCACACGCTCGCCGTGCGCGCCACCGACCGCGCCGGCCGGCTGCAGGAGGAGAAGCGCACCTCGATCGCGCCGAACGAGTCCACCGGGTGGCCGTCGACACTGGTGCGGGTGGGGTGAGGAAGTACGTTGGCTCTAGCTGCAGGGCGGCAATCAGCGCCCGGCCTTTGGCTTGTTTCCTCACTTGCGCGGCCGGTCAGGAGGCCCTCGACGTCTGTGAACAGACGGAGTCGCCCGACCACCGCGAGTGACCGTTGAAGTGGCACGATATTCACCGCGACCGCCGTCGTACTCGCCTTCGTCAGCGCCTCACCGCTGGCGGCTGTTCTCGCCGTGGTTGGTTTCGCACTCGTGCTCACATGGTTGTTGCTCTTCGCCCGGATCGCCAAGACCACCGACGCTGCGCTCGCAGTCGCGGCCGACGTGGACGCCGTGCCCGCCGATGCCAGCGCCCTCCAGGACCGCTGGGAGTCCATCATTGTGCTGCGGGCTACTCAACGCGGCCTCGCGGTAGCACTGATGTGCGCGACCCAGGTCCAGGTATAAGCGAAGACTGAGTGCCTGGTTCCGTAAGCCCGGGGCCGTAATTCCTCGGCCAAACCTTTTTCACGCTAGCCTCCCGACAACATGCGGGCTGCCGGTGGCGGCGCCGCCCACGGCCACTCCCCGTCGCGGGCTTCCCGCGGATGTGGCGGTCAAACAACCCCGATCGTGAAAGTCGTCTTGAAACGGGAGGATCGTCTCGACGCGGACTGCGCCGGCTGCAACCTCGCTCTCCGGCACGACGATCTCTTACAGCCAGAGCAAGCCCGGGGACAACGAGACGTCTACCAGTCGGCCCTGGACGGCATAAATACAAAATCGCCGTCCGCTCGAACCGCCACGACAGCAGCTTTTGTGACAGTCACATCCGCCGCCGGACAACACAGCTCGTTGCCAATACTGACGAAATCACTTTCTGTGATCCGATTCACATCCGGCGGCCACCGACTCATGATTGAGTGCTTGGAGATGCTGCGGATCCGGGAGGCTCAATGCGCGACCACCATCTGTGCGAGCTGATCGTCATCGGCGGCGGCAGCGCCGGCTTGATCGCGGCGCGGACCGCGCGTTTGCTCGGAGCCCGAGTGATCCTGGTCGAGCGGGGGCGTCTGGGTGGCGAATGCCTGTGGACCGGATGCATTCCCTCCAAGAGCATGATCGCGTCGGCACGCATCGCAGCGCTCTCGGGAGCGGGCGCCCAGAGCGGCGCAGCGGCGCGCGCGGGTGTGTTCGAGGCCATCGCCCGCGCCGAGAGCCGTATCGCCCCGACGGACTCCGCGGACTCGCTGGCAGCGCTCGGCGTCTCGGTGATGTCCGGCGCAGCGCAGTTCATCGGCCCCAACGCCGTCATGGTCGGCGGTGAGGAGGTGCGGTTCCAGCGAGCGATCCTCGCAGTCGGTTCACATCCTGCGACGTTCTTCGTTCCGGGACTGCCGGAGGAGGATGCGCTGACCAGCGACACGCTCTGGGAGCTGCCGGAGCTTCCCTCGAGCATGCTGGTCATCGGCGGCGGTCCGATGGGCTGCGAGCTGGCCCAGGCGCTGGCCCGGCTGGGCGTGGACGTGACGCTGATCCAGCTTGGGAACGAGATCCTGCCGGGTGAGCATCCGAAGGCGCGCTCGCTCGTGCTGCGTGCGCTGGAGGCTGACGGGGTCAGGGTCGTCACCGGCCGCACCCTGGCGCGGGTGGAGCAGGGCGAGGCCGGCACCTCGTCCGCGGTCCTCGACGATGACACGTCAGTGCCGTTCGAGCGTGTGCTGTTCGCCGGCGGCCGTGTCCCGATCCTCGATGCCCTTGATCTCGGTGCGGCCGGGATCGGACAGGACGACGACGGGTGGGTCAGCACCGACCGCGCGTTGCGGACCGCGAATCCTGCGGTCTGGGCGGCGGGCGACGTTACGTCCACTTCGAAGCACACGCACACCGCGGGCGTGAGCGGCGCGATCGCTGCCCGGAACGCTCTTCTGGGCTCGAAGAAGCCCGGGCCAGCAACAGGCGAGCCTCGAGTGATCTTCACCGACCCGGAAGTCGCGTCGGTCGGCGAATCATCCGCCCTCGCCGGGGCCCCGGGGCGGCGGGTGATCACTGTGCAGCATCGGCACCTCGATCGAGCCATCACCGACGAGGACACGTCCGGATTCACCCAGCTCGTCGTCGATCGCCGCGGCCGGCTGCGTGGCGGGACGATCGTGGGCCCACGCGCCGGAGAGAGCATCGGCGAACTCGTCCTCGCGGTGTCGGCGCGTCTTACGGTCTCCGACATCGCCGCTACGACGCACCCCTACCCGACCTACAACGACGGAATCTGGAACGCCGCCATCCTCGAATCCCAGCGGCGCATCCGCGAGGGCGTGACGGGACGGGCCGCGCAACTGCTGCGCCGGGCCCGCGGCATCGGATTCCGGAGGTCGGAACGCCGGACAGCGAGCGCGGGAGACGTCCGATGAGCGTGGAGCCCGGCGATGACTGGGATGCGTACCTGGACTCCTTCCACGAGCAGCGGCCCGGAATCACGGAGGACGTCCTCGCTGCGAGCGTCGATGATACGGGGAGAACGGGATATGACTGGCTGGCGTCGCTGCTCCCCACCGACGGCCTCATCGTGGACCTCGCCTGCGGAAGCGCACCGCTATGGCGGCCGGAACTCCGGGGTCGTTATCACGGCATCGACGCCTCCCCGGCCGAGATCGCGAAAGCGCGCGCCCGCGGCGCCGAGACCGTCGACGTCGGGGATGCCCGCGCCCTCCCGTTCCCTGACGGCGCAGCACGAGCCGTGGTGTGCTCGATGGCGCTGATGATCCTCCCCGAGCTGGAAACGGTCCTGGACGAGGTCCGCCGGGTGCTCGCCCCCGATGGGGTCCTACTCGCCCTCCTCCCCACCCATCCGACACGCCCGGCCGATCTCCTCATCAGCGGAAAGCTGCTCAGCGCCGTCCACGGTGGCCTCGGCTACCGCAACGACCGACAGCTCCGGCACGCCGCGAGCCTTCTCCGCACCCACGGGTTGGAGCTCACGGAAGATCGGATCACGACCTACCGATTCGGGCTCGGTGACGGCGGCGCGGAATTGCTGGCCCGCTCGCTGTACTTGCGGAACGGGCACGAGGAGAATGCGGTCGCGTATTTGCGCCGGCTTGCTCGCAGCGCCCGAACTATGCCGATCCCGCTTCGACAGCTGGTCGCACAGCCGGCGGTCGCCTGATGCCGAGACCGAGCGCCGTTCCCGGGACTCTCGTGGCAAATCTCGCCTCCGCAGCGTCAGAGTTCCCGGACACCCCGCTCGTGAAAGACTCCCGCAGAACCCTGACGTACGCCCAGTTCGCGGAACGGGTCGAGGGCGCGGTCGACGAGCTCGCCGCCGCCGGAGCGCGCCCCGGCGACCGAGTGATGCTGTGCTCGGGCAACCGTGTGGAGTCGGCGATCCTCATCTGGGCGTGCGCCCGGGCCGGATTCATCTACGCAGGGCTGCCCACCAACCTGGACCCGCCGTCCTGGGAGGCACTGATCCAGAACGCTGAACCCGCGATCGTACTGGCCGATGACGAGCGTCGTGTGCGCATCCCGCACTCCGTTCCCCTGACCGACGTGCTCAGCGGCAGCACGCGAGAGTGGGACGACGACCGAGCACAACCCGACCCGGACGACATCTATGCGCTGGTCTACTCCTCCGGCACGACCGGTACCCCGAAAGGCGTCACGATCAGCCATCGCGCGACCATGACCGTGGCGGCTACTTACCGTGACCTGCTGAACTTGGGTGTCGGTGAAGTCACCCCCATCCATCTGCCGTTCTCCTACGTCTCCGGCCACATCTCGCAGTTGAACCCGATCATGCTCGCGGGCGGTACAGCCGTGATCCTGCCGGAGTTCCGTCCGCGGACCCTGATCGAAACCATCCGGCGCGAGAGAGCGACACTGCTCGATCTGGTCCCGAGTATGCTCGCGCAGCTATTGCGCGAAGACGGCTTCACCAGCAAGCGCCTCCCCTCATTGCGCAGCATCATCTACGGCGGCTCCTCGACGCCGCCCGGGCTGCTGGGCGCTCTGCGGGAAAGACTGCCTCAGGTGCGGTTGTTCGATGTGTACGGGATGAGCGAGACGGCGGGGATGATCAGCGTCCGCGAGACCACGACCACCACACCGGCCGGAGGAACGCTGATCCCGTCGCTGCACGCACGGGTCGGCGATGATGAGGAGCTTCTGGTCCAAGGCGGCGTCGTCACCGGCGGATACTGGGCGAATCCCGCCGCGACCAGCGACCGGCTGCACGCGGGATGGCTGCGCACCGGTGACCGTGCGTCGCTTCTGGAGGATGGGACCGTCGCCGTCCATGGGCGCGTCGCCGGCCTCATCAACCGAGGCGGCGTGAAGATCGCCCCGGCCACCGTCGAGGACGCCTTGCGCACCCACCCAGCTGTGACCGACGCCGCCGCCTACGGGGAACCCGACCAGGACGGCGGCGAGGCAGTTGCCGCCACGGTCGTGCTCGGCAGCCCCGCGACCACCGACGAGCTCCGAATCTGGGTTCGGGGGCTGCTGCCGGTGTTCGCGCGGCCAAGGCGCATCGATGTGGTGACGGAGATCCCACGTAACCCGACCGGGAAGGCGGACCTGGTGGAACTCCGGAAGCTCACTCGACCGGACGGGTAGCGCTGCTCGCGGTCATCCGTTCGGCTGTGGGCGGTACCGGGTCGTCTCCGAAGAGCTCCGCGGTCCGCAATCGGTCCCTCCTCAGCGTGGCAGCGATCACCCCGCCAGCAACCAGGGACAGGCCGGCGGCAATGAGATACCACCGCGACTCGCCCGCGGGGAACGGGAACACCGTCGCCGCGATCACGTAGCCGACGAGGAGGACACCGACAGCGAGGACGACGACTCGAGCGGCGCGGCGCTGTCGGATCGAGAAGACGACCGCGGCGATCAGGCTCAGCAGGTAGGCGACCACGATCAGGTCCGCGCCGTAGGTCGCCAGGTCGTCGAAAGCGCCGAGCGGCGAGCGGGAATTCAACGCGAGCAACGGCACGATCGTCGCCACTGCCACAACCGCGATCGCGCGGGTCGGGGTGCGGAACCGTGGATGGGTGAATTCGACCCGGCCCGGCACGATCCCGGCACGGCCTCCCGCGAACAGCAGCCGCGCCGCACCGTTGGCTGCGGCCAACTGTGCCCCAAACCCGCTGATGATCGAGGCGACGATGACGGCCGCGCCCATCCCGGACCCGACGAAGCGGTCCGCGATCGCCGCCAACGGCACCCCGTGATCGGCGGCTGCTGCTAACGCGGACGCCGACGGATAGGCCACCGTCTCGACGTACGACATCACCGTGTAGATCGCTCCCGAGACCACCAGGGCGGTGACCATCGCAGCTGGAATCACCCGGCGCGGGGCACGCGACTCCTCCCCCAACGTCGCAGCGACTTCGAACCCCGCGAACCCGGTGAATGCGAAGATGACCCCCGGAGCGAGGACGCCGATCGGAACACCGACCGGATTGAAGGGCTGCAGCCCCAACGACGCCACTCGGGCCGGCTCGTGGACGAGCATCGCGACGGCGACAACACCGATCAGAACCACCGCGACCGCTTCTAGGACGAAGATCAGCACGGTCGAGACGCGGATGGAGTACCGCACCAGGAAGATCGTCGCCGCCCAGAGCAGCCCCGCCATCACCAACCAGAACGGTGTGCCGAGAAGCTGCGGGAAGAACAGGGTGACCAGCGCGTTCGCGTTCGACGCGAACACGGACGAGGCGAACGCCACGTAGGCCAGCAGGAGCAACCAGGCCGCGAAGACGCCATATCGTACGCCCAGTACCCGCCCGGTGAAGGTGTACACCGAGCCCGCTGAGGCGAACGCGCGGGTGAACACCACGAATGCGAACGCGACGAACAGCATCACCACCACGGCCGAACCGAACGACGCCGGGCCGCTGAGCCCTACGATGCCCGCCATCAAGGCGGGCAGGAAGCTCACTCCTCCGGCCGGCGCCTGGATTCCGACGGCCGAGCCGACCGTTCCCACGAACGCGATGCTGTCCCGGCGCAGGGAGCGCTTCTCCGCGCTCTTGGCGCCCGATTCCGATGAGATCACTCCCTGATCCTCCTCCTCCACCGCTCGCGCCTACTGTGATGACGCTCACCGAACTCCTGCCAAATCGAGGCTCGAATCCGATCGGATGCCGGTTCGTACCGACCGATTTTCCGGAACTGTGGTCTCGGTCACAGACCGGTGGGGCGAGATGCTTCTAGCGTCGCAGCATCGAATTCTCGAGAAAGGGGAATCGCAATGACTGCACACGCCTCCACAACCGGGTTCACCACAGCCGGGCTGGGCCGACGATTGCTCGCCGGCGCCGTCGGCGGGATCGCCGGCGGTGTGGTCTTCGGCATGATGATGTCGATGATGGGCATGCTCACCACCATCGCCGGGATGCTCCACTCCACCTCCCCGATCGTCGGCTTCGGAATCCACATCATGATCTCGATCTTCTACGGGCTGGTGTTCGCACTACTCGGCGGCCGATGGCTCACCTCGTGGGGCCGCGGGCTGACCGCCGGTGCGATCTACGGGGTTATCCTGTGGGTGTTCGGGCCGCTGATCATGATGCCGCTGATGCTCGGGGGCGCCGTGTTATCGTTCGGCGCAACCACGATGCTGTCCCTGATGGGGCACCTGATCTACGCCCTCATCCTGGCGGCCGTCGCCGTCCCGATCGCCCGGAGGCGAGCATGAGCGATATCGACCCCCGACTGGGCGGACTCGGCAAGTCGGCGCCGTGGTCGCCGCTCGGGCCGGCGTCGGCGCAGAACCACGCCGCCGACGCAGGCCCACGGGACCCCTTCTCCTGCCTGAGCGAGGTGGACCTCTTCGCCGACCTCAGTGCTGCAGAGATCGAAGCCATGGACCGCATGGCCCCCGCGGTGCCCTTCAGCCGCGGGCAGCTGCTGTACAGCCAGGCCCAGCCGATCCGATCGCTCTTCATTCTGAAGGCCGGCCGCGTCCGCATCTTCCGGGTGGCGGAGGACGGCAAGGCGCTCACCCTCGCGATCCTGGAACCCGGGGCGGTCTTCGGCGAGATGGCTCTGGTCGGCCAGCGGATGTACGACAGCTACGCCGAAGCGATCGATGACGCGCTCATCTGCCAGCTCTCGGTCACCGATGTCGAACGCTTCCTCCTCGCCGATCCGCGCATCGCCATCCGCGTCGCCCGGATCCTCGGCGAACGCGTCGGCGAGCTGGAGGACCGACTCACCGACCTGGCGTTGCGACCCCTGCAAGCCCGCGTCGCCGCAACCCTTCTTAATCTCACCCGCCCCCACCCCGGCGCCAGCGGACGCTTCCGCGGCACCCTCCAGGTCCGGCTCACCCACGAGCAACTAGCCAGCGTCATCGGCGCCACCCGGGAGGCCACCAGCCGAGTCCTCAGCGACTTCGCCGACCGGGACCTGATCCGGCAAGGACGAGGCCGCATCGTCATTACCGACCCCGCCCGGCTCCGGCAGCTCACCAGAGACGCGCTCTGAGATGAAGCGGCGAACGGCGACCGCGTATCTCGGGAACACCCTCATCGCCTCGACGACGCGCGGAGTACTCGTAGAGGGCAACCTGTACTTTCCAGAATCAGATGTGGATTCCGACCTCCTGACCCCCAGCGCCCTGACCACCGTGTGCCCGTGGAAAGGGATCGCCCGCTACCGTCACCTGCGCGTCAGCGGCGCCGAAGTGCGAAATGCAGCCTGGACCTACCCGCTTCCCACCCCCTTTGCCTGGTTCCTGCGACGAATGATCGCCTTCGAACCCGGCACAGGAGTCACCATCCAACCAACACCACTCTCGGAGTCCCCCACCCATGACTGACGTATTCCACCACCTCCCCGAACCCTCGCGCCCCATCGCAGAACAGTTGAAGAAAAGGTCCGGACGGTTGCTGAACATCCACGCGCAGATGGCGCGATCGCCGGTCGTCGTCGCCGCCTACGCCGCCATGACCTCCGCGATCCGCGAGCACGGGACCTTCGACGCCCGCACACGCGAGATCATCGCCCTGGCGGTGGGAAATCAGAACGGCTGCGACTACTGCCAAGCCGCGCACACCGCGTCGGCGCGCGCCGCCGGACTCAGCGACGAACAGATCCTCCAGATCCGCACCGGCGAGATCACTTTCGACGCACGCCTATCGGCCCTGGCCGAGGTCGCCCGACATGTTGCCGCAACTACAGGCTACGTCTCCGAGGCGGTCCGCGCTCACGCGCGGGAAGCGGGCTGGAGCGACACCGAATTGGAAGAACTGTTCGCGCACATCGCCGCGAACCTCTACACCAACTACTTCAACCACTACGCCGGCACCGAACTCGACTTCCCACCCGCCGCACCACTGGCCTGACAGCACCAGCTTCGGAGGAAAATGCAAAAGAGAGCGACAGAGCAACCATGCTGACCAGCGAAGTCCCGCTGACTGCGGGACAGGCAGCTGAACTGACCGGCACCACCCGCAAAGGGTTGAGGCTCTACGAACAACGAGGCCTTCTGAACAGCCCGGCACGCAACAGCGCCGGGTACCGCCTCTACAGCGAAGACGACGTCAGCACCCTCCGCTTCATCCGCCAGGCCCAAACACTCGGGCTGACACTGGAGGAGATCAACCAGATACTGTCCCTGCACCGCGACGGCACCGAACCCTGCGCCAGCGTCCGTGACTTCCTCGCCGAACATCTGCGCCACATCGAGGAGCAGATCACGCATCTGACTCGCATGCGCGAAGCCATTCGCGCGGCCAGCCGCGCAGACGAAGCATCCGCCTCCAACAGTGCCACCCTCGCTGCGTTCTGCTCGGTTATCGAAGGAGCGCCCATCGCATCGCCTTCAGTGACGACCTAAGATCGGCGCCCGCTATCGTTCACGCGGCGTCGAGAATCCCCATTACGGCCTCTCGCTCGAAAGGAGACCACGAGCACTAGGCCGAGAACGCCTCCCGAAGCCGCCCCGGCTATCGCCTCCACCAGGACCGCGACACCGAGGAGCGCCGGCCCTCGCAGGGTTCCGGTGCATGCGAGAACGACGAGGGCGACGAGAGCGATCGCGGCCCCACCCGCCGAAGCGGCGACCGCAGCGGTGAGCTTCACCGGCCGGCCCGCCCAGACCCTGTCAAGGACCGGCCATGCAGCCGCGGCGACAACCGGGGCGAAGTGATAGGTCGTGGTCAGGTTCACCCGCGCCAAAGCCACCCAGATCGCCGCGACGACCACCGCTGCCGCCGGACCGGCCCACCACCGGAACCGTGTCGCCGGTTGGTCGTTGCCCCGACCGGTCACAGCAGGGAGCCGAGGTCGGAGCCGACGCTGGGGTACGCGGCAGTCATCGACTTCACCTGCCGGGTGCTGAGCCCGGTCTTCATCGCCAAAGCGATCGTGTTGACGAGCTCGGCGTATTCGGGGCCGAACAGATGCGCGCCAACGATCCGGTCGGTGGCGCGATCGATGAGGATCTTGGCCGCAGCGGCGGGCTCTCCGATCCGGTAGTTCGAGAACCAGGCGCTCGTGTCGCTGTATCTCACGTCCACGTCGATCCCCTGTGCGCGGACTTCGTCTTCCAGGAGCCCGACCGCCGCGAGCTCGGGAACGGTGAAGACCGCTGTGGGGATGCCGGTGTAGTCCGGAACGACCGCCGCGTCCTTGAGCATGTTGGAGGCGGCGACCTTGCCCTCGATCGCGGCCACCGGGGTCAGCGGCTGCCCCTGAGTGTGTGCGGCGTCCCCGGCCGCGTACACGCGCGGGTTTGAGACGCTCTGCAAGTGCGGGTGCACGCTCACCCCGTGCTCATCATGCGCGATCCCAGCGGCGTCCAGGTTCAGCCGATCCAGGTCCGGGACCCGTCCAGCGCCGTGAACGACCAGCTCGACTTCCAACGTCTCCGACTCCCCCAAGCGCGTCGTCTGCACCCGGATACGCGCCCCGGCTGGCTCAATGCCGGCGATTTCCGTTTCGAGTCGGATGTCGATGCCGAGCTCCCGGCTGCGCTGCACGAGCAGCGCCACCAGGTCCGGGTCGAAGCGGCGCAGCGGCCGCGCACTGCGGTGGACAATGGTGACCTCACTGCCGGCGCGGGCCGCGATGTGCGCGAACTCGAAGGAGATGAAGCCGCCGCCGACGAACAGGATCCGCTTCGGCAGCGCATCTAGCTCCAGGAATGCGGTGCTGTCGATCACATGCGCTGCGCCGGGGAACTCCAGCGTGCGAGGACGCGCTCCGGTGCCGATCAGGAAATGTGACGCGGTGTGCTCGACACCGTCAACACTCAGCCGGCCCGGGCCGGTGAACACGGCGAGCCCGTGCAGGGCGGTCACGCCGGACGCCACGAGCCCCTTCTCGATCCGCTGCGACATCGGCTCGGTGAACCCCCGTTTGTGCGCCATCACCGCCGGCCAGTCAATGGTCAGGCTTCCCGGCACGATGCCCTTGCCCTCCAGGAGGCGGGCGGCGTCGATCACCTCCGCGCCACGGCGGAGGATCTTCTTCGGGTCGCAGCCGCGGAGAGCGCAGGTGCCACCGAAGGGCAAGTCATCGACGACCGCGACACGCCAGCCGGCCTTTGCGCATTTGGTCGCGGCGGCAGCACTCGCGGTACCGGAGCCGATGGCGATCAGGTCGAAGTCGGAGCTCATGTGGACGTTTCCTTCTCTATCAGCCGTCCTCGCATTCGCGGGGCAGAATGGGCCAGGATCACGCGCCACCTTACGCACACCGCCGCGGTTCGTCTGTGCGTTCGATCACCCTGTGCGTCTTGACCTGGCCCCAGGGACCCTCTCCTAACGTGGAATGCTTCAAACTACCCCGACACATTCAAGTGAAAGAAGGCGTACTCATGTTCGACAACGGCTCGGACTTCGAGGACTCGCGGATCCCCAGTTGCGGAACCGGCCCCATCGGGCGCATCCGCTTCGTCGCCGCTGAACTCCGCCGCCTTATCCACACTGCTCGCCACAACAAGCGAGCGCATTGGACCACCATCTGGAGAAGCCGATGACGATCCTGACCACAATTACCAATGGATTGTCGACCGCGTTCTTCATGCTCTGGGGAACTCTCTGGGCGCTGATCTTCGGGTTCACGCTCTCCGGGGCGGTCCAAGCCTTCGTCTCTCGCGGGCAGATGCAGAAGTTCCTCGGGGAC
Source organism: Streptomyces sp. L7 (assembly GCF_050990935.1). Taxonomy (GTDB): domain Bacteria; phylum Actinomycetota; class Actinomycetes; order Actinomycetales; family Microbacteriaceae; genus Leifsonia. The sequence goes on along the minus strand of NZ_CP194644.1, from coordinate 3,673,482 downwards.
CACCGGCCTAAGACCGTCGCCCGCGCAGGGCTCTTCGGGATTATCTCCTCCAGCTGCTCTTACGCCGCTGCGGCGCTCGCGAAGTCGCTGTTTCAGAAAGGCGCCGACTTCGTCACGGCGATGGTCTTTATGCTCGCCGCCACCAATCTGGTTGTCGAGCTGGGACTGGTGCTCTGGACACTGATCGGGTGGCAGTTCGCGTTGGCCGAATTCGTCGGCGGCGTAATCATGATCATTCTGTTCACTCTTCTGGCGCCGCGGGTCTTCCCCACCAGGCAACTGGCGGCGGCGAGGGAGGCGTTGGCGCAGAATGCTGAGTCCGAGCGACCAGATGACGTCCCGGGCGCGAGCACCACGCAGCCGTCGGTCTGGCAGCGGATGCGGAGCCGCTCGGGCTGGGCGGACGCCGCGGGATACGCCCTCTCAGACCTGAAGATGCTCCGACGCGAGCTGGTGATCGGCTACTTGGTCGCCGGGGTTCTCGCGGTCGCCGTTCCCGCATCGATATGGCACGTCGCCTTCTTCTCCGGGCACGGGTTCTGGAGCGATCTGGAGAACGTGCTGATCGGTCCCTTCATCGCGTTCATCAGTTTCGTCTGCTCGATCGGGAACGTGCCGTTGGCGGCCGCGCTCTACGCCAACGGGCTCAGCTTCGGCGGGACCATCGCGTTCACCTTTGCCGACCTCATCGCCCTTCCGCTGGTGTTGATCTACATCAAGCTCTACGGGCGACGCATCGCCTGGAAGCTCTTCGCACTGTTCTGGGGGTGATGAGCGCGGCAGGATTGCTCACCGACCTGCTGTTTCGCCTGTTCCAAGTCCCCCTGCCCGCGCCGTCGCACACCATCGTCAGTACGGCCTTCCACTGGAACTACACCACCTGGCTGAACATCGCCGCGCTCGCTCTCGCAACCGTTCTCTATTGGCTATACCGCAACCGGGAACGATTCAGCACCCACCAGCGGCTGGCCACAGACTACGTCTGCGGTATGCAGGTGGAAATCGCCCACGCCCCCGCGACCCATCAGCACCGCGGTGAGAAGTTCTACTTCTGCTCCGACCGATGCGAGCACCGCTTCGCCGAAAATCCGTCCGCCTACGCGGGTCGTTCCTAGAGCGCTAACCGGGCTGCGTTTCGTGCAACCGAGATCACAGTGCGATACGCCTGCCCCGATTTACTGTGGCGAAAACCCCAGGAAGGGAGAAACCGATGAGCTCCTCACCCGCCACCTACCGTGCCACGTGGAACGGCGTCGTCGTCGCCGAATCGGATCGCACCATCCGCGTCGAGGGTAACCAATACTTCCCGCCGGAAAGCCTCGATCGGTCCCTGTTTCACAACAGCGACCTCACCTCGGTCTGCCCATGGAAGGGCACCGCCCGCTACTACAGCCTCGAAGTGGGCGGTAAAACCAATCCGGACGCCGCCTGGTACTACCCGAGCCCCTCCGCTGCGGCCAACCAGATCCAGGGCTACGTTGCCTTCTGGAACGGCGTCCGGGTCACCAAAGCGCCCGCACCCAACGCTGACTCCGAGACGAACCGCCCTGGTCTCTTCGCTCGGTGGATGCGCCGCCTCACTCACGACCGACGCGCCGCGTCGCAAGCAGCATCTCCGAAGAAAGGAAGAGCGGACCATGGCCGAACAAGTCGATGTCATCGTTGTGGGAATGGGTCCGGGCGGTGAAACAGCCGCCGAAGAGCTCGCCCACGCAGGGTTGTCGGTGATCGGAATCGACTCACACCTCGTCGGCGGGGAATGCGCGTACTACGGGTGCATCCCCACCAAGATGATGATCCGCGCCGCGAACGTTCTCGCCGAAGCACGCCGCGTCCCCGCACTCGCCGGCACCGCCGAAACTACCCCGGACTTCGCACCCGTGGCCCACCGGATCCGCACGGAAGCAACGGACGATTGGAACGACCAGGTCGCCGTCGACCGCTTCCAGAACGCGGGAGGCCGCTTCGTACGCGGCCACGCCACCATCACCGGTACCGACACAGTGCAGGTCGTGGACACCACCTATCAAGCCCGCAAGGCGATCATCCTCAATACCGGCACCTCGCCAGCGGTCCCCCCGATCCCGGGCCTAGCCGACACCCCCTTCTGGACCAATCGCGACGCGGTCGCTGCCACGACGGCGCCGGAATCCCTGATCGTCCTCGGTGGTGGCGCCGTCGGCGTCGAACTCGGCCAAGCGTTCGCCCGGTTCGGCAGCACCATCGACATCGTCGAAGCCGCCGACCGGCTCCTTCCCGCCGAAGAACCGGAATCCAGCTCCCTGATCCAGGATGTCCTCACCGCGGAAGGCATCCGAGTGCACACGGGATCCCCTGCGGACTCCGTCAGCCACGACGGTGCGCGGTTCACCGTCACGGTCGACGGGACGACGCTGACCGCTGAGAGACTGCTGGTCGGAACCGGACGCCGACCCAACATCACCGACCTGGGCCTGGACAGCATCGGCGTGGACGCGACCGGGCGCTCCTTGACTACCGACGACCACGGCCGGCTCACCGACACCGTCTTCGCCATCGGCGACATCACCGGCAGGGGAGCATTCACGCACGTGTCGGTGTACCAAGCCCGGATCGTGGTGGACACCATCCTTGGCAGGGACCACGGCGCCGGCGAATACCACGCTGTACCACGGGTGACGTTCACCGACCCGGAAATCGCAGCGGTCGGGCTCACCGAGGCCGAAGCGCGCCGCGCCGACCTCCAAATCACAACTGCCCTCACGCAAATCCCGAATTCCACACGCGGATGGTTGCACGCCATCGGCAACCAGGGATTCATCAAACTCATCGTGGACAGCCGGCGCGGAATCCTGGTCGGAGCGACCTCGGCAAGTCCCGTCGGAGGCGAAGTCCTCTCCCTCCTCACCCTCGCCGTTCACGAACGCACGCCGATCGAGCATCTCCGAGACACGATCTACGCGTATCCGACATTCCATCGCGCGCTGGATGACGCGCTCGCACAGCTCTGACCCAAGACACACACGATCGCCGAGGAGAGGCTCCCCACACATGTCCCCACGACTGCGACGACCCGTTCTGACCGGAGCGGCGATCGCTGCGGCTTTGCTGCTCGCGGGTTGCACCGCAGGCGCGCCATTCGGCGGTTCCGCAGCCCAGACGACGAGCGGCTCACCGTCCGGCGGGAACATCGTCATCGGATCGGCGGCGTTCCCAGAGTCCGCGATCATCGCGGAAGTGTATGCGCAGGCGTTGGAGAGCAAGGGCATCGCCGTGACTAGGCGGTTCAACATCGGTCAGCGCGAGCTCTACCTCAAAGCGCTTCAGGACGGATCCATCGACCTGATTCCCGAATACTCCGGCAACCTGCTTCAGTACTACGACAAGGCCGCGACAGCTTCCTCCAGCAGCGACGTCTACGCACAACTGAGCAAGAAGCTTCCCGCCGGATTCACAGTGCTGGACGAATCCGCGGCGCAAGACAAGGACTCCGAGAATGTCACCAAGGCATTCTCGGAGAAGTACCACGTCACCAGCATCAGCGACCTCGCGCATGTTCCGCTCAACCTGACGATCGCCGCCAACCCCGAGTTCGCGGTGCGCCCGGCCGGCAGCGCCGGGCTGAAACGCGTGTATGGGGTGGATGTCACGTTGGAACCGATCAGCGATAGCGGCGGACCGCTCACCATCCGAGCGCTCACCAGCGGAAGTGTGCAGGTCGCGGACATCTTCACGACCTCTCCTGCGATCAAGGCCAACGACCTGGTCACATTGAAGGACCCGAAAAACCTGATCCTCGCCCAGAACGTGCTCCCGTTGATCAACTCCATGAACGCCACCCCCACGGTCTCCAAAGTGCTCAATGAGGTCTCCCACGCATTGACAACGTCGGACCTGATCGAGTTCAACAGCGAGAGCAGCGGCGCCACGAAGGCGACCCCCGCCACCATCGCCAAACGCTGGCTCGCCGGGCGCAACCTTTAGGAGCATCGATGACGATACGGATGGGTGAACTTCTCGCCAGCCACAACGACGACTTTCGCGTCGAGCCGACGCGTAAGCGGATCCGCGCCGTCCTCGCCGGGAGGGTCGTCCTCGACAGCCGGCGCGCCCTGCTGGTCTGGCCGCCCAGCGGCCCTGTGCCCACCTACGCGGTCCCTGTCGAGGACATCCTCCTCCCCGACCACATCCTCCCGTCGCAGAACGCTCTGCCATCCCCAGCAGACGATGAGCTGGCAGGAATGGTCGTCCTCCGCTTCAGCAACTTCGATGCATGGCTGGAGGACGACGACCAGATCCTCGGACACCCACGCGACCCCTTCCACCGTGTCGACGTGCGCGCCACGTCACAGCGCATCCAGCTCTCACTCGACGGACAGGTCCTAGCCGACACTGTGCGCGGGCGCCTCCTGTACGAGACCGGCCTGCCGACACGCTATTACGTGCCGCGCGCCGACATCCTCGTACCCTTGCTTCCCACCCGGACTCACACGATCTGTCCTTACAAAGGCGAAGCGTCGTACTGGCCATTCACGCTCGGCGGCGACGCCTACACCGATCAGCTATGGAGCTACGAACGACCGCTAGCAGATTCCGGCGTACCTGCTGGGTACGTGGCGTTCTACGATGAACGGTTCGAGCTCACCGTTCACCCGCCGATCGACTAAGCCTGGGCACCTCAACCCAAGCGGGCGAGCTCTTCCAGCGAGCGCACCTCGTACAGAGGGGCCGCGAAGTACGGCGGATACGGCCCTCCGGAACGGTTCACCCACACCGTCTGCAGCCCCGCTGCATCCGCGCCATGAATGTCCCACGGGTGCACAGCCACCAGCATCATCTCCCCCACCCCCACTCCGCAAGCGTTCGCAGCGTATTCGTACGCCTCGCGGGCCGGCTTCCACCGCGACGTGTCCTCCACGCTGAGCAGCGCATCGAACATCTCCCGGATCCCAGCTGTACGGAACAATCGGTCGGCCACCGACGTCGAACCATTACTGAGAGTGACCAGCCGCCGGCCGGCCGCGTGCAACGCTGATACACCGGGCACGACATCAGGGTGAAGGCTCAGCTCCGCGAATCCACTTAAGACATGCGCAACAGCCGGTTCGATATCAGTGTTGAGCGGCTGATCGCGCAGCCGAAGCCGCAGAAGGTCCTCGGCGATGGTGGCGAACCGCTCGCTGCCACCAGCCGCCGCCAGAGCGAACCCGTCACGGAGGACCGTCGCGAACCACAACGCGGCCTCCTCCCGGGGTGCACCAATCTCAGCAAACCGAAATGACATGCCGGACAAGTCTGACAACGTCTCGTTGACATCGAACACGGTCACAGCCGGAAGTCTCATCGGTTCCTTCTTCATCTCGTCGCGATGCCGCGCACTGTACGCCGAGAGCACGGATGCCCGGCCGGTGATCGAGCGCACAGAGCCGAACCGTTCGCTGCGCGTAGCGTGCCCTCATGAACGACCGACCGGCTCCGCCCGCCCGCTACGACGACCTGCGCGCTCTCTACATCAACTGCACCCTTAAGCCCAGTCCGCAGGTGAGCAACACCCAGGGCCTCATAGAGCGCAGCATCGCGCTGATGCGGTCAGTCGGAGTCACCGTCGAATCCATCCGGTTCATCGACCACGACGTCGCGACCGGCGTGTATCCGGATATGCGCGACCACGGTTGGGCGAGCGACGAATGGCCGGAGCTGATCTGGCCGAAGGTCGACGCAGCCGACATCCTCGTCATCGGTGGACCGCTCTGGCTCGGCGACAACGCCTCGGTCACACGAAAGCTCGTCGAACGGCTATACGGGATGAGCGGGCTCTACAACGCCAAAGGGCAATACATCTATTACGGCAAGGTCGGCGGCGCCGTCATCACCGGCAACGAAGACGGGGTAAAACACGCCGCAATGTCGCTGCTGTACAGCATGCAGCACATCGGCTTCACCATCCCGCCGGCCGCCGACGCCGGCTGGATCGGACCGATAGGGCCAGGACTGTCCTACCTCGACCCCGGCTCCGGCGGACCAGAGAACGACTTCACCAACCGGAACACCACCTTCATGACCTGGAATCTTCTGCACACTGCTCGCAGGCTGAAGGACTCCGGAGGAATCCCCGCCTACGGGAACCTGCGAGAGCAGTGGAACAACGGCGAGAGATTCGGCTTCGCCAGCAACCCCGAATACCGGTGACCGACGTCACCGCGCGAGCAGGTCGCATCGACCGGCCGAGAAGACGTCCGCGCGGCGCTCATGCGGCTGGAGTCGTCATCCTCGCCCAATTCCTCCTTCGCGCGGCCTCAGCGGCGGGCGCACTCCTCGTCGGAAGCTACTTCGTCGACCTCGCGCACCACGGCGTGCCCATCAGTTCACTCGTCCTGGGTGCACTGTCCGCCCTCGCATATCTGGCCGAATTGATTCTCGCGCCGCTCTCTGGCTCGCTCAGCGACTTGAAGGGGCGTCGCCTCTTTCTGGTGGTCGCCCCGCTCGTCGCCGCCGTCGGGATTGTGCTGACGCCGGGCGCGTCGGTGTTCAACGCAACACCTCCGCTGGCGATGGTGGTCGCGATCGTCGGAGTGTCCCGGCTCATCGACGGCACGTCGGCTGCGATGGCGACCCCAGCCACCCTCGGCCTACTCGCCGACAGCACCGATGAAGACCGTCACCGTCGCGGCCGCCTCAACAGCATGTACGAACTCTCCTCCTCCGGCGGTATCGCAGTGGGCGCAGTCATCGGTCCGGCACTGTACGCCGACACCGGGCTCTGGGCTTTCACCGTGCTCGCCGGCATCTACGCCATCGCCGGAATCCTCGTCGCGACATTCACCCGCACCGACCGGCCAAAAGCCGACACCACCCCAGTGACACTTCGCCGCAGATTGAAGATCTTCAGCAACAGGCAGCTCCTGGCCTTCCTCCCGTCCTGGATCGCGGTCAACGCCATCCTCGGCACCTGGGTGACCTCGCAAATCACCTACGTCCTCGCCGGCGACCGCGCATTCCCCGGCCAACGATTCACCGGCTCCCTAGCCCACCACCCCGCCTGGCTCTCCCCAATCCTCGGCGGCTACGTGCTCCTGTTCAGCGTCTGCATCATCGGATGGTCCTTCATCGTCGGTCGACTACCCACCCTGCCGACCCTCACCGTCACCATCAGCGGTGCAGTCCTCACCTCTGCCGGGCTCATCATGGCGAACCACGGCATCGCCCTAACAGTCGCGATACCGATCGTCGTCGTCGGAGTCTTCCTGGAGGCGGGTTTCACACCCGCAGCGCTCACCCATCTCTCCGACATCTCCGCAGACTTCCGCCCAAACCGCGGCCTCATCATGGGGGTCTACTCGGTTGTTCTCGGAGTCGGCTACCTTCTCGGCAACCTCCTGGGCGGTGTCTTCGCGCAATGGCTGGCCTTCGACGGCTTAGGCCTCCTCACCATCCTGCTCGCCATCATCGCGCTGACCACGATCCCCGGGATGATGCTGGCCGAACGACGCCATGGGCGCACACGCGAAGCACCGCCCCGCGATTCCTCAACATCAACTCCGGTCAGCGCGAGGCCGAACGATGACGCGACTCAATAACGTCGTTCAACTGCTCGAGGGTCGGAGAACCGGCGAAGCCGGCACCGGACCGGTACACCCGGCACGCCAAACCGACCGGCGCATCCGGTTCGGCGAACGGATCATCGCCGTCGATCAGGACGGTCGGGGAACCGTGGAACCCCAGCGTCTCGGCTTCCTCGACACTGCTCACCAACTGACGCTGAATGGTGATGTCCGCGCGCCCGTCAGTGAGCTCATGCAAGCGCTGCTCCGTCGTCATCCAGTTCGGGCAACCATCGAAGTACTGCAGGGTTATCTCCATGCCGCAACGGTAAGCCTTGCACCGCAGTACAAGGTCAAGCAGGGAGGAAACCAAAATGTTGATCGGTGAACTCGCCGAGCGCGCACACATCAACCCGCAGACCGTGCGCTTCTATGAACGCCGTGGCCTCGTCGCAGAACCACCCCGGACACCCAGCGGGTACCGCGACTACACGTCTGCGGCCGTCGCGCGAATCCAATTCATCCGGTCCGCGCAGACAGCAGGGCTGACCCTGAAGGACATCCGCGGAATCCTCCAGATCCGAGACAGCGGATCCGCTCCCTGCGACCACGTCACCACCGTGCTGGACACCAAACTCACTGAGGTTCGCCAGCGACTGCGGGAGCTCGCCGACCTCGAGAATGAACTCATGGCGATCCTTCAATCGCGTCAGCGACTCGATACGCGCCACTGCTCGCCGGACGCTATATGCACACTCCTCGCTCCCACAACGCCAACCCTCCCGACGCAAGCGAGTACCTGAAGGACCCCCGAGACGAGTAGCCCTGACACGCGACATTCTTCGTCTCCGTTTGCGGGACTGTCCGTTTAACAATGAAGATGGTCTTGACGGCTTCGGCTGGGGCTGACCTGCTGACGGTCCTATAGAAGTCAAGTGAGTCCGAGGTCGGATTTCAGGTCGTGGTAGACCTCGCGGGCGATGAAGCGTTTGAGGCAGCGGAGGACGTCCTTTTTCGAGAGTCCTTCGGCCAGCCTGCGTTGCGCGTAAGCGATCGTGGGCTCGTGGTATCGGAGACGACAGACCGCGATCATGTGGAGAGTGGCATTGGCTTGTCGGTCACCGCCGCGGTGCAGGCGCATCCGCTGGGTCTTACCTGATGAGACCGGGATCGGTGCGACACCGCAGAGTCGGGCGAACGCGGCTTCGGAGTGTAACCGGTCGATGTTCTGCCCTGCGGTGACCAGGAGCTGGGCAGCGTGCCCGGTGCCGATCGCGAGCTTGGAAATCAGAGTGGGTGCTGTTTGGGCGACGAGTTCCTCCAGCACGACGTCGACATCGCGGATCTCGGCGGTGAGGTCGAGAACACGCTTCGCGAGCGTCCGAAGCGCGTACTTCGTGGCGTGGAACGGGTCGGCGATGTTGTAGCGCTCTGGTCGCAGGCCAGCGCAGCGCTCGATCAACGCGGCGGTGGTGCGCTCGGTAACCTGCTCCCGTAATTCAGCAGGCGCGGTGATGAGCAGATCCCGGAGTTGGAGTTGCGCGCGGGTGCGCGAACGGATCGCGGAGTCCCGGCCGACCCGCAGAATCCGGATGGATTCGACGACACCGGTGGTGATCTTCGGCACGACCGCGGCCTGGCCGGAGAGGGCCTTCATCGCCGCTGCTTCAGCGTCGATCGCGTCGTCTTTGCCGCGGCAGGCGCGCAGGTGAGGATGAGGCTGATTGACCTCAACGACCTCAACGCCGCGAGCGAGCAGGAACCTGGTCAGGCCGGCCGCATACGATCCGGTCGATTCGATCCCGATCTTGTCGATCACACCGAAGTGTCCGAGCCAGTCCAACGCGTCCTGGTAACCGCGGGTCGACGCGGTGAACTCCTGACTCCCCAAACGCCTTCCCGAGGAGTCCAGGGCGGCGACATGGTGGGTGTTTGAGTGCGCGTCAATCCCACCGACAATGATCGTGCCGGTCAGCTGCTGTTGTTCCTTCATTGGGTTCCTCTCCGACGGAAGAGCCCCGGAGCGGTGCGGAACGGACACAACAATGACGAGGCATCGTGCGCGAACAAGGTCCTATGAAGTCACGTTCCACCCAGCCCCGAAAGGCTCCGGGACAGCGACGGCGAACCTCGGCCGGGACGACTCGTCGGTGTCAGGACAACAGCACACGCCGTGTCAGTTAAACAGCAGGTCAGCCCCAGCCGAAGCCGTCAAGACCATCTTCATTGTTATTCAGACAGTCCCGCGCGATGCCGACCGGGTCGTTCGCCCCGGACTCTCCCTCGAGGGTCGTCCCCGAGCGGCCCGTGATCTCACGTTTACCCAGAATCGAGAAGACGACCGCAGGATCCGTGGGCGACAGCGCCGCCCCGATCAGCAACGCGGTCTGCCACCCGAAACCGAACAAGAAATGCGACGCGACAGCAATTCCCGCCGCGGTGACAGCGGTGCCTGCGATTCCGAGCACCGTGATCGCCCCGGCCGCCGAACGGAAACGACGCCAGCCGATGTGCATCCCGCCGTCGAAGAGGATGAAAATCAACGCAACGGTGACGATCCGTTCGTTCGCCTGGTCGGGAACCGTGCCGAGGACGGGGAACACAGCTGAAGCCGCAGCCGCCGCCGCCAGGAACAACGCCGGCGCCGGCACGCGAATCCACGTGCTCAACCGGTTCGAGAGCACAGCGATGATCACGGTTGCGGCGACCAAGAAAATCACCACGCTGAACGGCTCGATGTCGATCATGAGCGCATCCGCCACCACGAGTCCGCCATGCCAACCTCCCCGTCAAGGCGCACCAACACAATCGCCGACCAGGCTTCCCGGCACACCTCGCGGGCTCGACACACGGGCATCGCGACGCTCCAACCCTACAACTCGGCCCCACCCGGGGAGCCAACGGCTATGCGTTGCGAATCCGACCCGACAGCAACTTTGTTCACCTCGGGACGGATGGCGTCGGTGACAGTCCCGCCCTGCACAAGTCGTGTACAGTTAGTCGCTCGTTCGCCACTCTACAAGATGTAGTGTGGATGGGTGTCCGTGCTCGTGCTCCTTTCCCAGGCCGCGGCTGCGCTGGTGCTGATCGTGCTCATCCTGGGTGGTGCACGGGATGAGCCGGAGACGCAGCGGCCTGGTCGCTGGACGTGGGACGCTGTCACGGTTCGCCGCTGACTGAAGACGCGGCGACGAACGAGACGGCGCGGGTAGCGCGGAAAAAGTCGTACAAGAAAGGAACCTGCACGATGATGTATCCCGGCGTCGTCGCTATGGTCATCGCGATCTTGTTCGGCATCGGTGGTGCCGGCTACCTCACGCGCGCGATCGTGGGGCATCCCTCCCTCCTGTCCCGGATCAGTGACGTGTTGCACGTGCTCCTGGCCGGGACGATGATCACGATGGCGCTGGATGCGAACATGCTTCTTCCGCCGATCGCTCAGCTCATCGTGTTCGGGCCGGCGGTGGTCTATTACGTCATCCTCGCGATCGTGGCACGGTCGGCGACGAACGCTCACGAGCTGCACGGCGGTCGTGCACTGCTCTGCTACCACGCTGTGATGATGTCGGCCATGGTCGTCATGGCGGTGCAGATGCTCCAGGCGGGGACGCACCTCGACGGCACGATGGACATGGATGCGTCGGCGGTCCATCCGATGACGATGGCCTCCGCGCCCGGATGGGGCGCTGTTGGCATTGTGGCCGCGGTGTTCTTCGGCGCCGGCGCACTCCTGTTCCTGGTCAGACTCTTCGCGCCGGCGGCAGCGCGGGCGAACGTGACCGGCGATCGCGTGAACTCCTTCTTGCTTCTGAGCATGAGCGCCGGCATGTGCTTGGCGTTCCTCCCCTGGTGACTTGGCTACGACTGACGAAAGGCCCGCATGAGTGCCCGACACGCACCGGATGTTAAGATTGCTTCGATCCGTGAACCCGGACGAGGAGTGGAAATGGCCAGGCGCGACAGGGGAACACTCGAGGCGAGTGTCCTCGCAATCCTGTCCGCTTCGCCCACGCCGATGGCGAGCCGTGATGTGCTCGCAGAGCTCGACGCACAGGGGATGACCCTGGCCCTCACGACGGTGATCACCGCATTGCAACGGCTGACGCAGAAGGGAGTCGTCAACCGGCTCCCCGGCCCGACGTCGCGGCTGTGGCTCTTCGAAGCAGCGCAGACCCCTTCGGAGCGCGCGGTCACATCCATGGCCTCCGCCCTGGCCGACGCACCGGATCGAGAGGCCGTGCTGATGCAGTTCACCGGCTCTCTGAGCGACGACGACCTCACGATCCTTCGCAAAGCGCTCAGCAAGTAGCCCCGTGGTCGTCGTCTTCGCGCTGCTCGGTGTCGCCGTCCTCGTGACGGCGACCGCTCCGCTGCTGCTCGCGCGCGGATCGTGGCGAGTGCGCCATCCCGGCATCGCGATCGCGCTCTGGCTCGCGGCGTTCGCTGCGGGTGCACTGTCGCTGCTCGGCAGCGTGGCGAGTGCAGCGGTGATCGTGATGGCGAACCTGCACACTGCGTGGCTCGGTGCCTACGCCCCGACCGTTGCCTCCCTGTTCGTCTGGGTCGGCCTCGGCGCGCTCGGCGCTCTCATCGCCCTGGCGGTGACGAGATCCGAGCCGATGTCAGAGGCGCAGCGCAGCACCGACAGCGCAGCCTTCCTGCTCGCGGCCCGTACCAGATACCGGGTGGAGTGCGTCGGCCGACAGCACGTCACCTATGTGCGCGACGAACGACTTCTCGCCTGCTGCACGGCGGACGGCCGCATCTTGATCTCCTCCGCCCTCGAAGAGACGCTTCCCGCCAACCAGGTGCGCGCGATCGTCGAGCATGAGCGGTCCCACCTGCGGCGCCGGCATGGACGCGTGCTGCAGCTCGCGAAGCTGAACGCGGCCTGCTTCCCGCTCCTTCCGACTGCCCGCGAGTTCTCGCGGACAGTCAGCCTGCTCTCTGAGCTGGTGGCGGACGATGACGCCGCTCGCGTATGCGGGCCGGCCACCCTCTGTAACGCGCTCGCCCGCGTGGGCGAAGCGACTGGCGACGCCGGGATGCTGCTGCGCGCGGAGCGCCTGGCCGCTGTCCCGGTCTACGGACACGCTGACCGACGCACGCTTCCCGCGGTCAGCGTTATCGTTCGCTGAACGCTCCGGTCAGCCCCCGAAGGATCGCAGCCGCAGGCTGTTGGCCACCACGAGCGTGGAGGACAACGCCATCGCCGCCGCCGCGATCAGCGGGTTGAGCAACCCAGCGGCGGCCAACGGGATCGCCGCCACGTTGTAGCCGAAGGCCCAGACCAGGTTCATCCGGATCGTCCGCAGCGTCGCCCGGGACAGCCGGACGGCATCCGGGACGGCCATCAGATCGTCTCGGACGATGATCACGTCTGCCGACTTCAGCGCGATATCGGTGCCCTGCACCACGGCGAGCCCGAGGCGTGCGGTCGCCAACGCGGCCGAGTCGTTCACGCCGTCGCCGACCATCGCCACCCGGCGTCCCGATTGCTGCAGCCCATCGACGATCGCCGCCTTCTGCTCGGGGAGCACCCCCGCGATGACCTCGTCGACGCCGATCATGGCGCCGACGGGCTCGGCGACGGCTGCGGTGTCGCCGGAGAGCAGGACGGTGCGGAGTCCGAGCCGACGCAGTTCGGCGACGGCCGAAGCCGCAGACTCCCGCACCGTGTCCTCCACCGCCAGTACCGCGACGGCCGCCCCGTCGACAGCCAGCAGAACCGGCGTGTGCGCCGCCGCCAGATGGCCGTCCACCGCAGCAGCGACCTCAGCGGGGAACGCGATCCCGTCGTCCGTGAGTAGACGCGCGCTTCCGATC